>MPMJ01000014.1 GCA_002238425.1 SAR202 cluster bacterium bin16 | reverse complement strand
TGTTAGTGACGGATTGAAAATGACCCACCAATGACGGAATGGAATTGACCCACCCCAGAGCAGAACATCCTCCCTGCAGACTGACGGGGAGGAGAACGTTGCTGAAAGGTGGGACGATGAAAGACCTGTACGAGATGAGGGGTCAGGGGTATTCGATCCGCGGGATCACACGGGAGTTGGGCGTCTCCCGGAACTCGGTGCGCAAGTATCTGAGGTCGCCGGGAGTGCCGCGGGCGAAGCAGCGGGAGCCGCGGGGGTCCAAGCTGGACGCCTACACCGGCTACATTGACCGCCGGTTGGGGGAGGGTCTGGACAACTGCGTCGTGCTGCTGCGTGAGCTGCAGTCGCTGGGCTATCAGGGGAGCTACACGATTCTGAGGGAGCACGTGCGTTTGCGACGTCCTCGCCGCGAGCCCCGGGCGACGATGCGGTTCGAGACGGAGCCCGGCGAGCAGGCGCAGGTGGACTGGGGGAGCTTCGGCTACGTCGGCGCAGACGGCCGCAAGCACCGGCTCTGGGCGTTTGTGATGGTGCTGGGCTGGTCGCGAGCGATCTACGTCGAGTTCGTCCGGCGAGCGGACGTGGCGAGCTTCATGCAGTGCCACGTCAACGCGTTCGAATACTTCGGGGGTGTGCCGCGGCGGTGCCTGTATGACAACGCGAAGGTGGTGGTGCTGGGGCGCGACGCGGATGGGCGTCCGGAGTGGAATCAGCGGATGCTGGACATGTCGTTGCGGATGGGATTCGAGTTGCGGGTGTGCCAGCCGTATCGGGCGCAGACGAAGGGGAAGGTGGAGAGCGGGGTCAAGTATGTGCGCGGCAACTTGTGGCCGAGCATACGGTTCACCGACGACGCGGACCTGAACCGGCAGAGCCTCGAGTGGTGCGACAGCGTGGCGAACCGGCGCATGCACGGGACGACGGGCCGGCGCCCCTGGGAGATGCTGGTCGAGGAGCGGGTCCACCTCGGAGGTCTGCCGGAGCGTTCGACGCTGGCGCCGTATCTGCGGGACGACCGCAGAGTGGCGCATGACGGCTACGTGCACTGGGAAGGCTCCCGCTACGGTGTGCCCTGGCGGTGGGCGGGAGCGACGGTCCAGGTGGGACAGCGCTCGGGGACGGTGGAGATATGGACGGGCGATCAGCGACTGGCGGTGCATCCTCGTGCCGAGCGCCCCGGCCAGCGCTTCACTGCACCTGGCCAGTGGGAAGGGCTGCCCAGGGGAGACGGCCGTCCACAGCAGGAGGCCGTGGCAGTCCAGGTGGCGGTTGAAGAGGTGGAGCGACGCTCGCTGGACGTCTACGAGCTGGCAGCAGCCGGAGGTGTGCGGTGATCGCCCTGGAGCAGGTCCGCCAATACTTGGAGAGCCTGGGGCTCAAGCAGGCTGCCGAGGCGCTCGACAACACGCTGGACGGCGCGGCCAGCAAGCAACTGACCTATCCGGAGATGCTCGCCGAGCTGCTGGGCGTGGAGGTCGACGCTCGCCGTGAGCGCTACCTCACCACGAGGACCAAGCTGGCGCATCTGCCCTTCCAGCGGTCCATCGAGCAGTTCGACTTCGACTTCCAGCCCTCCGTCGACGAGCGCCAGGTCAAGGAGTTGGCCAACCTCGCCTTCGTCGCCGAAGCCACCAACGTCCTGCTGCTCGGACCGCCCGGCGTGGGCAAGACCCACCTGGCCATCGCGTTGGCGCTCAAGGCGATCGAGCATGGCCATGGAGCCTATTTCGTCCGCGCCTACGACCTGATGGAAGACCTCAGGAAGGCGCAGGCCGAGCAGACCCTCGGGCGGCGCATGCGTATCTACCTCGCTCCCAAGGTCCTCGTCGTCGACGAGTTCGGCATCTGGCCCTACGACAGAGACGCGGCCACCGCCTTCTTCACGCTGATCTCAGCCCGCTACGAGCGCGGGAGCATCATCCTGACCTCGAATAAGGGCTTCGGCGAGTGGGGTGACCTGCTGGGCGACACCGTCATCGCCTCAGCCGTCCTGGACCGGCTGCTCCACCACAGCCACATCCTCAACATCCGGGGGGAGAGCTACCGGCTCAAGGAGAAGCGCCAGGCAGGTCTGTTCACCTCGCATCACGTGCTCAGCACAACGCCGGACGGGCAGACGACGACTGACAGAATCGCTGGACATTAGCGGCGGGGTGGGTCAATTCCAAACCGTCACAGGTGGGTCAAAAGTAAACCGTCATTGACACCGCTGAGCTTCCGCTGGATAACGCGGCCGACCACGTCGCACAAATTCATCGTTGAGTACACGGAGGAGCGCTGATCATGGGCACGGAAGCATACCGCTCGCTGTACGGAGATCTGACCAAGTTGAAGGACACGTCGCTGCTGGACAACCCGGCGGGCGGCAGCGGTGCCGACGTCGCGCTGCTCAACCTGCTGCTCGCCGTCTCGGAGGCGGCAGACCGCTACTGCAACCGGCACTTCTACGCGCTCACCGAGACGCGCCGGTTCGACGGCACCGGCGACGCGGTGCTGCCGCTGCCGGACACGATCGCGGTCTCGTCGCTGCGCTCGGACGACGACGAGAGCGGCAACTACCGCACGGCGTGGGCGTCGTCGGAGTACCACCTGCTGCCGCTGAACGCCTCGCCGGAGGAGCACTGGGGCAGGCCGCACAACGCGCTCCGGGTTTGGGGCAACGGCCCGCGCCAGCGGTTCGAGCGCGGCCCAGCCCGCTACGAGGTGCGCGGCAGGTGGGGGTTCGGCGAGCGGCTGGAGCATTCGCGCTCGCGGCTCCGGAGCAGCCTGAGCGAGACCGCGACCTTGCTGGACGTGTCCAACGGGTCCGACTTCGCGGTGGGACAGACGATAGCCGCAGGCCCGGAGCGGATGCTCGTGCGCACCGTCTCCTCCAACCGGCTCACGGTGACGCGGGGGCTGAACGGCACGTCCCCGCAGCAGCACGGACTCAACGACGCGGTCTACATCGTGCGATGGCCCGCGCCGGTGGAGCGTGCGGCGCTCATCAACGCGGCGCGCCTGTGGACACGCGCGCCTGCATTCGAGCCGTTCTACGTCGACGCGGACCTCGATACGGACGTCCGCCTGCTGCTGGAGCCCTACCGCCTGGGAGGTGTTGCATGACGACCGTACTGACACAGAAGGAACGGCTCGCCGCGCTGGAAGCCGAGAGCGAAGCGCATACCCGCGAGCACGAGCTCACCGAGCGCGTCTGGTCGGCCAAGCTCGACGCCATCGACGCTCGCCTGCGGGGCATCGAGCGCTTCCTGCTCGACGCCCCGCACGACGCCGACACGTACGAAGGCTGGCGCCTCCACCGCCGCGACCTCATGATCATCAGCGGCAGCGCCGGCATCACCTCGCTCATCTGGCTCTTCGTGGAGATCGGCATCCGCTTCGTGTAGACCACTCGTCATTCCCGCCCCCTCACTCGTCATTCCCGCGAAAGCGGGAATCCAGGTGCCCGACAGGGCACACGGGGTGGGGAGGGAAGGGAGGTGTGTCATTCCGAGCGGAATGCAGCGGAGCGGAGGAATCTCTCGGGGAACGCCTCATCAGTGGGACGTCCCCTGAGAGGATGTTGCGCGCTGAAGCGCGGGCTGCGCTCAACATGACAGGGAACGGGGCGGGGTTCCTGCGAAGGCAGGACCCCCGCAGCACGATCCGGTGTGGGGCGGTTCGCGAACCGCCCTGCCGCCCCCCTACGCCGCCAGCAGCTTCTCGAACCGCGCTTGCGAGCGGTACGGACCAACGACGGAGAGCCGGTACGCGCCGGGCCCGAAGTACCGCCGCGCCGCAGCCGTCACCTCGTCCACGGTGATGCCGCGGATGCCGGCGACGACCTGCTCCGGGGTCCGTACCTCGTTCCGCAGCAGCTCCTGGCCGCCCATCCACCCCATGACCGCGCGTGTGTCCTCCAGCCGCAGATCGAGCCGTCCCACCGCGTATTCCGCGGCGCGCGACAGCTCCTCCTCCGTGACGCCCTCCTGCATCCCGTACTGCTCGCGCAGGACGGCCTGCACCGCCTTGTCGGCGTTCGAGGTGTCGACGCCGCAACTGACGAGGAGCGCGCCGCAGTCGTGGTAGTGCATCGCGCTGCTGTGTACGTCGTAGGCGAGGCCCTGCCGCTCCCGCAGTTCGACGAACAGGCGGCTGCTCATCCCTTCGCCGAGCACGGTGTTCATCATGTCGACCGCGTACCGGTCGTCGGCGTTCGCGGCGGGGCCGTCGACAGCGAGGCAGATGTGCGCCTGGTCCGTCTTGCGATGAGCGACCTCGACCCGCACGCCCTGGCTGTCCTCGTCGGCCTGCACCGGGTACATCGTGAGCGTCTCGTTCGCTCGCTCGTAACCGAGCAGCGCGCCGACGCGCTCGACGACCTCCTCGTGCTCGACGTTCCCGGCCACGGCGACGACCGTGTTCGAGGGGACGTACTGCCGCGCGTGGTAGGCGGCCAGTTGCTCCTTCGTGATGCCGCCGACGGACTCGCGGGTGCCGCCCACGTCGCGCCCCATCGGCTGGTCGGGCCAGAGCGCCTTGTCGATGAGCAGGTCGGCGAGGGAGTCCGGGTGGTCGTAGGTCATCGCCAGCTCTTCGAGGATGACGCCTCGCTCGCGTTCGACCTCGTCCGGCACGAACAGCGGGGAGTTGTACATGTCGGTCAGCACGTCGAGCGCTATGTCGAAGTGGTCGCGCGCGACCTTGGTGTAGTACAGCGTGGCCTCGCGGTCGGTGCTGGCGTTGAGGATGCCGCCGACGGACTCGATGGCCTGGGAGATCATCTGCGGCTCGGGGCGCTTGGCCGTGCCCTTGAAGAGCATGTGCTCCAGGAAGTGCGAGGCCCCGGCGATGTCGTCGTCCTCGTAGCGGGACCCCGCCCCGACGAAGATGCCGGTGGCGACGGAGCGGACGTGCGGCATGGTGCTGGAGAGCACGCGGAGGCCGTTCGGCAGGACAGTGCGTTCGTACAAGTGGTCCTCCTCAGGACGATGCTATCTGAGCGGTTGCGGAGCGGCAAACGCCGGGGACTAGAGCGGGGCGAGCGTCTGCTGGCCGCCCATGTAGGGCACGAGCGCGTCCGGCAGGCGGACGGAGCCGTCCGGCTGCTGGTACGTCTCCAGCAGTGCGATGAGCACGCGCGGCAGCGCGAGGCCGGAGCCGTTGAGCGTGTGCACGAGGTCCGGCCGCGCGCCGTGCTCCTTCCGGTAGCGGATGTTGGCCCGCCGCGCCTGGAAGTCGGTGCAGTTGGAGCAGGAGCTGACCTCCAGCCACTCCTCGCTCGCGGGCGTCCATATCTCCACGTCGTAGCTCAGCGTCGACGCGAAACCGATGTCGCCGCTGCACAGTTGCAGGATGCGGAACGGCAGGCCGAGCCCGCGCACGATGTCCGATGCGTGCTCCACGAGTTCGTCCAGAGCGGCGGGCGACTGCTCCGGCTCGACGAACTGGTACATCTCGACCTTCTCGAACTGGTGGAGGCGCTTGAGGCCGCGCACCTGCGAACCCGCGGCGGCGCGCTCGCGACGGAAGCAGGGCGTGTGCGCCATGTACTTGATGGGCAGCGCGCCCGGCGGCAGTATCTCGTCGGCGTGCAGGCTGGTGAGCGGCACCTCCGCCGTCGGGATGAGCCACAGGTCCTCCTCCGCGTCGCGGTAGAGGGCGTCGGCGAACTTCGGCAGATTGCTGCTGTTCACAAGCGTCTGGCCGAGGACGAGGAACGGCACGCCGCGCTCCTCGTAGCCGTGACGCTCGCGGTGCAGGTCGAGCATCCACTGCACGACGGCGCGCTGCAGCCGGGCCCCCGCCTCGCCGAGCGCGTAGAACATCCGCCCGGAGAGCTTCGCGCCGCGCTCGAAGTCGGTGATGCCGAGCGACTCGGACAGCTCCCAGTGCGGCTTCAGTTCGAAGTCGTAGGAGCGCTTCTCGCCCTCCTCCCGGACGACAACGTTGCCGGTCTCGTCCTCACCGTCCGGCACGGCGTCCGAGACGATGTTGGGGATCGTGAGCATCGTGTCGCGGAACGCGGTCTCGAGCGTGCGTGACTCGTCCTCCAGCGTCTTGAGGCGCTCGCCGAGGATGCGGACCTCGTCCTTGCGGGCGTCGGCTTCCTCGCGCGCGCCGCTCTTCATCAGGTCGCCGATGGCGCGGCTCGCCTCGTTCCGCTTCGCGCGCAGCTCTTCGAGTTCGCTCAGCGCCTGCCGCCACTGCTCGTCCGTCCGCGCCAGTTCGGCCACGACGCCGGAGTCCTCGCCCCGACGCTCCAGCGAGCGGGCGATGGTCTGTGGGCTGCGGCGCAGCAGGTTCGTGCTAAGCATCCGTCTCTCCCATGTGGCGAACCTGAGGGAACAGCATCACGTCGCGGATGGTCGTCTGGCCGGTGAGCAGCATAACGAGCCGGTCGATGCCGATGCCGAGCCCGCCGGTGGGCGGCATGCCGTGCTCCAGCGAGACGAGGAAGTCCTCGTCCATGCGGTCGAGGTCCTCGCCCTGGTACTGCTTCCGCAGCTCCTCCTGCTCGGCGAGGCGCTCGCGCTGCACGTCCGGGTCGTTCAGTTCGGTGAACGAGTTGGCGATCTCCATGCCCGCGGCGAACGCCTCGAAGCGCTCCGTGTAGGTCGGGTTGTCCGGGCTCGCCTTCGCAAGCGGCGACATCTCGACCGGATAGTCCACGAGGAACGACGGCTGCACGAGCTTCGGCTCGACGAACGTGCCGACGAGCTTGTCGATGAGCCTGCCCCGGCTCTCCGCGTAGGTGGCGGCGACCCCGATGGCGCGCATCCGGTCGGCGAGCGATGCGGCGTCCGGGTGGTCGTCCAGGTTCACGCCCGCGTACTGCTCGATGGCGTCGTGGAGCGAGATGCGCGGCCACGGCCCGGTGAGCCGGATGACCTCGCCGCCGTACTCGATGTTCGTGCCGCCGGTGACTTCGAGCGCGACCTGCGGCACGAGCGTCTCAACGAGCCGCATCACGTCGTTGTAGTCCGCGTACGCCTCGTACGATTCGAGCGAGGTGAACTCCGGGTTGTGGGAGGCGTCGATGCCCTCGTTGCGGAAGACGCGGCCTATCTCGTAGACCTTGTCCATGCCGCCGACGATGAGGCGCTTCAGGTAGAGCTCCGTCGCGATGCGGAGGTAGATCTCGCGGTCGAGCGCGTGGTGGCGGGTGACGAACGGCTGCGCCATCGCTCCGGCAGGGACAGGCACCAGCACCGGCGTGTCCACCTCCAGGAAGCCGCGCGCGTCGAAGAAGGCGCGGATGGCGGAGATGATGCGGCTGCGGGCGCGCATCGTCTCGTGCACCTCGCGGTTGGAGATGAGGTCCAGGTAGCGCTGGCGGTAGCGCTGCTCCACGTCGCGCAGGCCGTGGAACTTCTCCGGCGGCGGGCGGAGCGCCTTCGCCAGCAGCGTGAGGCCCTCCACGGCGAGCGATATCTCGCCCATCTTCGTGCGGAGCAGCGTGCCGGACGCGCCTGCGAAGTCGCCGAGGTCGAGGTCGTCCAGCAGCGTGTAGTCGTCGCCTAGCGCGTCGCTGCGGATGAACAGCTGCAGACGCCCCTCCGAGTCCTCGACGTCCGCGAACGACGCCTTGCCCATGCGGCGCAGGCGCACGATGCGTCCGGCGACGGTGGCGGCGGGGCCGTCGCCGCCCGCGGCTTCGGCGTCGGTGAAGGCGCGCGCGGCCTCAGCCGTCGTGTGCGTTCGATGGAAGCGGGCGGGGTAGGGGTCTATGTCGCGTTGGCGCAGCCGCTCCAGCTTGGCTCGGCGGCTGGCGAGCAACTCGTCTCCGCGTTGGGGCATCAGCCTCTCCGGGTGAGAAGTTCCGTTCTACTGAACGGAGACGATGGTGATGGACTGAGAGCCGGAAGGCGTCTTGAACTCAACCTTCTGACCGGCCTTCCTGCCGAGGAGCGCCTTCCCCAGCGGGGACTCGTTGGAGATGCGCCCGTCCGTGGGGGAGGCTTCCGTGCTGCCGACGATGGTGTAGGTGCTGGCCTTCTTCCCCTTCCCCATCTGCACGGCGACGATGGAGCCGAGCTCGACGACGTCGGAACTGGCCCCGGCCTGGGTGTGGTCGGGGATGATGACGGCGTTCGCTATCATCATCTCCAGCTCCTGGATGCGGCCTTCCACGAACGCCTGCTCGTTCTTCGCTTCCTCGTACTCGGCGTTCTCCAGCTCCCCGACTTCCTTGGAGTCCTGGATGCGTTCGGCGACTTCCTGGCGCCGCACGCTACGGAGCTGGTCGAGCTCCTCTTCGAGCTCGTGCAGCCCGGCGGTCGTCAGGTATGTGCCTTCTGAGGCCATGGGCAGCCCTCCGGTAGGTTGGGGAAAGCCGAACGCCCGTGGGGTTTCCCCGCTGCGAGGCGCTCGGCTCGCCTATTCTACCCGTAGCCCGTGGGTAAGTAAACGTCAGCGCGGACGCCAGCTACTCCTGCTGACTCGTGTAGTGCCTAGGCAGCCGGGTCATGCCCCAGAGCGGAATGCCGTTCGGCAGCGTGGACTCCGCCGTAACCCGGAAGCCGAACCGCTCATAGTAGCCGAGGTTGTCTGGTGCGGAGGTATCAAGGAACGCGGGTAGAGCATCTTCGTCGACGCGAGCGAGCATCCTGTTGAGGAGTGCGCTTCCCAGTCCCCCACGCTGTGCTGATGGGTCGACGCCGATGGCGTTGAGATACCAGCACGGTTGGGGTGACTCCAGCGCGGCGAGCACGGAGCTCAGGGAGCGACGGCGCAACCAGGCAGGTATGCCGAGTCGGACGGGCGTAGACCACAGGCTGGACCTTAGGAGCGTCGTGACGCTGTATGGGCGTTGTGCCGGCGAGTCCCATATCGCGACACCCTGTACCAAACCGCCAGGCTTCTCCAGCGCCGTGTGGACGACTCCGCCCGATAGCAGACAAGCGCGCATGACGGCTTCCCAGTACCAGCGCAACTTCGCCTGACGTTGCTCGTCTCTTGGAACGAGGAACCTGAAGCGGGGGGCCTCCGCGAAGGCACTTGCCATCGCATGAGCTGCTTGCGGGATCTGGTCGGCCCGTATCGGAAGGATCAATGGCTCGGTCATCCTCATAGCCTAGATCAGCGCACGGAAGCACTGCGAGGAAACCCCGCTAACCAGCGAGCTAGTTTCATTGAACAGAGATTCAAACCAAGTCTAGACTTTGTGCAAAGTTCGAGGCGGCAGGACGACCTGCCGGACAGGGGAGCGGCGCTGCGGATAACGGGCGGAATGGCAAGAGGCGTACCGCTGAGTTCGCCCAGAGCGCCCGGCGTGAGACCCACGACCGACAGAGTGCGGAGCGCGTTGTTCAACATCCTCGCTCGGTACGGTATCGAGGACGCTTACGTGGCTGACCTCTTCGCGGGAACCGGCTCCCTGGGCATCGAGGCTCTCAGCCGGGGAGCGGCCCATTCCGGGTTCGTCGAGGCAGACCGGAGGCAGATAGCAGTGATCAAGGCCAACCTGCAGACAGCGGGGTTCGCGGACAGGGCGGACGTTCACGCGGCGCGTGCCGAGGACGCCCTCGACCGCCTGGGTAGCTGCGACTTCCTGCTGATGGACCCGCCGTACACGCAGCCGTTCCCCGCCGCCCTCATCACGCGCATCGGCGAGGCCGGTCTGCTGCGGGACGAGGGCATCCTGGTCTGCGGCCACTCCAGCCGCACCGCCGCGGACGACCGCTGCGGCTCGCTCGCGAAGTGGGACGACCGCCGCTACGGCGACGTATCGCTCGCCTTCTACAGCCACGCGGAGGCTGCGGCATGACGACGGCTATCTACCCCGGCCGCTTCGACCCGGTGACTGCGGGACACCTGGACATCCTCCAGCGCGCCTCCTATCTCTTCGAGAAGGTCATCATGGCCGTGTTCGAGGCGCCGCAGAAGCAGACGATGTTCTCCACTGAGGAGCGCGTGCGGCTGATACAGGAAGCCGCCGCCGGGCTGTCGAACGTGGAGGTACGCAGTTTCAGCGGCCTGGTCGTGGACTACGCGCAGGCCCAGAACGCAACGGCCATCGTCCGGGGCATCAGGATGCACGCGGACTTCGAGTCGGAGTTCGAGATGGCGCTGATGAACCGGAAGCTCGCGCCCAACGTCGACGTGGTCTGCCTGATGACGGACGGACGCTACCAGTTCGTGCGGGCCTCTCTCCTCAAGGAAGTGGCCATGTTGGGTGGCGACATACGGGGACTTGCACCGGACAACGTGATCGCGGCGCTCGCGGAGCGCTACGGACAACAGAGATAACAGGACAGAGGAACCAAGGAGGAAATCATGGAGTTACTGGACCTGGTGGACCGGCTGGAGAGCATGGCGGCTCAATCCAAGAAGATGCCGATGACGAGCATGTCCATGGTGGACACGGACCACATGCTCGGGCTGATAGACCAGCTCCGTGTGGCGGTGCCCCGCAGTATCCACGAGGCGCAGGAGCTGATCGAGCGCCGCGAGCAGATCGTCAACCAGACGATGATCGACGCCCGCCGCATCCGCTCCACCGCCGAGGGCGACGCCCGCCTGCTCGTCGACGAGACGGAGTTAGTCAAGGCCGCCCAGCAGCGCGCTGATGAGATCGTTCAGGACGCCAATAGCAAGGCCGACCGGATCATCAGCCTCGCGGAGCAGGAGGCCCAGCGGCGGCGCGACGGCGCGGACGACTACAGCCGCGACTGCCTGCACACGCTGGAGGAGCACGTCTCCAACATGCTGAACGAGATCCACGCGGGCCAGCGCGCCCTGCTGCCTGCGGTCAGTCTCTCCCGCTAAGCGCCTCGATTCCTCCTCCGGAAAGACGCGCGCCTCCTCCCAGCCGCCAAGCGGCTGGGAGGCAGCCGCGTGTTCGTGCGGGCTCTCCCCGCACGCTCGCCACTGTTCATCACTGCACCCGCTATACTCCCCTCCGTATTCTCGTACGGAGGCTCGATAACTCATGTCTGCCACGCAATCCCTGGCCGCTTACGTCGCGAATGCGAACACGGAGGACCTCCCTCCGTCGATGCTCCACGAGGCGAAGCGCACGCTCGTCAACATCCTCGGGGTCTCGCTCTCGGCGTCCGCCGACTCCGGCAACCATGCGCTGATCGACTGGACGCGTGACGAGGGCGCTGCGCCGAAGGCGTCGGTTGTCGGCTCAACGCTGCGGACGAGCGCGTTCAACGCCGCGATGGTCAACGGCTTCCTCGCACACCTCCAGGACTACGACGACACCCACTTCCCGACAGTGCTGCATCCCACCGCGCCGGTCTGGCCCGCGGTGCTTGCCGTTGCCGAGGAGCGTGGGTCGACCGGCAAGGAGACGCTCGCGGCTTTCGTCCTGGGCGCAGAGGTTGCGTGCCGGGTGGCGATGTCCGTGCACCCGTGGCACTACGACATGGGCTGGCACATCACGGGCACTGCGGGCGTGTTCGGCGCTGCGGCGGGTGCGGGAAGGCTGCTCGGACTCGACGCCGACGAGATGAACATGGCGATAGGCATCGCCGGGACGTTCGCGGCCGGCGTGCGTGAGGTGTTCGGGAGCCACGCGAAGGCGATGCATCCCGCGAAGGCGGCGAGCAACGGCGTGCAGGCCGCGCGCCTCGCGACACAGGGCTTCACCGGCGCCGACGACATTCTGGGCGGCCGCCGGGGCTTCTGGCAGGTGCTGTCGCCGAACGGGCATAGCGAGGAGGCGCTGCTCGCAGACCTCGGCTCGCGCTGGGAGTTGGGCAACAACGGCCTGAAGCCCTACGCGAACGGGGTCGTCTCCCATCCGATACAGGACGCCGTGATAGCGCTCCGCAACGAGCACGGCATCGCGCCGGAGGACGTCGCCTCCATCGACGCGCAGGTCAACCCGCTGGTGCTGGAGCTGATGAACCGCGCGGAGCCGAAGCGCGGCCTGGAAGGGAAGTTCTCCTTCCAGCACTGCGCCGCCGCGGCGCTGGTGGATGGGGCAGGGCACGACGCACAGTTCTCCGACGCCCGCGTCGCCGACCCGGTCATCAGCGCGGTGCGCTCCAAGGTGAGCGCGGTGGTGGACGAGGCGATGCGTGAGGACGAGGTGCGCCTCTCCATCACGCTCACCAGCGGAGCGGTGCACTCCATCTACGTGGAGCACGCCACGGGGTCGCCGGAGAACCCGATGACCGACTCGACGCTGGAGGCGAAGTACCGCTCCCTCGCGGGCGAGGCGCTCCCATCGAGCCAGGTGGAGGAGCTGCTCGGCGCGGTGTGGGCGCTGGACTCCGCGCCGGATGTGGAACAGGTAGCGCGCCTGATGGCGAAGGCGGAGGGGTGAGCCGATGACTGAGGAGATCTTCCATCACGACGCTTACGTGCGCAGGTTCAACGCCCAGGTCACGGCGTCGGGCGACAACGCTGTGGCTTTCGACAGGACGGCGTTCTTCCCCGGAGGCGGCGGTCAGCCGTGCGACATGGGAACGATCGCGTGCGAGAGCGGCATCGAGCGGCGGATCGTCGGCGTGCGCCGTCGCGACGGTGACATCTGGCACGAGTTGGACGGCTCCGCCCCCGCCGTTGGCGAGGCGGTGATGGCCACCCTGAACTGGGAACACCGGCACCAGTTGATGCGGACGCACACGGCGTTGCACATCCTCTGCGGCGTCATCTGGCGCGACTTCGGCGCGCACGTCACCGGCGGCAACATGACGCCGCTCGCCGCTCGCATGGACTTCGAGTTGGAGAGCATGAGCGCAGACTTCGCGGAGCGCGTCGAGGAGCTGGCGAACGCCGAGATCGTCCTCGCCCGGGAGATCAGCGTCCGCTTCCTGCCGCGCGAGGAAGCGCTCGCGCACCCGGACCTCATCCGCACGAAGATCAACCTGCTGCCGGAGGGCATTGCCGAGGTGCGCGTCGTCGATATCGACGGCCTGGACGTGCAGGCCGACGGCGGCACCCACGTCGCCGACACCTCGGAAGTCGGCCGCATCCGCGTCGTCGGCCACGAGAGCAAGGGCCGCATCAACAAGCGCCTCCGCATCGCCGTGGAGGACGCGTAGGCCTCGTGATTCCCGCCTCCTCTGCCATTCCCGCCTTCTCCGTCATTCCCGCGAAAGCGGGAACCAGGTGACCGGCAGGTCACGCGTGCGCAGCAGCGCACATGGCGGGACAACACCCCTTGTAAAGGAAGGATCCGATGACCGAACAGGCCCCTGAGTACACGATGGGCTATAGCGAGGAGTTCCTGCAGATGCTGCACCGGCGCAGCGCGCAGAGCCACGCCGCGTACCTGCTTCCGCACCTGAAGCCGGGTATGCGTCTGCTGGACTTCGGCTGCGGGCCGGGCACCATCTCGGTCGGTCTGGCGAGGGCGATCGAACCCGGCGAGTTGCACGGCATCGACATGGAGGAGTCGCAGATACTCATGGCGCGGGCCGCCGCGGAGGCGGGGGGACACGCCAATGCGACGTTCCACGTCGGCGACGTCACGGCGCTCCCGTTCGAGGACGACTCGTTCGACGTGGCGCACTGCCACGCGGTGCTGATGCACGTTCCGGACACGCGGGCGGTGTTGTCGGAGGTGAAGCGGGTGCTGAAGCCCGGCGGCATGATCGCCAGCCGGGAGGCCATCATCGCGTCGTCGTTCCTGGAGCCCGACTTCGGCGCCAAGGATGCATGGGTCACCTTCGCGAAGCTCGTCTCGGCCAACGGCGGCCATCCCCAGATGGGGAAGGAGTTGAAGGCGGTCTTCATCGACGCGGGCTTCACCGGCATCCGGGCGGGCGCTTCCTTCGAGTTCTTCGGCTCCGCGGAGGACGTTGCTTTCTTCCACGCCTTTGCCTCGGGCTGGTTCCTGTCACCCGAGGTTATCGAGAAGGCCACGACGTACGGGGTGGCGACCCACGAGGAGTTCGAGACGGCCCAGGAAGCTCTCGACAACTGGCAGGCCGACCCCGGCGCGGTCGGGGCGATCTGCTTCGGCGAGGCGATCGCCTTCAAGCCGTAGCCCCCCCCCACCCCACCACTGTGACACCGCCCCATTGTGCGAATGACGCCTCCCTCCCTACCATGGATTCATGACTATGTCGCGGCACCCGGCGCCGGCGCGATGCAACGAAATGCAACGGAATGAACACCTGCTCGTGGCCCCGAACTTTGTTTTCATTGGTATTGTTGGTTCCTTGGTCTCGGGAAGCAGGCCACGGCCATGGAAACGCCCCGACCAAGGCGACCAAGGATGCCAAATGGCCAGGCCCGTTTACTCGTAGATGACCGACCAAGAGTGCCAGATTTGGCTGCCGTTGGCATTCTTGGTCGCGCCGAACACCCAGGTGCTACAATCCCGCCGATCGCACCCGGAACAGACGTAGGAACAGGAGGACGCGTCATGCTGAACCAGCAGGAGAACGAACGCCTCACGCAAGTCGGCGCCGGAACGCCCATGGGCGAGCTGATGCGCCGCTACTGGCACCCCGTCGCCGCCACAGCCGAACTGGACGACCGCCCCACCAAGGCGGTGCGCATCCTCGGCGAGGACCTCGTCCTCTACAAGGACAAGTCCGGCACGCTCGGACTCATCGAACGCTTCTGCCCCCACCGCCGCGTCGACCTCTCCTACGGCATACCGGAGGAGCACGGCCTGCGCTGCATGTACCACGGCTGGATGATGGACGAGACCGGGCAGTGCATCGAGCAGCCCTTCGAGGAGACCGTCCACCCGGACGGACGCTTCAAGGAGAAGGTGAAGGTCGCCGGTTACCCGGTGCAGGAGATGGGCGGGCTCATCTTCGCCTACATGGGGCCGCAGCCTGCGCCCTTCCTCCCCGTCTGGGACCCGTTCCAGTGGGACGACGCCGTGCACGACGTGGGCATCACGACGCTGGACTGCAACTGGCTGCAGTGCATGGAGAACTCGCTGGACCCGGTGCACGTGGAGTGGCTGCACCGCTTCTACACGAACTACCAGCAGGCCATCTCGCCTGACCTCATGGCCACGATGCCGCCGCGCATCCCGCACCAGGAGATCGGCTTCGACGTCTTCGACCACGGCATCATCAAACGCCGCGTGCTGGAGGGCTACACCAAGGAGAGCGACGACTGGAAGATTGGCCACCCCATCCTCTTCCCGCAGATCCTCTACGTCGGCGGCTTCCAGTCCAAGACGCTCCAGTACCGCGTGCCGATAGACGACACGCACACGCTGCACTTCATCTACTACTCGTGGCGGGTCGCGCCAGGGCAACCGGTGCCGAAGCAGGAGCGCATCCCCTACAAGTACGTCCCGCACCGTGACGCCTCGGGCCGCTACGACACTACCTTCACGGTGGACCAGGACAAGATGGCCTGGGAGACGCAGGGGCCTGTCGCCAAGCGCTACCTGGAGCGGCTCGGCAAGTCCGACGTGGGCATCATCCTCTACCGCAGGCTGCTGACCGAGCAGATGCAGATCGTCGCGGACGGCGGAGAGCCGATGAACACCTTCCGGAGCAAGGAAGCGGCGGAGAGCATCAACGTGCCGACGGAGCACATGGCGCTCGGCCGGGACAAGGTGCCGCGGATCAAGTTCATCCCGCTCGAGGCCGGCATCAGCGGCGCCGAGGACGACATCCGCTACGCCGTCGAGTCCTGGTACGTCGGAGAGACGGCCAAGACCTAGGCCGCCGGAACGGACAACACGAGGAGACCGGGGGCAGCCTGCAAGGCTGCCCCTTCCTCATGCAGGCCGCACGCGGAAGAGGCGCCTGATCATGGCCCAGCGGAGGTTGCCCCAGGACCACTCCGCGTCCCGCAAGTCGCTGAGCGGCACCCTCCCCTGGGCGTAGCGGTGCAGGATGAAGGCACGCGTGATGCGCCGTATCTGCCTGCTCTGCTCGGGTATCGCTCCTGACAGCACCGCCGCGTACTCCATTGGCGTCTGGTCGGGCCGCTTCCGCAAGCCGAGCGCCGCCCCGAGGCGGCACATCTTCGCGAACAGCTCCTCGGAGCGGGGGAGCGCGCCCAGCTTCCACCACCACTCCCGCCACAGCAGCACGGGCGTGGCGACCGCCACGGCGCCCGCGAGCGCGAGCAGCGCAACGAGCCACGCGGGCATCTCCCTGCGCGGCGTGAAGTCGACGTCGAACGTGTCCTCTTCCTCGTCCTCCAGCAGCTCGCCCAGCTCACCGATGTCGATGTCTTCCGTCAGCAGGGGAGACTCGCCGATGTCCAGTCCGCCGAACTCGATGGCATTGGGAGGCGTCGGCTCGAAGCTGACCCAGCCGAACTCCGGGAAGTACGCCTCCGCCCAGGCGTGGTAGTTGAGCTCCAGCACCTCGTACACGCCGAGCGTCGGATTGAGGCGTCCGGGAGCGTAACCCAGCACGTACCGGGCAGGTATCCCGATGGAGCGCATCAGGACCACCGCCGCCGAGGCGTAGTAGTCGCAGTAACCCTGCCCCAACTCGAAGAGGAAGTGGTCCACGCCGTCCGCGTCATCGGGGGGAGCGGCGATGTCCAGGTTGTACGGCACGCGGCGGAGGTAGTTGCGGATGGCAACCGCCTTGTCGAACGCGTTCTCCTCGTTGGTGGCGAGGGTCTCCGCAAGCACGCGCACACGGTCAGGGAGCGTGTCCGGCAGTTGGAGGAAGGCCTCCGTCCATTCCGGGTACTCCTCGCTCGCCCGCCGCAGCTCGAACGGGGTAGCGACCGATTCGAGCCCCGTGCTGATGTAGCTCATGTTGACGCGCGTCGGGAAGTACTCCCGGCCCTTGGAGAATCGCACCTGCACCGCGCCGGGGCCGGACGTGGGGGCCGTCAAGGCCTCGGCGGGTTCATCGAAATCGACGGGCAGCCCACCGGAGAAGAGCGTGTCGGTTGCAGCGGCGATGCGGAACGCGTTGGTCCGGGGCGCCATGCGGCGTTCATCCGAAGGAGTGATGTCCTCGAACGGGAGGAACTCGGAGTCCTCGGCCGTCTCCCACCCACTGCTGGTGTAGACCCCGTAGGAGCGCGCCCGCCAGTAGGCCCTGGGGCCGCTCACCATGAAGAGCAGTTCGTCTGTGAGTTCCGGGTTCCCCCGGAACCGGGTTTCGCTCTCGAACGTGATCGTCTTGTAGTCCCGCCGGGACGGCAGCGCGCTGAACAGCCTGCTGAACTGTGCTCCTATCGCCTGTGCTGTGTCGTCCACTGCGCGTGAGACCACGCCGAGCGGAGCAACGTTCGGTGTGGGCAGCACTGCGATGGCTGCTGTCACCAGCATCCCGATGGCGAGCACGATGCCGGACTGCGTGAGCACCGTCCGGGCGTCGAACACTGCGCCGCGTCCGCGCCATCCCTCAATCCGCCGGACCGTGCTGAGGTGGATGAGGAGCATGACGCCCGTCGCCATGAAGATGCCGAGTCGCCAGCCAAGGCTTCCCGGCAGGTTGGAGAGGGCGAAGGCGAGCACCACCCCGCCGAGCAGCACGGTCGACCACCCATGCGCGTTGCGGAGTGCCAGCCAGACGCTGGAGACGCACAATAGCCAGACGGCGAACGAGAGGAACATGGCGAACTCGATCGTCCCGGCCTGCGTCTCCTCCGTCGAGATGGCCGCTAACCACTGCGCGATGTCCTCGACCGCGTTGACGGCACGGGCCGTGATCGCGAACCCTTCAGCCGCGGTCGTGCCCGCATACGCCGCCAGCAGCAGACCGGCAGCGACAGCAGTGACGACCGCGCGGCGGGCTGTCCAGCCTCGTTGGTGCATCGCCCAACCTGCCGTGCCTCCCAACACGCCGATGAGGAGCGGCGCGGGCATCCCCGGGACCCAGTTGCCCTCCTGCAGGGGCATGACGACGGAGAACAGCACGAGCCCCACGAGCGTCAGCGTAAGCCCCATCCCCCCGATGAATCGTTCCCACAGAGAGAGGACGTCAACGGCACGGGCGCGGGCAACGAGCGTGGTCATGACAGTACGCCCTGCAGTTCCCGAGCCGGAACCGCCAGCCCCGGCGGGGCGGAGTGGTAGTCCAGCCGGTTGCCTATCTCATCGCCCATTCGGATGACGTAGGCATCGAACCCGGTGCCCCGCGCCATGGACGTGCCGCCTCCTGCCTGGAAGCTGAGAGCGTCCAGGAGCACGGGAACGACAGCCGCGCCGGTGGCGTGCAGCATCTCGACGGCCGCAGAGACGGAGGTCGGATGCGCGGCGGTGATGAGCACGATGCTCGCGCCCTTGCTCAGTTCGTTCCTGACCGCCTCCGACACCTCCTGCACACCTCCTGCGTTGCCAGGCTCGATCAGAGCAAGCGCCTGGAAGATGCGTCCCATCTGCGCGATGCCCGGAGCGGCAGGGATGATGAGTTGCTCCTTGCCGGAGAGCACCGCGCCGACGCTTCGTCCTGAGTCCAGGAAGCGCTTCGCCACCGATGCGGCGGTCGTCACGCCATACTCAACGGTGCTTTCGGTGCCCTCTCCCTTCTGTACGCGTTCGTCGAGGTCGAGCACGACCCATATGGCGTCGGCCGGCCCGGACGGTTCGCGGTCGAACTCCTTCACCATGAGCCTGCCGGTATGCGCGGTGGCGGGCCAGTGCACCCTGCTCACGGCATCGTGCGAGGTGTACTCGCGCACGGTGGAGGCGATGGGGCTGGGAGTGAAGGTCCGTCCGTGGATGATGCCTTCCGTCCAACCTCTGCCGGAGAGGACGAAGAAATCGGAGAGGTCCACCGTGGCGGGGTAGATAAGCGCGGTCTGCGGGCGCCCCAGGCGCATGGCCCTGCTGAAGAGGCCGAACGGGTCGCGGCTGGTGATCTCCAACTCCCCGAACCGGTAGATGCCCCGGCGCTCACAGTGACTGGTCGACGTCCAGACAGTCGAACCGTACGGCCAGAGCGTGGCGATGCGCCCGGCACGCCCGAAGGGCTGCGTGTCGTGCTGCACTTCCAGCAGCAGTTTCGGCCACCAGTGGGTGTTTCGCAGGACGATGCGCTCTTCCAGCGTGTCGCCCACCTGGAGGTAGGCGCTGAGCCGTTGCACACCGCCTTCTATGCGGCGGGCTGCAAGCACGCTGGAGAGGAAACCGAGAGCCGGAACGACGAGCAGGCCCAGGAAGAGGCGGTAGTAGAGCGCTTCACCGGTGGAGAACGCCAGGATCAGCAGCAGCGCTCCCACGCTTGCCCACACGATTCGCGTTTTCACGGTGGCATCTCCACTGTCGGACGCTGCCTCCGGCGCATCATGCGCCGGGGAGCGCTCCTGCTACCGGGGTCTGTTCCAGCACGTCCGCTATCGCGTCTGCGGAAGTGGTCCCCTGGATACGCGCCGCCGAACTGAGGATGACCCGGTGGCCGAGCGCCGGATACGCCAACGCCTTCACGTCGTCCGGCAACGCGTAGTCTCGTTCTTCCAGCAGCGCCTTGGCCTGGACGAGCCGGAAGAGCGCCAGCGAACCCCTCGGTGATGCGCCGAGATAGAGGCTGCCGTGGTTCCGCGTCGCATCCGCTATCGCGACGATGTACTCCTTCACGTCGTCCGAGACATAGATGCCGCGGACCGCGTTCTGAAGGGCGACGAGGTCGTTCTCATCGACGACCGGCTCCAACTCCTCAACCGGGTGAACGTACTGCTGTGCTTCCAGCACCCGGATCTCGTCCTCTTTGTCCGGATAGCCGAGGTGCAGACGTACGAGGAACCTGTCCAATTCGGTCTCGGGCAGCGGGAACGTGCCCTCGTACTCGATGGGGTTCTGCGTCGCCATGACGATGAAGGGGTCCGGCATGGGGTGGGCTACGCCGTCGACCGTGACTTGGCGCTCCTCCATCGCTTCCAGAAGGGCTGCCTGGGTCTTGGGTGACGCGCGGTTGATCTCGTCCGCGAGGACGACCTGCGCAACGATGGGGCCCTCTCGGTATTCGAATTCGCCGTTCTTCTGGTTGAAGACGGATACGCCGGTGATGTCGGCGGGGAGCAGGTCTGGCGTGAACTGGATACGCCGGAAGGTGCCGCCGATGGACCTCGCGATGCTGCGCGCAAGCATGGTCTTGCCAACGCCGGGCACGTCCTCTATGAGGAGGTGCCCGCGGCACATCAGCGCCATCACGGCCAACTGCTCTTCTTCCCCCTTGCCGAGGATCACCTTGCCGAGGTTGTCCAGCAGCCTCTCGGCAACTCCCCGTGCCCCGGCCAGGTCCAAGGTACGTCCGGAAACTACCACCGTCCCCTCCTGTGCGGCTGGTTCGTAAACACCGCATGATATAGAGCACAGGGGCGGGTGCGTCAAATCGGAGTGGGAGTGTACGTCCGCCGACCCACGTGACGCCTGAAGCAGTACGCAACGGGGGGCTGGTGCTGTACGCTAGTACTCCGAGAACGCTTGCAGAGGCCCGCATTGACGCAGTATTACCCGGCCTATCTGAACATCACGGGACGGCGCACGGTGGTTATCGGTGGCGGTGAGGTGGCTGAGCGCAAGGTCGCGCAACTCGTCGCCTCCGGCGCGGACGTCACGCTTGTCAGCCCCGACGCTACGCCCGAACTGGAGCACCTGGCGTCGGAGGGCCGTGTGCGCTGGATACGCAGGCCATACGCTCCGGGCGACCTCGCAGGAGCGTGGTTGGCCATCGCCGCTACCGACGACACCGACCTGCACCGGTCCATCCACGCGGAAGCAGAACGTGAGAAGACATTGCTCAACGTTGTGGACGTTACCGAGCTGTGCGGATTCATCGCGCCGTCCATCGTCCAGCGCGGCCCCGTTACGGTGGCGATCTCTACGGGTGGGGCTAGTCCTGCACTCGCACGGAAGCTGCGGGAGCTGATGGGCGGCGACCAGAACCCCGTGCACTACGACCACGACGCGTTCTGCCGGTGCATCGAGTGGGCAGACGTGGCGGACGCGCTTGCGGACGTTCGCGGAGAACTGAAGGCGCAGGACAGGAGTGCGTCACCGGAGGCGTGGCAGGAAGCGATGGACGAGGAGTTACTGGAGTTGGTTCGGGCGGGGAAGAGCAGCGAGGCGCGGCAGCGGCTGCGCGCCGCGCTGCTGTCGGGCGCGGAGTCGTAGGCTGATGCGCATCGTCATGACCGGTCTGAGCCATCACACCGCTCCGCTGGAGATGCGGGAGCGGTTGAGCATCACGAGCGAGACACTGCCGGAGGCGCTCGGAACGCTGCGGCGCCACGCCGGACACGGCGTCATCGTGGGTACGTGTAACCGCACCGAGGTCTACACGCTCGCGCCAACCTTCGAGCGCGGAGCGCGGGCCATCGAAGGGTTCATCGAAGAGCAGTTCGAAGTCGACGCGGAGTTGGTCCGCAAGCATCTGTACACCCTTGATCAGAGCGAAGCGGTAGCCCATCTCTTCCGTGTCGCGTCGGGGCTGGACTCGCAGATACTCGGCGAGTCGGAGGTGCTCGGGCAGGTCCGGAGCGCGTTCAGTGCGGCGAGGCAGCAGGGCGCGTCCGGCGGGGTGATGGCTCACCTGTTCCACAGCGCGCTTCGCACCGGCAAGCGCGCTCGTACGGAGACGGCCATCGGCCGGAATGCCCTCTCGCTGAGCCGTGCGTGCATCGAGCTGGCGCGGCGCGCCATCGGGACAGCGGAGGGCAAGCGCGTTCTCATCATCGGAGTGGGAGAAGCCTCCCGACTCGCCGGTCTCGCGCTGCGGGACGCCGGAGCCGCGAGCATCGTCATCGCCAACCGGACTCCTGCGAACGCTGCTGAGCTCGCACGAGAGCTGGACGCGGAGGTAGCGCCGCTCGACAACCTCGCGTCGCTGCTCGCGCAGGCCGACCTCGCCGTGACCGCGACCGCCGCTCCGGATTTCATCCTGTCCGCGTCGCTCATCGAGGAGGCGGCAGCCAGGAGGAACGGGACCCCGCTGGCGATCATGGACATGGCTGTTCCTCGTGACGTCGATCCCGTGGCCGCGGCGGTTCCGGGCGTTCACGTCTATACGCTGGACGACGTGGAATCGCTGGCGGAGGCCAACCGGCAGCAGCGCGAGTCCGAGGCCCGTCAGGTGGAGGCCATCGTCACAGAGGAGACGGCGAAGTTCCGGCAGTGGTGGAAGGCGCGCGGCGTTACCCCGACCATCGCGGCGATACGCCACGATGCCGAAGAGATGCGCGCAGCCGAGGTCGCTCGGACCGTGGAGCGCATGGAGGGACTGTCGGAGGAGGACGCTCGCCGCATCGAGCAGATGACGAAGGCGTTGGTGAAGAAGCTCCTGCACCAGCCGACGGCACACCTGCGCGAGCGTAACGACGAGTCCGTGACACAGTCCGCTCGGCAGCTCTTCGGGCTGGACGAGTAGCGCACCGGGCCATGCCGCGCACGTTCACTATCGGGACACGCGGGAGCAGGCTGGCGCTCGCGCAGACACACGCGGTCGCCGCCGCACTCGCAGGGGTTGCTCCTGACTTGGACGTCCGAATCGAGACCATCGCGTCGACAGGTGACGAGCAACCGGAAGCTGCCATCGAGACACTGGGGCTAGGGGTGTTCACGTCCGCCATTGAGCGAGCGTTGCTCGAGGAACGAATAGACCTCGCCGTGCACAGCCTGAAGGATCTCCCGACCAGCCAGCCGGACGGGCTGACTGCCGTGCCGGTGCTGGAGCGGGAAGACCCGCGCGACGTGCTGATAGACCGTTGGAACGTGGGCCTGCTCGATCTGCCGGAGGGGGCGCGCATCGGCACGAGCAGCCCTCGCCGCGCCGCACAGATCGCTCACGGACGCAAGGACATCTCGCTGCTGGCCATCCGCGGGAACGTGGAGACGCGCATCCGGAAGTCGGAGGGGCCGGACTACGACGGCATCATCGTCGCGGCGGCAGGTGTCGAGCGTCTGGGCATGACAGAGCGCATAGCTGAGCGCCTCTCACCCCATATCTGCACTCCCGCCCCCGGACAGGCCGCGCTCGCCGCTGAAGCGCGCTCGGACGACCGCGAACTGCTGGCGCTCCTGCGTCAGTTGGTGCACGAGCCGACAGAGGCCGCGGTCGAGGCGGAACGCGCCCTCCTGCGAGCCGCGGGCAGTGGCTGCCGCCTGCCGCTCGGAGCGTTCGCGGAGGTGCAGGGCGACCAGATGCGGCTGTTCGCGACCGTCACGCCGCCGGACGGCTCCACGAGTTACCGGGTTGAGGTGACGGGGAGTGCTTCCGAGCCCGACCTGCTGGGCAGGGCCGCATACCAGGCGTTCCTGGAGCAAGGGGCGTCAGCGTTGCTCGAGGAGGCAGGCCAATGACGACCGGCGGCGCGGTCTACCTCGTTGGCGCCGGTCCGGGAGACCCTGGCCTCATCACGGCCAGGGGCGCGGAGCTCCTGCAGAAGGCAGACGTGGTGGTGTACGACCGTCTCGTCTCGTCCGCAGTGCTCGCGCTTGCGGCCAATGCCGAACTCGTCTACGTAGGCAAGGAACCGGATACGCCCAGCGAGTTCCAGACGTTCATCAACGAGCGGCTCGTGGTGGCCGCGTCGGCAGGGAAGACGGTGGTTCGCCTGAAGGGCGGCGACCCGTTCGTGTTCGGGCGCGGCGGCGAGGAGGCGATGGCCCTCGCTGAGGCTGGAGTGCGGTTCGAGGTCGTTCCCGGCGTCACGTCCGCCATAGCGGTGCCTGCTTATGCAGGCGTGCCCGTCACGCACCGGGACATCGCGGCGGCGTTCACCGTCGTTACGGGCTCTGAAGACCCTGCCAAACCGGACCCTCAGGTGGACTGGAAAGCCCTGGCGAACGTGGGTGGAACGCTCGTGGTGCTGATGGGGTGGCAGAGCCTCCCAGCGATTGTCCGGACGCTGCTTGCGGAAGGACGCTCCGCGGACACACCCGCCACAGTGACCCAGTGGGGGACGCTCCCGAACCAGCGCACCGTGAGCGGCACGCTCGCGGATATCGTGGAGAAGGGGAACGAGGCCGGGATCACGTCTCCGGTTGTCACTGTCATCGGCGGGACCGCCGCCCTGCGGCCCGCTCTCCGTTGGTTCGACCGCACCCCGCTCTTCGGCAAGCGTGTGCTCGTCACCCGCTCGCGAACGCAGGCTGGCACGCTCAGCGCGCTGCTCACCGCGCACGGCGCCGAGGCCGTGGAACTGCCCACAATAGCGGTGAGACCGCTCGCAGATACGACTGCGCTCGATGCTGCACTGGCAGACCTCACCGGTTTCGACTGGGTAGTCCTGACGAGCACGAATGGCGTGGACGCCGTGTTCGGCCGCCTGGAGGCAGCGGGAAGGGACGCGAGGGCGTTCTCGCAGACCAGGGTAGCGGCTATCGGGCCGGCTACAGCGGCTGCGCTCTCGAGCCACGGCATCACCGCCGACCTCATGCCCACGGCGTACACGACGCGTTCCGTCGCCAACTCGTTCGCTTCGTTGGATATTTGGGGGACGCGCATCCTGTTGCCGCGGGCTGACATAGCACCGCCGACGCTTCCCGATGGCCTGCGGGACATGGGCGCGGACGTGACTGATGTAACCGCCTACCACACCGCTGTACCCGATGACGCGGCGGCAGCAGCCAGAGAGACGCTCGCCTCTGGTACGATAGACGCGGTTACGTTCACGAGCTCCTCCACCGCGCGGAACCTCGTGAGCATGCTCGGCAGTGCGGAGCTCATCAACGGGTGCAAGGTGGTCTCCATCGGTCCCGTCACGAGCAAGACCGCGTCCGAGCTTGGCGTACGCGTGGATAAGGAAGCTGCGCAGCATACCGTGCCCGGCGTAGCGAACGCCGTGCTGGAGGTTCTGGGCGATGAGTGAACTCCTGACCTCACGGTCAGCCACTGCGGGTAGCGCGACGTTTCCCACCGTGCGTCCGCGCAGGCTGCGCCGCACACCGGCCCTCCGGGAAATGGTGCGTGAGACGTCGCTGCGCCCCGCCGATTTCGTTTACCCCGTGTTCGTAACGTACGGGCGCGACGTTCGGGTGTCGATCGACCCTATGCCGGGACAGGCGCAGGTCTCCATAGACAACCTCATCCGGGAAGCAGCGGAAGCGGAGCAACTCGGCATCCGTGCGGTGCTTCTGTTCGGCCTGCCGCCGGCTAAGGACGGACTCGGGACCGGCGCGTACAACCCGAACGGCATCATCCAGGAGGCGACGTCGGCATTGAAGCAGGCGTTGCCCGGCATGGTTGTCATCACGGACGTGTGCCTCTGCGAATACACGGACCACGGTCACTGTGGCGTGCTGCTCGACGACGGAACCGTCGACAACGACGCGACGCTCGAACTGCTTGCCCGGACGGCGGTGTCGCACGCCGACGCCGGGGCGGACGTCGTTGCACCATCCGCGATGATGGACGGGCAGGTGGGGGCGATCCGCGCCGCGCTCGATGCCGCCGGGCACACGGACGTGCCGGTTATGGCCTATGCGTCCAAGATGGCGTCCGCCTTCTACGGGCCGTTCCGCGTTGCCGCAGAGTCCACTCCGCAGTCTGGCGACCGGAAGGCGTATCAGATGGACGGCGCCAACGCGCGGGAAGCGATGCGCGAACTGCAGCAGGATGCATCCGAAGGGGCGGACATCCTCATGGTCAAGCCCGCGCTCGCATACCTGGACGTGATCGCTCGGGCGCGGGAAGCGTTCGACCTCCCCATTGCGGCCTACAACGTCTCCGGCGAGTACGCGATGCTCAAGGCCGCGGCAGCCAACGGCTGGCTGGACGAACAGGCAGCTATGCTGGAGACGCTCACGAGCATCAAGCGCGCCGGGGCCGACATCGTCATCACCTACTTCGCGAAGGACGCAGCCAGGCTCCTGCAGAGCAACGCTTGACCATGACCGAGGCCAGCGCCAGACAGCACGTTGTCGATAACCTCATAGAGCGGCATGCTGCCGTCTTCGAGCCCGTCGGCGGCTCCGCGGACGTCGACCTCGCCGTCAGGACGGGTGACGGACAGTACGTGGAAGTCATCATCAAGGAGCCGGTGTCGGCGGAAGAGAGCCGGTCGTTCCTCATGCGCCGCTTCCGTCCACGTCCGCACCTGTTCATCATGTGTGTCGCTGAGGGCCCGGAAGCCTGGCTGTTGCCCTCCGCCGTGTTCGAGCGCTTCGCAACCGGCGCGCCCGGCGAACCTGAATGGGTGCTCGAACTCGACGCTCCGGCGGACGAACCTCTGAGCGACCGCCTCTCCGTGTATCGAGAGCGTTGGGCGCTGATCGCCCACTACTCCGAGTACCGCTCGACCCTGAGCGACCCGCTCGCCCTGCGAGTCAGGATAGCGATGCTGTAGGCCGTGCTAGACTGTCACCCTCAGCACGATGCGGCTCGATAATTCGGAACGACTCTTCGCCCACGCTCGCAGGCTCATCCCCGGCGGTGTCAACAGCCCCGTTCGCTCGTTCGGAGCGGTCGGAGGCACGCCGCCCTTCATCGTCAGCGGCAGCGGTGCGCGCATCCGCGATGCCGACGGCAACGAATACCTCGACTTCGTAGGCTCGTGGGGGCCGCTTGTGCTGGGCCACGCGCATCCGGCAGTGGTCGAGGCGGTGCAGCGCGCGGCGGCGGACGGCACCAGCTTCGGTGCACCGACGGAGCGCGAACTCGAGCTCGCCGAACTCATCACGCGGGCCATGCCTTCCATCGAGATGCTTCGCCTCGTGAACTCCGGCACCGAAGCTGCGATGAGCGCCATCCGCATCGCGCGTGCCTACACGGGCCGCAACAAGCTGATCAAGTTCAACGGCAACTACCACGGTCACGCCGACGGACTGCTCGTGAAAGCGGGCTCCGGAGCGGCGACCTACGGCGTCCCCACGAGCGCTGGCGTCCCGCCTGGGTATGCCGCCGAGACGCTCGTAGCCGAGTACAACGACCTCGCCTCGGTCGAGGCGGTCTTCGATGCGAACGTGAACCAGGTCGCGGCGGTCATCGTCGAACCGGTCGCGGGCAACATGGGCGTCGTTGCCCCGGCGGACGGCTTCCTGCCCGGTCTGCGCAGGCTGTGCGACGACAACGGCGCGCTGCTCATCTTCGACGAGGTCATCACCGGCTTCCGGGTTGCCTACGGCGGCGCGCAAGAGCGCTACCGCATCAGGCCGGACCTCACCTGTCTCGGCAAGATCATCGGCGGCGGCCTGCCGGTAGGCGCCTACCGCGGGGGCCGCCGCGCCGGGCAGAAGGCCGCGCCGCCTCCCCCCTGGCGCGGCACGATCACGGCGGGCGGCCTGCCGGTAGGCGCCTACGGCGGGCGCGCCGACGTGATGCAGATGGCCGCGCCGCTCGGCCCCGCGTACCAGGCGGGGACGCTGTCCGGCAACCCGCTTGCCACGGCTGCGGGCATCGCCTGCCTGCAGGAGTTGGCCAGACCGGGCGTATACGACACACTGGAAGCGCTCGGCGCGGAGGCCGAGGCCGGACTGCGCGCTGCCGGAGACGCCACGGGTGTGGCGGTCACCGTGAACCGGGTCGGCTCTGCCCTCACGGCATTCTTCACCGAGTCGACGGTAACGACATGGGAAGAAGCTGCCTCTTCGGACACGGGCCGGTACGCTGCATACTTCCACGGCCTGCTGGAGCGCGGGGTCTACGTCGCGCCGTCGCAGTTCGAAGCCGCGTTCGTTTCGCTTGCGCACACGTCGGAAGATATCGCGTTCGCCGCCCAGCAGGCGCGGGACGCAATGGCGCCGCTGTAAAATAGACCTGTGAAGATACGTTCCACCTTAACCCTCTACCTCACGATAGCTGTTCTTGCTCTGGGCATCCTTGCCGGATGTGGTCCCTCCGGGCCCACCCCGACACCTGCCGTGCCGACGGACGGCGTGATGGACGTCGATATGCGGAACTACGTCTACGAACCGAGGTCTTTCGAGTTCGAGGTCGGCGAGACGGTGGAATTCCGCTTGATATCCGAGGACGAACCGCATACCTTTACGGTTAAGGATCTCGGGATCAACTGGGTCGTGCCGAAGAACGAAGAGCCTCAGGTCGAGACTTTCACGTTCAACGAGGCTGGAACGTACAGGCTCGTGTGCACGGTGGCCGGACACGAAGGTTCAGGGATGGTTGGCAAGATTACCGTCGTGGAGTAATCTCGCCGGACAAATCGCCGGGAAAGGAGAAAGGCATGGAGATATATTACGACTTGACGCGTTATGGTCACATCTTCAGCGGCATACTCTGGATAGGCCTGCTCTACTTCTACAACTTCGTGCAGGCGATCGCACTCCCGCGGATGGAAGCATCCGCCAGGCCGCACTACCAGATATCCATCCTGCCATTCTCGTTGAACGTCTTCCGCTGGGCGGCGCTCTCGACGCTGATCTTCGGACTGCTCTACATCATAGGAGCGGAGATAGACGCGGCGGACGCGGGGACGGGGTCGTACCTGATCGAAACCGCAGCCGGGAACTCGATTCTCATCGGTGGGATCCTGGGCATCATCATGGCTTACAACGTCTGGATGATCATCTGGCCGAACCAGCAGAAGATCATCGCTGCCGTGAGGGACACTGTAGAGAACGGTACCCCTGCGCCGGCCGAACAGCCGAAGTGGGCGCGCACCGCCCTGCTGGCTTCCCGCACGAACACGATGCTGTCCATCCCCATGCTCTTCTTCATGGTGGCAGCAAGGAACCTGCCTTCGCTCTGGAGCTAAGCGCCGAGAGCACTCAAGCCAAGAAGGGAGAGGACATAGAACATGAACAACCCACTGAACACCGTCAAAGGGACGCTGACATCCGGCGTCATCATCACCATCGCGCTCGTCGTACTCGTCCGCATCTACGTCGCCGCCACGTAGGCCACGGGTAGAACGAACATAGAAGAGCGGGAGCCATCGGCTCCCGCTCTCTCGTTAAGCGTGGTTCCCTACGAGCAGGCTATTTCGCCAGCAGACGCTCCCGCAGCGACGCCGTCTCGGCCATGTCCAGCATCGTCCACGCCATCGCGACTGCGCCGTCGTACAGCGCCTGGTCCGCGGCGGGCGTGGCACAGGCCGCCGCGAACTCCGGTTGGTGGTTCACCGCCGGCAGCGACTCGATGCCGATCGCCGGGTGGATGGAGGGCAGGGCGAGCGAGACGTTGCCCATGTCGGTCGAGACGGGCGTAGCCGGGCTCGACTCGCCGGGCGCGGGGAACCGCCGTCCAAGGCGCTCCGCGTTCCGCTGGTACGCCGACGCCATCTCCAGGTCGTGTTCGAGGTGGGAGAACGGCCTGTCGCCGCCGATGATGCTGAGCCGCGCGCCTGTGGCCAGCGCGCCTGCTTCGAAGCAGCGCATGACTTTCTCGTAGACGTCCGTGAGATCGTCCAGCGTGATGGCGCGCACCGCGTAGTCTGCCGAGGCATGCGCAGGGATGATGTTGAACGCGTCGCCGCCGTGCGTGACGATGCCGTGCACCCGGTCCGTCGAGCGGATGTGCTGCCGCAGCAGGCCGATTGCCGTCTGCGCGATGGTCAGTGCGTCGGCAGCGTTGATGCCCAGTTCAGGGAAACCGGACGCGTGCGCCGCCTTCCCCTCGTAGTGCACCTCGAAGAACGACGCCGCGACGATGGGCCAGACGGCCACGTCCCACGGGGCGGGGTGCGTCATCATCGCGGCGTGAGCGCCTTCGAACGCGCCGCCTTCCAGCAGGCGTATCTTCCCGCCGGAGCGCAGCACCTCCTCTGCGGGTGTGCCCATAACCGTGACAGTCAACCCCGCGTCGTCGGCCACTGCTCCAGCCCCGATGCCCGCGCCGGCGGCGCTCGCGGCGATGACGTTGTGTCCGCAGGCGTGGCCGATGCCGGGCAGGGCGTCGTATTCCGCGCAGACGACGATGTGCAGAGGACCGGAGCCCTTCGTGGCGCGGAACGCTGTCGGCAGGCCGCATATCCCGGGGTCGACCGCGAACCCGGCGGCGTCCAGCGTCTCCTCGAGCCAGCCGGATGCTCGCTCCTCCTCGTAGCCGAGTTCAGGGTTCGCATGGATGCGCCGGCTCAGCGCGGTCAACTCGTCGCGCGCAGCGTCTATCGCCGACCGCGCGGCGTCTCTGGTGTCCACCATCAGTCGTCGTGCCCCTTGTAGAGCAGCTGGAGCCCGTGGCCATCCGGGTCGTCGAAGTAGATGCACGTCGGGTCGCCGGCGCGGCCCCGCACTTCGACGCCTTCCGCCTCGAGCCTCGCCTTCGTCTCCTCGTAGCTCGCGGGCTCCATGCGCAGCGCCATGTGGTTCAGCTCACGCCCGTTGACCGAGCCACCGACGCGCCCCGCATCGAACAGGGCCACCTGGTCATGCTCGCCGCACTTGAGGAAGCACTGCCAGTCCCTCTCGTGCCCCACGGTCATGCCCAGCACTTCCGTATAGAAGCGCTTGGCGCGGGGGAGGTCGTTCACCCAGAGCACGACGTGGTCGATGCCCGTGGTCTTGATCTCCAACTTCTGAGCTTCCTGCACCATGTCAGCCTCCTTTGCCCGTACTCTGCCTCGGATCCGTCGTAGTCACATCTGACGGCGATAGCGTAGCACCTTCCGATTCGCACCGCGCGAACCAGCGTGCGTGGGCGTATACTCCGGCCAGCCGAGGAGACAGCAGAGGAGGCGCGGCATGGTCTCTTTCACCGATCGCTACGAACCCTGGACACTGACCCCTTACGAGAAGTGGGTGACCGACGAAGGACTGCACGTGCACACGCAGCAGCTCGTCGATGACATCCACACCATCGACGTCGAGCCGTGGGAGCGCACCGGCACGAAAGCCGCGCTGCTCGACCTCACCGCCGACCCGCTCGATGGTGCGCTCATAAACAACCAGGGGACCATCCGCTTCGTCTGCGAGATTCCTCCGGGGGGCACCTTCAACGTCGAGCGCCACATGTACGAGGAGATCTTCTTTGTGCTCAAGGGACGCGGCGCGACCGCTGTCTGGTACGAGGGCCAGCCGAAGCACACGTTCGAATGGCAGGAGGGGAGTGTCTTCTCCATCCCGCTCAATGCATGGCACGAGTTGTACAACGCCAGCGGCGAAGAGACGGTGCGGCTGTACGGCGCGACCAACGCCCCGACCGCCTTCAACCTCTACGGCAGCCCCGAATTCATCTTCGACTGCCCCATGACGTTCCCCGACCGGTTCGACCCCACCGACGAGCTGTACTTCAGCGGGAAGTCGTCCAAGATCGAGGACCGGTTCATGGAGACGAACTTCATCCCCAATGTGCACAACGTGGTGCTGGACAGGTGGACGGCCCGTGGCCCGGGGGAGAACATGATGATCAACATGGCCAACGGCCACTTCATCTGCCACCTCTCCGAGTTCCCGGCGGGCACCTATAAGAAGGCGCACACCGGCGAGGCGAACCGCAAGAAAGCAGGACTCGTCTCGGACGTGGCGTACCTCTTCCTGAGCGGGGAGGGCTATGACCTGCAGTGGCCGGAGGGCGTCTACCCCTCGCCCGGCACGGAGTGGGAGCAGCTGGACTACAGGGCTGGCACGCTCATGTCACCCGGCACCGGTTACCACCAGCACTTCAACTGCAGCGCGGAGCCCATCCGCTACCTCGTCCTGCGCTACGGCAACCCCCGGTACGCGGGGTACGTCGGCGCGCGCTACAAGAACACTGGCGGGCCGCAGATACAGTTCAAGGAAGAGGACCCGGCCATACGGTCGCACTTCGAGGAAGAGCTGGCGAAGCGCGGTGCAACCTCCCAGATGGAGGGCTACACGGACGAGCCTTAGGACTCGTCGGGGGAGGATTCCTCGCCAGCCCATTCGCCCAGCTCGGCGCGGGCTTCTTCGACGAGTTCTTCCACCACCGGCTTCGCCACGCCCACGTCCAACAGGGAGACGCGCATCATCTCCAGCGCTGCTTCCAGTTCCGGCCAGACGACTGCGTCGGCGCCGATGTCTTCCAGCGCACGCACCTCCTCCTGCCGTCCGGCGCGGCTCACGATGCGTATCTCCGGGTTGAGCCGCCGCACGTGTTGCACTGCAACCAGCGCTGACACGTGCTCCGGGAGCGCCGCGACGAACAGCCGCGCGTGCTGCACGCCCGCCGCCGTGAGCACGGCGTCGTTCGTGGCGTCGCCGTAGATGAGCGAGGAGTCGTTGTCCGCAATCTCGCGCGAGATGATTGCCGGGTCGGACTCAATCGCGACGCAGGGCAGCCCGAGGCGGCCGACCTCCTGCACGATGAGCGCCCCAACCCGCCCGTAGCCTGCGATGACGACATGCCCCTGAAGTGTGGGTCCGCGCTCCAGCGCCGACTCCGCCCCTGTTGCGCCCGCGAGGTGCCGCTCGAAGAAGGTGGAACGCGTCCGCAGGGACGTCAGCGCCTTCGATGTTGTAGCCACGAAGCCCGGAGTGATCCCCATCGTGACCACTGCCGCCGTGATGATGAGCGGCAACAGCTCTTCTCCCGCAACCCCCAGTGCAACCGCAGTGCCTGCGACGATGAAGCTGAACTCGCCTATCTGGATCATCTGGAACCCGGTGCGGGCTGCCGTGTCCGGCAGGTAGCCCAACGCCCGAGTAAGCGTGTAGATGAGGAAGAGCTTGACCACGATCGACGCCGCGATGAAGAGCGCCACCTCGCCGAGGTGCGAAGCGAGGAAACCGAGATCGGTCAGCATGCCCAGAGACACGAAGAACAGCGCAGCGAACACGTCGCGGACGGGTATCACCTCCGAGAGAGCGCGGCGTCCTGCCCAGTCCGATTCGCTCAGCACCAGCCCGGCAACGAATGCCCCCAGCGGTGCGGATAGCCCGCCCCAGGACGTGAGCGCTGCTGCGCCGAGCGCCGCACCCATCACCGTGACGACGAATGACTCACGCGCTCCCACCAGCGCCACGCGCTTGAGCAGCCAGGGGAGGCCGAGCGAACCGACGAACCACACTCCCGCAAGGATGGCCGCGGCCTTCGCTGCGCTGATAGCCAACTCCGTGGCGAGCGATTCGCCCTCTCCTCCCAGCGCCGCGATGACGGCCATCATCGGCACGAACGCGAGGTCCTGCACCAGCAGCATCCCTGCAGCCAGGCGTCCGTGAAGCGTGCCCAGCTCGCCACGGTCGTTCAGCGTCTTGAGCGCGACCATCGTGCTGCTGAGCGAGAGCGCCAGACCCGCGGTGAGCGACGCGCGCGCATCCCAGCCGAGCGCCGTGCCGATGCCGTAGCCCACGGCTATCGTCAGCGTGATCTGGCCCACACTCGCGACCAGCACCCGCCAGCCGAGGCGCCGCAGGTCCGACAGCGATATCTCCACGCCTACCGCGAAGAGCAGGAGGATGACGCCGAACTCGGCCAGCGTGTGCACGTCCTCCAACTGCGTCACTATGCCCAGCGCGTGCGGCCCTACTATTGCGCCTGCCACGAGGTAGCCGATGATGGGGGGGAGGCGCAGGAGGCGTGCGCCGAGCCCGCCAACCCCCGCCGCTACGAGGATGACGACGATGTCGTCGAACAGTTCGGTTCCCAGTTCCATCGCGCTACGTCTACCTCACCTCCGGAGCAGGAAGGCAACAGCGCCCACCTGCCCCGGCCCTGGATTCGGATCAGGCTGCTTGGTCCAACTCGATGAGCATCACGTAGACGTGCTGGGGGTCGGTAATGAGGCTGATTCGCCCTATCCCGGGGATGGACATAGGCTGTATCTGCATGCTACCGCCCATCGCTTGCACCTTCTCCAGCGCCGCGTCCAGGTTCTCCACCGCGAAGTAGACCGTCCAGTTCGGGGGCACCTCGCCCCATATCGGCTGGATGGCGAGCATGCCAGCCGCGGGCGCTCCGCCGCTCGTGAACAGGTTGTACGGCATGCCACCCGCGCCTGGCACCTGCTCAACTGCCCACCCGAATAGGCCCGCGTAGAACTTGCTCGCCGCCTCTGTGTCGTGGGTGTACAGCTCGGCCCAGCAGAACGCGCCTGCCTCGCCTATGAGGTCCGCGCCGATGTGCGCCTTCGCCTCCCACAGGTTCAGGACGGCGCCGGTCGGGTCGATGATGCTGGTCATCCGCCCGAACTCCATCACGTCCATCGGCGGCATGATCATTGTCCCGCCCAGTCTGGCCGCCTTCGCTGCCGCTTCCTCCACGTTCACAACCGCAACGTAGGAGTTCCAGTGAGGGGGCACACCCTGCTCCAGCATATCCGGCATCATCGGCGACAGCCCCGCTATGTTCTTTCCGTTCCGGCTGAAGAGGGTGTAGACGAAGTCGTCGCTCACCGGGTTGTCGACGGTCTCGCATCCGAGCAGCTGGGAGTAGAACTCCTTCGCGCTCTCCACGTCGGTGGTCATCAGGTCCACCCAGTTGAACATGCCGGGCTCATGTTGGGAAACTTCAGCCATCCTGTCACTCCTTTCGACGCGCCGGCACCGGCTGCGCCATTTGTGCTCAAAGGATACGCCAAACGCTGCCGGGCTCCTCGCGTGAAGATGGCGCGTTCGTGCATCGCGCTACTTGATGATCTCCCTGTCCCGCATGCTCACGTAGCCGCCCCGCGCCACGACGACGTGGTCTGCCAGCTTGATGTCCAGCGTCTTGCCGACGGCGGCTATCTCCTTCGTCAGCGCTACGTCTGCCGCGCTCGGGTCCGGGTCTCCGGATGGATGGTTGTGCACCATCACCACGCTGGGAGCGTTCACCTGCACTGCTTGCCGGAACACCTCTACCGGACGCACGCTCACGCTGTTCACCGTCCCCATGAACACCGTGGACGTGGCCAGTAGTTGGTTCCGCGAGTTGAGCGACAGTACGCGCAGTTGCTCCTGCGGCATGAATTCCATGAGCGGCTTCATCATCCGAGCCACGTCCACCGATGTCTGGAGCACGGGCGGACCTTCTTCATCCTTCAGTGTGGCGATGCGTCTCCCCAGCTCCAGAGCGGCCAGCAGGTGCGCAGCCTTCGCTTCTCCGAAGCCGTGGAACGCGCACAGCTCGCCGTGCGACACCCGAGCGAGGCGCTCGAGGCCGCCCGCCTCCGACAGCAGCCGGTTGGCAAGCGTGACAGCGCTCTCCGCTTTCGTGCCCGTGCGCAGCAGTATCGCGAGCAGTTCCGCGTCGCTCAACGCGTCGGGCCCAGCGTCCCGCAGGCGCTCCCGTGGACGCTGGTCGCCTGGCATGTCCCGTATCAGCACCGGGCGGTATCGCGGCTCGTGCAGTATCCGTTCGGCGGTCGTCGTTGCGTGTGTGTAGCTCATCGCAGATATCATCCGAAAGAGAACCGCGAACGCGCTACAGGCTGGTGTCACACGATGGCGGACCGAACGACGGAAGAACAGATAACGTACTGGCGCGCATTCCCGCGGGAGCGCCCGGCGAAGGTCGAGACGCCCGGCCCCGGCCAGGAATCGGTGTGGGACTACCCGCGCCCGCCCCGTCTGGACCCTGTCAGCTCGCGTCTGCGTGTCGAGTTCGCGGGCGTGACCGTTGCCGAAACCGCGCGCGGGATGCGCGTCTGCGAGACGGCCGGCGCGCCCGTCTACTACTTCCCGCCGGAAGACGTGAAGCGCGCGTTCCTCCGCCCTATGAGCCACACGACGCTCTGCGAATGGAAGGGGGAGGCGTCCTATTGGACGCTCAGCGTGCGCGGACGCGAAGCCCAGGCCGTGGCGTGGTGCTATCCATCGCCGTTCCAGGGCTTCGAGGCCATCGCCGGATGGTTCGCCTTCCACGCGGGGCGTGCGGACGCCTGCTACGTCGGCGGCGAGCGTGCTACTCCGCAACCGGGTGGCTACTACGGCGGCTGGATAACCTCCAACGTCGTGGGGCCGTTCAAGGGCAAGCCTGGCACCGAGCGCTGGTGAGCCAGCCGAAGGCACGGCTCGTAGTAGACTCGATTCTCCATCGCGGCAAGGAGGATAGGATGCCGGAACCGGAACTGTTCGAGACCCTCTACGCCCAGCGGGCCATCCGCCGGTTCAAACCGGACCCCGTGCCGAAGGAGATCCTCGAGCGCATCATCGAGGCCGCAACGCACGCGCCGTCCGGCGGCAATCGTCAGCCCTGGGCGTTCGTCGTCGTGACTGACCCGGCGAAGAAAGAGCGCATCGCGGAGTGGTACCACGAGGGATGGGTGGGGATGTACGCCTCCGACCCCAACCGTCCGCGCAATGCGGTCTATCGCTCAGCCGAGTACCTCGCCGAGCACATGGCCGAGACGCCGGTGCTCATCTTCCCCTGTATCGCTGCGGGAGGCGGACGCAGGCCTTCCTTCCAGACCGGCTCGTCCATCTACCCCGCAGCGCAGAACCTGATGCTCGCCGCCACTGCCCTCGGCATCGGGACAGTCATCACGACGTTCCACATGAGACGCGAAGGGGAGGTGAAGGAACTGCTGGGCATACCCGACGACTACGTCACCGCCTGCATGATCGCGATGGGCTACCCCGCCGAGGGCGAACGGTTCGGCGGCGCAGGGCGCAGGCCCGCCTCCGAGGTCACGTACTACGAATCGTGGGGCGGGTAGGACCCTTTATCCCTTCCCCCTCGATGGGGGAAGGTCAGGATGGGGGTGGATCGGCGGAGCGGGGGTGTGAGGTTCTTGGAGCGCGTTACCTGTTCAGCCAGCCCCGGCCCTGCAGTGCGCCACGCGCATAGCAGACCTGGCCGCCGTGATGGATCGACTCCACGATGATGCCCGGCAGGCGCTCCCGAAGCGGAACGAGTTCCGTGCCGCGCACCGGCGGCACCATGCGCTCGAGGTCGGCCTCGGTCAGCGAGTCGAGGAAGGCGTCCGTGTTGGCGCGCACGGCCCTGTAGTAGTCCAGCAGCGTCCCTGCCGGAGGCGAAGCGAACGCGTCCACCTGCTCGTTGGTGTCGCCGTTGCCGCGGTAGGACGGGTCAGGCGCCATACCGAAGCGCTCGTACCAGCCGTCGCGCACCCAGACCGTTTCCTGTCCCCCCATGCTGGACACAGCGAAGTCCTGCACCCGCGACAGATGCCACATGAGCCAGCCGATGGGGTTGGACTCCGGCGCCGGACGCTGATGCAGCTCTTCAGCGGACAGTCCCTCCACCGCGGCCAGCATGTACTCCTCGTTCCTGTTCAGCGCGTCCTTGATCACCTGTCCCAACGACGACATGGCGCCCTCCCTCGCTCGGATGCGGAAAGGGCGGCCTTCTGCAAGACCGCCCCTTGTTTCCACTGTGCGTTGCCGGGACCTACGCGACGGTAACCGTTGCGCCGGTCTCCTCCAGCTTCTTCTTCGTGTCCTCGGCCTCTTCCTTGCTGATGCTCTCCCGCACGGCGACGGGGGCGCTCTCCACCATCTCCTTCGCCTCGCGCAGGCCGAGGTTCGTCAGCTCGCGCACCGTCTTGATGACGTTGATCTTGTTCGCGCCGATGTCCGTCAGGGTCACGGTGAACTCGAACTGTTCCTCCGCGGCCTCGGCTGCATCCCCGCCTGCGGCAGGGGCGGCAGCGACTGCCACCGGTGCAGCTGCGCTCACGCCGAACTCTTCTTCCAGCGCCTTCACGAGCTCCGAAAGCTCCAGCACGGAGAGGGACTTTATCGACTCAATGAGTTCTTCCTTGGTTGCCACTTGGTCCTCCTGTTTCCCTGTTGCGTTTCGTTGTTGCTATCAGGCAGTGCCCAGCTGCTCCGCACGGCGCTGCAGAACGATGGCAAGAGCTCGTGTCGGGCCGCTGAGGACGTTCACCAGGCCGCTGATGGGCGCATTCATCTGCCCCAGCAGCTTGGCGACGAGTTCGTCCTTGCTCGGCAGCGCGGCCAGAGCGACGACCTGAGCCTCGCTGATGAGCGCGCCGTCCATCACACCCTTGCGCACCTTCAACTCCGCACGAGTCTGCCGCACGAAGTCGTTCACGGCCTTCGCCGCTGCTACCGGATCCTCGTAACCGAGCACCACGCCGGTCGCGCCCTCCAGGATGTCCCGGAAGGCCTCGACCCCTGATTCGCCGGCCGCGATGGACGCGATGCGGTTCTTGACCACCCGGTACTCGACGCCCTGCTCGCGCAGGCGATGCCGCAGTTCGGTCATCTGGTTGACCTTGAGGCCGGAGAAGTCCGTGGCGATGACGATGGCGGCCTTGCTCAGGCGCTCCGCCAGTTCTGCCACTGCTTCCCGTTTCGCTTCTGTCGGCACTGTTCACCTCTCCATAAGAAAAGACCCGCTTCCGAAGACGCGGGCCCTGCGTTGCTCATAGGGATATGAGGCTGATCAGGCGCGCCTCGGTGGGCCCTTCCGGCTTAACCCCGCGATGGGGGACCCACGGTCTTCGGCGTTGGCTATTCGCTTGTTGTAATCAGTCTACTCGACCTTCATCGCCATCGTCGAGCCCACGTCCAGTGGCACGCTCGGGCCCATCGTTGTCGTGAGGTGTGCTGTCTTGATGAACGGGCCCTTCACGGCTGCCGGGCGGAGCCGGTTCACCGTGTCCATCACAGAGGCCATGTTCTCGAGCAATTGCTCGTCGGGGAAACTCGTCTTCCCCAGCGGCGAATGGATGATGGCGGTGCGGTCCATCCGCAACTCAACCCGTCCCTTCTTCGCCTCCCGTACGGCGTCCGGGATGTCCTGCGGCTGCACGACGGTGTTCGTGCGCGGGTTCGGCATCAGGCCTCTGCGGCCCAGCACCCGGCCTAGCCGTCCGATCTTGCCCATCATGTCCGGCGTCGCGATGGCCACGTCGAAGTCTAGGAACCCTCCCTCGATGCGCTCGACCAGGTCATCGGCACCGACGACCTCCGCCCCGGCCTCCTGGGCGGCCAGTGCCCGCTCACCGGCGACGAACACCGCTACGCGGACAGGCTTCCCCAGCCCGTGTGGGAGCGAGGCAACGCCTCGAAGCTGTTGGTCGGCGTGACGCGGGTCTGCGCTCGTTCGCAGGTGCAGTTCCACTGTCTCGTCGAACTTGCTCGTTGCGGTCTGTCGCAGCAGTCCGATCGCTGCTTCGGGTTCGTACCGCTGCTGCCGGTCCACCGTCTCTGCTGCGGAGCGGTAGCGCTTGCCGTGCTTCACCATGCCTACTCTCCCTCTACCGCAACGCCCATGCTGCGAGCCGTGCCTTCGATGATCTTCATGGCGGCGTCCAGGTCGGCCGCGTTCAGGTCCTTCTGCTTCGTCTCTGCTATCTCGCGGATGGCGGAGCGGGAGAGCGAACCTGCGCGCTCGTGACGCGGGCTGCTGGAGCCCTTGTCCACACCCATGGACTTGCGGATGAGTTCAGACGCCGGAGGCGTCTTCGTCACGAACGTGAACGAGGCGTCCTCGAACACCGTGATCTCGGCAGGGATGATGGTCCCCGCCTGGTTCGCGGTGCGAGCGTTGTACTCCTTCACGAAACCCATGATGTTGATGCCGTGCTGACCCAGCGCCGGCCCCACCGGAGGCGCGGGTGTCGCGCTCCCGGCCGGAAGTTGTAGCTTTAGAACCGCCCGAACTCGCTTCGCCACTTACGCCCTCTCTACCTGCAGGAAGTCCAATTCAACCGGCGTCTCGCGTCCGAAGAACGACACGAGTACGCGTACCTTGCCCTTGTCTTCGTCCACCGTGTCCACGGAGCCCATGAACTCGGCGAACGGCCCGCCGGTGATCCGCACCATCTGGCCGGGGGCGAGCCCCACCTTGATGCGCGGGGTGGGCTCTTCCATCCGGTTCAGGATGGTCGCCACCTCCCGATCCTCCAGCGGGACCGGCTTCGGACGGCGTTCGCGCTCGTCCTCGGAAGAGACGAAGCCGGTTACGCCCGGCGTGTTCCGCACCACGTACCAGCTCTCGTCGTCCATCCGCATCAGGATCAGGATGTAGCCGGGGAATATCTTGCGCTGGACGGACTTGCGCTTCCCCTCCTTCATCTCGATCTCTTCTTCGGTCGGCACCACGACCCTGAAGATCTTGTCCTTCACGTCCATGGACTCGATCCGCAGTTCCAGGTTCCGCTTCACACGGTCCTCCTGGCCGGAGTACGTGTGCACGATATACCAGTGAGACTCGATCTCCGGTATGACGGATTGTTGCGTCATGAGCCTCTGTCTTTCTTGATCAGATGAAAGGTGCCGCAGTGCGCCCTGCCTACAGGAACACCCGCTCCACCAACGTGCTGAAGCCGAGGTCCCACAGGGCCAGGAACACTCCCACGACAGCCGACACGCCCAGCACCAGCACTGTCAGACGTGCGGCGTCCTCGCGTGAAGGCCACGTTACCTTCGTCAGTTCGCTCCACACCTCGCCTACGAAGGCCAATCTGCCTCGGCGGCGGACCTGGCCCTCGTCCATCATCGAGCGGAGCGGGTTCCGGCCTCGAGATTGTGCCACGCTACCGCACCTCACGGTGGAGGCGATGCGTCCTGCAGCGTGGGCAGAACTTGTTCAACTCCATCCGGTTCGGATCGTTCCGCCGGTTCTTCTGGCTGTGGTACGTCCGCTCGCGACACTCGGTGCATGCCAAGTTGATCAACTGGCGGACGTCTCCTCGCTTCTTGGCCACGATCGCTCCTTAGGTCACGCTCGTGATGACGCCTGCGCCGACGGTCCTGCCGCCCTCGCGGATGGCGAACCGCAGCCCCGGCTCCATCGCCATCGGGTTGATGAGCTTGATGTGCATCTGGGTGTTGTCTCCCGGCATGACCATCTCCACCCCCTCGGGCAGACCGATCTCACCGGTGACGTCGCTCGTGCGGATGTAGAACTGCGGCTTGTAACCGCTGAAGAACGGCGTGTGCCTGCCGCCCTCGTCCTTCGCCAGCACGTACACCTCGGCCTCCGCCTCCTTGACCGGCTTGATGGAGCCGGGCTTGGCGAGCACCTGGCCGCGCTCGATCTCGTCGCGCTCCACACCGCGCAGCAGTGTGCCGACCGCATCGCCGGGCTCTGCCTCGTCCAGCAGCTTGTGGAACATCTCCACGCCCGTGACCGTGGTCTTGTGCGTCTCCTTGATGCCGACGATCTCCACCTCGTCGCCCGGGTGGACGACGCCACGTTCGACACGGCCTGTGACCACGGTGCCGCGGCCCTTGATGGAGAAAACGTCCTCCACAGGCATCAGGAAGGTGCCGTCGCGCGGGCGGTCGGGGACGGGGATGTACTCGTCCAGCTGCTTCACGAGTTCCTGGACCCCTGCGTACTCAGGAGCGTCCGGGTCGGCGCTGCTGGACTCGAGCGCCTGCAGGGCGCTCAGCCGCACGATGGGCGTGTCGTCGCCGGGGAAGTTGTACTTGCTCAGCAGCTCGCGGACTTCCAGTTCCACCAGCTCCAGCAACTCCTCGTCGTCCATCATGTCGACCTTGTTGAGGGCTACGACGATGCGTGGGACTTCCACCTGGCGCGCGAGCAGGATGTGCTCCCGCGTCTGGGGCATCGGGCCGTCCGGCGCCGAGACCACGAGCACCGCGCCGTCCATCTGCGCCGCGCCGGTGATCATGTTCTTGATGTAGTCGGCGTGGCCGGGGCAGTCGACGTGCGCGTAGTGCCGGTTCGGCGACTCGTACTCGACGTGGGCGATGTTGATCGTCACGCCACGGGCCTTCTCTTCCGGTGCGCTGTCGATCGAATCGAAAGCGCGGAACTGGCTGCCGCCGCCCAGCGCGAGCACCTTGGTGATCGCCGCTGTCAGCGTGGTCTTGCCGTGGTCAACGTGCCCGATCGTGCCGACGTTAACGTGGGGCTTGGTGCGCTCGAACTTCTGCTTTGCCATCTAACCCTCTGCCTCCTGCTGTTCTCTCTGATGCTTCCTTTTCGTTTCTCGCTGTCATCGGCCCGGAGCCCTTCGGAACGCTCCCGGCCCCTTGCAGTCGCCTGGAGCCCACAATCGGACTTGAACCGATGACCTCGTTCTTACCAAGAACGTGCTCTACCGCCTGAGCTATGTGGGCGTGTCGTACTGTTGTTCTGCGGCGCGGCGTGGTGGAGGGAGCAGGATTCGAACCTGCGTAGCCCTGAGGGCGTCAGATTTACAGTCTGATGGATTTAGCCGCTCTCCCATCCCTCCACGGAGGCTGTGCGCCGATCCGATGAACGTATCCTAACACTCCCCCTCCAACGGAGGGGCTCCCTCTCCGCAGGAGAGGCCCTCTCCCCGGTGAGACCTGGAGCCCGAGGAGGGAGTCGAACCCACAACCTGCCGATTACAAATCGGCTGCGCTGCCGTTGCGCCACTCGGGCCGGGACGGCATCCGCCTCAACCAAAAAAGACGGCCCGCAGGCCCGTCCAATCGCAGATTATCGTACACCTGCGCAGGCGAGTCAAGCGTCACTCCTGCCCGCGTCGTTCCCGCGCTTTAGCGCGCCGAAGGCAGGACCTCGCAGCCGGAACAGGCGTGTTGTACAGGGCCAGATTGAGACACCGATGAGAGGCAAACTGAGACACCGATGTGCCCTCCGTTCGTTTGACCCTCCCCCAGCCGTATGGTAGCGTGCCCGCGTCCGGATGGTCGCTGCTCTGGGGGAGCGACCATCCGGCTTGCAAGGCGTTTTCCACGACCCTTCCTCCGGCAAGAGCGGCGTAACGGGCGGTGATTTCGGGGCGCGTGTGGAGCGCGGAGGAGAGGCCACCGATGCAGACCCCCACGAACGCCCACGACTCCCTGAAGGCCCTTGCAGACGACCTGCTCCGCGACCAGCGCCTCATCCTCGTCTCCAATCGTGGCCCCATGGAGTACCACGTCGCATCCGGCGGCGAGTTGCAGGCGCGCCGCGGCAGCGGCGGTGTCGTGACCGCGCTCAGCGGGCTCACCAACCACGTCGATTTCACCTGGATCGCTTCGGCCATGAGCGAGGGCGACCGCCGGGCCGCGCGGGCGAACGAGAGCAGGGCGGTCCCGTCTCCGCTCCCCGGCCAGCGCGTCTCCGTCAGGTTCATCAACACCCCCCGCCGCGCCTATCACAAGCACTACAACATTATCTGCAACCCCCTCCTCTGGTTCATCCAGCACTACATGTGGAGCTCTCCGTACACCCCCCGCGTGGATGCCGCCGTCTACGACGCCTGGGAGAACGGCTACGTCCACGTCAACCGTGAGTTCGCAGATGCGGTCGTGGACGAGGCGGCTCAGACCGACGCCCGTCCGCTGGTGATGGTGCACGACTACCAGCTCTACCTCGTCCCCGGCATGGTGCGGGAGCAGCTGCCCCACGCCCGCATCCACGAGTTCGTCCACATCCCGTGGCCCACCGCGAGTTACTGGGAACTCCTCCCGGCCATGATCCGCACCGCCATCTGCGACAGCCTCTGCCAGGCCGACATCGTCGGCTTCCAAGCGCCGCGCGACGTCCGCTCCTTCCTCGGCAGTTGCGACGCCTTCCTGGAAGGAGCTGTCGTCGACCGTACCGGATCGTGCGTCCACTACAAGGGACGCACCACCCTCGTACGCTGCTACCCCATCTCTATCGATGTGGACGAGGTGCGCGATATCGCCAATTCCCCGCGTGCCGACGAGTACGAGCAACGGCTCACGCCCCACCTCGGCAAGCAGACCATCGTCCGCGTCGACCGCGCAGAGCCCAGCAAGAACATCGTTCGAGGGTTCGCGGCCTACGAGACGTTGTTGGACAGGCGACCCGACCTGCGCGGCAACGTGCGCTTCCTCGCGTTCCTCGTCCCGTCGCGCACGCACATCCGTCAGTACCAGCGCTACGTGGAGGAAGTAGACATCGCCATCAGGCGCATCAACGAACGGTTCGGCACGGACGACTGGACCCCCATCGAGGTCTTCTACGAGAACAACTACACCCAGGCCATGGCCGGCATGCGTCTCTACGACGTGCTGCTCGTCAACGCCGTCATCGACGGCATGAACCTCGTCGCCAAGGAAGGCCCCATCGTCAACCGCAGGGACGGCGTGCTTATCCTCTCGGAGTCCGCCGGAGCCTACGAACAACTTCGCGTCGGCGCGCTCCCCGTTGCTCCTGCCGACATCGAAGGTGCGGCTCGGGCGCTCGACGAGGCACTCTCGATGCCGCCGGAGGAGCGCAAGCGCAGGGCTGACCTGATGCGGGACTGCATCGAGCGCGAGGACATCACCGACTGGCTTCGCCGCCAGCTCATCGACCTCGACGCCCTCGACAACTGAACTCCCGCGCCGGTTCGGCAGAAGTAGGCTTGTGAGCGAGCGAACAGCGGCCTAACCTGTGCCCTGTCTGACCACGGGTATCCGCTGCGACGCGGTGAAACCCACGAACGGAGGCGCCATCGTGACCACATCCAGCTCTTCCTCGAACGGGAACCCTGTCCTGCGGTTCGGCATCATCGGGGTCGGCAACGCGGGTGGCGGCGTGCTCAACATGATGCGTGACGAGCCCAACGTCGAGGTCGTGGCTGCAGCAGACCTGCGCCCGCAGGCCCTCGAAGCCTTCCAGCGCGACTTCGGAGGGAAGACGTACGACTCCGTCGAGGGGATATGCCAGGACCCTGACGTCGACGTGGTCTGGATCGCGACTCCGAACCACTTCCACTGCCCCCACACGGTGATGGCTGTCGAGCACGGGAAGCACATCGTCCTCGAAAAGCCGATGGCCCTGTCGCTGGATGAGGCCTCTCTCATGGTTGAGACGGCTGAGAAGCATGGCGTCAAACTGCTCTCCGGCCATACCCGCGCGTTCGACCCGCCCGTTCAGACGATGTGGCGCATCGTCCGCTCCGGCGAGGTCGGCGCGATCAGGGCGATGAACGTCATGTCGTTCACGGACTGGATGCTCCGCCCCCGCATGCCGGAGGAGGTCGACGTCGAGCGTGGCGGAGGCGTCGCGTTCCGCCAGGCGCCGCACCAGATCGACTCGCTCCGGTTCCTCGGCGGAGGACTCATCCGCAGTGTTCGCGGTACGACCGGGATATGGATGGAAGGGCGCTCTGGAGCCCCGGGGTACTACTCGGCCTATCTGGAGTTCGAGGACGGCACGCCGGCTACCATCGTCTACAACGCCTACGGCTACTTCATGGCGTCTGAACTGCTGCCGTGGGAAATGGAGGCGGGCGCGCAGGCAGAGGATAGGGCTCGCGTCAGGAACGGTATCAACACCGGCACGTGGGACCAGGCTCAGGCCAAGGATGCGATGCGTATTGCCAGCATGCAGGGGCAACGTAACGCTTTGGAGGGTGGGGGAGCCCCCTCCGGTCCTCCACGGCAGCGTTTCCAGAGCGACCTCGGCCTACTCCTCGTCACCTGCGAGCGCGGCCTGCTGCGCCAGTCGCCGAATGGCATCTACGTCTACAACGACGATGGCCTTCGGGAGGAGCCCATCGAGGTAAAGGAGGGCGGCGGCGACCCGACCATCGAGGAGGCCTACAGCGGCATCGTGCGCGGCAATCCCATATTCCACGACGGACGGTGGGGGATGGCGACGTTGGAGGTCCAGTTGGGCCTGATGCAGTCGGCCCGCGAACGACGGGAGGTAATGCTCGAGCACCAGGTGCCGGTGCCGCCGGGTCTCGCTCACTAACGCATACGGGAGGTGCTTCTATGCCGGACGTCCAGATGAGCCTGATCGGGAGCCCCGCCGACATCGTCAACCCGCTTTTCGAAGGGAAGGTCAAGCCGGAGGGGATAGAGCTCACAGCTACACGCGCCGACGGTTCAACCGGCTACTGGCGTCAGTTCACCTTCAACGAGTTTGACGTCTCCTCCCTCTCCGTAGCGTCGTACATCATCGCCCGGAGCAAGGGGTATGACGCCGTGGCGCTGCCGGTGTTCGCGTCGCGCCGTTTCATGCACGCCGAGCTTCGCCACCACGCGGACTCCGGCATAAGTGTCCCTGCCGACCTGAAGGGCAAGCGCGTGGGAGTCCCCGAGTACCAGATGACTGCATCTATCTGGCTGCGCGGCGTGCTCGAACACGACTTCGGCGTCTCGCAGTACGACATCCACTGGTTCATGGAGCGGAGCGAGGAGTTCAGCCACGGCGGCGTGACCGGCTTCGAGCCGCCGGAGGGCATCTCGTTTGCCCGCATCCCGGAGACGGAGAGCCTCGCTTCGATGATCCTCAGCAATCAGATCGACGCTGTCTCCGGCCTGGGAGCAGGAGCGGGCGCTGCGGGCAACGTCATAGACCGCTCCTCCCGGATACGCGGAAGCGGCGACTGGAGCAAGGTCAGACCTCTCTTTCCCAGCCTCATCGAGGAAGGCTCGCGCTTCTACGCAAAGTACGGCTTCATCCCGGCCACACAGATGTACACCATCAGGAAGTCAACCTACGACAAGTACCCGTGGGCTGCGTTCAATCTGTACGACGCGTTCGTACAGGCTAAGCGGCACGCCGAGGCCACGCTCAATGAGCGCATCCCTTCCTTCATGGTGTTCGGCAGGGAGTACATGGCGCAGACCCGCAAGCTGCTCGACGGCGATCCGTTCGTGTACGGGGTGGAGGCGAACCGCCCCATGATTGAAACCGTGAGCGACTTCCTCCACGAGCAGCACCTCATCGCGGAGAAGCCGGAGGTCGAGGACCTCTTCGCACCGAGCGTGCTCAGCCTCTAGCGAGCCTGCGCGGCCCTCGGTTGTGCATTCCTGCTAGCGGCGTTGCCAACCCTGCAGTGTGCGTTGCATCATCAACGCGTCTTCTGCCATCCGATTGCAGTTCGCTCGCTCGAGCTCAAAGTAGTCCACGATTCCGCAGTAGCCTTCCTGCGCCTCCAGCCAGTCGCGGAGGGCCCTGCTCCAGACGTTCACTTCTTCGGACGACGGCTGGCCCGCGAAGTCTGGCATCTCGTACAGCAGCCGGTTCCTCTCGTTGAGGAGTTCCGCCAGCTTTATCGTGTGTGGCCTCGATGGGTCGGCGAGGACAAGCGGCGGTGGAGCGGGCGTGGGGGTTGGGAAGGGGCCCACCCGCAAGGGGCGCGGAGTCGGCGTCGCTGTTGGGGTCGGCGTCGGGATTGCTGTGGCGGTCGCCGTTGCCGTGGGGGGAGGCTTCGGAGTGGGCGTCCCGGTGGGAGTGGGTGAGGGACGCGGGGTCGGAGCAGCCGCGGTTATGGTGGCCACGATATCTTCGCGTTGCTGCGCTGCTTCAGCGGTTGCTTGAGATGCGGCGATGGCTGCGCTTGCCGTTGCGTCGGCATCGGGCTCGTTGCCCTGCGAGCACGCGGCCAGAGTCACGAGCATGAGCAGCAATGGGAGGTATCTCATAAGCATCCGATTGCCATCTTATCTGTCTCACTTTGGCATTCGCTACAACTCCGTGGCGAGCCAGGTAAGGAACCGCCCTACTGCTGCTGTGTCTGCCAGCGTATAGTCCGCCGACGCCAACAGTTCCGCAGGAGCGTCTGCTGTTGCTACTGCAGCGCACAGCCCGCGGATCGCCCCGGCGTCGCGCATCTCTCGGATGACCGCGAACGCCTCCGCGTCAGTACGGTCGTCCCCGAGCACGAGCGCCGACGCCAGCCCCTTGCGTCGTGTGAATGAGCGTACCGCTTCGCCCTTGGAAAGCTCGACCGGTGGGCGCACCTCCACCACCATCTTCCCTTCACGGATGCTCATCCCCTGGGCGTGTGCATCGAGGAAGTCGAGGATGCCTGACCGGGCGGTATCGGGCTGAGCCGCGTTCCGGTAGTGCACGGAGAGGCTCACACCTTTGTCCTCAAGGAGGGTGCCTGGGGTGGTGATGCCGCGTTCCACTGCCTTCGCGATCTCCCGGACCCGTTCGAGGTATGGCTCGGCCGTGGGCTCGACGCTCAACAACCCGTCCTCCCACCACTCGGCCCCGTGGTTGCCGGAGTAGACCAGCGCATCGAGCGCCAGCACCCGCCTTGCGTCGTCAACGCTCCGCCCGGTAAGCGCAACCACTGGTATGCGCTCCACAAGCGCTGCCAGGGCCGAGCGCGTCGCATCGGGCACGGTGGCGGCAGCGGGGTCGGCAACGATGGGGGAGAGCGTTCCGTCTATGTCGGTAAAGACGCAGGTGGGGCGGCGCCCCAGTAGCGCGAGCGCCTCATTGCGGTGCGCCAACAGGTCCGGCAGTCCGCTCACGAACCCGCCCACGCCGGAGGCGCGTCAGGTGGGACAGGGGAGTCGAACACTACCTTGCGCACCGGGTAGTTGATCTCTATGCCTTCCTGCTGGAAGCGCGCGTGCAGCCGCTTGATCAGATCGTTCGTCACGATGAACGAACCGACCCTGTCCGTCGCCTGTAGGAAGACCCAGAAGTCTATGTTGGAATCGCCGAACCGCTCGAACCCGAACCACGGCACTTCATCTTCCGCCTCAGGGTTCGCCGCGATAGTCTCCCGGGCGACCTCCAGCGCAACATCGTTCACACGGCTCAGGTCGCTGTCGTAACTCACGCCGCAGGTGACGAGGACGTTCATCCGTGGGTCGGGTCGGCTGTAGTTTGTCATGATCGAACTGGCCAGGACGGAGTTCGGAATCACGACGAAGTTGTTCAGCCATGTGCGTATCTTCGTGCTCCGCATCCCGACCGCCTCCACGTAACCCGCGGGGCCGCCTTGTATCTCGATGTAGTCTCCGTTCGAGAACACGCCCTCAGAGAGGATGTTCGTTCCCGCAAAGAAGTTGCTGAGCGTCGGCTGCAATCCCAACGCGACGGCCAGCCCGGTGATGCCGAGACCACCCAGCAGAGGGCTGATGCTGACTCCCAGCATGTCCAGGACGATGAGCCCGCCGACGGCGTAGACGGACAGGGGGATCACGCGCTTCGCTACCGGAAGTATCCGGTCGTCCAGGTCGGTCTTGGTGGAGATCGCGATGGTAAGGCTGTACCAGTTCGCAACGGCAATGAAGACATTGGACAAGGCAAAGGCGCCAACGAGCACGAGCGCGGCTCCGCCGATGGTCGTAACCTCGTCGCCCCAGGCTTGCGCGTCTGGCCAGATGAGCGTGGAGACTGTTGCTCCGAGGATCAGCAGGAAGAGGGCTCCTGGCCTCGAGGTGGCGCGCATGATGGAATGCGCCAGGCGGTAAGTACGCCCGCTCACTCCGGTGAGGTATTTGCGGGTGACGAAGCGCGTGATGCCGAAAAAGACAAACGCGATGACCACAGTGGCGATGAACACGCCGCCGGCGATCAGTCGTTGCAGGTGCAGGTCAGTTGTCAGCGGATCGAGAGGCACGTCTCACTCGGATGGGAGTCTGCTCCTGTAAACAATAACTTCCTGACTGCGCCGCGTGCAGATGGTAACGGTGCGCCCTTCTACGGAACCTGCGGCTCGTACATGGCCCTCAACGCCTTGCGGCGCGCCGTCGCCTATAGTAGCGTTACGAGGACGGTTCGATACGATACCGATGCTCCGCCGGAGGCCCAATCACCCATGTCCGTAGCAAGCGCCGCGCCTCGCAACGCTCGCCTCGTCTATCTCTCGCTCATAATCCTCGGACTGCTGGCCGCTATCGTGGCAGCAACCACCATCGGCGTTATCTCCTACAACTACCTGACCCGTGACGAACTCCGAAACCCGGTCCCCAAGGAGAGTGACTACGGCGGTGGCCACGCCTCGCTCCCGGCCGGGTTCACCTACCTGTAGGACTGGGCCTGTCCCAGCGCCTATAATCCTCGCATGACACAGGGGCCTTTCAGACTGGACGGCATGGTCGCCGTCGTGACCGGCGGCAGCCAGGGGATCGGCGGAGCCGTCAGCACTGCGCTCGCGCAGGCGGGCGCTACCGTTGCAGTAACCAACCTTCCTTCCAAGCGTTCTGATGTGGACGCATTCGTGCGTGAGATAGAGGCTGCAGGCGGTAAGGCGCGTGGTTACGACTTGGACGTTACTGCCACCGCCGACATCGCCCCGGTCTTCGACTCCATCGCCGCCGATCTCGGGGGGTTGCACATCCTCGTGAACAACTCTGGCGTCAGCTCCCGCCTGAGTGCCCTGGACGTGTCGGAGGAGCATTGGGACGCGGTGCACGGCGTGAACCTGAAGGGTGTGTTCTTCGCGGCGCAGGCCGCGGCGCGCCACATGCTGAACGCGGGCTATGGGCGGATCGTCAACGTCGCCTCGCAACTGGTCGTCACCTCCGGACCGAACCGCGCCGTGTATGTCTCGGCAAAGGGAGGCGTCGTCGCGCTTACCAAGTCGCTGGCCACGGAATGGGCCATGCAGGGCATTACCGTCAATGCTGTCGGGCCCGGCCCAACCGATACCCCCATGACGCGGAACCCCGACTCCGCCCGCAGCGACACCGACTTTCTGCGCCACTCTCCCATCGGCAGACGGCTCCAGCCGGAGGAGATTGCGGGTGCAGTGGTCTTCCTCGCGAGCAGGGAAGCGGGCGCGGTCAACGGCCATCACCTGCTGGTGGACGCGGGCTGGAGCGTCAGCTAGCGGCGTATAACCCTGTCGTCGGTCGGAACGCCGACCAGCACGACCAGAAGCTATTGGCGTGCTGGAAGACGTTCAGACGGCTGCCTGCGAGTGGCCCGCTCTGTGCCTGCCCCGTGATGCTCCACGTCGAACCGGTCTGTTCGTCGATGAAGGCGCCGCGCTCTGCTTGGAACGTGAGCGTCCGGTTCCCGAGCCGGGCATCGAATGCGACCGCCGCCCCCACTTCCCGTCCCTCTGCAACGTTCGCGCTGCTGAGCGGAGACGACGTTCCCCGCTGCCAGAACGCGGCCACGGGCGCGCCGTCGACCGTTACGTTGACGACCCCGGAGAAGAAGAGCTCCGAGAACGGCACCGCGAGTGCTTCGCCGTCGCTCAAGAGTCCCAGCACTCGTGCACGGGGCGGCAAGCGCGGGTCGGTCTCGCCGGAGGATTCAGGTGGCTGGGTGAAATCAACGTTGAAGTACGGGTTGAACTCGTAATCGAGATCGAAGCCCGATGATTGAGAAAGGACGGTTCCGTCCGGGTAGGCACGCTTGAAGTCCTTCCAGGAGATGAGGGCGCTTTCGGCTGGCCGCAACCGGAGCCCTGCGAACTCACCTGCGACGGCCTCGCCGGTCGCCTGCTGCCACCACGACTCCGTGGCCTCGTCGAAGAGTACCCGGTTCTCGGAGCGCAGCGCGCTGGCTGCGTCGAATTCCAGTGTAAGTGTTCCGGCGTTGCGCTCGAACACCGCCGCACTGTTGCAGCGTGGGCAGTACGTGACCAGCAGCGGCGAGCCTCCCAGCCAGTCGTTCACCGCCTCGTGCGCGAGGAGCAGACGCAGCGGATACGCCCGCGCCTCGTCTCCGGCGAATGCCGCCAGCACCGGCTCCCTATCCCTGATCCACCCGTCGGCCTGTTCGATCGTCTCGTAGCGTGCTTGGGTGATGACGGGGATAGGCCCACGCCCGCCGCTTACAACGACCGCATCGCTCAGGTCCGCAGTTACTCGAGCGAAGTCGGTGCGCCATTCGTCCGGTGAGATGGATGCCTCAGTCGTGATGCGCGCCGTCTCCTCGGGAGTGAGGTCGTGTACCAGTGGTTCGCCGCCACGCTCTGTTGTGGGTAGCCGCCACCATGCCAGAGCCTCGATGCGCTCACCGGGTTGGGTAACCGTCCACGCGAGCCGTGGCGAAGGGTCGTCCGCTGCAATGAGGAAGCGGCCAGCGATCAGCTGGCACGTCACGCCGGTGTGTTCCGTGCCGGTGCAGATGTCAGTGCTCACCGGGCCGGACTCATGCAGGAACCAACCGTCGAACGATGCGGAGTGGAACCCGGGCGGCAGGCCGAGTTGCTCATCCTCCGCTGATTCCACGCGCATCTCTACGTAGGCGTGCTCGAAGCCGTCCTGTGGGGGCGCGGGGCTCACACCGCGCTCCGCTTTCGTGAGCGTCACGTTGACTGCGCGTCCTTCTGGCGAGACTGCACTCACTGGTGTTCCCATCGCGAGTGGACGTTCGAAGGAACCTCCTTCTTCGGCAGCGTACCCGGGGAGGACATCCTCCTCCTCTCGAACTTTCTCGCTGCATCCGGGCGCGACGCTCTCCGGTTCCAGCCACCATACGCCGTCCGCTACTACCCACTTGTCCTTGCGCGCCAGCGGAGGTACGGCGTCTCGTCCCAGGGCCTGCGCGCGCCGTTCTACCGTGGCCTGTTCACCCTCCACGGTCATGCCGGCGATGCGCCACTCGACGGCGGGCAGACGGACGAACTGAACGCGCCCTGCGTCCTCACGATCGATGGAAGCTTCTATTGCCTCCGCTGCGTCGCGCTGCGTCGCTCCAGCGTAAACGGCGAGCGACTCAACGGTGCATGTTGCCTGGCTACCGGGAAGTAGGGAGAGCGCGAGTCCTTCCCAGTCCTCCTCCGAGAGGTCTGCGTATGCGAACCCGGCAAACTCGCGCAGCAGTTCGGCAGAAGCGAGCGGCGACTCCTCGGGCGGCACGATGGGGAGTCGCTCCACCTGCGGTTCGTCCAGCGCCGCATCCAGCGCTGCGATGAGACCCAGCACCACTGCGGCAAGGAGTGCGGATGCCAGCAGGCGGCTCTTCATCACCCGCCGTTGCGATGGCGTCGCAACTCCTCAACGAGCGCGGGCACGAACTCCCGCCAGTCGGCCATCACGCCTATGTCTGACTGGCCCCGGAAGAACGCGGCGCGGCGGTCGTTGTTGACCGCAAGCACTGTGCCCGCGCGCTGTATCCCCACGGCGTGGTTGAAATCGCCGCGCACACCGACGCCCACGTACAGGCGTGGAGCGATGGAGCGCCCCGTCAGTCCCACCTGACGCTGCCGCGGCATCCACCCGGCCTCCACCACGTCTCGCGTGCAGATGAGGTCTGCGCCCAGCAGCGCCCGCAGTTCCTCCAACTCAGAGATGTGCTCCGGCCCGCCGACGCCCATCCCGACGCACACGACCGCCCGCGCCTTGTCCAGAGCGGCCGCGTCGTCGTCCGGCGCGGCGCGGAACTCCACTCGTGTCAGGCCGTCACTCGGTATAGCCGCTGCCCTGATGGTCTCTACCGTGATGCTCCTGGCTGGATCTGGCTGCAGTGCGCTGAACACGCCGGGCCGCACTGTCGCCATGTTCGGGAGCGTGCGCGAGTAGATGGGGGCAACGATGTTGCCACCGAATGCGGGCTTGAGTTGCGCCAGCCCGGAATCGTCTACATCCAGCCCGATGCAGTCACCGGTCAGGCCGAGGTTCAGCCGTGCCGATACGCGTGCCGCTAAGTCGCGACCGTTCGGAGTCGAAGGCAGCAGCACCGCGAACGGCTGCCGCTCAGCGATGGCCTCCGCCAGCACCGCTGTGTATGCAGCCGTGGAGTAAGCCGATAGCCCGCTATCGGAAGCGACCATGACCACATCCGCCCCTGCCTCCCCCAGCGCGCTCGCGTAGTCTGCCGCATCCCCTCCCCCGATGACGAACGCTGCGACCCTGCCGCGCAGCACGTCCGCAACAGGCTGCGCCGCAGCCAGCATCTCGAGCGTGACGGGCCGCAGTCCGCTCTCGTCCGCCTCAGTGATCACCCACAGTTCCGGTCCGCCAGCGGGGCGGGGAGCGTCGGCTGCCGTGTCCGAAGTGTCTGCTGTATCGGCATCAGTATCGAGTGCACCTCGGTCAACGAGTGCCGCGACAGCCTCTCGCGCCATCGCCGCCGCGCTGCCTTCGTTGATGAGCCTGCCCTCGCGCGACGGTTCGATCTGCCGAACCTCCGCGACCCAGGTCGGCGAGCCCGCCGCCCCGAACTGCGAAACGTCGTCGGCGAGCATCGTGGCAGTCAGTTCGGCAATCTCGCGTTCCTCGGCGGCGCGCACCGCATCGCGTGGGGCTTGCGCATCATGTGCGACCCCCTCGGTGACCGACACGAGCAGCGGTAGCGCGCCTTCCACGACCTCGGTGCCGTTCTCCAGTGCCCGCTCCGTACGCACGGCACCGTCCTTCGTGACCTCCAGCTTGCTGACGGCTGTGATCTGGGGGATGCCCAGCATCTCCGCGACTTCCGGCCCGACCTGTCCGGTCTCCGCGTCGACGCTGTTGTTGCCGAACAGGACGAGGTCGTACTCCTCGCGGGAGAGTGCGAGTGCCAGCGCGCGGGACGTCCCCAGTGTGTCCGCGCCCGCGAACGCGAAGTCGTTCAGGTGGAACGCGTCGTCAGCCCCCATCGCCAGGCAACGCACGAGACCGCGCCGCGCATCGGGTGGCCCCATCGTGTAGACCGCGACGCTGCCGCCCAGCGCCTGCTTCAGTTCGACCGCGCGGTTGACCGCAAGTACGTCGTAGGCGTTCAGTTCGCTCGGTACGCCTTCCCGGACGAGGCGTTTCGTCTCCGGGTCGAGGCGTATTCGGGATATCGCGGGCACCCACTTTACGCAGACGGCTATCCTCACACTTCCTCCTGCCGGCGCCATGGCGGACTGCCGCACAGTTTAGCGTTGCGCCACGTCTGACGTACGCTTCCTATTCGGCCCCGCGCTGGCGGTACTGCACCGCCTCCGCGAGGTGCGGCATGCCGATGATGTCCCCGCCGCTGAGGTCCGCGATGGTGCGCGCGAGTTTGAGCGTGCGGTGGAACGCCCGTGCGGAGAAGTGCATGCGCTCCATCACAGCGCGCGCGAGCCCTTCGGCTTCATCGTCCATACGGCAGAAATTCCACACGTCGGACGGTCCCATGTCCGCGTTGCACTGGACGCACGACTCGCGGAACCGCGCCTGTTGCACCTGCCGCGCGTGGCAGACGCATTCCCGGATGCGTGCTGAGGGCTCGCCTGTCACGTCGCCCGTCAGCTTCTCGTACTCCACCCGTGGAACGTCGATGAAGATATCCATCCTGTCCAACAGCGGGCCGGAGATCCGCTTCTGGTAGCGGCTGAGGAGTTGCGACGAGCAGGTACAGGCCTTCCTCGGGTCGCCGTAGTTGCCGCAGAAGCACGGGTTCATGGCGCCGACCAGCATGAAACTCGCTGGATACGTCACAGAGCCGTTCGCCCGGCTGATGGTGACGACCTTGTCCTCTATCGGCTGCCGCAGCACCTCCAGGACGCTGTGCCCGAACTCGGGTAGTTCGTCGAGGAACAGCACGCCCCGGTGGCTGAGCGACACCTCCCCCGGCTTGGGGATCCTTCCGCCGCCTACGAGCCCTGCATGTGAGATGGTGTGGTGCGGCGAACGGAAGGGACGCGTCGAGACCAGCGGGGTGTCGTCGCGCAGCATCCCGGCGATGCTGTAGACCTTGGTCGTTTCCAGGGCTTCGGTAGGGGTGAGGGGCGGCAGGATGGAAGCCATCGCGCGAGCAAGGAGCGTCTTGCCGCTGCCGGGCGGTCCGGTCATCAGGAGGTTGTGCCCGCCCGCTGCCGCGATCTCGATCGCACGCTTCGCCTGGTCCTGCCCGCGGATGTCGGCCATGTCTATGGCGTAGTCCTCGGGTGCGATGCGGGACAGTTCTACGATTGGTGTGTGCGTGAGGATGGGCGCATCGCCCCTGATGTGCTCCACGAGTTCGCGGAGCGTGCGCGCGCCCAGCACGTCTACGCTCTCCACGAGCGCGGCCTCGTCCGCGTTCGTCTGGGGCACAACCGCTGTCCGCATCCCGCGGTCCCGTGCGACCCCCACCATCGGGAGGATGCCGTCGGTGTGGCGCAGGTTGCCCTCGAGTGACAGTTCACCGATGAGCACCGTCTCGCCGAGCATGATGTCGATCTGGCCGCTGCTGGCGAGGATGCCCACCGCTATGGGAAGGTCGTAGGAGGGTCCTTCCTTGCGGATGTCGGCGGGAGCGAGGCTCACGGTGATGCGGCGCATGGGGAACTCGAAGCCTGAATTGCGGATGGCCGAACGAACGCGCTCGCGCGATTCCTGCACCGCCGCGTCGGGCAGCCCCACCACAACGAAGTGCGGCAGGCCGGGAGCGACGTCCACCTCCACCTCGATGATCTGTCCGTCGAGCCCGGTCAGCGCGCATGTGTTCACTTTGGTCAGCATTCCTTTCACCTCTTCTGCTGCCCGCATGGCTTGCCACGGGCGGGTCAAAAGAGGTTAGGAACTGCGCCTTCAACTGCGAAAGGGGCAGATGTCACACCTTGCACGGCGCGCGCGCCGTTGCCTCACCCCGAGACGGATTCGATGAACTGGCGCATCTTCGCCACACATTCCTCCGGCTGCTCCAGTTGGAGGAGATGCGTTGCGTCGGGCAGGAAGTCGTAGTCCACGCTCAGCATATCGCTCAGGTCCATCGTCGGCAGGTAGGAGTAGGGAAGGGTCGGGTCTGCTCCTATGACCTTCGTCGGACACTGCAGCGCTGTGAGATCCACGGAAACCGCGAAGACCCTGGCGTAGTCGATGATCTGCGCCTCGTACTCGGGAGGGCACCGCAGTTCGTATCCCTCGCCATCCGTTTCCTCGCGCAGCGTTGTCTCGGCCATCAGATAGCGTGTCCCCGGGACAGTGAGCCTGAAGTTCGGCGAAATCTGCAAGAGTTCGACGAAGTCTCCCCGGCTGCGGAACCGGTACGAGCGCCGCCGTGCCGCCGCCGCCGTCTTGATGGCGGCAGAGTCGAACTCCTCGTAGCTCTTGCCCGGCTTGCACAGGGGAGGGTCGAACAGGATCAGCGCCTCGAAACTGCTGCCTTCCGTGGGCGACAACAGGGGAGCCAGGGACGAGAGCGAGTGAAACACCCCTATCTTCGGCTTCTCTCCCAGGTGGCGGTCGATCGCATCGATGACGAGGTCATGGTCGTCGATCAGCGTTGGGATGGTGTGCTCCTTCAGGTCGGTTATGGCGTTCCAGCCATGGTTCCTCAAGTCGTAGACCACGACGTCGAAGTCGCCGGTCAGCAGCGACCAGAAGGGGTAGTACAGATCTATGGCGAGGCCGTTGCCGTGGCTCAGCACCAGCCGGGGTCCGTCGGGGTTGCCGTGCCGCCGGAGGACGACGCGCGTCTGATCGGCCATCGCTATCTCATGGACTGAGACAGGCTCAGGGATCTTCCAGGGATGTTGCGGATTATCGGCCAATCTTGGGGCTCTCCAACTCATAGGCGAGGGCGGCGGCGAACCGTTCGTCCCCGATGTCCTCCAGCATCCAGGCGACAGACGGCAGGTTCGGAAAGCTGAATACGCTGGACCTGCCGTCCCTGCGCATCGCGGGAGGCGCCTGGAACCCGGAAGGATCGGTGGAGAACCCCGTGCCCAGCGCCTTGATCAGCGCCTCCTTGAGCGTCCAGAGGCGGTAGAACAGGTGCAGTTTAGCGGACTCCGGAAGAGCGGCAAGTTCCGTCTGCTCTTCGGGCGCCATGACTGCCTCTATCAGTTCGTTCAGGTAGCGTCTCGGGATGCGTTCTTCGATGTCTACCCCCAACCGTCCCGCCGCCGACAGGGCGATCAGGCCGTGGCCACCGCTGTGACTGACGTTGAAATTGAACGGGATACGCGCTCCTCCGGCTATGGCGAACGGCTTCCCGTGACGGCCTGCGCCGAACGAAAGCTGGTCGTTCCGGCAGTCGAACCGTTCGCAGAGGATGGCGCGCAGTGCGGCGCGGCAGAGGGTGAACTGACGGCGTGGCCGTGGCAGGTACTTCCCCCACGCGCCCCGCTCCGCTTTGTCCAGCCATCCGTATGCCTCGCTCTCGCAGGCCGGATCGGGACTCAGGGCGACGTGCACAATCTGAACGCCGGCTGTTGTGGCGAACGGACTCCACCAGGGGCCCGGAACAAACGAAAGGCTCTCAGAAGAGTTCTGGGCAATCATCACCATGCCCGCATCTCTTCTGAGAGCCTCTGCCTGCCGTTGAATCGCGAGGGACTAGCCCCGGGAGTCCAGAAACGTTACGAGGTCCCCCAGGTTTTCGAACCGGGAGCAGTCTTCAGGGCTGAAGGTGAGGTTGAACTCTTCCGCCACCACCTTGGTGAAGGCGAGGAAGTCTGCCGAAGGGACGCCGGCGTCCCGCAGGCTGGCGTTCAGGTCGAGGCCACGGCCCAGCGGCCGCCCTTCGATCTCAAGGTTCTCGTCGACCAGCTTCCTGATACGTTCTTCGGTCGTGGCCATGGGCAATTCCTCTCCTGTGTGCATGGGCATGTGCCCCAGTATTCAAACACCCTAGCAATGGGGTATACCTGTGTCAATCAGAGACGCTGAGGGCCACCTGCGCCCGGTATCAGCCGCTCCAGCGGCTCTATCCAGTGACGGCGGCGCTGGAACGGGTAGCCGGGCAGAGCGACCCGCCGTCGGGACTCTCCCGCGAACAACCCCGGGAACGAAAGCGAGAGCCCGGCCTCATACGCTCTGGCAACCGTCTCCACGAACCCGCCGCCTGCTTGCGGGCCGACCTCGACAACGAGACTGGCCCCCGGCTCTTCCGTAAGGCTGCTCACCAAGGGTACGGAAGGCGAAACAAGCGTGATGCCGTCGAAGGCCGCCTCGGGACTCTTCTGCGTGCCTGATGCCGCCAGCTCGCCGTGTCTTGCCGCGAAGTGCAGGCCGTCCTCGAGGCTGAACACGCCTGCGGCCTGCGACGCTGAAATCTCGCCATTACCGTTCCATGCCACCACGTCCGGACGCACGCCCACGCTCAACCAGAGCGACGTCAGCGCGCACTCCAGTCCATAGATCACCGGCTGCGACCACGCAGGATCGTCGATGTCACCCGCCGCTCCGGGCCGGCCGAACATCACGTCCAGCAGCGACGCGCCGCGGACCTCCCGCAGCGCTGCGTCGCATCGGTCCAGAACTGCGCGGAAGACCGGCTCGCTCTCGTACAGCGCCTTGCCCATTCCCACCCGCCGGCTGCCCTCGCCGGTGTAGACGAACGCGACCCTTGATGCGGCCTGCGGCTCCTGCTCATCGGGTGCCTCCCCGCGTTCCGCAACCGCCCGCAGCCCCTCGCGTAACGATGCAACATCACGGAAGACCACGCCCGCTCGGTACGGGAAGTGGCTGCGGCCTACGCTCGCCGTCCAGGCCGCGTCGGACAGCGCTTCATCGCTGGCGGCGCTATCGGGCGGGAACTGTTCGGGGTGCTCGTCGAGCCACGAGAGATAGCGCGCCGCTAACTCTCGGAGGGCGCGGTCTGTCTTTCCTGACAGGGGCAGCAGCCGTGCCCCCCGACCGGCGATCGCTCCATCGGGGGCAGGCTCCGGCACAGGAACGGCAACTGGTACCGAAGGCCCCGCAGGCCAGCCGTTCTCTCCCTTGGCGCTCCCGGGTTCGCCGTAGCCCTCCACGACGACGTGCGAGTTCGTACCCGACAGCCCGAACGCGCTCACACCCGCCCGTGGCGGACGGCCCGAGACGGGCGGCCAGTCGGTCGTCGCCGTGGTCACCTGTACGGGGAGTTGCTCCCAGTCCAGGTTGGGGTTCGGGTTGTCGAGGTGCAGGTGCTTCGGGATAACGCCGTGCTCCATCGCAAGCACGGCCTTGATGAGGGCGGCGATCCCCGCTGCGGACTCCAGGTGGCCGATGTTCGTCTTCACCGATCCCACGAGGAGCGGGCGGTCTGCTTCGCGCCCCCTCCCGTACACCGCTGCCGCGGCCCGCACCTCTATGGGGTCGCCCAGGTTCGACCCGACCCCGTGCGCTTCAAGGTAGTCCACTTCCGAGGGTTCGACGCCCGCCCGTGCGAGTGCTTCCTCGATAACGCGCTCCTGTGCCGGACCCTTGGGGACCGTCAGGCCCATGCTCGCGCCGTTCTGGTTTACCGCCGATCCGCGGATGACGCCCCATATCCGGTCGCCGTCGGCCTCGGCGTCGCTCAACCGCTTCAGCACCACGATGCCGCAGCCCTCGCCTCGCACGTAGCCGTCCGCGGCTGCATCGAACGTCCTGCATTCGCCGTCCGCCGACAACATGCCGAGGTCCGCCATGAACCTCGTGACCGAGGTGGACAGCACCGCGTTGACCCCGCCCGCCAGAGCGAGGTCCACCTCGCCGCGCTGCAGGCCGGCGACCGCCTGGTGCACTGCGGCGAGCGACGAGGCGCACGCCATGTCCATCGGCATTGCGGGCCCCTCGAGGCCGAGCGCGAACGCAACCCGGCCAACGGTCACGCTGCCGGTGGTGCCGAGGTAGCTGTTGAACCTGCCGCTGGTCTGGATGAGGTCCCGGTACTCGCTGCCGCCGACCCCCGCGTACACACCTGTTCGGCTGCCCCGCAGCCGGTCGGGGTCGATGCCCGCGTCCTCGAGCGCCTGCCAGCTTGTCTCCAGCATCATCCGCTGTTGCGGGTCCATCATCCGGGCTTCGATCGGCGCGATGCGGAAGAACCGAGAGTCGAACAGATCGATGTCCTTAACGAACGCTCCGCGCAGGTAGGTTGTGTCTTTCGCGGCAGGGTCTCCTACGGCGCCATACCAGTTGCCGGAACCCTCTCGTCCGTTTGTGATCGCGCTCTCGCCCGCCTCCAACTGACGCCAGAAGGCCGAGAGGTCCTCCGCGCCGGGGAACCGGCACGCCATCCCAACGATAGCGATGCCGTCCCTCACGTCGGACCGCACCAGCACTTCCGGCGCGCGCCGTTCCGGGAGCGCCGCCTCGGCAGGCTCTCCGAGTTCTCCGGCCAGGTGGCGCGCGAGCGCCGTGACGCTCGGGTAATCGAACACCACGGTGTTCGGCGCCACGTACTCTCCGGCGAATGCGCGGTTCACACGGTTGCGCAACTCCACCGCCATCAGCGAGTCCATCCCCAACTCGGAGAACTCCACCGATGCCGCCGGTGGCGTCGGCAGGCGCATCACCGCCTGCAGTTCCCGCTGCAGGAACGACGCCAGCATCTGCTCACGCTCCGCTATCGACGCATCCCAGAGGCCGGTCAGCACGTCGCCCCGCGAGGTAGTCGCCTCGGCGGCGCTGTCCTCGGAGGTGGCCAGCAGCTCCTCCAACAATGGCGGACGTTGCTCGTGCCCCTCCGAAAAGACCTGCCAGTCCACTGACGCCGCCATCCCGGTGGTCATGTCCTGCCTGAGCACCTCGTCGAACGCCTTGAGCCCCTGCTCCGGGGTGATCCAGCCAGTCCCGGCCGCCTCCAACTGCCGGGCGATGCGCTCCCGTTGCTCCTCCGCCTCGCCCAGTCCTGACCACGCGCCCCACGCGATGGTCTGGCCGGGGAGCCCCAGCGCGCGCCGGTGACCGGCGAGTTGGTCGAGGAAGGCGTTGGCCGAGGCGTGGTTCGCCTGCCCCGGATTGCCCAGTACGCCCGCAACGCTCGAGAACAGGACGAACATGTCGAGGTCGCGCCCGGCGGTCGCTCGGTGCAGGTGCCAGGCTCCCAGCACCTTCGGCCAAAGCACATCCTCGAACCGCTCCCAATTCTGGTTCGTCAGCGCCGCGTCGGACAGCACGCCCACGCTGTGGATGACGCCCGCCAGCGGCGGCAGCGTCGCATCGATGCGCTCCAGCATCCGGTCGACCGCCTCCGCGTCCGTGACGTCCGCGATCTCCACCTGGACGGTTCCGCCGCGTCCCCGTAACGCGTCGATGGCATCGGCAACCTCCGGGTCCGGAGGACGGCGTCCGTTCAGCACGATAGCGCCTGCGCCCCGCTCCGCGAGCCACTCCGCCAGCGCGCATCCGATGCCGCCGAGTCCGCCGGTCACGAGGTACGTCCTGTCCTCGCGAAGCCGTCCGCTCTCGACGGGAGAGTTGGCCAGCACGATCTTCCCGATGTGCCGTGCCGCCCGCATGAACTTCATCGCAGGCCCGGTTTCGGTCATCGACCACCGGGTATGGACGAGCGGCGTCACCTCTCCCGCCGCCAGCTGCTGCATGACGCGTCGCAGGGCATTCCCGGGTGTCGCGGGGTCATGCTCCTTCAGAACGTCCAGCATCAGGATGGCGTAGGAGACGTCAGGCCGCACCGCCGCCATCTCCTCCTCGGACAGGATGTCCAACCGGGCCAGTTCGACGAACCGCCCGTCCTGTGCGAGGCACGACAGGCTCGCGTCGATGAAACCCTCTCCCGTGAGGCTGTTCACCACGACGTGAACGCCTTCGCCGCCCGTGGCGTCGAGGATCTCCTGCCCGAACTTCGTCGAGCGGCTGTCGAACACGTGCTGAACACCCAGCGAGCGCAGGTACGCCTGCTTCGGCGCGCTCGCGGTCGCGAACACCTCGGCCCCCACCGCCTGCGCCAGTTGTATGGCGGCCAGCCCTACGCCTCCTGCGCCCGAGTGGATGAGCACCCGATCACCGGGATGCAGCCCGGACAGGTCGAACGACAACGCCGCCGACACGAACGCCGTCGGGATCGTGGCAAGCTCCGTTGCGGAGAACCCCTGCGGCGCGGACGCAACCATCTCTTCTCGCGTGACGGCCTCGGACCCGAACGTCCCGAATGCCAACCCCACAACTCGCTCTCCCACCGAGACGCTTGTCACGTCGCTACCGACCTCCAGCACCCGCCCGCAGAACTCGCCGCCCAGCAACCCCTCGTCGATGAGGCCGAGTGCGCGGAACAGGTCCCAGAAGTTGAGCCCCGCAGCCTCCACTGCTATTCGGACGTCCCGTGGCTCTAGGGGACGGGCAGGGAATGGGCCTATCTCCAGCCCTTCGAGCGCACCGCCCGCATCCGGCTCCAGCAGCCAGGCTGAGTCTTCCGACAACGTCAGCCGCTCGGTCGCGCTACCGGCCCGGACGAGCCGAGCTGTTTGGCGGTACCCTCTGCGATAGGCGATATGCGTCTCCGGGTCCGGGTACAGCAGCTCGTTGACGAGGTCCGACAGCGAAGGCGGCGCTCCGGGGTCGAGGTCGAGCATCCGCGGCTGCAGGTGCGGCGCCTCACGCGCCACGACCTTCCCTAAACCCCACAGCGCTGCGCCCGCGATCTCTCCGCCGTGCTCCTTCTCCAACACCTGCCCGCCGCGCGTGAGCAGCCACAACCCCTTCGCCGGAGTCACGTCGGCATCGGCTATGCCCTGCACCAGCGCAAGCGCGCTCGCCGCCCCGTGTCTTACGTCCTGTGCGAACTCATCAGCGGTGGCATCCGGACCGTGCCCGTCCAACGCCATGAGATGGACGACGCCGTTGAGCGGCACGTCCGCAGGCAACCTTTCCAGCAGCGCCCGCCACGATTCGCGGTCCTCCGCTTCCACCTGCGTCCCCGCCAGAACCACGGCCTGGTTGCGCGCCGACAGTTCCGCTGCGAGTTGCTCTGCCACCCCGCTCCCGTCGCCCGCGAGCACCCAGACGCCTGCCGGTTCCATGACCTCCGACGGACCCTGCGCCATGATGACGCCTCTGTCAGGCTCCGCTGACGCTGACGCCTCCACCCCCAGCACCTCCGCCTCCACGAAGCCCGCGTCGCCGAGCGCCTGCCGCCACACGGCGGGGCTGGCCAGCGCATGGTGCGGACGGTAGGAGTCGGCGAACCGCCACCAGCCGTCCAACTGCCCGAATGTCAGGTCGAGCCAGCCCTGGCCGCGAAGGTTCTCGAGCGCCAGCAACTGCCCCGATGGTGCGAGGAGGTCGCGGCAGTGCGCAAGCGTCTCCTCCAGGTAGCGCGTCGCGTGCAGCACATTCGACGCGATGACGAGGTCGTAGCCGTGCGCGTCGAACCCCTGCGCCACCGGGTCTTTCTCGACGTCCAGCACCCGGTACTCTATCGACGCTTCACTCCCGCCGAAGCGCCCTTCAGCTTCCGCGAAGAAGCCCGCCGATATGTCTGTGTAGACGTAGTCGAACCGGCCCGCTGGAAGCTCCGGCAACACCAATTCCGTCGCCGACCCCGTGCCTGCCCCGATCTCCAGCACGCGCAGCCGTCGTCCGTCCGGGAACGCTTCCAGCAGCGCCGCGACGGCGTCGCCCAGCATCCGGTTCGCCGCGCGCGCCACCGGCGCGCGCATGTAGAGGTCGGCGGCCGTCGGCTCTCCGCTGCTGAACAGCAAGGTCAGCGGGTCTGCTTTTCCAACGAGCACGTCTGCCAGTGCAGCGGCAGACCGCCGGAACAGTCCGACTTCGACCGCGCCGTGCGCGTAGTGCGATGCCATTCCGTCCGCGAACGCTTCAGGATCGCTCGGCACCGCTTCCGGCAGTGAATCGTCGCTTCCGACCACCACGACGAAGCCGTCGCCTTCCGCCTTCACGATGCCAGCCCTCGCCTGCAGTTCGAATAGCCGACGGAACAGGCGCGTGTGTTCTGCCGAAACCCCGAACCGCTCCCGCAGGGGTTCCGGATCGACCGCTTCTCCCACTTTCCGCTCCCACCCCAACTGCTCAAGCGCCGCGAGCGCGTACCGCCACGACAGCCGTTCGAGGTCCGTCAGCAGCGCTGTCCTCTCCTCGGCTCCGACACCCTCCGCGACCAGATACTCTGAGAACGGCCCGGAGCGCGCCGCGATGGCTGACGGACTCGGAAGGAAGTCTGCGGATGGCATCCCTTGCGGAAGCGGCTTGTCCCGCCAGATGACCTCGTAGAGAAGGTCGTTCACTCCCTCGGTCCCCGACAGCACGGCCGCTCGCGTCGCCCGCTTCACCGTGTACCCGCTCAACCCACCGAGCTCTACCCCGTCCGGGCTGTAGAACCGCAGGTCCCCTGCGAACACCTCCCTCGGCTCGGCGGCTGCGCTCTCCTGTTCAGCATCCCGGATGCTCTCCCGCATGCGGGCGTGGCAGATCACCCGTTCCGGCAATCGTTCCGCCAGCCAGAGCCGCTCCCATCCGAAGGGCAGGTAGGTCGCCCCGTCTTCGAGCCCCTCCCGGTTGCGCGCCGCCGCCATCACCTGGAAGCAGCCGTCCAGCAGCACCGGGTGCACGGGCAGCCCTGCACCGTCCACCGCTTCGGGCAGGACTATCTCGCCGACCGCCTCGCCCTCTCCGCGCCAGAGCCCCAGGAGCGTTCGGAACGACGGCCCGAGATTGATGTTGGTCTCGGCGCGCGCCCGGTAGAACGCCGGCAGGTCCTCCGCCGACAGACCGGCCTTGAGTTGGTCGACCTCGACCCGCTCGCGTCCCTGCCGTTCCGCACCGGACGCTACTCGCCCCTGGGCGTGCAGCGTCCACCCTTCCTCTCCTTCCCCGCGGCTGAATATCTCGAAACCGCGGGGCGACGTCCCGTCCGGGGCGTCCAGCACCATCTGGACGCTCCGCCCCTCCTGCCCGGACCCCTGCTCTCCGTCCTGTTCGGGCAGGACCAGCGGGGTGACCAGCTGCATCTCCTCCACTGCCACCGACCCTTGTGCGCTCGCCAGTGCCGACGCCGCCATCGCCCCGTACAGCGCGCCCGGTGCGATCACCCGCCCGAACACCCGGTGGTCGTTCAGCCACGCAGGGTCGGCCGGGAATAGCTCCGACTCGAACGATGTCTCGCCGCGAGGTGACTCGTGCCGGGTCCCCAGCAGCGGGTGCCTCGCGGCCACGCGCCGCCGTCGCACTTCATCGACCCAGTACGACTGCCGTTGGAATGGATACCCCGGCAGCGCGACCCGCCGCCGCGACTCTCCTGCGAACAGCCCCGCGAACGAGAACGGGATGCCCGCCTCGTACGCCGCTGCGACGCCTTCGATGAACCCGCCGGTCGAGTCTTGGACGGGCTCTGCCGGGTCCCGCGGCGGCCGGTGGAGACTCGACAGCACCGCCGGGGCGGCGCTCGTCTCCGGCCACGCGAGGCTCGCCATCGGCCCCAGCACTGCGTGCGGCCCCAGTTCCACTACGGCGTCGACGCCCATCTCAGCGAGCGTCTCGACGCACCCCCGGAACGCCACCGGCTGCCGAGCGTGCCGCCGCCAGTACGCCGGGTCCTGCACGCCGCCTTGCTCGATTAACCGGCCAGTCACGTTGCTCACCAGCGGGATGGATGGAGCCGCAACTGCTATGCCGTCGATCACCGCCGCCAGATCGTCCAGCGCCGGTTCCACCAGCACGCTGTGGTAGCCGGGGCTGCTCCGCAGCCGGTTCACGCGAAGCCCCTCTGCCTCGAACCGCTGCACGATCTGCTCGACCTCCCTCGCCTCGCCACTCACAACTTGGTGCGCTCCGTTGTCCGCGGCGATGCTCAGCCCCATCCCTTCTGTCGCAGCGTTCCACTCCTCGAGTGCCTCCGTCACGTGGGACGCAGACGCGAACACCGCCGCCATCGCGCCCGCCACCGGCAGCGACGCCATCAGTTCGCCGCGTGCTGCGGCGAAGCGCAGCCCGTCCTCGAGGCTGAACACGCCCGCCGTCTGCGACGCCGCGATCTCGCCGAGGCTGTGGCCCATCACCACGTCCGGGCGCACACCCAGGCTCGACCACAGCGCCGTCAGTCCGCACTGGAGCGCGTAGGTCGCAGGCTGCGTCCATGCGGGGTCGTTCAGGTCGCCCGCAGCACCGGGTCGCCCGAACATCACGTCCACCAGCGACGCTCCGCGATGCTCCTGCACCCAACGCTCGCACCGGTCCAGCACTGCCCGGAACACCGTCTCGCTCTCATACAGCGCCTCTCCCATCCCAACCCACTGGCTGCCCTGACCGGTGTAGACGAACGCCACCTTCGACGCGGCTCGTGGCTCCGGCCCGTCGGGCGCCTCGTCGTCCTCCGCGACCTCCCGCAGCCGCTCGCGCAGCGACGCCGCATCGCGAAAGACAACGCCCGAGCGGTGCGGGAAGTGACTCCGCCCGACGCTCGCCGTCCACGCCATGTCTGACAGCGCTTCGCCGCTGGCGGTGCTGTCGGGTGGGAATCGCTCGGGATGCTCGTTGAGCCACGCGACATACCGTTCCGCCTGCTCCCGGAGCGCCTGCCTCGACTTCCCCGACAGCGGCAGCAGTCGCGTCCCCCGCGCCGCCAACTCCCGCTCCTCCGCTGTCGAGACTTCCGGTCCCTTCCCCCTTGATGGGGGAAGGTTAGGATGAGGGTGTCCAGACTCCGGCAGCGCAACCGCGATAGCCACCGAAGGCCCCGCCGGCAGACCGTTCCCTGCGTCAGCCGCTATGGGCTCCCCGTACCCCTCGACGATGACGTGCGCGTTCGTCCCGGACCACCCGAACCCGCTGATGCCCGCCCGTGGCGGACGGTCGGGAACGACCGGCCACTCCATCGTCTCCGACGCCACCCGCACCGTCATCCGCTCCCAGTCGATCTCCGGGTTCGGGTTGCGGAAGTTCAGGTGCTTCGGAATCACCCGGTGCTTCATCGCCAGCATCACCTTGATCAGGCTGGCGGCGCCCGCCGCGGACTCCAGGTGACCGATGTTCGTCTTCACCGACCCGACGAGCAGCGGGTGGTCTGCCTCGCGCCCCCTGCTGTACACCGTTCCCGTGGCTTGCATCTCGATCGGGTCGCCCACTGGCGTCCCCGTTCCGTGCGCCTCCACGTAGTCCACTTCCCACGGTTCGAGCCCTGCCCGGAGCAACGCCGCCTCGATTACCTGCTCCTGAGCGCTCTCGCTCGGCACCGTCAGCCCCTGGCTCGCCCCGTCCTGGTTCAGCGCCGAGCCGCGTATCACGCCCCATATCCGGTCGCCGTCCGCCTCCGCCTCGCTCAACCGCTTTAGCACGAGGAGGCCGCAGCCCTCGCCCCGCACGTACCCGTTCGCTGCGGCGTCGAACGTCTTGCATCGTCCGTCCGGCGCCAGCATCCCGGCGTTCGCCCGCAGCTCCAGCAGCCGCCCTGACAGGATCGCGTGTACGCCTCCTGCCAGCGCAAGGTCGGCCTCGCCACGCTGCAGCCCTACCACCGCCTGGTGCACCGCCACGAGCGACGACGAGCACGCGGTGTCCACCGCGATCGCCGGCCCCTGTAGCCCGAGCGCGAAGGCCACGCGCCCGATGGCCGTGTTGAACGACGTGCCGGTGACCGTGTAGAGGCTCGTGGCAGGGTCGGCGGTGTCGCTGACGCCCAGGATCAGCCCCCGGTACTCGTTGTTGCTGATACCCGCGTAGACCCCGGTGCGGCTGCCCTTCAGCGTGTCCGGGTCTATACCGGCGTCTTCGAGGGCTCGCCAACTCGTCTCCAGCATCAGCCGCTGCTGCGGGTCCAGCAACTGTGCCTCCACCGGGGAGATGCGGAAGAACCCAGCATCGAACTGGTCGATCCCGTCGATGTACGCCCCGAACTTGCACGCCTCGGCTTGTACCGCTGCGTCGGGGAACAGGTACCCCACGCGCCCGACCCCGGACCCCGGAACGCCCTCGATGACCGCGCTCTCGCCGGCTTCCAACTGGCGCCAGAACGCCGGAAGCCCCGTGGCGCTGGGGAACCGGCACGCCATCCCCACCACCGCGATAGGCTCTCCGCCCACGGACTCGCTGGGGAGTCTGCTGGAGTCGACCTTCCCCTCGGATGCCATCACTGCCCCTCACTCGGACTGGGTCATCGACTGACAAGCGCATTATAGGAGTCCGCGCACACTGCCGCCCGCGTTGACTGCCACGGGCGGGTCGGGTAGTTTCACGCCGAACCTGGACGCAGAGGTCGGCCGGATCCCCATGAGCCGCTCATCACTTGCCCCATACAACCCGGAGCCCGTCCAGCGCCTGCTGGAGCAGGCAGCCGAGCGATGGCCGGACGAGATCGCCATCATCGACGGCGAGCGCCGGTTCACGTTCGCGGAGCTGGACGCGCACTCCGGCAGGTTCGCGTCTGCACTCGCGGCGATGGGCCTCGGCAAGGGCGACATCGTCGGCATCCTCTCGCCCAACTGCGCCGAGTTCGAGATCGCCTTCTTCGGCATCCTGAAGGCAGGCGCGACGGTCACGACCGTCAACTCCGGCTACCGCGAGCGCGAGATCGCATACCAGTTGCAGGCGTCCGGCGCGCAGGCGCTCATCGTCCATCACACGCTGGCCGATGCCGCAGACCTCGCGCTCTTCGGTTCGGAAGAGCCCATAGAGCGCATCCTCATCGCGGAAGGCGCCGATACCGCGCCCTCGTTCTGGTCGCTGATCGAGGCGCAGAGCGGCCCGCCGCCCGAACCCGCGCTCGACCCCTACGAGGACATCGCCGCGCTGCCCTTCTCCTCCGGCACCACGGGCCTGCAGAAGGGCGTCATGCTCACGCACTCCAACCTCCATACGAACGTCCGGCAGAACCTCGGACGCCCCGGTGAGGAGGGCGTCGTCCGTCGTGGCGACGTGATGCTCGTGCATCTGCCGCTCTTCCACATCTACGGCATGACCGTCCTCCAGCTGAGCGCCATCGCTGCCGGAGCGACGCAGGTGATGATGGGGCGCTTCGACATGCGCGAGATGCTGGCGCTCATCGCGGAGCATCGCATGACGGTGCTCTACACCGTGCCGCCCGTCTGCCTCGGTCTCACGCTGACGCCGCTCCTCGACGAGTACGACGTCTCGTCGCTCCGCTTCCTGCTCACCGGCGCGGCCCCGCTTTCCGGCGAGTTGCAGACCCGCCTCGCGGAGCGGCTCGGATGCGCCGTCATCCAAGGCTACGGCCTCACCGAGACGTCCCCCATGACCAACACCGACTTCACCGACGAGCGCGGCAGGCCGGGCACGATAGGCCCCGCGCTGCCGGACACCGAGGAGCGCATCGTCGACCTCGAATCGGGCGACCGCGACCTGCCCCCCGGGGAGCTCGGCGAGCTCCTGGTCCGCGGCCCGCAGGTGATGAAGGGCTACTACCGCCAGCCGGAGGCGACTGCGGAGGCCATCACGCCGGACGGCTGGTTCCACACGGGCGACATCGCCAGCATGGACGAGGACGGCTACGTGAGCATCGTCGACCGCAAGAAGGAGCTCATCAAGTACAAGGGCTTCCAGGTCGCGCCCGCCGAGTTGGAGGGCCTGCTGCTCGAGCACCCCGGCGTCGCCGACGCCGCCGTCATCCCGAAGGCCGACGACGAAGCAGGCGAGGTGCCGAAGGCGTACGTGGTACGCAAGCCTGATGCCGAGCCCTCCGCCGACGAACTCAAGTCGTTCGTCGCCGAGCGCGTGGCGACGTTCAAGCAGCTGCGCGAGGTCGAGTTCATCGACGCCATCCCCAAGAACGCCTCCGGTAAACTGTTGCGGCGCGTCCTCATCGAGCAGGACCGGGCGCGGCAGGAGTAAGGAGGCGGCCGGTGCCTTACGACGAACGACTGACCGAGCGCGTGCTCGACATCCTCGGCGCGGAGCCGACGCTCGTGGAGAAGAAGATGTTCGGTGGCGTCGCCGTCATGCTGCAGGGCAACATGGCCTGCGGCGTCCTGGGGAACGACCTGATGGTACGCGTCCCGAAGGACGAGTACGAGGCCGCGCTCACGAAACCCCACGTCCGCGAGATGGACTTCACCGGCAGGCCCATGCGCGGCTGGATCGTCGTCGGCCCCGACGGCACAGACGACGCGACGCTCGAAGACTGGGTCGCCACCGGCGCCGCCTACGCCCTCAGCCTCCCACCCAAGTAACCGATCTGGGTGCATAGCAAGTCCCGTCATTCCCGCACCGGCGGGAATCCAGGGTGCGCGGGCAGCGCACGCAGAGGGGACTGACGCTCCGCTCAGCATGACAGCCCCCCCTACGCCCCCAGCGACCGCCGGATGTCCCAGTCGTGATGCGCCGTGTCGTGCGCGACCGTCAGCACGAGCTCCGCGAGCGATTGCTGCCCGCGCGTCGGGTGCGCGAACACGATGTCCTGCCCCGCTGAAGCCGCCATCGCGTCCGCCCAGATGTTGGCCGAGTGCCCCATCGACCAGAGCGCAGTCGCGAGCGGCATGCTCTCGTAGCCGCGTGCCGCCGCCACGACATCCTGGTCCGTGGGGCGCAGCGCCGTCTGCCCGGCCGCGACCGCGCTCATGATGCGCTCCGCCCAGTTTCGAAGGTTGTCGGAGACGTGCTCAACGTACGCCGTGACCGACCACGTCAGATCGGGATGCCGCGCGCTCCCGTCCGCGCCGTCGAGCAGCTCCGCGTACCGCCGCGGCGCATCGAGTATCAGCGCCGTCCCCTCCTCCGGCGATATCGACCACGAGTACCCGCACTCCCGGCACGGGTCTCCATAGAATCCCGCTCCCCACATCGTCATTGCGCCTCCTTCAGCCTTGTATCAACCCCGATGGGCTGCGAGATTCCCGCCTTCGCGGGAACGACGGGAGGGGGCGTTGTCATGTTGAGCGGAGCCGAAGGCGGAGTCGAAACATCTCTCGGGGAGCGTTCGCTCACAACGGGGCGCCTCCTGAGAGATTCCTCGGCTCCGTTGCACTGCGCTCGGAATGACAACAACTTCCATCCTGGCCATCGATGTTCACGCTCCCCACGCCCGCCGCGCGGTCTCCACCACGAGTTCGAGCTTCCGCAGCTGGTCGTCCCACGTGATGGGGTTGCCCTGCAGCGTCGACGAGAAGCCGCATTGCGGGCTGAGCGCGAGGTCGTCGCCGTCCATGTACTGCGACGCCTCCTCGATGCGGCGCAGCAGCGTGTCCTGCGATTCGAGTTCGCCGGCCTTCGTCGTCACGAGGCCCAGCACCACCGTCTTGCCCTTCGGCATGAAGCGCAGCGGCGTGAACGTTCCGGCGCGCTCGCTGTCGTACTCCAGCAGGAACGAGTCGACCTCCAGCTGACTGAAGAGTTGCTCCGCGATGCGGTCGTAGCCGCCGGACGTGTGCCATGCGCCGTACGCGCCGTTGCCCCGGCAGAGGTGCATCGCCAGGATGGTGGCACTGCGGTCGAAGCCGCGCAGGCACGCGTTGTCGGCGTCGATGTCGTCCTGGAGCGCCCGGTCCTGGTCGACGCCTTGCGACGCCCACTGCGCGCGACGCTCCTCCGGGATGTAGTCCGGGTAGTGCGGGTTGTCCAACTGCACGTACGGACAGCCTTCGCCGATGAGCGTCACGACCTCGTCGCGGATGATGGACGCGGCGTCGGCGAGCACCGCTGCGCGCGACTCGTACACCGTGTCCGTGACGCCGGGCTTGTACCCGCGAGCGACGACGTAGCTGGCCGCGGGCATCGTCACCTTGTACGGCCCCGGCGCGTGCTCCCTGATGAAGCCTGACTCGTGACCCGTGAGCCGCCGCACCTGCCGCAGACGCTCACCGATGATGCGCCC
>MPMJ01000067.1 GCA_002238425.1 SAR202 cluster bacterium bin16 | reverse complement strand
GTTGGTGTAGGCGTGGCTGTGGGCGTCGGGTTAGCCGAAGAACAGGCAACGATTAGCAGGGCAATCAGAAGTGACGTGAGCCGGAGCAATAGGAACTCTCCTTTTTGCTGTGCTGTACTTCGCTGCCCGCACAGATGCTATAGAGGACATCCCTATCAACACAAATTGGTAAGGGTTCAGGCCAGTAGTTGAGGCAGATATTATGGAACCACCTTGGGCACAAGTGACAAAACTATATCAAGTCGTAGTCGACAGGTCAAGCACACCTCTAGCGCTGAGAAGGCGCGGCACGACGAAAACCTCTCACAGTAGCAGTTTATCCTTCGGATGAGGCCCCGGCAGCTAGGCGTTGGTAAGCCAGTCGAGCTTACTGTTGCCGGGGTTGCGATCCTGAAAAAGGCTGATCAAGTCTTGGACGGTGCAGTTGGAGGTAGTGACGCAGATGGGAGACGCATCGCGCCTTGCCTCGCTGTCCGCCATAACTCAATCTCTCTCATCTTTGCTTCTGGGAAATGAAGGGAGGTTACCATAACTTACCAAAAATCGCCTTAGTGGTTCTGAGACCACGCTACCGAACATTACGCCAACCACTGTACTCGTTACTATAGACCAGTCTTCACCGCCTGGAATTGCTCTAGGGCCAAGTATGGCCATAGTCATAAGTGGGACAAACAGAAAGAACATCGCTAGGCTTTCCATAAGCGGGCCCAGCGTCGCATTCTCAACCCATCGCTCAGCCCCTTTCAAGAATAGCCATACACAGAAAGTCCATCCTGCTGCACTCATTGATACTGCAAATAATGAAACCGGCAAGAGGTTGAGGTACCCGTCATCCGGAAGCTGCGTTACTACCAACAAAGCCATTAATATCATCGCGGCGGGAATCATCCCAATGGCTAACAGTTTCTTGTTTTGTATTAGCTTGAAAAAGAGTACCAAAAACGGAGACGATACCATTGTCACAACTGCGTAAAGCCCGAGCAGGTTCAAAGCAAGCCTATCACTGAGAGCTATTATCAATGCGAGCCCAAGGAAAACCACAAACGCGACGTATACCCAGTTGCACCGCCGCTCTTCCTCTTTCCTGTACAAGCTTTCAATAAAAGTGATTGGAGGAAGTATTGCTGGTATGAGGGCCATTGCGAATCTATCGTACAAGCGCTCGATGATTTCAAAGCCCCAAGTAAAGCAGGCAATCATCGCCACTGCCAGCACCGTCATCAGAAAGTCGATGCTGAATCCTCTGCGGATGTCTTTCCACGAGAGACTACGCCATCCTGAAATCACTCTCCAAACACGATGCATAGCACTCAGCCTCGCAGGTCTTCACCTGATGGAACTGATGAGGGGTGGTTAGAAGGCTTGGCTAACATATCCAGGTAACGAATCACTGGAGTGGTTCCTAACTCAGCATCGGGGCGGCGTGCGTTGTTTCTCATTGTTGTCACAGCAACAAAGATTCCGCGATGCTGGACCGCGGTCTGTCCTCCACGATCAACGAACGCCCAACCACTCCCAAGGCCTTTTCAACCGACGTTATGTGAGACCGATGCCCTGGATCGATGAGCCGCCGTACAGCGTTCTCCTGCAGCCCCAATCTGTCGGCGAGGGCGACAATGGTAACTCCCTGCTCTCGCATCGCCGTATAGAGAGCTAGTTTCGCCGCGACGATGGGGGCGACGCTGATAAGCACTTGACCCTCTGCGAGGGGGCTAGGAGCGGGAATGTCCTCGTGGGCCTTGATGCACATGCCCAAGGCGACGCCCAAGCAATCCTCGGCCATCGATAGGGCCTCTTCCCAAGACCATCCACCGGTGTTGGCCCCGTACACATCGGGAAAGTCCACGTTGTAGGCGTCCCTCCCGGAGGCCCGAGCTTCTTCGTCATCGCGGACGATGTTGCAAGGGTAAGCGTAGCGCATGGCCTATAGCTCCCTTCTCTCGATGTGCAAGTCTTTCAGCATCGAGGCCAGCGTGCCCGTGGGAATCTCACCGTGGGGGATGGTCGTCCTGTACACCCCAACACGGACCTCTCCATGACTGCCCTTCCCTCGGCTGGAGTAAGAATCGAAATCCAGCTTGTGCCTACGGGCATACCGGCGGACTCGCCTCAGGAACTCCCTGCCGTTCATTACACTATTCCAGCACATATTTGTGCGATTATCAAGGAATCGCGTATAGATCCAGGGCTTAATCGATACTCCAAGAAGGCGCGCGTCAGCCGGGGACTGAGCGCGTCGGCACCCGCCACCGCGGCGGGGAAGTTGTCGATGACCAGGTGGCGGGGAACGCCGTTGAAGAACGCCCACGCGGCCTCCAGCCCGGCGATCACATCCTCCAGCTTCTGGCCGTAGGTGGGCCAGACGAAGCTGTGCCGGGAGTGGGACAGCACCTCGATCAGCGCCCACACCGTCCGGCTGCGGCCCGTCTTCAGATCGGTTATCCGCCCCAGCCGGCCGAAGTCCAGTTCCGCCACCTCTCCCGGCGCGCTCTCCTCTATCCGGACCCCGTCACCCTGCCTATAGGAGCTGCCTGAGAACGATTTGAGGGTGATGAACTCTTACACCACTTGACGAGACGTGACCCGGTCTGACGGTCCAACTTGCGCGGCAACTCCAGCAAGTCCATCCTCTTATCGGCCATCGCGGTCACCTCCATCGAGGGCGTTATCGATGAGGGTGACCCGGTGGCCGCCGTTTGGGCTAGCCCCGAATCGCTCTTACACTACTTCCTGGGACACTACTCTGCAATGGACACACGTCGCCCCGGTGTGGATGCTTGGTTCGGGAGACGGAGTCGTGGGGTGAGTTGCTAGGCCAGGACGCGGTTGGAACGTGGAGCGGGCCTTGGAGAGAGACGTGCGGGACCAGCCGTAACGCTTCAGTGGGGAACGGCCTGTGGTCAGCGGGTGAAGATTAGTGGAAGGGCCGTCGCGCCTCGACGGAGACTGCCCAGGACAAGCGACGGCGGCGTTGGGTGCCGCGCCAACGCCGCCGTCTGGTACGCGCCGGATCACCTCAGGGAGGCCAGACATTAGTGACGGGTTGAAAATGACCCAGTAGTGATCATTGACACCGCCAGCTGAGGCCATCTGCGCCGAGCCGCGCAACCACATCCGCATCGAGGTGTGTGGGGCGGCGGGCTTGGTGAAGCTGGGTCACGCTGAGCGGATTCGACGGGGCTCAGTACCAGCCTAGTGGTTTGGAGAAGGGTCCTTGTGCGTCAGTGAGCCGGTCGGGGAACTGACACTTCCGCAGCACAGAGGTGTTGATCCTGTCAATCATCCGTGTGGAGGCACGCTTCATTGCCCAGACTCCTTGTTTGGCTCTGCGTTGCGGATTGATGACGATGACCGGTTTCCTGAACTCGTCCCGGACAATTCTGACGGGCAACGCGAGGTCAGAGTCGTTCGAGATAACCACTGCCTGTTCGTAGTCTCCCCTGAAGCAATCGAGCAGGAGGTAGGTAGCGATGTTGACGTCCGTGCCCTTTTCCTCGTCCTTGACAATCTCCTCCATAAGCGGCGGAGCGCCCGGCCCAGCCCCATGGGCATACCGGTACGGGTAGATGGGGTACTTGCCCCACCTGGTCTTGAATTGCCCTTCGATAATCTCTAGCACCGGAAGCGTACGGAGCGCGCGCAGATAGAACTCCTGGCGGTCTGGTGCGTCCGGGTCATGGGGACGCGCCTTGACCCGCGCTGTGAAGTACCGTATCCGGCTGATCGACGCTGTGGGGAGCAGTGTTTGTACAAGCGCTCGGGGATTCAGCCACTTGTTCTTGGTCCCCTTGACGGCACCGTTGTACAGGTTGAGGCCGTCTATGTAGACGTTGGTCTTCATTGAGAGTCGCTTAACATGCGACGACCGCTCCGTAGAGCGGTCTCGCTACCCGGTAGCCAGAGGCATCCGGGGGGGTCGAAGCCATACTAGCGCAACGTCATCCAGGCGTCAAGCGCGGTTCCCTCTCCGTCCACGGCGTGTATGCTACACTCGGCATCTCCCGTGACTGGAGGCGCTGCTTTTGCAGACGCTTGCGCTCCTCGCCTTGCTGCTCCTTGCGCTCGCGCTTGCGGCGTGCAGTTCCACCCCGCCGACTGTCGGAGTCATGGACACCGGCGCCCGCCCCACGCCTACGCCGGTCCCCACCGCCACGCTCATCCCCACACCTACAGTGACTCCAACGGCAACTGCCGCTCCCACTGCAACACCCACGCCGACGCCAACTCCCACATCAACGCCGACTCCCACACCAACGCCGATCCCCTCCCCTACGCCGATCCCCTCGGCTCCTGACGTGTTCGCTTGCATGATGGACCCGGCGTGCGGGGGCCTATGGCGTGACGGCACGGTCTACAAGAGCTCGATTCTCGATCATGCCCGGTTCTGGGTGTCGCCGGACATACCCGCCGCCTTGCAGGGGGTAATCGTGGGGGAGGCGATGCCAACGCTGAGCGATTGGACGGGGCGCACTTGGGTCCAGGTAACCGAGCGCCCTTCCGAACCGTTCACGGCGCTCCTGTGGCGGCATGCCGAGCCTTACAGGGCCGGGGCGGATAACCCCGATTGTGCTCAAGGTGAGCAAGAGTGGCTCGGCTGCGCTCATCACCGAGACGGGAGCATTGAGATACGTGACCTAACAAACTACGGTGCGCGTCCCCCGGCGGCGTACCTGCGGGAAACAGCCTTGCACGAGGCCCTTCATATCCTCTATCAGGCTACCCACACGGTGACGGGGATCATGTGTATCGACCGGGATGCCCCGGAATGCGGCATCCGCAAGGTGAGCAGCGGCGGCTATCGGTGGGCCTTGCGAGAGGCGGACAGGGATGCCTACGTCTATTCGCTATTCGCGCACCCAGCGATAGCGAATGGGATGAGCCCTCAGCAGGTAGCACGGCTATTCGGCGCGGCCCCGCCGCCTTCGCCAACCCCAACGCCATCGCCAACGCCTGTTCCTATCACGCCAACCCCGGCCCCGTATGTGTCGGCGGCGGAGCTCGCGGCAATCGCGGCGGGTACCCGCTGCTCCGGGCTGGCATCGTTGAAGGTGCTCGATTGGATTGACTACCCACGCCTCGATGCCGAGGGCAGGATAAGCATGAGCGGCGAGGTAGGGCCGGATGCGCCGCGCCTCAAAGATGCACGGAGGACCGTTAGGGCAAGCCGTCATCCCCTGTTTACCTTCTATGCACAAGAGATCAACGATAGCACCGGCAACTTCCGCTCGGTCGGTCGGCTGTGGCCTCTCGACATGAAGGATCGGCTATCGGGCAGTGGCAGCCCCAACGTGTTCGCGGAGGTATACAACGTAACCGACCGCTCGTTCCATGTGGTGGCTACCCTGCCCCCGGCGCTCCTTGCCTACGACGATCTCCGCGTTACCGTATGGACGGAGTTGGTGGAGGAGCCTGGCGCTACGGGCCGCACCGCCGCCGCCGGATCGTGCAAGGTGTGGCGATGAGGCTTCGCGGGTGCGGGGATTTCGATATGGGCGCGCTGCTTGAATTCGCCCGCGAGCTCGTAGTGTTGCGAATCGGGGCCTGCCTCCTTCCTTAGTGGAAGCCTCGGCGAAATAACGGAAGGAGTGCGGCGACTCCGGCACGCAACCTCTATGTCGCAGCGAAGCTATTGCGGCGGAGGGTCGTAGGTGGAGGGAGGCGTTATTTCGTGGAAGATGGCGTACTCAGAGATGATGCGGTTTTCCCCGTCCAGGGTCCCCCACATGGAAACGACATAGATGCCGGGGCCGTGCTTGGCGATGACGTTGCTGAGGTCGGCGGAGATGTCAAAGGCGTCCCCTTCGACGTTCCAGTCCTCCGTCGTGATCCATGGGTAAGTAATCTCAGTCCCACCCTCTTCGTTGTCTCGCACCTCAAGGCATGCGGCCTTCGCGATATCGAAGAGGTCGCCAGCGTCGGAGCGGGAGCGGGGCAGTTCCACATCGTTCGGCACTTCGTGCGGCGCAAGACAGGGGTTGTAGCGCTTCGTTATCTCGTCTGATGTCCAATTCCGTCCCTCGCCAGCAGGAGGCCGGATAGATGCGATGCGTCTTCCCAGGTTAGATGACCACACGCGCGCGATTTGCCCTGCAGTCACGGACTGTGGAGGGGGATCATAGTCGACATAAACACGCAGGTCGTCCCTGCCCTCTACAGAGACGCCATTCTTGGCCCGGCCGGAGAGCGTCAGTGCCCCGCTGTCAGACTGGATAGCTGGTAGCCCCTCGAACTCAATGTAATCGGATTCGAGTAGGAGGAAGAGACGCACTGTCGCGTCCCCGGGGCCGACGGCAAGGGCAATTCCCACGTTCAACGAGTGGAAACGCGCGTCCAGCAAGTCCTCCCTGATGTCTGTCGTTTCGTCATATGCAAGCAGTCCTTCGATCGAGTCTTGAATCTCATCTTCGACCACGAACAACGGATAGTCCTGCGTGAGGTCGAACCAACTTGAGCAGAAGTCGCCGCCGCTGGCGATGCCAGTATTTGCCTGGTACCCACCGGCCAGAGAGTACCGCGCATCAGTCTTCAGGCCGTCCGTGCTCCAAACGGAGGAGTAGCAACCTTCCAGCGAGTTCTCGGCGTGAATCTGAGGAGCGACATTTGCTCCAAGCACAAGTGGCTCGACGCCTTCCCGCGAGCGCTCCTCGTTGATTAGGTTGAGGATGAATTGTTTCTCGTCGGAGTAGCGCAGGTTCGGATTCGGATGTGGGGTAGGCGTAGGAGTGAAGGTGGGGGTCGGGGAGATAGTGGGCGTTGCGGTCGGGCCGTGGGTGGAGGTCGGGTTGGCTGTAGGCGCAGCGGCGGAGCAGCCTATGCACATCGCCGTGAGGATGGACACGGAGACGGCGATAGCGAGCGCCCGGATGGCGGTGGAAATGGTGCGCTGCGCGGGCAAAAGTGGATTCCCTCTCCCATGTCAGGCTCACGTCAGGTTAGGGATGCTCTGAACAAGTCCTCATAGGGCTCGCGGGAGCATACCATAGCAGGCTGCAGAAAAGTAACTGTTCAGACTTGATGAGTGAATGGCTCGGAGCGGAGCCTGCGGCCTCTGGTTAGTCAGCCGGAAGTTCAGGGAGGCACCCGTTCAGCGCGTGAGGCCGAGAGCAAGATCGACACTGCCTCCCTGGCAGCTATCGCCGCGGGCACTCGATGCTCGGGTTCGGCCTCCCTCCGTGCAGTGGCGTGAGAGACCTACCCGAGGCTGGACGCCGATGGTGTGCTGACCCTGAGAGGCAGCATTGAGGAAGGCGCGCAGAGCATCGAAGGACGCCCGCAAGTCATACAGTGGGACCATTCACCCTGCATTCACGCTGTACGCGAGGGAGCAAGGCACGAACGAGAGGGGTAACTACTCCCCGGTCGGGCGGGTATGGCCGCCCGAAATGGCCAGCGAGGTTCCCTTAAATGCGTTCGCCGACGTGTACAACGTGACGCAGGACAGGTTCGCGGTGGTTGTAACGCCGCCACCCTCACTCCTGAGGTACGAGCAGCTCCACATCACGCTATGGTCGTCACTGTTGGAGGAACTCCCTCGTGCGACCGGCAGCACGGCGGGTCTGGGGTCCTGCATGGTGTGGCGGATAGGTTAGCGTCACGGCTAGCGTAGGACGTTCCGGTAGTACCACACCCAGATCCTCTAGTATCGCCGAGGACGCCGTCGGCGAATCAGGCTAGATTGCAGTCCGCTCGACAACTGCTTCGTGGACAGCCTCTGCTGTTACTAAGGGTCCGGCAGCGGCACGTCTTTCACTCGTTCTCGCTCTGAGTTGTCACGCCTTTCTTCTCTTCAACCAGTTGAATAACGCCAATATGGTAAGGATAACAAATGTTGCTGCACCGACAACGCAGGAAACAATAGCAGACCCCAATAGCAAGACGGCTCCTGATGTCGCCTCCAGATTGCATCCAGTGTCGATGATAACCGAGGTAATGATTGTCACCAAGAATGTCGCACCGAATGCCAACCCGGCGATCAGCATCGGCGCGATTGTAGCCCGCACCGAAGTAGAGGCCCGTAGTGCCAGAGCGGTGAGCGGAACATAGATTATTATGCCGGCGACCAGCATTAGGGCTGCGGGACTTATTTCGCCACCAACCACGGCAGCAGCTAGGTTCAATTCGACGTAACCACCCCAAAGCCCTATGCCGACACCCAACATTGCTAACCAGTTATTCAATTTGCGGGAGTCGGATAAGACGGACGCCGCGGTGATGCCAATGCCGGCAAATGCAAGAATTTTCCAGCGAAACTCCGCTGGAACCGAGCCTGAGACTGCCAACAAAGCGATGGCGCCAAAGTACATTGCCATGGTTATCTGCGCAAACTGAACCGGTCCTAAGCTCGTCTGCCTCGACTCTGAATCGGACCACCAATCCTCGATTATCTTCCACGGTCGTCTCCCTGCCTGGTTCCTGATGCACACCACGCCGGAGACGATTACGCCAGCAATCAGCAGGCCGGCTGCTATGCTGCCTGCGGTAGTACACCACTGTGTTGCCCACGTCAGAACCGCCACGGTCATGCCCCCAGCAACCGCAGCCGAGTTGGTTTCAGTACGGTATTCCTGTGCTACCCGGTAGGCCATGAACGCAGCCCATCCAGTGATGATGCAAATCAAGAATCCCTTGGTTAGCCATTCCGGGATGTAGCGTAGCCAAGAGTAGATATAGCCGGCCCAACCGGACGGCGCTGATTGGCGCCCCACCTGTTCAGCGGCGTAGGATGCGAGCAGTAGCGCGAGGGCCACGACTGTCAATGTTGGCAATACCGCTGGGCCATGTTGTATTGTCCACTGCCGCAGTGTCTGTCTGATGCGTTGCATCGACTAATCGGTTTCAACCAGTAGAGCCTGCTTCCGAGGTCCTTTCCCATCGAACATGCCGCCGAAGAATCTCCCGGCCATGCAATCCTCCTGTCGCACCAGGTCTAGACCCATTCACATGGGAACCCCATTCTACAGCCCGATGCGTTGGTCTGACGCTGAGGGAAGGGAATGAGAGGAAGCTGACCCGGCTCCGCTCGCATCACGAACCGCTACGTTCGGCAGGCTGTGGAAGTGGGCTTGAGCCTTCCGCGACGCCACGTCCCCGCCTCCGAACACGGAAGTCGGGACGAGTGCCGGACAACAAGAAAGACAGGCATACATCAGGACTTGGGGAGGCCGTCACGGCAGCGGCCTCCCCAGCCTTTGAGCGCAGTTGGGTCGCGCCGTTACGCTCGACCTTGCCGTGCACGCCCACCTGGCGGTTGGATGACCGCGCGGCGCGCCGCACAGGCAGCGTTCCTCGTCCCCATCGTCCCGGTGGCGGACGACGAGGCCGAGGGATGCGTAGACCATCATGCCGGCTCCCTCTCGTAGAAGTAGCCGCGTATGGCCCGCTTGGCGATGGCGCG
>MPMJ01000066.1 GCA_002238425.1 SAR202 cluster bacterium bin16 | reverse complement strand
TCGGCAACAGCGCCCTCGACCGCCTCGCCAACGCCAGCTACCAGATCATCATCGAAGGCCAGAGCTACCGCGAGAGGCTCTCTCCCCACCGCGCCTTCTCTCGCAACCAAGGAGGTGATTGACCCAGCTTCACCGACCTGATACAAGCCCCAGACAAGCCGCCCCAGGGTGGGTCAAAGACCGTGATTAACCTGGTCTATAGATCCTGATTTTCGACTGTTGCTGTTCTACGATTCTGTCACCGGTTAACTGTTCAGCGAATATGTCATCCCATGAGGGATGTAACGTTGAACCAGAAGGAACAGGCAAGGATCCAGGTGCTCAACAGTGTCTTGGAATATCAGCTTCCGATTGCCGAGGCTGCCGAAGTCATTGGAGTCAGCCAGCGTCATACCAAGCGTCTCCTAGCCGCTTACCGCAAGGACGGCGCAGCCGCTCTGGCCCATGGGAACAGAGGCCGTAGACCCCACAACGCTGTCCCCGAGGCTGCCGCGGCTGCCGTGGTGAAGCTGGCCAGCAACCACTATGCCGGCGCCAACCATAGTCACCTCACCGAACTGCTTCGGGAACGCGAGGGCATTGACCTGAGCCGTCCCACAGTGCGCCACATATTGGTCAAGGCCGGATTGGGCAGTCCTCGCAGCCGCCGCTCCCCACAGCACCGCTTCCGGCGAAGGCGTATGCCCCAGGAAGGCATGCTGGTGCAGATCGATGGCAGCCAACACCCGTGGCTGGAGGAGCGGGGACCGAAGCTGGTGCTGCTCCTCGCCGTGGACGACGCCACCGGCACCGTGGCCCAGGCGGTATTCCGCACCAGCGAGGACACCCGTGGCTACCTCGTGCTCCTTGAGGGATTGGTCCGGCAGTGGGGGATCCCCCTAGCCCTCTACAGCGACCGCCATGCGGCCTTCAAATACAACGCCCGTCGGGTGCCGGTGCCTGTCGAGACCACCCAGTTCGCCCGGGTGATACGGGAGTTGGGCATAAACCAGATATTCGCCCTCTCTCCCCAGGCCAAGGGAAGAGTGGAACGCATGATGGAGACCTTCCAGGACAGGCTGGTAACGGAGCTGCGCTTGGCCTGCGCCAGCACCATTGGCGAGGCCGACGAGGCCCTCCAAGAGTTCTTACCTCGGTTCAACGCCCAGTTCGCCGTCGCGGCGGAGCACTTCGACTCAGCCTACCGTCCGGTGCCCGATGAGCTGTCCTTGACCGAGACGATCTGCCTCAACGAGACCCGCAAGGTGGGCCGGGACAACACGGTGAAGTACCACTGGCGGGTCCTGCAGCTGCTGCCCGGGACAGATCGGCCCAGCTATGCCGGTCTCCAGGTGAACGTCCTGGAACGGACCGATGGGGAGATGCTGATGAGATACCACGGGGAGGTTGTTGATTTTCAGGAGGCCCCGCAGCCATCGTCGGCGCTGTGGGGAGCAACGGGGAACAGCTTCTCCGGTCCAGAACTGCAGAGGGTCGCGAACGGCGTGGTCAACAGCCACCTCAACGAGGCCCAGAGGAATCTCCTGGTTGCCCTGGAAGCAGCCGACGAAGAAGGGGCCGAGGTCGAGGGCGTAGACGCCAAAGACAGGGGCGGCAAGGGCAACCCGATCCGGCACTCGCTGCACCGGACGCCCACGCCTGCCCAGCAGGCTCGCTGGGAGGCGGTACAGCAGGCCAAGAGGCAGGGGCTATCTCTTCGATCCATCGCCCGGAAGCTAGGAATGTCCCGGGTGGCCGCAAGGAAGTACGCCTTAGCGGAGAGTCCGCCCACCAAGAAACTCAGCGCCAAGGAGAGAGCCAAAGCGGAGTCCCTCGCCGAATCGCTGTTGGCCGCCGACTAACCTGGGGGGGTGACATTTTCGCTTTTCAGTTAAGGGGACAAAATCGCTGGACAACAACATTTCGACAGCCGGAGTCCTCCTCGCCAGCGAAGATCTTTCTCGCCAGCGCGAGCATGAGGTCGTCGCCGGCGTCCCCGTAGGCGGCGAGGCCGTCCTCGGGTAGCTCGCCCTCGACGGCCAGCGACGACTGGCGCTTCTGCGCCACGAGCGTGAGGGCGTCCGCCTGCAGCGTGTTCCGGTAGGCCATGAAAACGACCTAGACGGGCTCGGTCTGGCCGATGCGCCAGGACCTGCGTGAGGCCTGCCGCATGGTGTAGACGCTGTAATGCTGGGGCCAGCATTCCGATAAAGGGGGAGGACGTAGCCGCGTCAGCGCACGATTGACGGCGACCTCGCTCGTGAAGGAGGATTGCCCGACATATTCGCAGCCGGAGGCTGCGAATGAAGAAGGAGGACGGCATGCAGGCATACTGCGTGAAGTGTAGGGAGAAGCGTGAGATGAACAGCCCGCACGACGAGACGACCAAGAACGGCAAGCCAATCATCAAGGGCGCGTGCCCGGTGTGCGGCACGGGCCTCAACATCATCGGCAAGACCGTCGCTGAGATGAGCTGAGGTCCACCCAAGCTAACGCTGAGGTACATGAGGAGGACGCCGGTCATCCGGCGTCCTCCTCATGTGTAGGTCAACAGCCGCGCACCACCCCTCTAGCTCCTCGAATGGGCATCATCCGCCGAAGATGCGGCGAGTTGCGGCACGCCAGCGCCGCTGTCCGGTGCCGCGTTCCTGAACTCCATCTGGTGGTCGTCCCTGTCGTCCCAGTGGTGGACGACGAGGACGAGGAATGCGTAGACCATCATGCCGGCTCCCTCTCGTAGAAGTAGCCGCGTATGGCCCGCTTGGCGATGGCGCGCCAGCGCCGCGAGCCCTCCGTCGAACCCCGCCAGTCGACGGGCTCCGTGACGAGCCGCAGCAGCTCGCGGTAGTCGACATTCGCAGCCTAGCTGAGACCGATGCACTAGGAACCTTCGTTCGCGCTCCTAATCGGAGGATAGCCGCCCTCGTCTGGTGGCCCGTTCTCGATTTCATAGACGAGGTCGGCTATGTGTACATCAATGATGGCTAGTTCCTGTAGGGCTTCTTCCGCGTCCGCATGGGCGTCTCGTATCTCATCGGACGTGTCCTCATTGCCTAACGCTCGGCGATTGAGCATCGCCCTGGCTGATTCCGCCTGGACGATTTGCTCTTGTATCTCCTGCTGTGCTGCGGCTGCCCACTGGGGCTTACTCCCGCGTTCCTTCTTCTTCGGCCTGCTCATCTGCACTCCCCCTAGTAGCCCTTCACAGGTCCAAGTGTACGCTTGTGGCGGGCGTTGGTAGTGGCGTGTTCTGGCTGTCCCTTCCCTGTACAGGTGTGAGGCCTCAGTCGTCTCTCCACAGGCCCAGCACCATTATGACTCCTGGGATCACAGAGACAGTTACGAACAGGGCTGCCAGCGTGGTACCAGCGTCTTGCCGGAGTGCGGGTGCGGCAAACGCCCACACCCCCACAAGCATTGCTGCTAGTATCGCAACGACCGCGACTCGTCTGTGCCGCGACAATGCTCCTGATAGCAAAGAGCATAGCGTTTGCAAGAACTCCATGAGGCTACCCGCGCCGCGATTTCAGGTTGCCTATACCCTATCACGCTGCTTAGGCCCCTTGCGGCGGCCCTGCGCTGTGCGGATGCCGTGGGCTCCATCTACGACTTGTTGCCGGGCATGAAAGCGGGGTCGTCCCATGAGACTCACCGAACGGCAACTGCTCGATGCGCTCGCCCGCATGCCGTTCGCCGACACGCTGGCGCTTGCGGTCATCCTCGGCGAGGCGTACGCGACGGTGCACCGCGCGCTGAGCGGCCTGCTCGCCGACGGCATCGCCGGACGGGTCAACCACGGGACCGTCCACCTGCCGACGAGCGGGAGGTGGTTCCTGACGACCGATGGCATCGCCGAGGCCGCTGACCAGCTGGGCTTCGCGGCGCCGTCCGAGTTCGTGCGCGCGTACCGGAGACTGTTCGCGTCGCTCTCGAGTGGGGTTCCACCGTCAGCAGGGAGCACCAGGAGCAGAAGCGTGAGGCCCAATGCGGGAGCGGCCTACCAAGACCTAGGCAACACCGTGAGGCATGATCTCGAAAAACCGGTCCGCAAAGTTCTCCACTGTCGTGAGATCGCCACGGAACACTTCAGGGGAAAGGCGTTCGCAGCCTTGCGTGATGCAGTCGATGGCCGTCTGCTCCCAGAGGGCCTTGCACGGCCACGTCTTGATGATGACCGCAAAGGGTGCCGCGGTACGATGCTGCCCCAGTCGGCCATCCGTATCGATACTGAACCCCAGCTTGAACCTGTCTGGATCCAATTCCGGCTCCAATTGCACAAGGTAGAAGAATCCGGTGCCCGGACTCACTTGCTCACGATCAAAGCCATGCGGATTGAGCTGGCCCGCGACTTGCTCGTACTCCTCACGGCGACAGTAGAGCCTGCTTTTAGCGGGCTTGCCGCTCTTGCGCAGGACCAGGTCCACTCCCAGGGAGCGCATGCTGCGCCGCACGTTACCCGATGACCGCCCATGGATGCGAGCAATGTCCACTAGTGCGATGAGTCCGTCGTGTTCTTCCATTTCTCCCCAGCCCCCTCCTTAGGTTCCAATCGCTGCGGAAGTCGTCGGTGTCGGCGTTGGGGCTGAAAGACAGTCTACCAGTGCTACCCAGGGCCCTAGGTGAAATCCATGCTCCGTCAACAATCGACCCCTCGCAACAGTCTCGGACATCTCTCACGGTTGGTCACGCTGATGAGGGGGCGTCCGGTTGAGGATCGCATCAAATTGTTCAGCGTGACACTCCCTCTGGACGTGCTCCGAGCGCCCGACGCCCAGTGCTGGTGACGAGTACGACAATGCAAACGCGTAGAGGTGGTCATGCAGTCGCCTAGGGGAACGGCCCTAGTGCTTGGATGATGGTCTGCGAACTAACTGCGACGGCAGTGCCGTCTTCCCACAGGTCCAGTAATGCTAGGAATGCCTGACGGTCCTCCTCGGAAATACCGGGAGGTCTATAGCGGCTGATTGCAGCTCTGACGATTCCTACAACCTCCCCGGTGCCGGATACCAACGGGCCACCGGAGTTGCCCTCCTCTATAGCCAGGTCGGCTCCGACGTGGGTGCCGTTGATGGTGTCATCAAACTTGGTACCAACGACTCGACCTGAGGACTTGACTACCCTGAGAGTGCTGTTTGGGAACCCGAAGGCGGACACGGCGGCACCCTGCGAAGGCTGGCCTTCTGACAGTGCTGCAGCGTGGAAGGAGTCTGAGCAGCAGATGGATAGCAGAGCCACGTCTCGCTGGGCGTCATACCGCACGACCTCCGCGTCATAACTCTTGATCCATGCCTCAGACTCCGCAGTTACTATGATGCCTAGAGGATGCTCGGCTATTACGTGGTAAGCCGTCAGCACGTATGCCGTCCCGGTACGCTGGTCTACGTCTATGATGACCCCGGAGCCAGTGCCGGCCTCGTATCTTCCAAGCGGAACCTCTAATCGGACCACACTTCTTTCGATAGGAATCTGAGAGACCAAGGAAGGTCTCGGATGGAGCGGCGTCCCGACTCCGAGTCTCACTGTGGGAGGAGAAGATGGTGCATCACGAAAGCTGGTTCCCCAGCAGGTCACCCTACCGTCGGCCAGCAACCCACATGCATGGAATGCGCCAACGGAAACGTGCGTGAACCGCACTTCATCAGGTGGGGTCAGGTCGCGCCATCCGTCTTGACCATTCTCATCCCAGCAAACGGCTGTACCGTGCTCTCGCAACCCACAGGCGGCGTAGTTACCCACGTCGAGGAATACGAGGTGTTCACCTTGAGGTGCTGCATTCTTCCATTTGTTGTCGAGGCCCCAGCAGACTGGCACGCCGTCTAATCGGAGGGCGCAGGTGAAATCGTCTCCTGCGCCGATGGCGATGTACTGCTCATTCTCGTCTGGCCGGTCTTGTCTAGCATCCTCGTCTCCCCAGCAAACCGCAATCCCGTTCACTCTAAGCGCACAGGCATGGTCACCTCCGGTAGTGACGGATGCGAGGTTCCCAGTGGGAACGGCTTCATCGAACCAATCCCAACAACGAACACCATCGAACGTGAGTCCACACTGCCAGTCGTCGATCTCTATGGACGTGAACCGCTCATCTACAGGCGGGTCACCTATGAGCCCCCAGCAGATGAGGGCACCATCGCTCCGCACTGCGCATGTGGCACTGCTGGAAGCGGATAGTGCTACGAATCTCCCGCTCTCGGGTGGCGAGGATTGGCCTTCGCTGTCATCACCCCAGCAGACAACCGCACCGTCGGGCTGTATGCCACAGGTGTGGAAGCCCCCTGCGGCGATAGGAGACGGCCCTACTCCCACGGGGATGGGAACAAGCGTCGGCGTTGGCTTGGGGGCTGGCGTGGCTGTCGGTGTAGACGTGGCGGTAGGAAGAGTCATCGGTGTCGGCGTTGAGGTAGGGCCGTGCGTGACCGTCGGAGTGGGGGTCCATGTCGGCACCGGAGTCCAAGTTGGCACTGGTGTCCAAGTCGGAGCAGCAGTTGGTGTGGGGGTAGCCTTACTGCACCCTGCGATGAGCAGCCCTATGAGCAGAAAGCCAGCCGCTGCGGCGCCGACCAATCGATGCATATACCCTCCTGTGGCACGCCGGTGAAGGTACTTGCAACAGCGCTTCTACCCGACGCAGACCGATAGGAGGGCACGAAAGCCCTCCATGCCATGTTGATTGGGCTGCGGCACGCCAAGAGACGTGCAAGCCGGGTAGCCGGACGCTGTGGCGGGGAACTATTACCGGCGCGGGAATCACTCACCTCGATTGGCAAGCGGAGCTTACGTCCTTGGCTGAGGGCCTAGGGACGCCATCTGGGGTTCTGTTCTCGAACCATCTGAAAACACTGTAGAACCTCCGCTCGAATCTCAGGGGTAGCCCCAAGCGTGTCGCATATTGAACTCGCCTCATCCTCGGCAGTCTGGAGGGCGTCGGGAGGAGAGATGCCTGCTTGGGCAGCGAGCTGCATGTACGTGACACTGTAGGCGAGTTGCGTTATCCATAGCGCTGTAACTGCAAGGTCAGGATTCAAGCCGAAATCACGGCTGGCATCCATGGGATTCATTCTGAGGCACCTCTCTTGCTTACGGTTCGCTATCCGATCCTACCGAAATCTATCATCCATCGGTGGCGGTCGTCTACGCGTCCACGCACACCCAGAAGGGTCAGCCATCCGGTCGCTTCACGGGATTCGTAAGGGGATGTGCCGCTCATCACCCATGGGTTGAACCGGGTGAACGGCTACGACCTGTGGTGGGCTGACCGGCACGGATATCCGCAGACCGAGCAAGGAGACGCCGCGCCTTGTTGATCTCTTTCATGCGCGCGTCGGCGTCAGGCGCCTTGTTCCGGTCAGGGTGATACAGTAGCGCCTTCCGGCGAAAGGCCTTGCCTATGTCCTCGGGAGACGGGTCTATGGGAAGACCAAGCGTGTCATGGAGTCTCGTAGTGACGCGCCCAACTCCCCTGCAGGTCGGGCATCGGACGTTCACAGGCGGCTGCGCCCCGGTTCGCGCGTCAGTTCCACCTTCTCCCTATCTCCCCAAAACAGCCTCGCGGAGCACGGCGTTTGCGCGAGTCTGCCAGCCGGGGCCGTCTGCGCGAAGCCGCGCGACCACGTCGGCGTCGAGGCGAATCGTGACGCGCGTCTTGGGGTGCTCCCTGCGCACGTTGGGCGGCAGGGTGAGCTTGCCCGCGCGGTACATCGCCACCAGCTCGGGGTCGGCCTCAGCCATGGGTCGCGCTCGTGCGAAGTCCTCCTCCCCCCACTCAGGGTTCTCGGGGTCCGAGGCGATGCCTTCGCTGATGGCTTCTTCCTCTTCCGGTGGAGGACTGATGTGGCCGGGCTTAAGAGGCGGCATAGCGTACCTCCTCCCTTCGATTGGCTTTGCGCAGGCTGATGACTCGGACGTCGGCCTCCCGCCTCACGTACACGAGAACATGCATCCGGTTGCCGATGTAGCCATATGCTCGGACTCTCGGCTCGGCGTAGCGCATGTCAGGCACTTGTATCGCCGTCTCCATGTCGAACGCCTCCACCCGCACGAAATCTACGCCGTGCTTGCGGATGTTGATCTCGCGCTTGGTGTCATCCCATTCGAACGGCATCTCTAGTGTATGTACACCCGTTGGCACGGTCAACGCAGGATCGAACGACATCCTATCCCATGCCCTTTCGCGTGAGGAAAGCGGACGCTGTTGCTCCATGGCTACGCCCATGAGACAGTAACGTCCTCTGGCTGCGTAGACGGGTCCCCCGTTGCTACGCTCGTCTCATGAGACTCACCGAACGACAATTGCTCGATGCGCTTGCCCGGATGCCAGTCGCCGACACACTGGAACTTGCGGTCATCCTCGGCGAGGCGTACGCGACCGTGCACCGCGTCCTGACCGGTCTGCTCGCCAACGGCATCGCCGGGCGGGTCAACCACGGGACCGTCCACCTGCCGACGAGCGGGAGGTGGTTTCTGACGGACGAGGGAATCGAGGAGGCGTCCGATGCCCTGGGCTTCGCCACGCCGTCCGAGTTCGTGCGCGCGTACCCGGTCTCGCAGCAGTGGCTGACGCTGCTGCTGCGCCGGATGGATGCGGTGGCCAGCGTCTACCGCCTGGCGACCGCGCTCTCGCCGGGGTACCGCTCGCTCCGGTCCCGGGTGGAGCTCCACCGGCGCGGACGGTTCGACGCCACGATCACCCTGCGCAACGGGTGCAGCTTCGGCGTGGTGCGCCAGGGACTGGGGCTGCGCAGGCGCTCGCTCTACGAGCGCCTGCGAGCGATAGCGCAGTGGGACCCCTCTCACCGCCCCGGCGTCGTCCTGGTGCTGGTGCCGAGCCCGTGGGAGCAGCGGCTGACGGCGCGGCTGTGCGAGCGCATCCACCTCGACGACTGCTTCGTCGGTGTGGAGTCGCGCGACGCGCTGGAGAGCGAGACCCACCGCCTCTGGATGGAGCGGACAGTGGGAGGCTACGACAAGTACCGCACGCTCCACGATGTGCGCTCGCGGTGCCGCACCGGCAGGGGACCGTTGCCGCAGCAGCGTGCCCGGAGACGCGCCTCGCTGCCCCATCCGGAGCGGATGGCGCGCTCGGCGCCTACGTTCGGCCTGAGCCCGTCGGAGAAGCGCGTCCTCGACCTGCTGACCGACCACCCGATGCTGCCGCGCGGGCACCTCGGGCGCTGGCTCGGGGTCTCCGAGGGACGGGTGAGCCAGGTGATGCACAGCCTCGTGGACACCTGGGGCCTGATCGAGCGCCACGGACAGCGCGGCTGTGTTCGCTACACGCTGTCCGACGGGGGCATCCGCCACATCGCCCACCGGGACCGCGCCCAGCTGCCCGCGGCTCGGGAGACATGGAGCACCGTGATGACAAGGGGCCGCCACGGACGCAAGCGTTACCTGGGACACCGGATCGACACCTGGGCGCGCCAGACGAAACACTCAGACGCGGTGACGTGGTTCCTGTCGGCGCTGGCGGCGGAGACACTGGCCGACGATTCGAGCGAGCTGCTCTGGACGCTGCCGGCGGAGCGGGCGTCACGGTCCGTCAGGCGCGGAGAGCCATCCATCGTGCCCGATGCCGTGGGGGAGCTGATCGCTGGTGACAGCCACGTGCCGTTCTACCTCGAATGCGAGCACCGCGCGCGCCATCCCCGCGGGGTCAGGGCCAAGCTGAGGCCGTATCTGCGCTACTACCGCTCGGGGGAGCCGGAGGAAGACCACCCGCCGTTGCGGAACACCATTACCCACGAACCGGGTCTCGTGAAGGTCATGTCCATGGGCTGTAGGTGCTCGTGGCCCGTCAAACTGCTGTCTTCAGCCCCTGCTCCGGCGCAGAGCGACGGCGGTGACAACC
>MPMJ01000065.1 GCA_002238425.1 SAR202 cluster bacterium bin16 | reverse complement strand
GGAGTTGAAGGACGAGCTCGTCCAGTACCTCCTCTACTACAACACGGAGCGGCCCCACCAAGGCTTGGGTGGCAAGACACCCCTCGAAACCATGCAGAATCTGTCAGCGAATTAGCTGACATCTACAATTCCCGCGAAAGCGGGAATCCAGCGTGACCGCGAGGTCACGCGGTGGGGCGGAGAGGAATGTCCGGTGTAGGGGCGGTTCGCGAACCGCCCCCGCGCCAGCCGAGATCCCACCTTGCGCAAGCACACCGACGCACGACGATCCCTGTCATGCTGAGCGCCGCCGAAGCATCTCTCGGGAGGCATCGGCCCATCGTGCACGTGGCGGAGAGGAATGTCCGGTGTAGCGGGGGGGGGGGGGGGGCCGCCCCCCCCCCCCCCCCCCAACCCCCCCTCGCCCCAAGCCCCCCCCCCCCGCCCACCCCCCCCACCGCGCCAGCCGAAATCCCACCTTGCGCAAGCACCCCGACCACTGCGCACACCCTGCATGACAGGCCACGCGCATTGGCAGGAATTGCATGAGTGCCTGGCCCCTTCCCCGTGTAGAATCCCCCGAGTGCCTGCGCCTTCCGATGATGCACAGGTGCGAGACTCTGACGTTGCAGCGTGGCCATGCATAACATACTCGGATGGCTGAGCTGGCTGGTCACGGTTCGCCCGTGGCTCACGCTGCTCGTTCTCCTCTTCTTCACCGTCCTGATGGCCATGGGCTCCGGGCTGCGCGAGGCGCCGCTGGACACCGAGGGGACGCTTCCCCGGGACAGCGACGTCGCCATGGCGATGGCCGAGATCGACGAACTCTTCGGAGACTCCGGCGAGGTCAGGGTGGTGACGCTCCTCTTCCGCGGCGAAGCGCTCACACCCGGCGCGCTCACCCAGATGGACGGCCTGCTCGCCGGCATCGCCGGTGACCCGGCTGTCGCGGGGATACTGGCGCCGACCGCTCCGTTCTTCGCACCCTCGTTGCTCGTCAAGGCCGGGCTCCAGGTGAGCAGCCTCGATGGCGTCACGCAGGAGCAGATCGACGCTGTCCGGAACATCCCAGGCATCGGGGACACGCTCGACTTCATGACCGGGACCGACACGGACGGCACGTCCGTCGCGATAGGCAGCATCCGCCTGCACGACACGGGCGACGAGCGCGTCGTCGACGCCGAGCGGAGGATCAACGAACTGGCGATCGGAAGCGAGGGCCCGCTGCGCGTGAGCAGCATGTCGTTCGTGGTCATCGAGGACGAGTACAAGAAGGGTACCGAGGGGATGGGGCCGCTGATCTTGCTGGCGCTGGTGCTCATCGCGGGGCTCATCGTGCTCTTTATGCGCTCGGTCTCAGACCTGCTGCTCACCCTCCTGGGGCTCTTCGTCGCGATAATGTGGGTTGTGGGGATGGAGGGCTGGTTGGGGCCGGGAGGACTGGGTGTTGTCGGCGCTCCGAATACGCTCAGCGCGATGGTGCCCATCATCGTGATCGGCCTCACGGTCGACTACGCGATCCAGACCGTCTCGCACTACCGGGAGCAGCGTGTTGCCGGCGAGGCGGTTGTGGGCGCCGCGCGCGTTGGACTGCGCAACGTCATCGTCCCGCTGTTGCTGGCTGCCGTGACAACGATCGTCAGCCTGATGGTGGGCCTCTTCTCGCCTGTCGAGATCGTCGGCGACTTCGGCATCGTCGGCGGGGTGGGCGTGGGGCTGAGTCTCATCGTGATGCTGACACTGATCCCCGCGGGCCGGACGATCATCGACCGCCGTCGCGAGGCGCGCGGCAAGCTGCGCCCGGTCCGCCCGATCTCGAACGCGTTGCCCGGCATCGACCGGTTGGCGGAGCTGCTGGGCAGGCAGATCACGCGCAGGCCTGCGCCCTACATCATCGCCGTGCTGGCGGTGACGATTGCGCTGGGGTTCGCGACCAGGGGCCTCGAGTCGGAGTTCAGCATCCGCGACCTCCTGCCCAGGGGCGGCGCCGTGCTGGAGGACCTCGGCACGCTCGACAGGGCCGTCGGCGGCTCGACGGAGAACATCAGCGTGCTTCTCAGGGCGGAGGCCACGGAGACCCGCACGCTCCTCAACCTGCACGAGTTCAGGGACTCCTTCCAGGACGAGGGAACACGCCCGGCAGCGGCGGCGGGACCGCTCCAGACTTCCTACGAATTGCTCATCGAGGACTGGACAAACGACAGCGGGCAGCCCGGTGACAAGTACGACCCGCAGCTCGAGGCGCTCTTCCGGGAGGCCACCACGGGCGTACGGCTCGATGGGGCGCTGATGCAGGAACTCATCGACGAGATCGAAGCGAGGGACCCCGCCCTCCGGCACAGCCCGGTCAACGACCCCATCCTGCTCCAGTTCCCGGCGTCCACCGGCGACCCCGCTGCATCGAAGCGGCTGCAGGAGGACGTCGAGGCGGTCTGGGGCGGTGACGACGACGCCCTCACCGCAACCTCGGACAGCATCATCTCGTTCGTGGTCACGGACACCATCAGGGACCGGCAGACTGAATCCATCGGCACGACCATCGCGGCGGCCCTTGTGGTTCTCGTGCTCTTCTTCTGGCTGACGGTGCGCCAACCGGCGCTGGCGGTCATCGCCGTCGTGCCGACGGTGCTCGTCCTCATCTCGGTGCTGGGCACGATGGCGCTGCTCGGCATCCCGTACACCATCACCACGTCCATCATCACGGCGCTCTCCATCGGCATTGGCGTGGACTACACCATCCACATGATCCATCGCTACCGCGAGGAGTTCACGCGCCTGCGCAACCCGGAGCGGGCGGCGGTCCGGACGCTCTCCACCACCGGCTCGGCGCTGCTGGGCTCCGCGCTGACGACGGCGCTCGGCATCGGGGTGATGGCGTTCTCGCCGCTGGCCGCGATGCAGCAGTTCGGCATCACGGCGGCCATCACCATCGCGTACTCGCTCATCTTCTCCGTCCTCCTGGTGCCGCCCGCGATGACGGTCTGGGGCGCGTTCCAGAACATGCGCCTGCGCTCAGCCACCGAACGCCAGTGGGCCGACCTTGACCGCGCGATAGAGGACATCTACCACCGCCACGAGCACGAAGAGGGCGCGTCCTAGAGGGATGCCATTACGCGCTGGCCTTCTCAGTGGATATTCAACACTCGCTGCAGCTTTCGAGGGCTTCTTGAACGAGCGTCCGTGCTACTCCGGATGAACAGACGACATTGATGAATACCTCGACCGGCATGCTGCCGTTGCGAAAATCAAGAAGCACAGGCCACCAGTACAACCCACCCCAGGCGCCATACTCGATCAGAGTGCCGTGAACGGTTTTCGGCCCTAGCCCGAGACGTATGAGCACACAGTCTGCGAGTTGCTCATCGACCATTTCTAATGAGCGCCCGCGAACACCACCCGGTGGTCAGCGGGCACGCCAGACTCAGAGTCACCAGACGGGATATCTTCGTGAGCAGAGAGGCTGGCCAGCAACTCGTCGCGGTCAGGCAGAGAGTCACCCCTGCCACATGGGATACCTGCGGCACGGAGCCTGGCTAGGAGCACTTCCGTGCTGGGCGCACTTGCCGCCCATAGCGTGAGCGCCTCGTCGAAGCGGCGTTCGGCTGCCTCCTTCGAGTCTCCATGGGCGCAGATGCCTGCCTTCACAGCGAGAGACCACCAGCCATCAGGAAACTGCTTGGTCGCCACGGGCATCGCTATCCATATTCCCTTGGCAGGCATAAAGCACCTCTCGGTGTGACAAGCACAGTGTACACACCGCTTGAACTGGTACACCAGTGAGTTGACTGGTTCTCCTGAGGCGAGGCTCTGTTGCCCCATTCTAGAGCAGCCCCTGCAGCAACGCCGACCGGCTCCGCATTCAAGCCACTCATCCCCGCTTCCGCCGTCGCCTCCGCTTCGCGGAAATCGGCCATCCCTGGGCGCCGCTTGACGAAAACCCCGCCGATTCCGCCCCACGCACCGCCTTTCGCTCGCGATAGGGTGGCGTATGTGCGGTATAGTATCCCCCGTAACCCGGACGCGACGGGGAGGCTGCCGATGGTCATCAAGGACGAAGCGCAGAACGAAGCATCGACGTGGGAGCCGGTCCCGTACCTGGGACGCAGCGTCCGGGTCGTGGGCGACTGGCAATCGGTCGACGCCTCGCAGACCCCCCACGAGAAGAACAAGCGGGGCGAGCTCGGCAAGCCGCTGAACAACTGGTACTTCAACCGGACGTCCCGCGACCCGCTCGGGCGCATCGCGACCGCCAACTCGTCAGCCGACCGGCGCAACGCCGTCGAGACCCACATCGCCGGAGCGCCTCGCGGGAAGATCAACCCGGAGCGCACCGAGGTCGCCGACCCGAAAGTCATGACCGAGCACATCAAGCGCGTCGCCAAACACCTCGGCGCGTCCGACGTCGGCATCATGCGCGTCCACCCGTCGTTCCTCTACAAGGAGGGACGCTACCCCGACGACGGCCGGGGCGCCGACAGCGGAGGCGGCACGGTCATGGTGAGCGCGGAGGAGACAGCGCGCCGCTACCCGTACGCCATCGCCCTCATCTACGCCTGGGACTACGAGATGGGACGCGCGCACCGCCATCGCATCGGCGACGCCGCGTACCACTTCGGCGCGGAGGCGCTCCGCTCGACCTACGCCAACCTCGCGGGCTACATCCGGGAGCTCGGCTACGGCGTGGCGACGAAAGTTGCGACGCCCATGCCCGTGGCGCTCGGGGCGGGGCTCGGCGAGATCGGCAGGCACGGCATGCTCATCACTGAGCGCTTCGGCGCCCGCGTCCATCTCGGCGACCCCATCCTGACCGACCTGCCGCTCGTGGCCGACGCGCCCATCGACATCGGCGTCGAGGACTTCTGCAAGGTCTGCCGCAAGTGCGCCAACACCTGCCCGACCAACAGCATCTCCACCGAGGGCAAGGGCGTCGTCAACGGCGTCGAGAAGTACAAGATCAACTGGGAGACCTGCTACCGGCTGCGCCCCCACGTCATGGAGTACTGGGACATCTGCATGACCTGCGTGGCGGTCTGCCCCTACACCAAGCCGGACGTCTGGTGGCGCACGGTGGCCGTGCGCAGCATCAAGTGGACGCCCATCCCTCTGCGCGGGCTCGTGACCCGTCCGCTGAAGTGGATAGACGACCGCTTCTGGGGCAAGCTGGGCCGCAAGCGCGTGCAGTGGATGAGCCACGACTCCGGACGCCTGAAGCTGCCCGACGGCACGGCCATGCCGGAGGAGCCGGAGCGCGGCTACTACTACCCGCTCAAGGAGAACACGCGCCGCTTCGACATCCTCAAAGAGAAGTTGAAGAGCAAGGCGTAGGGCATGGAACTGCTCAACTGGCTGCCGGGCCGCTCGCGCGACCCCTACTGGGACGCCTTCGTAAACAGGCCGCTCGCCGACCCGGCGAACTCCATCACCGAGGCCATACGCCGCGCGCCGGAGGGACGAATCTTCCCCGTCCGTAGCGAACTGCCCGAGCCCGACCGCCTGCTGCAGGACCTCGACCAGCTCGTCACGTTCCTGGGCGGGAGCGCTATCGGCGTGGCGAGGACCGACCCCGCATTCCTCCTTCCCGGCGATGACGCCGACGGCGAGCCGGGCCCCGGCGAGCTCACCGAGGACCACCCCCTCACCATCGTCTGCGCCGTGCACGCCGAGCATCACCCCCGCAAGGCGAAGGGGATGGCCGGCCAGCACGTCCTGCACGAGTCCGCGTCCGTCAACTTCAGCGTCGCGGCGTATATCCGGGAACTGGGCTACAGGGGGACCGTCCGCCCCGTGGACGCGGCGGCCGCCGCCAGAGCAGCCGGCCTCGAGCCGGGGCGCGCCGAGTACGTCGGCGACGCCGTGCTGACCGACCTCCCGCTGCCCCTCGGCCGTCCTGGCTCGTGACCGTAGGACTCGCGGATGACCACTGACGCCCCCTTCTCCAGCTACGTCATCACCGACCCGTGCATCGGCGTCAAGGACGGCACCTGCGTCGAGGTCTGTCCCGTCGACTGCATCGCCTCCTCCGACGACGAGCCCCAGTTCTTCATCGACCCCGCCCTCTGCATCGCCTGCGAGCAGTGCGTGCTCGTCTGTCCCGTGGACGCCATCTACCTCGAACACGAGGTGCCCGAGGAGTGGAAGGCCTCCATCGAGCGCAACCGGGTCTTCTTCCTCGAAGTGAAGGGCGACACGCCCGCCGTCTCCGTCGAGTGGGCCGAGCAGCTCATCCGGTCGGCCCTCGTCCGAGCGGGCGAACTCGGCATCGACGTCAGCGTCGTCGTCGTCGACCAGCGCGGCGAACCCGTCGCCACTTCCCCCGCCGCCTCCGACGAGCCCGCCAAAACGCAGTCCGCTGCCAACCGCGCCTACACCGCTGTCGGCTTCGCCCTCTCCACCTCCCAGGTCAACGAGCGCGCCCTCGAACGCGCCCCCGAGTCCCTCGACCGCACCCGTCTCGCCGCCGGCCCCGGCGCCATCCCCATCGGCAGGCCCTACGTCGTAGGCGCCATCGGCGTCGCAGGCGGCACCCCCGACCAGGACGAGCAATGCTGCCGTGCCGCCGTGACCGGGAGCCAGGGCGGGTAGGGCGGTGCTGACCCCCTCTCCCTCCTCACCCGTCATTCCCGTGAAAACGGGAATCCAGAGTGACCGCCAGGTCACGCGGCGGTGCGGTGTGAAGGGAGGGAGGGTGCCTTGTAGCCTGATGGTCCCAACCGTCTAGTAGGCCACCCACGGAAACCCCTACTGCATACCACCATTCCTGTACACTAGCGACAGCCTTGGTGAACAGGGCCCGTTCGATCTATCCTGCCCGGCCAGTAATGTCCCTTCGGCCTCATCCTCCGCGATGCAGGTCTACCTCAAGAGACTTCACTTGCGAACACCTGCAACACTGACCCTGCTCGTCCTTACGCTCGTCCTGGGTGCCTGCCAGTCGCCTCCTCCTACGTCGACACCAGACGTCGAGGCGACCGTGAGCGCAGCGATCGCTGGCACCGCTACAGCAGAGGCGAGGCTTCAGGCGACCATCAGCGCAGCGGTCGCAGCAACGATTGCGGCTCAACCGACGCCCACGTCCGTGCCAACGCCAACGCCCACCTTGACTCCAACGCCAACGCCAACGCCCACTGTGACTCCAACGCCGACGCCGAGCCCAACGGCAACTGCGACGCCGAAACCCCTGCCAACCGCCACGTCGAGGCCGAGACCAACCGCTACGCCGAGGCCGGTGGTTTCAACTCCTAGTGTGCAGGCGAGAGGGCGGTGCTCGGAGTACGATGCTTCAGTTCAGTGGCTGGAGGCCGCCAGGGAGCACTATTCGATCTGCTACATAGACCGGTACTCCGCCGACGTTCCCTTCGCCGAGGAATGGATGGATCATGCTGTGCAGCTGATGCAGGACAAGTACGGAGTAACAGACCTTTTTGTCGAAGGACTGCCTCTCAACGTGAACGTCGCGCTGCTACCCGCACCCAACGACGATGCCAGTGTGTCCACGACGAGGTTCAGGTGCTGCTGGGGCTACGGTGAATCCGTCGGAGGTGCCTATCAACGGGCCGGGTGGTATGGGTTCATACCGTACCTGACGCCTTCTCATTCCGCCTGGGATGCGAGCCGCACTTGGGGTGGGATGCGGCTACCACCCGACGACTACCATGCCAAGAACATCGTGCACGAGTTCACCCATGCCATCCAATACTCGTTTTTTGGCACTACGTTCCCTTGGCCCGTGCCCCAATGGGTCTTTGAAGGGATGGCCGAATACGAGGGCATGTTCAACGCTACCGAGTACAACCGGACAGACGGCTTCGATTCGCTCGTGCGATACGGGCACCGCTATATTGACCGGTTTGAGTGCTGCGGGTCGCCAAGCACGCCGACACTTGGCACGTCAGACATCTACTTCGGCGGCGCGCTGATCATGAAGTACCTCGCTGACACATTCGGGGAAGACATGCACGTCCGCTTCGTGCGGCATCAATACTCGTCATTCGACGAGGCGTTGGCAGCCGAGATCGAAGAAGGCGGGTCCACCGTTCAAGAGACTTACGATGGCCTGCTGGCGTGGTTGAGACAGCGGTACGCTTCCCTGTGAAAAGGCCAGCCTCAGAGTCACCCGATTCTAGCGTGACGCCCTGCGCTGTGCTCGATCGCCACTCCCGCCGCATGACTGGGAGGTAAAGCGAAGAGAGCCCCCATCTTGGCCATCGATGTTGATTCTTCTGTGACATCTGCCCGTTGCGCCCCCAACCCACCCCTCTTTACCCTGTTTGCACGGCCCACCGCCGCCCGGCCCAACCGCCGGACGCGAGGCCGAATCCCAGGGGAGGTATGTCCCGAAATGTCTCACAATGTCCCATCCACAGGAACGATCGTCCTCAGACCCCGACAGGCCGCCGCCCTTCCGTACGTCGCCGCTGAACCTAACCTCACGCGCGCGGCGCAGGCCGCACAGGTAACCAGGCGCACCCTCACGCGCTGGATGAACGAGCCCGCCTTCCGAGCCGAGCTTGAGCGAATCTGGGGCAACCTTTCGGACTTCTCCCTCTCACAGGTCGAGTCCCTCAGCCTCAGGGCCGCCCACCGCATCGAGCAACTGATCGACAGCGACGACCCCAACGTGGCCCATCGCGCGTCGAAGACCGTACTCGCCATGTCGATGAGCATCCGCGACCAGCGCGAGACCCGCCGCCGCATGGAAACGCTGGAGAACGCCATCACCCTCATAAGGCAGCAGCGATGAACAGCAGCATCAAAGCCATGGAACGCTACCTCGGCTGCTTGGCCGTGCAGGCGGAACTCCACCCCATCGCTGACGCCTACGCCGGCCGCTGGACCAACGCACTGGAGCGCGGCGATCCCCCGCCGGACGTCACGGAGCTCTTCGAGGCTGCGGGAGCCGTCAACGTCCCCATCCTCAGCCCCGTCCCCATCGACGCCTACCTCCGCCAGTGCGCGAGGACCGGACGCACCCCCGATCCCACCCGCATCGTCCTCGCCATAGCCCACGCCTACGCCGAGGGCGACCTCCTCAACCTCGACAAGACCTGCCGCTGTCCCGCCCGCCGCCCCCTCTTCCAACCCCCACGCCGCGCAGGTGCTGCCTGATGTAGGGGCATCCTTTATGGGTGCCCTGTCCGACCCCTTCCCCCTTCGATGGGGGAAGGTTGGGATGGGGGTGACCGGTGGGGTGTGGGGAAGGGTGGGCTTGACGGTGCACGGGTAGAATTGCCTCGCGGCGCAGGCCCCCTTACGATTGATGACAGGAGACAGCAATGACCATCCAGCGCGAGAGACTCTCCAACCGGGTTGATGCCGAACTGGTCGCCGCTCTGCGTGAACTGGCGAGGAGCGACGGACGCCGCTTCAGCGTCGTGCTCGAAGACGCTATTCGCGACTACATAGCAGCGCGCCTGGAGCAGGAGCCCCGTCCTACTGTCATGGCGCACTTCCGGGCCAGTGTGGAGAAGAACCACCGGCTTGGTGAACTGCTGGCCGGCGGTCGTTCGCCCGGCCTCGATGAGCTGTGGCCGGCCCACACCACGGCACGGTGGCCGGAAGGGTTGAGCCTGCGGCGCGAGGACATTTACGAGGAGCGGGTGTAGGCGCACCGAGGGTAGTGTCCCGTCAAGTGGTGTAAGAGCGTCACCCTCGCTGTCTTGTTATGCTGCTACGCCTTCAGGCAGCGGCATGGCCTCCTCATTGCCATCCTCAGGGGGCATGAGCGTGGCGGGCCCGGCGAGGTAGCGTCGGGCGACCTGCCACTCATCGTGCTGCTCGGCCAGGAGGGCTCCTATGAGTCGGCGGATCGCGGCGCGGTTCGGAAAGATGCCCACCACGTCGGTCCGGCGCCTGATCTCCTTGTTCAGTCGCTCCTGCGGGTTGTTCGACC
>MPMJ01000064.1 GCA_002238425.1 SAR202 cluster bacterium bin16 | reverse complement strand
GCCCTATCGGGACCAAAGGGGGTGTTTGACCCGTCATCTACGACCTGATACAAGTCCCCATCAGTCGTGCCCGGGGTGGCCTAATGACTGTGGCGACGACTGGCCTAATGACCCTGGCGAATGACAGCCATCCGCATCTACATGGAGGAACGAGTGTGGCCGCGGCGCGAACGCCGCCAACGGGCCGAGGCCCGCCCGGACGAACAGGAATGACCAAGGAGGACGCATCGATGATGGACCGGATCACGGGCTACACACCGGCAGCCCTCTACGCCAGGGTTTCCAGCGACCGCCAGGACGTGGACCTGTCCGTGGCCGCCCAGCTCGGGGCGCTTAGGGATCACGCCCGCAAGAACGGCTACGTCGTGGCCCGCGAGTACGAGTACGAGGCCGAGAGCGGCCGTATCGCCGACCGGCCCAAGACACCGAGCAACGATGTCCAGGCAAGCGCGCCAAGGCGGAACCGGCGGTTGCCCTCCATGCTCTTCCCGTAGTGCTATGCCGGGTTCTTGCGGGGTCTGCCACGCCGTCGGCCCTCCGACGGCCAGAAGTAGATTGCGCCAGCAGTGCGGCGGAACTCCAGACTCCTCCCCAGTTCACAGACAGACAAGCAAAGCGGTATCCGAAAGCCACTGCCTCTTCTCTTGTATTCTTCGATCCTGCCTTTGCTTACGGAATCCGCGAGTACTGTCTGATCAGCATTCGATTCTTCAATGCGAGAGTCTCAGCAGACCTCAGAGCCTCATCGCAGAACCGCACCCCGATCCTCGCCCTGGCGATCGACCTTATCCAATCCATATCGGGCAGGATCTCATCAAGGGCATCCAGCTCCTTACCGGCAAGCTCGAGAAGTTCTCTCGCGTTGCTCAACCGCCTATCGACTATCTCCTGCATGGCCGCGCCTCCCCATCGCATCGGCCCAGCCTACCTTGGCGGCCCATCCGATCCAACCACTTAGGCCAGCAGGCATAGTCTCCTGAAGGCGCAAGGCGCGCAAGACGAGCAAGGAGATGCGTACGGACCGGTTACGGGCAAAGCAACGCTCTGATGCCTTCATCACCCGTGTCGGCTACATCGCAGGCCGTGTAACCCTCAAGGTTGACCGCCGTGATATCCGCGCCCTGGGCCAGCAGCAGTCTGACAATCTCAACAGTCGGAGGTTGATGCCAGGGTTGGCTATGCGCGGCTGCCAGATGGAGCGGCGTATCTCCCCCCTCGTCCTTCGCATTGATGTCCGCTCCACGGTTCAGCAACAGGGCAATGGTCTCGGGAGATGGCGAACCGAATGAGGACACCGCCGCGTGCAGAGGAGTGCGCAGAGTCTCGTCGGCAGCGTTGGCATCGGCACCATGTTCGAGCAGCAGGGTTACGGTCGTGAAAGCGCCCCCACCCGCTGCTTCGTGCAGAGGCGTGACGCCGTAGTCATTCCGCGACATGGCTTCGGCACCCTGTGCTAGCAGCAGTTGAACAGCACCAGACTGTTGATGGTCCGCCGCAAGATGCAAGGGAGTATTCCCTTTGCCGTTTCTGGCATCCACATCGGCGCCGTCTTCCAACAGCAGTTGGACGACCTCGGGGTCGGCGCTATCGTCGGTGTCGCCCTGGTAGTCAGTCATCGCGCTATGCAGCGGCGTATCCATGCGGTCGTCACGGGCTGCCACATCCGCTCCCCTCTCCAACAGCAGCTTCACAACCTCCGGACCGGAGTATGTGGCTGCAAAATGCAGGGGCGTGGCTCCCTCGTTGGACCTGGCTGCCACGTCCGCGCCGTTATCCAGCAACAGCTTGACTACCTGGGGGCCCAGGATTTCGTTTCGAACCGATATATGCAGGGCCGTCCAGCCGAACACTCCCTTGGCCGTCACGTCCGCTCCGCTCTCCAACAGCAGATCAAAGAGCCGGAGGTCGGAGCCAAACACCGCTGCCCGGTGCAGGAGCGTATCGCCCTCGTCATCCCTCACCGTGGCATCGGCGCCATGTTCCAAGAGGAGCCCGATGATCTCGGGATTGGCTCCGGCCCACATCGCAAGGGTCATAACCCACATGCCCGCGTCGTTCTCCGTCATTGCCTCGGCGCCGTGTTCCAGCAGCAGTTCGACGACCTCCGGGGCGGCATCGTGGGACTCGATCTCGACCAAAGTCCCGAAGTAGATCAACAGGACCGACTGCCCATAATCATCCCTCGCTGCGGCGTCCGCGCCATGCTCCAGCAACAATCCGATGATTTCGAGAGTATCCACAGCGAGATCAACGCCATCCTCAAGAGAGGAACTTGCGGTCTCGGGGTCTGAAGCGTAAGCGGCAAGAGTCACCGCTTCATGCAGGGCAGGTCTCCCGTACTCCCTGGCGTTAGCGTCGGCGCCATGCTCCAGCAACAATCTGACGACATCGGATCTGTTTGCGTTTGCAAGTGCATAGGTCAAAACAGACGTCCCGTCATCATCTATCCCCGACGCATCGGCGCCGTGTGCCAACAACAGCCTGAAGATGTCGGGGGCGACCCTGTAGAACGCCGCCCAATGCAGGGGGGTGAATCCAGAGGTGCTCTCTGCCGTTGGGTCTGCGCCGCGGTCCAACTCAGCCTGTACGGATGCGACGCTGACGTCGCCTTGCCAGAACTCGTTGGAGCACAAAGCACCGCAACGCCCGGGCAGTGCTCCCCTCGGTCGCTCCGCGGACGACGGCGACGGCGTCCCGGTAGGTGCGCTCGGTGTACTGGTCATGGGGGTCCACGCGGGAATTGCCGTAAGGGTTGGGGTGGGCATGGAAACCGGTGTTGGAGTCGGCTTGGGGACCGGCGTCGGGGTCAGTGCGAGCGCGGGATCCGCCATGGCTGTCGCAGCGACGGCGGCACGCACGGTCGCCTGGTTGTCCGGTGTCGCAGTCGGCGGGGCAGTCTGGCACGCGGCGAGCAGCAGCGCTAGCAGCGGAGCAACGAGCGGCACGATTCCCGTCCACACGGGATGGGCTCCGGGGGCGTTGTCTGCGCGGTGTGGGGGCATGGGAGCAGTGCCAACCTTCTCAACTCGGCGGGCTCAGACGTTCCTAGAGGCCATAGTAGCAGAGAATGGGTGAACACCTTGGCGAGAGTCTCGCGAGTTAACGTGACAATATCGGTTACACTCCGCTAGCCTGGGGATCAGACAGCGGCCGGCCCGAGGGAGCTCCGGGGGCGCTGTCTGCGCGGTGTGGGGGCATGGGAGCAGTGCCGACCCTCTCAGCTCTGCGGGCTCAGACGCTCCTAGAGGCCATAATAACAACGAATTGGTGAACACCTTGGCGAGAGTCTCGCGATTTAATGTGACAATATCGGTTACACTTCGCTAGATGGGGTCAGGCGACGGCGACCGTGGGGTCTGTGGAAGGCGCGGGGCGCGCCCATCGCGCAGGATTAAACCGGATGCACTACTGGAACATTCACACAGGCGAGGCGGTCCGGGAGCAGGTCGAGTCGGGGGGTTCATCGGCGTCGGTTGGGAGCCGGTCGGCAACGTTGCTGACCTGACGAGGGATGAGGTACGCGCTCGCGTCGACCAGGCGTATCCGGACGCTCGCTCAAACGCCTGTGCGCAGTGGACTGGCTCGCTCTACCGCTTTGCGAACGAGATGGCGGACGGAGAACTTGGCGCTGACCTCGCTGAGGGCCACCAGGCAAGTCTGGGGGGCTCGGGAACGGCATAGGCCCGCCGCCGAACTCCGACATCATTGCTGACAGGGGGTATGACCAGATGACGAAGTTTGTCCTATTGCTGGCGGTTGGGGTGGGAGCGGTGCTCATCGCCGCTTGCGATTCCGGCTCCGACAGATCCCTCGAGGGTTTCGTGGTCACCTCGGCGACGGTTGGCGGAGAGTTGGCCGACTCAGTGTCGGGGGACGAGGCCTCCTGTCTGGAGGAGGCGATGGGCGACTCGGCATACCAGGCGTTCCGGGCGGCGCCGTTGGCGGAGTCCGGCCGGGACATCGCCAACATGCGAGCGGTGTATGACTGTCTGACGGAGGACAACTTCCTGATCTACGTAGTGGGGGTCACCCTAGTCTGGTCCGGCGGGTGGAGCGCGGAGACGGAGGCCTGCATCATCGCGGTGGCCCGGGAGCAGCCAGAGTTCGTCTACATCCAGATTGGACTTGAGGCGGCGGTTACGACGGCCCGCGAAGCCCATGTCTACCTTCTGGACTACGTCAATTGCCTGAACGATGAAGAGAAGATCGCGTTTACCCAGCGAACGTTCTCCGGTCCGGAGACCCTGGACCCGTCTGCCTTGCTGGAAATCCTGGCCTTCATCCCCACCGCCGAGGCCGCCTGCCTGCTCGACGCGGTCGGCGTGACACCGGAGCAGCTGCCCCAGCGCATCCAGGCCGACGCCGGCGGCGGCTTCGTCAACGAGCTTCTGAGCGCCGTGCCGACGTGCATCTCGGAAGAGACCAGCATCAACATCTTCGTCGCTGACACGGGGAAGGTGCTGGGCGGGCTGAGCGATCAGTCCCAGACGTGCTTGAAGGCTTTTGGCATGGAGAACTATCACTTCTTCGAGCTTGTCGCGGGTGGGCAGGCCGCGGCGCAGGCAATGCCGGCGGCGGCGGTGGCGGCGATCGTGGACGACGGCCTCAGAATGGTCGAGTGCTTCAACGACGATGAGCTGCTGGCACTCCAGCGCCTCATCACGGCACGGGTTCTGCGTCAGCCGTAGCGACAGGAGGACATAAGCAGACGAGGAAGACGACAAAGGCCTTCTCAACCCTGCGCCGCCTGTTGAGGGCGGCCATGCCTGTACGCCCCCCGGCTTTGCTACAGAACTCGGTTCTGCTACAAAACCTCGACACACTCCCGATTACGGAATTCGTCGTTGAGCCGCCTCTTCCCGTCCCCCGCCTTCGCACTCCTGGCCGTGCTGTCGCTCGCCCTGCTGGCGCTTCTGCCCACTGGCTCGGTCCAGGCCCAGCAGGATTCCGCCCCGGTAGGGATCACCGCCGGGCCCGTGATCACCTCCAATCCCGAAATCGGCGACGCCTATGGCAAGCGCGAGGAGATCGTGGTCGCTGTGACCTTCAGCGAGCCGGTGACGGTGACCGGAGAGCCGCGCGTGCGCCTCACCGTCGGCGACAGGAAACGCTGGGCGAGATACGAACGCTCCGACCAGGACGGCGCTCGGCTGATCTTCACCTATGTCGTCAAGGCCAACGACCTGGACGATGACGGCATCAGCATCGGAAAGAACAAGATCGACGTGAATGGCGGGAAGATCAAGGACGCCGACGGCAATCGCGCCCAGTTGAGACACCGGCCTCTGACCGACCAGCCTGGCCACAGGGTAAATGGTTCCCCGGCAAGCGAGCCCGAGCCAACGCCTGAACCGACGCCCATGCCGACACCCAACAACGAACCGCAGTTCGCTGCGGACTCCGCCACCCGCAGCGTGGCGGAGAACTCCCTGCCCGGCGTCTACGTCGGCGATCCGGTCACAGCCACCGACGACGATGATGACGCGCTGACTATTCCCTCAGCGGCAGCTATGCGTTCATCGCGATTGCCGCAACCGGCCAGATATTCGTCGCAGCGGGCGAGGGCCTCGACTACGAGACCCAGGACGAGTACACGGTGACCGTCACCGTCCACGACGGGAAGAATGCCGCCGGCGAGGTTGAGGTCGACGGTGACGACTCCATCGAGGTGACCATCAACGTGGTCAACGTGGACGAGGCGGGAGCGGTCGCCCTGGATCCGGACCCGCCACAGGCGGGGAGTGCCGTCACGGCCAGCGTTACCGATCCGGACGGCGGCGTTAGCGGCGTGGCGTGGACGTGGGAGCGCTCCAGCGACGGGTCGACGTGGGCCGCCATCGAGGGCGCGGAGCAGGACGCCTATATCCGCCGGACGGCGATATCGGGTCGTACCTGCGGGCGACGGCGTTGTACACCGACGGGGATGGCTCGGGCAAGACGGCGCAGGGGGCGACGGCAGGCGTCGTGGTGGATGCCACGCCACCCACGGTCAAGACGGTGGACATCATCAGCGCGCCCGGTTCAAGCGGCGCCTACCTGTCCGACGAGGACATCGAGGTCGCCGTGACGTTCAGCGAGCCGGTGCGGGTGGGAGGAAAGCCGCGCCTGCGCCTCACCATCGGTGGAGCCCAGCCTTATGCCACCGTGCGCTTTGCCGGTGCAGCCTAGAGCTACGGCAGCTCGAGTCTACCGGTGGACCTGATCTCCCCATCCTCGACCTTCCATACCTCGATCGGCCCGGTCACATCGCCGTTCTCGTCGAAGTCCACCGGGCCGGACGCCCCTTCGTAGTTGATATCCTTGCCCTCGGCTACCAGGGCGAGCGCATGCGCGATGCCCCGCACGCCGGGGCCCACCACCTCGCCCGGAGGGTTGGCGACGCTCCTGAGCGCATCGCGGATCGCCTCCGGGTCGGTCGTGCTGCCTGCCTGGGCGGCCGCCAGGGCGATGAGCGCCGCAGCATCGTAGGTCTGGGCCGTCAGCGGGTGCGTGGGCACCGAGGCGCCATGGGCCTCGACGTAGGCCGCCGTGAACGCCCTGTTCTCCGCGGATGCGGGCGATCCGGCGGACGTTCCGCGGACACCTTCCAACGCGTCCCAGCCGACCGCCTCGATCATCTCGGCGGACCGCGTAGCATCCACGAGCAGGAATGTGTCTGCGAACCCACCGTCCAGAGCCTCGCGCAGATAGACCGTCGCCTGCCCGGGGTAGCTGATGACGACCAGCGCGTCGGGGTCTCCCATAGCCGCCCGTTCCAGCTCGGCAACGTAGGTCGGCTGGCCGTCTCCGTGTGGCACGAGAGACGTCACTTCGCCGCCCAGAGATCCGAAGGTCGCCTCGAACTGGGCAGCCAGCCCCTGGCCGTATGCGTTGTCGAAGTACATGACGGCTACCCTCTCGTATCCCTGCTCCACGGCAAGCCGCGCCAAGACGACGCCCTGGGCGGAGTCGGACACCACCGTTCGGAAGAGGAAGTCGTCGTCCGGCAGGCCCGTGATCATGGGCGAGGTGGACACGCTCGAGATCTGGAGACGCTTGCGGGGAACCGATACCTGCTCGGCCACGGCGATCGTGACGCTGCTGTTCCTCGCACCGAGCAGGACGGCCGCGTGTTGTTCGTCTACCAGCGCCCGCGCGGCATCCACTCCCCTGGCCGGGTCCGCGCCGGTGTCGGTGGTGATGACGACAACCGGAGCGCCGGCCACGCCGCCCGCCCGGTTGACGTGGTCTGCAGCCAGGACAGCGGCGTGGCGGAGCGAGTCTGACGAGCTCAGGGAGCCCGTTATTGCATTGAGTTGCCCGATCAGCAGGGGTTCCGGTGCCTGCTCACGCTCCCCCGCGAGGCCGCAGGCAACCAGGACGACGGCCGCCGCGATCGCGCTCAGGGCCGCAACCCCTCGGGTCACATACTGGGTGACGACCACTCTGATCATCGCTGTTCAACCATTGCACGGCGTGTCATATTGCCGCAGCAGGTCCGATTCCGTAGTGCGGCGAGACGATGGGTTCGAGTTGGGGCGTATGTGAACGTGCTTCATCCTGTGCCTTCTAGCGCACTCCCATCGCTCGTGGCCGGAACCGATACGCTGGCGGAGGCTGCCGGTCTCGCCGATGTAGAGCGGGTGCCAGACGCCGTGCCGGAACGTCGTGAAGATGTAGTTGCCGCCTGTTTCGGGAAGAGGCGTGTTCAGGTCGTAGACATCGAACTGGTATAGCAGCCCCGAGAGTCCTCGCCAGGTGGCGGTCACACAGTGCAATCCCTGCTGCGCATCGGTCGATGGACGAACATGCGGTGCAATCTCCCTCTCCTCGGTGACATTCTCGTTCACGGCTGCCAAGAGACGGAGCCCCTTGATCGGGTGATCCAGCAAGTCCCGGTGGGGCTTCCCGCCTGATATTACAACGGGAAAGGGTCATTGCAAGTGAACTAATGGAAGAATAGCGTGACTACTGTAGTTACAACGTCAGTTGGTCGAGCCGAGTCCCTTGCCGCTGCGCTTCCGTGATGAGGCTCCTCTCGTAGAGGAGCGGGTATGATGGAACGCGGTTCGTTTCTGCTCGCCCTGCTGATAACCGCGGGGCATACGTTGCGAACCGGTCGGTCTGGACTCGATACATGGAAGTCTCGGGAAACTCGTGGAGAGTATCCCATCGTCTGACAGGCGCAGTCCGCGGGCCAGAGGCAAGTCCGCCATGACCTGCGAGGAGTGGGCCAGCTATCTGAGCAGGCCTCCGAGGCGATGAGTAGACCATTAGTCGTCAAGCGCCTGCAGGGCATCCGCCTGGGAATCGCAGATCGGCACGATCCTGTCGAACCCGCTGATGGCGAAGACCTCGCGCACTGATCCGGAGAGCGAGCAGCCCACCAGCTTGGCGTTCTGCTTCCGAACCGCCTTGGCAACCGAAAGGATGACGTCGAGCCCAGCGCTGCTGATGTACCGCAGGTTCCCCATGTCCATGACGACCCCATGATCGTCCGGCTGGATGGCGCTTTCGAGCGCCGCCTGGAATTCCGTTGCGTTCGCACCGTCCACGCGCCCTCCCACGCTGACAATCAGATTCAAGCCTTCCCGTGTAGTTGTGACGTCCATGCATCCTCCTCAGGCGCTCGCTGCGGCCCGACGAGCCTCCCGAAGGCTCGCGCGCAACCCTACCGAGTCCTCCGGGCTCATTCGAGATGCCCGTCGATGCCCGGGTGGGTCGATCCGTTCCGGCGGTGTTGCCCATATCCCATCGGCGCTAGCAGGAGCATCTCTTGCACTCCTCAGCTCGGTCCAAGGTGACGAACGTTCGAGCGAAGGGCATCAGCCCGACCGCAGCAGTCATAGCGGATGGGCCGACAGCGCCAAGCCTGCTTCGGGCGTCGATTGCGGGTCCCCCGTTCACTGGTTAGTCCTGTCCGGCTGTCCACTGCAGGCCGCTGACCCGACCATGATCAGAGCAGCTCCGCCCGCCGAGACCAGGCCACCCGATGGAACGTCGACGTCCTCCGCTTCCCGATGCCGACAGGCGCGGCAGCGGAATGGTTCGTTCAGCGCGCAGGACGCACGGCCTCATCGCCGCACCCTGCGCGTCCGGCGCAGCACGTGACACCCTGCAGCGAGGAGGCCCGCTCCGATTAGGCCGACCACCCCCGCGAACAACAGCACAAGCCCCATCGCCTCGCTGGACGCCACGATCACGCTCCTTGCCCGGATGCCGCACACGACCCTGCTTCCTGCTCCTGCGCCGCCACGCGGCCCTGAGCGTGAACAGGGCGCTGGTTCTCCCGCCGCGCGAGGGGCTGCAGGCCGAGGCCGGCCCACTCAGGGTGCAGGCAGCCCTTCGCTACGCCTGCGTCCACCGTCTCGAGCTCGCGCACTCCGCATGCGTCCGCGAACAGCCGAAGCGCACGCAACGTGCTCCCGTGGCTGCGCAGGAGCACGCGCGACCGAGTGGGGCGCACCGTATCGAGCCGCGCTTCCGCCACCGAGCTCCACTCCTCGTTGTTGCCGCCCTTCAGGCCCCGGTGACACTCGAGGGAGACCTGAGCGCATCGCCAGCTGCTCACCACGCCCTGGACCGTTCGTCGTGCGCGTGGGTAGGCAGACGGTAGGACATGCCCGTGTCGTCGTAGGCCGATGCCGTCAGGAGCGTTGAGAAGTCCTCGGGGCTCCTTCTGCGGAGAGGCAACAGCAGGCGCTGGAGGCGCCGATCGAGCCGGTACGACAGGAGCGGGAAGGGCAGTCGGGACCTGGGAAACTGCAATGCGTCGGCGAGTTGATTCCCCACGAGCCCACGGGCAACGGGGTATATGACGCGGTTCACGAGACGCTTGCGCGCCTCCGGGTCGGTGATGCCCGCGACCAGCGGGGCGGAGTTGATGAGGGCGTTGGTCATGATGACCGATTCCGCGGTTGGAGGAGGTTCGCAGATCACTGCTATCCGGCAAAGTTCCCTGGCCTGGTTCGCATCGGTGAACAGGATGGTTTCCGGTATGCCCATGAGATAACCGGCGTAACGCCAGACGGCATGGAAACCCGCACGCTCGTCATCGCTGTAGCGAGCGCCGAGTGCCGACGAGTGCTTCAATGTCCCCGATGCGAAGTTCGCCGCTGCATAGCCCAGATGCGCCGCGCTGATGGGGACGCCCCACTCGTCGTGGTGCCATTGTTCAGTCTCCGCAAGCAGCCGCCGGACCTGTGCGTGAACGAAGCGTATCCGTACCGAGAGCTTCCATCCATCACCGTGCCGCTCCAGCCCTCCGGGCCAGAATATCTCCATCTGGTGACGGTTGTTCTGCTTGAGCCGCCAGACGCCGTTGTCGAAGATGCGCCCGGTTTGCACGAACGACTTGCTGATGAGCGTCGAGAAGCCGTTCATGAGCGTACCCGTCACGAAGGCGGCGAGCACAGGGACGGCGTTTCTCTGGAACGCACGGATGCCAGGCGCAAGCGCGTCGCGGTCAAGCCAGTCAGGGTCGGGCTGGGGTGCATCCATGAAGAAATCACGCAACGCCTGAGGTGCAGCCCGCAGGACCTTGCGGTCTTCTTCCATGCCGGCGTGGATGAACCTGCTGACTTCCTCCCGGCGCAGCGGAGCGAGCTCTTCCACGATGGCATCCGCCGCCGGGTCGCCGATGGTGGTGTGGGCGACGTAGTTGCGGGCGATCACGTGGTCTTCGAGACAGGCCAGTTCGTAGCCGTTCAGGTAGGCCCTCGGTATCTTCAACTGTCCATCGTTGTACAGCACCATGACGGTAGACCATTGTAGCAGGCACCGTGTGAACTATTGGTGAAGAATAAGCGAACGACTTCGTCGCAATCCGGGAGGCTCATGCGGCTGCCATGTTCCTCCAAGGCCGGGCTGACACGCGCCTCGGTCTGCGGAGCCGGTCCTGCATTTTGACTATCGGCATGCGCCAGAGAGTACGGACCGTCGACATGCGGGAGGACGACGGCATAGTCGTTCTTCCGTCCGTGGTCCCTGAGCGCGCGGACCCGTGCGGCGGCAGAGAGATGGACGTCCTGGCGGTCGCGGAGACCCCTGTCAATAATCAGGAACTATGTACCAGATAATCAGGAACTATGAACCAGGTTAATCAGGGTCTTTGACCCACCCTGGGAGCCGAACAGGTGACCATGGGCCGCACTTCGTAACGAGGAGCGGCGATG
>MPMJ01000063.1 GCA_002238425.1 SAR202 cluster bacterium bin16 | reverse complement strand
GCGGCTGAGCGCAGCCATGCGCTCAGGGACATGCCTTCTCGCCTCGCCTGATCTACGAAGCGATCTCGATCAGCGTCTGGCATTACCAACTGCACTCTGGCCATGTCGCCCTCTAGTCGAACCATGTGTGTGTAATACAATTACACACACAAAAAGCCATAAGTCAATCCTTCTTGTTCGCGCACTGCGTGTCGAACTCGGGGCCTGTCAGGTGGGAAGGTGTTTCTCAACGCGCACTGACGGAGCGTTGTCCTCGCTCGTTCTCCACACCGAGCGTGCCCGTACACGGTGGCATGGGCGAGAGGCACGCTCCTCATTGGTCAGGCCAGCCCTTCGCGCGTTCCCCGCCTTCAAGGGCCTCCTGGATGGCGGTGGCGGCCTCGTCCGTCACCCACTGACGCCATACGCCTGGGTTGTTATTCAACCACCAGATCGCGGTACCGGCATGGCTGGCGTCGTTGTCGATTCGCCAGACCGACATAGTCTTGTAGTGGCCGGCACTCAGGTCCCACCTCCGCAACATCTCAGCCACTTCGGGAGCGCGCATCAGGAGTTCCGGGCGCACGGCGATCAGGAGCGTCGTCTCGTCGTAAGCGCAGGCCTTGGTCGTGGCCCAGCATGCGTGGCTATAGGGCGGCTCCTCCAACCGGACCATGTCCAGCTTCAACGCGGGGGCCATGCTGCTGTCCAGGTAACCCAGCCAGGGCTCCCTCTGCTCGTATCTGGCGAAGAGCCCGTCGTGCAGCGCCGCTTCGGACTCAGGGACGACGATTTCCACGTGTTCGGAGAGGCCGTAGCCGTCCACCTGAACTGCGTTCACCACGTTGCAGGCCCAACCGTCGGGGCAGGAGACGAGCCTGGCCTTGCCGTTGTTCCCAGGGGCTGCGAACAGCTGGCGGTATTGCTCCTCTTTCAGGTCTTCTACGCTGTCCAAATCAGGATGCGCTTCCTGGATGTACGTGGGAATCATGAACGCGGATTGCGAGAGCTTGCTCAGGCTTTCGCCTAGCGAGACCGCCTCGCCCGCCACCGTGGCCTCCTCCCAAGCTTCACTGGCGTTGGGCAGCCACAGCTCCATCATCACGTCGCTGTCGCCCTGTCTCAGAGCCGGGAGCGCTTCCGTCGTGCCTCCCTCGATCACGCCGGTAGGATACCCATAGCCCTTCTCCACGATGTATTGAGCGATGCGGTTCTGTGACAACGCGCTGTCCCAGCCAAGGTCGTTGAATACGATGGGGTCCTTGGCGGCCGTGGGGATGAGGGTTGGTGTGGGGGTCGGTGCGGCGCATGCGGCGGCCAGGGATAGCGCGAACGTCAGCAGGAGCGCTCTCGCCCATGTCATGGCGTACTCATCCTGCAGGAACTCTCAACGGGCCTTGCGGAATGTAGTGTTCACATACCCTCCTCACGCTCTCTCCGGTTCGAGGGGCCTCCGGGGCGACCTCCACGCCCCGACCGTCGGCGGGACGGGAGTTGCACGCCACGAGCCTGAGGACGAGGAGAAAGGGGGCGGCCAGTGGCGGAAACAAGCGTGAATGTACCCACATAACAGCGTGTACTATAGGTGAATGCACTCTCCGGAGAAAGCGCACACCTGCCGGCCAGTCAGGCCCGTGTGGGCGAGTACGGCGGGCGTATCGGCGCAGACGCCAGCCTGCCGATGCTGATATCCGACGTGCATGACCTCGACGAATTCATGGCGAGCACCGGCGCGTACGACCACCCGGACGGCCCGCCCGCCCAGCCGCCCCCGGTCCCCGGCGAGGGCGACCCACTGCCGAAGGTCGGCGTGGACGACGCGTCGTCCGGGCCGACGCCCACGCCACCGGGCGGGTAGCCCTTCGCCGACGCCTCCATCGTCCTGTGAGCAGTCCGAGGGATTCTTGCAATCGGCAGCGGGCGGCGATGCTTGCAGGCGAAGGTAGGCGCGGACGGTGAGCCTTGCCTGCGGCGTGTTGTGTTCCGGCTAAGCGCTACGCGCCGGGACATCCTGGTCGTCGTTAGCCCCTCTCACAAGAGCGGTCTCCGATAGCTTCACGAGCGAGTCATGAACGACGGGGGATCGAAACCGTCGTGGTATGGTTCCGGCAAAAGGGTGGTTGCAGGACGTGAACAGTGAACACCTTTCGAAAGGGCGGGTTCCAGATGCCAGTGGTATCGCCGGAGGTGAGAAATGCTGTTTTCCACCTCCCCTGAAAAACATCCGCGGTGGAAACCGGGCAGAAACGGCGGTCGATGTGGGGGTGCACGACGTGGGGTCGTGGCGGATGTCAGGGTCAGGGCTCACGCCGGGTCAGGACCGGAGCCCGGACCCGGAGCAAGGGGGACGAGCGATGAAGACGAGTGAACACTGTCATCGAGAGCAGCGGGGACCTCAATGACCTGCACCACCTGCGGCTCATGGCGCTGCTGAAGGAACTCGTGCGGGAGAAGGGGTACAAGGGCGCAGCGGGGGCGCTGGAGATCGACCCGCAGACGGTGACCGCGAGTGCGAAGACCGGGCAGCTGTCACGCCGGGTGCGTCAGGCCCTGGAGCGGGCTCGGCGGCGGAGTGGCAGCCCCAACGCAACGCCTTGCCGTGACTCGGCCGTTCGAAGAAGGTGGCCCTCTGTCATGCCTTGGGCGTCGGGCGCCACGCTTCGCCCGGGACTGGGACGCCGATCGCCGTCACTGCGTCGTGCAGTTCGCGGTGATGCCGTTCCAGTACAGCCAGCGCCTTGGCCGCCTCGGCAGTCCGGGGCTTCATCTCCCGCGCCCTGTCGAGGACCCTGCGCAGGTAGAGTGCATGGATGTGCAGGGTGTTGGCGATCTCCTCGGTGTAGACAACCGTCAGCGTCTCATTCCATTCTGCCTCGGTCAGGAAGGAGGCCCACGCCGTCAGCGCCGCCTCCCACCGATTGCGGCTGCTGCCGTCCTCGCGGGCGTTGATTCTGCCGACCTCGAGTGCCGGGTCGGCGAGCGCCGCTCCGGCGTGCCACCTCCAGCCGTCGGACCCTCCCTCGGCGACGGGCCTGATGGAGCCGAGGCGCACGCCATCTGCGTAGACATCGAGGGCGTGCGTCCTGCCCGAGGCGGTTGATTCCTCCAGCCGGATGGTGGGCTCTACCACTGCCTGCTCCTCCGTCTCAGGTGTCCTGTGCTTCTGCAGCGGGCCCAGTTCCACAGAAACGCGAGCCTATCGCCCCTGAAGGCGTCGGGTGGCTGCTGGCCCTCTCTCTGCTACCTGACATGGTCGCCGGGTTCTCCTTCGATGGCATCCTCCCCGCCGGTCAGGACCTCTCTCAGCCGCAGTTGACCGGCCGATCGGGCGTGCGGAGACATTCGCCGTGGCTTCGTTCCGGTTATTCGTGGCAGCATAGGGATTCGCAAGTAACTTGTGGGTAAAGACGCCTCCTGGTTTGATAATGTAGCGGTGACTTTTTTGCCCGATTCGCTGGAATCGACCAAAACAGGTCTGTTCCCGAGGAGGTGAAAGGGTTGGAATGACGGCCAGCCCGGCCCAGGCACGCAGTCGTCACGCGAAGGAGTGCATGGGCTCCAGCACGCCCGGCCTGGGCCACGCCGCACCAGCGGCCTCACGGCTCCCTCGCCTGTAGGGAGCGGAGTCGTCCTCCGGGTCTACGACGCCGGGTCGGGGAATGTGAACTCGGTCTCGATCCCGCAGGCGTTCACCGCCTGGCCGAGGAGGGCGCTCTGTTCCTGAGTCAGCCCGGCCGGATCAGCGGTGCTGATAATGCGGAGCACATCCTCCCCCCCGTCCAGCTTCATCAACTCCTCGGTAAGGCACCGCAACCCGGCGGTGTCGGGCGGGGGCCCCTCACCTTCAGGAGTCATGGCCGCAGCTTCCTCCGGCGTGAAGCACGACACGGCCTTGACGGATACGGAGTCCGGGGCGTCATCGGATGGTTCGCCCGCTGCGAAGGCGAGCGCCCCGCGCGGGTCACCGACGAATACATCGGCCAAGCAACTGCGGGTCTCGCCACTCAGGCCGCCTGCGGTGGCGGAGAACATGGCAACGACGAATCCGGCGAACCTCTCCGGTGTGAGACAGTCCGCCACCTCCGCTGCACCGGCGAGACCGTTCCCGTCCTCGATGAGGGGAGCATCCCGGAACGCATCGTAGCGGTCGGCCAGAGCGGTCCGCAGGCAGGAGCGCTCGTCTTCGGAGAGGAGAGCCGCGAGGCTGCCGCCCGTGGAGGACGTGTCAAGGTCCCATTCGGCGATAGGCACGGCCGGAGGTTCAGGCGTAGGCGCTGGCTCGGGAGTCGGAATGAGCGTCGTTTGAGGCGTCGAAGTCGGCGCCTGCGCCGCATCCGGTGTAGGGGTCGGCCGGGCGGCGAATGATTGCGTCTGCTGCTGCGGTTCCGCGCCGCATGCAGCCGCGAGGATGACGAAGACAGGCACGGCGAGAGCGCAGGAGAAGACGGACGCAGGGACGGATGCCAGCGATCGCCTGAACACCAGGTCATACCTCCATGCGCACCGGCGGGCCGCCCTGAACAGGCGGCGCGGAGCGGACAGGGTTGCGGAGGAGGAGGCGGAAAGGCTCATGGAATCAGGCCTCCTGTATCAAGCGGTATGGCTGCCGCAGCACATGCCGAATCAGTCTAGGGAGTTGCAAGTAACTTGGGGATTATATCCCACCAGCCTGCCGACCCATCGCCCCGTCCGCTCGTGCTCCGCACACTCCCCCAGGTGCAACTCCTTCAACTTCTCGTACACGGCCTCCCAGCCGAACGCGTCTCTCGAGTGTGTCGCTAACGGTGTGTTCTGCCCGCACTCGGACAGCCGCGAGGCTTTCCACATAGATTGGCGTCCCTAAACGGGAGACACAGTCCTTGAGAACCAGCAACCTGATCACTGCGTAATAGCTCGACAGGCTGGTACACGTGCGCAGGAGGTGGGCGCCTTGGCCTTCAGGCAGCCATCGACCCTCATCCGCGCGCCCTGCGCCGCGTGCTTCCCAGTTCCACTGGCGCTCGCCGTCCTTGCGAATGACATCCCATCGCAAGAAGGTGCGTGTAGAGGAGTATTCCTATGCGTTTCCTGTCCGCAAAGGCGGGTCCGTTCCACGTCTGGCTGATCCCGATACTGCTTGCCGTTCTCGTGGGTGCGGGGCTCGCCGCCTTCTACTACGCGCCGGAGCAGTCTACGGCTCCGGCTGGAGGGCTCGGCGAGGACGAGCAGCTGGTGCCCGTGCAGCGCGGGACGCTGACTGATGCCGTCACCGCGAGCGGGACGGTGGCATTCCCGATGCGGCGGGAGGTTTCGTTCTCAGTTGCGGGAGAGGTGGGCGAGGTGCTGGTGAGCGTGGGGAGCGTGGTCCGGGAGGGAGACGTGCTCGCGCGGCTGGACGCGGCGGCTGTGGCGTCGCTGGAGCGGGATGTGGCAAAGGCGGAGGTGGACCTGCGCGACGCCCGGGAGGCTTTGGCCGATGCGCTCGGTCTGCCGGAGGCGTCCGAGGTCGCGGCGGCAAGCGACGCGGTGACGTTCAGCCGGAGGGCCTTGGAGAACGCGCGGGCAGACCTCGTGCTGACGCTGAAGAACACGGCCAGAGACGAGCAAGATGCACAGGGCGCGATAGAGGATGCACAGGACGCGGTCGAGGACGCGCTCGACGTGGTGGACGAGCACGCCGAGGAGTACGCGGACACGTTCGTGCAATGGCTGGGGGTACCGGCGTCGAGCGTGAACACGCAGCAAGATGTTGCCGAAGTGCTCGGCGGGTGGCAGTTTGACCTGGACGTGCTGTTCGACGACCGCCAGGTGCTGAACCACGAGATATCTTGGATGGACCCGCCCGACGACGACCCGGCCACGCTGTGGGACGAGCTGGTCGTCTTCTCGTGGAAGACGCTATATGTCGGCAGGCTGGCGGGAACGTGTCCCGATGGCCCGCCGTACGAGGGCAGGTGCGCTGAACACGAGATGGAGGAGGCGTGGACGGCGCTGGAAGACGCCCGTGTCGTCGTCGAAGGCAGGCGTGCCCTGGTGGACGACGCGCATGCGGCGCTGGAGAACACGCAGGCGAAGACAGCGCGGGAAGTGCTGTCGGCAGAGGAAGCGGTTGAGAATGCGGAGAACGCGCTGGTTGCCGACGAGGAAGCGGCGGCGGAGCTGACCGTCGAGACGGAGTCGCTGGACGTGGCGCTGCTGCGGTCGGAGGTCACGGTGGCGGAGCACACCCTCGCCAAGGCGCGGGAAGACGTGGGCAACGCGGTGCTGACCGCGCCTGTAGCGGGCGTCGTGGAGAAGGTCTCGACGGAGGCGGCGAACGGACGGGAGCAGGAGACGCAGGGGCGGTTGACGATCACCATCCTGGACACGTCGGTCGTGGAGGTCGGCGGTTCGGTAGACGAGATCGACGTGCTGGCGGTGTCGGTGGGGATGCCCGTGGCGGTGAGCCTGAGCGCGCTGGAGGGGCAGACGCTGAGGGGCGGGATCGTCGAGATCGGCGCGGCGGCGTCCGGGCAGTCGGCAGCGGTGACGTTCCCATTGACGATCAGGCTGGACGTTCCGGCGGGACTCACCCTGCGCGACGGGATGAGGGCCACGTCGGAGGTCGTGCTCGCGGAGTATCCGGGCGTGCTGCTCATACCCACCTCGTCGGTCGGTGGGAGCTTCCTGGCGCCGACCGTGAGGGTATGGACGGGAGGCGGAGTCGAGGAGCGGAGGGTGGAACTTGGGCCGGACCATGATTTCTGGGTCGTGGCGCTGAGCGGGCTGACGGAGGGGGAGCGGGTGGTCATGGCGGAACCGGGACCGTCGCAGCTCGGGTTCGGCGGATACGGGCCGGACTTCTAGCGATGGGGATCATCGAGATGCGCGACCTGCGGAAGGCGTACCGCCTCGGCGCGATGGTCGTGCCGGTGCTGAACGGCGTGAGCCTGAGCGTCGAACACGGGGAGATGGTGTCCATCATGGGGCCCTCCGGCTCAGGCAAGTCGACGCTGATGAACATCATCGGCTGCCTGGACGCGCCGACCTCCGGCAGCTACCTGCTCGAGGGCGAAGAGGTGAGCGGCTGGAGCGACCGGCGGCTGGCGCGGACGCGCAGCCGCAAGATCGGGTTCGTCTTCCAGACGTACAACCTGCTGCCCCGGCTGACCGCGCTGGGCAACGTTCAGCTGGCGCTGCTGTACGGTGAACGGCGGAACGCGCGCGCCCGCTCGCTACAGGCACTCGAGTCGGTGGGGTTGGAGCACCGCTACAGGCACCGGCCGCTGGAACTCTCCGGCGGCGAGCAGCAGCGCGTGGCGATAGCGCGGGCGCTGGTGAAGGGCCCGGCGATCCTGCTCGCGGACGAGCCGACGGGCGCACTCGACAGCCGCTCCAGCACGGAGATCATGGCGGTCTTGCAGCGGCTGAACCGGGAAGAGGGGCTGACCGTCGCGCTGGTGACGCACGAGGCCGATATAGCGCGGCACACGCGGCGCATCATCTCGCTGCGCGACGGGCTCATCGTGGGTGACGCGCCGGTTGCGGACCCGCTGGAGGCGCAGGCTGAGGAGGTGCAACCGGCATGACGCCGCTGACGCTGATCGGAACTGCGTGGCTGTCCATCGGGGGGAACCGGCTGCGCACGACGCTCACCCTGCTGGGCATCATCATCGGCGTGGCAGCGGTCATCGCGCTGATGTCCATAGGCCGCGGGGCGCAGGCGGAGATAACGAAGAGCATCGAGTCGCTCGGCTCCAACCTGCTGGCGGTCCAGCCATCGGAGGACCTGACGCTGGATGATGCGCTTGCGCTGGCGAACCCGGCGACCGCGCCGTCCATCGAGGCTGTCGCGCCGGAGATACGGACCTCGGCCGAAGTCTCCTTCCGCGGAAGGGGGACGTATGCGGAGGTGCGCGGAGTGACCTCCGATTTTGCGTTCGTGCGGAACGTCACCGTCGAGAGCGGGGAGTTCATCTCACCGGCGCACGTGCGCAACCGCAGCAACGTGGCGGTGCTCGGCTCGGAGGTGGCGATGGACCTGTTCGGCTCGCGCGACCCCATAGGAGTGACGCTCACCGTCATCGGTGGCGAACGCGGGTTTGGGCCGGGCTTCCCCGGCGAAGGCGCGAGCGCGCCGCCTGCCGGCGTGCCGTTCACCGTCATCGGCGTGCTGGAACATAAGGACAGCGGATTCGGGTTCGCGGGGCAGGACGACTACCTCTTCCTGATGCCGCTCACGACGGTCGCCTCCCGGTTCTCCGGCAGCCGCACGGATACGGGAGAGATAACGGTGACGTCCGTCAATCTGCGGGCGCGGGACGGCCGGACCGGGGAGGCGACGCAGGAAGCGGAGACGATCCTGCGCCTGCGCCGCGAGATAACGGATAGGGACGACTTCACGATCGTGAACCAGCAGTCCCTGATAGACGCGGCCAGCCAGGCCGGGGAGGGGTTCACGCTCTTCCTCGGGGCGGTGGCGGGCATCTCGCTGGTGGTCGGGGGCATCGGCATCATGAACATCATGCTGGTGTCCGTCACGGAGCGGACGCGGGAGATCGGACTCCGGAAGGCGCTCGGGGCGAAGCGACGGGACATCCTGGCGCAGTTCATCACGGAGGCGGTGCTGATCAGCCTTGCGGGGGGACTGCTGGGAGTGGCCCTGGGCATGGGCCTGAGCGCAGGGGTGACGGCGCTGTTCCGCGGCCCCGATCTCTTCGGGCCTGATTTCAGGGCGGTGGTCAGTGGCGAGATCGTGGCGCTGGCGCTCGCGGTGTCGGCGGCGATAGGGCTGTTCTTCGGCATCTATCCGGCGGCGCACGCCGCGCGGCTGCACCCGATAGAGGCGTTGCGGCATGAGTGAAGCAGTGGCACGCTCTGCGGGAGGCGTTCGGAGAGGCTCACGCTGATGTGCGCGCGCGGGGTCATCCTGTTGCTGCTGCTGTTCGCCCTCGTGGGCGCAGGCGCGGGCTATGGCGCGTCGCGCCTCGTTCCGGGGGGCGCGGAAGTCCAGGAGCCCGAGACTGCGGACCTCGTCGCACCCGGCGCGGGCGGCGTGGATGACGAACAGCTCGCTGACGCGCAGCAGTTTGACGTCGACCAGATGATGGCGGCACTGCCTGAGGAGGCGCGGCGGGAGTTGGAGAACGACCCGGAACTCGAGACGCAGGTTCGGGCGCAACTGCAAGCGGCCATCGATTCCGGCGGGATGCAGGCCGGTGCGTTCGGTGGCCAGCCGGACGGTGCGGCCTTCCTGGCGGAGCCGCGGGAAGCAGCCGCGCGCAATACCGAACCGCTGACTGGAACGGTCGTATCGATCGAGGACTGGATGCTCCGCCTGGAGACGCCGGACGGCGAGGCGGACCTTGCCCTGCCACCCGATGCGGTGGTGAACGTGACGGAATCGGCAGCCGGCGCAGTGGCCTACCTGACGGAAGGGGCGGAGGTATCGGTTGCGGTGCGCCCGGACGGGTCGGGAGGTCTTGCGGCTGCGGTCATCATCGTGAACTCCGCGGGACAGGGCGGAAGAAGCGGCCCCGACAGTCTCGCTGCGGTTGTCACAGGTTCAATCACATCGTTCGCGGACGGCGCGCTGACGCTGGAAACGGCGGACGGCGCGGCGGTGGTTGTCGTGGCGGACGGGACACCGGTGCGCATCAGGTCGACTGCAGAGGAAGCAGCGGGCGAGTTGGCGCCAGGTGTGAGCGTGACGGCGTTTGTGCGGCGCGAGATGGACGGGAGTTTGTCCGCGACGAGCGTGAGCGTCGGTGAACCCGAGTAAGCTCTTGGGCCGTGCGACTGAGGAAGGCTCTGGCGACGATGAAGACGGTACCAGCGGCGACGCACATCATCAGGTTCCGAGGGATGGTCAGCCGAGCGCAGTATTGGGTGGCAGGCGGTGTGGTCGGTGTCATGCTGGTCTGTTCGTTGGTGTTGGCGAGGGGTCTAGGCTCAGCCCTCGACAGCACATGGGCACCGGTGGCTTTCGGGAACGTCGTGAGCGTCGCGCTCGTCTACGCAGTTACTGCCCTCACGGTGGCGCGGTTGCGCCACCTGGGGGCGAGCCTATGGTGGATGGCCGCGTGGCCGCTGACGGCTCCGCTCTTCTGGGTCATCGTGGGGCTGCTGACCCCCGAGGCAGCCACGGCGATAAGGACGCTGCTCACCTTCCGAGACAACGTCACCCGCACGCGGTTCTGGACGGTGGGAGGTTGGCTGTTCCTGACCTGGGTCGTGTGGTTCTGGACGGCTGCACTCATCGGCTTTGCAGGCGGGTGGTTCCCCACAGTGCTCCTCTACGCATGGCTTGCCTTCACGCCCTTCGCCCTTTTCATCTGGACTTCGCTTCTGGTGGGGAGGCTACGCGACATAGGAGCGAGCCTGCGGTGGATGGCGCTGTGGCCTCTGACGTTGCCGGTATTCTGGCTGGTGGTCGGCGTGCTGCCCAAGGCCGGAGATGCGGACGAAGGGACGGGGGCAGTCCCATCGTAGGGGAAGCGTGTCCTGATGGCCGAGGGTGAGGCGTGTTTCGTAAACGAGTAGCATGGGGACCGGCAGCACTAAGCTCAAGGCGGGTGAGGGCGAGACGACCCAGGCGATCCGGCGCAGGCTGAACGCGGCTGCCACCGCGTTGGGAAAGAATCTGGAGTTCCGCCGTACGGAGAACGTGGTCTACTTCTGGTCATCGGACGGACGGCGGCGGGGCAGACCCCGCAAGAACCCGGTCGCGTAGCGGCCAGCCCTCTGCCGTGCCCCTTTGTCTCGCCTCAGCATCTGTAATGGGCAGGCCGCGCTGCTCCCGAAAGCAGCACTTCATCCTCTACAGGACCCTCCGCTCACGTTGCGAACCGATCCGGATGAGGAAGTAGATGAGGTTCAGGCGGGCGCCGAGCCTGCAGGTCGCGCATACGGGGTTGCCAACTTCGGCCATCGAGCCGCAGGCGCCGCCGCCGACCCCGTCAGGACGCTTCCGCGCCAGCCCGGGCGCCACGGCTCCAGGGCACGGTCCTGACACGTCACGGACACGATCGGGCGCAGGAGGACGTCACGTTGCTGGCAAAGGTGACCCTGTCGGGGGCCTGTACAAGAGAAAGACTTCCGTTCGGAGTCTGGCCAGTCCGTGGTGAGAGGCCCTACAGGAGCGAGAACGGCGTTGGGGCGATGCGAGCGACACCGATCGACAGCTGACCGGCCCATGTCACGGATATTGCAGTTTCTTGCACTTTATTGCACTCGCCGATTGCACTTTCGTTGTAGTTCCGGGCCCGTGCGGAGGCCATGGCATGAGCACCGATGAACCGGTCACCGGCGAACCGGACGATCCCGGCGCAGCCCGCGACGCGCAGCTCATGGCACGGCTCAAGCGGCTGGTCACCGACGAGGGATTCGT
>MPMJ01000013.1 GCA_002238425.1 SAR202 cluster bacterium bin16 | reverse complement strand
GCGGCTGAGCGCAGCCATGCGCTCAGGGACATGCCTTCTCGCCTCGCCTGATCTACGAAGCGATCTCGATCAGCGTCTGGCATTACCAACTGCACTCTGGCCATGTCGCCCTCTAGTCGAACCATGTTTGTGTAATACAATTACACACACAGAAGCCAAAAGTCAATCCTTCTTGTTCGCGCGCTGCGTGTCGAACTCGGGGACTCCCTCCACCGTCTTCACCAGCCAGTAGAAGAGCCGTATAGGACGTGGACGCCGTGAGCAGTTGCGGTTCCTCCCCGATCTCCCATCGGATAAACTGAGAGCACGGTTGCTACCAGCCACGAGGTAGTTGCGGTTCCTCCCCGATCTCCCATCGGATAAACTTAGCACGCGGTCAGTACCGATGGAGGAGTAGTTGCGGTTCCTCCCCGATCTCCCATCGGATAAACTCTGAGCGGAGGCGGTGGCAGAGGATTCTCAAGTTGCGGTTCCTCCCCGATCTCCCATCGGATAAACTGCACGAGTACAGGTTGACGCGCATGTGCTTGTTGCGGTTCCTCCCCGATCTCCCATCGGATAAACTTGGGCAACATCGACCTGGAGACGGCGATAGTTGCGGTTCCTCCCCGATCTCCCATCGGATAAACTTCAAGGACTTCATCGATGCGCTGTACGCGGGTTGCGGTTCCTCCCCGATCTCCCATCGGATAAACTCGACCTGATCCTCTCCACGCAGTTCATCCAGTTGCGGTTCCTCCCCGATCTCCCATCGGATAAACTCTAAGACCGTCGTCCTCACGCTGTACCGCACAGTTGCGGTTCCTCCCCGATCTCCCATCGGATAAACTACTACTACGAGCGGCAGATGCGCATCATCCGTTGCGGTTCCTCCCCGATCTCCCATCGGATAAACTGTCGGTTCAAGGTGGTCATGGTAGGCCGTGTTGCGGTTCCTCCCCGATCTCCCATCGGATAAACTCACGCTCCCCGCCGCGACGACCGGATCGGTTGCGGTTCCTCCCCGATCTCCCATCGGATAAACTCCAACGTGACAGCGTTCGCAGTGAACGCGGGTTGCGGTTCCTCCCCGATCTCCCATCGGATAAACTCAGGGTGAGCGAGAGGAGCAGCACGACGGGTTGCGGTTCCTCCCCGATCTCCCATCGGATAAACTGATGACGATAAGCGCCCTGTGCGGCTTGTAGTTGCAGAGGCGCAGCTTCTCCATCACGTACCCGTTTGGCTCAACACCGCACTCCCGGAGTTCTTCCCGGCGGCGGTCGTTCTCATGCTCGTTACTGCGTTGTTGCCTGACGTACCGCTCGCGCTGTTCCTTGTTCGACTTCAAGTCGCGCGCGAGTTCCACGACGGTCTCGGCCGGTTTGCCGTAGACGTCGATCAGCCGGTTAACGACGCGCCGAAGCTGGTTCAGCCCGAGGTGGACGGTGGGATTGGGAAAACGCCCGTAGCGCCGGGGCTCGTCGCCGTCGGGTGCGTTCGGGTCCGCGCCGACCACGTCGCGCTCCAGAACAACGCCGTAATACGGCAGGCGGTCGTGCGCCTCGGCGTTGCGGAAGTCGGAATGGTGCGGATACCTGGCCTGCACAGCCTCGTCATACCGCATCCCATTCTCCAGATGCGGCAGGATGTTGCGGATGGCCTTGAGGCTGAGATGCGTATGGCCGTCCGGGAGGGTCACGTCAGCAACCCTGGCGGCCTGCTCCTTATTCAGCCTCCACTCGTTAACGGCTACCTGCCGGATGGTTTTGGGGTCTTCCGTATCGAGCAAGCGCGCGGCGACGGCATCGCGTTCTTCGAGCGGGAGGTCAAACCAGCGCTTGCCGAACAGTTCCGGTTTCGCCAGGCGCGCTGTGGTCTGGTCGCCCTGGAGTTTCTTGCGCCCACCGCGCGCAAGATTGAAGGAGCCCTCCAGCTGCAAGCTCTTGGTGGGCTTCTGGAGATCGATGTCCTTGCCCTCCCGCAGGCGTTGGAGAACGCGCTCTCGTTCCGCATCGTTCAAGGAGCGCTCCGGTTCGATGTCCACCCGGATACGCAGGTTGTTGACCTCCTGCGTCATGCGGAACTCCTGCGCGGACGGCATGGCACGCGCCGCTCTCCGTTCGCCGTCTTCGAGCAGGCACCACCCGGGGTCGACCGGCTTGAGCGGACGCTGGAAGAAGATGATGTCTCTCAGCGAGTCCCACTGGCCGGGGTGCAAGTGGTGATGGAGTTCCTGCGCTTTCCTGATGGCCTCGAACTCCGCCTCGTACATGGCGCGGTCCGGATAGAGGCCCACTCCGGGGCGGAAGCGCACAGGCTCGCTCTGTTCGTGGCGCGGAGCGAGGAATTCGCCGAGTGTCTGGCCGCTCTCTTTGAGAGCAATATCGAGAGCGCTCAGGTTCTCGCGTGACTGCTTCTCATCGTCTTTCGGTTGCGCCTTGCGGTTGGACTTGAAGCCGCGCCGCTGGTTGAGGTGGAAGAGCGCGCGTCCGAGGTCGTAGGGACTGAGCGGCTCCTCGAGCGCCCGTTTTCTGATCGGGTACGGATCGAGCGCGGCGATGGCAGCGCGGGTTTCTAGATCCTGCGGCATGAGCTCGCAGGCGGTGAGCTTGTCCAGCAGGTCACTGCGCCGCTTCAGGTAGCGGTCACGGCGCCTGCGCTGACCGCGCGGGATGCGACGGTTCACCGCAAGCGATTGACCCAGCGGATCGAGTGATTGGGAGTTTTCACGCCCGTCTGGAAAGATGCGGACGCCCATGTCCAGGATGCCGCAAGCATCTCCGTTTTCATCGAGGCGGACAACAGCCCACCCTATAGAGTTCGTGCCCAAGTCCAAGCCAAGCCGGTAGTTCATCCTCAGCGTCTCCGTGTGCTTGCATCCGTGAGGCTACGAGTATACTATCCACCCAACCGAAGGCTTCTGAACGGACACCGGATTGGGAGATCGGGGCACGCAGTCCTTGTGGCTGTGTGTGGAACCGTTAACAAGCCGAAGGGCACCAAATGAGGGAGCGAGCTACGGGCTCGCTCCCTGTGCTATCCGCGGGCTACGCTGTCAAGCGTACATAGTGATGGCTCACGGTAGCAGCGACCTGACGGACTGGGGCATGAGTGCATTGCTCTGACGCCTGTAGAGGATGCCGTGCGCTAGTTTGGGAAGAAGGCTGCACTACAGGTCGACTTCCCACTGAAAAGTTCGCAGTACGGTAACCTTAGGTTCACCATGAGCGGGACGAGAGTTATGCAAGGGTCTCCACAAGGGAGAGGGGACCAGGCGCCCGACCCAAGCCGCAGGGCTGCGAGATTCCCGCTTCGCGGGAATGACGGGGGAAGGCGGGAATGACGGGGACGGCCCGAATGGCGGGGGAACGGCGGGGATTGTGGGGATCAGGCGGAGGGCGGGTCGAAGTCCATCTGGATGCGGCTGGGCGTTGGCTCCTGCTGGCCCTGGTACTTGGAGCCGAGTTCCGCCGAACCGTAGAGGTGCTCCGCCGGGGTGGAGAGGCGCAGGAACGATATCTGGCCGATCTTCATTCGGTAGTAGAGCGTGATGGGGAGGTTGGAGACGTTGCTCAGCTCCAGCGTGAGGCGTCCTTTCCATCCGGGGTCGACGTAGCCGGCGGTGGAGTGGATCAGCAGCCCGACTCGACCCAGGGAGCTCTTGCCTTCAAGCCGCGCGACGAGGTCGGCGGGCACCTCGACGTGTTCGAGGGTGCTGCCAAGCACGAACTCGCCGGGGTGGAGCATGAAGGGTACGTCGTCGCCCACCGTGACCTGCTCCGTGAGCGTCTCGTTCATGGCGCGGACGTCGATGTACGGCACGTGGTTGTTGCGGAAGACGAGGAAGCTGCGTCCGAGGTGCAGGTCGACGCTGGCGGGCTGGATACAGCCCTCCATGAGCGGGTCTATCACGATGTTCCCGCTCTTCAATTCCTCACGTATCGTCCGGTCGCTGAGAACCGTCATCTGTGTCTCTCCTCGGAGGCACCCCCAGGCCCACCCCCAGAGTACCCTCACCGCGCGCTGAAGCGCGTTACCTCCCCTTGTAGGGAGAGGGGGCCATACAGCCGTTCCCACGCGGCGAAGCGCCATTCTAGCAGCGGCGGACGCACCGTATGCGGAGAGACAGAGAGAGCCGTGGCGACGCGGCGGGCGTACCATAGACACGGGGACAGGCGGAGCGCGCGATGAAGCATCCGTGGGCAAACATGTTCGTGCTGCTGATCGCCACGGGCTCGGTCGTGACGGGCTACTACGCATTCGTCGCGGCTGAACCGGAGCAGGCGTGGCAGACGAGCGCACACCGGGCGGCAGGGCTGGCGGTGGTGGCCGTGCTGGTCTGGAAGGTGCCAAATCTGATCCGGCCGCTCAAGCGGCGCTGGGGCGCGTGGACGGGGCAGGACTGGGTGGCGGTGGGGGCGCTCTCACTGCTACTGACGGACATCACGCTGGGCGTGGCGTGGTCGCACATCGGGCAGTTCTCCTACCTCGGTTCGTCCGGTATGACGTGGCACGCGCTGCTGGTGTTCCTCATCGCGCCGATGATCGTGTGGCACCTGGCGCGCTACCGGAAGCTGCTGCGTCCGCGGTACTGGGCGGAGCGGCGCTCGGTGCTGCGGCTGGGCGGGCTGGCGGTCGCCGGGACGGTGCTGTGGCAGATCGGGGCGCAGATCGACGGCGTGACGGGCATCGCGCAGGCGAAGCGTTTCACCGGCTCCTACGCGGCGGGCGACTTCACGGGCAACGCCTTCCCGACCACGTCGTGGCTGGACGACAGGCTCGAACCGATCGACCGCGAGACGTGGACGCTCACGATAGACGGCGCGGTCGACGCTCCGCAGACCATCGGCTACGACGACCTGACGGGCACGGAAGAGGACACCGTGGTGCTCGATTGCACGGGCGGGTGGCACTCGATGCAGACGTGGCGGGGCGTGCGACTCGGGGAGTTGCTGGCGCAGGCCAGACCGCAGACCGCAGCAGCGAGCATCACCGTGACGTCGGCGACGGGGTACTACCGGCGCTTCGGGCTCCGGCACGCGGAGGGGCTGCTGCTCGCTACGCACGTTGGGGGCGAGCGGCTGTCGCACGGTCACGGCGCGCCGGTGCGGCTCGTCGTCCCTGGGAAGCGCGGGTTCGAGTGGGTGAAGTGGATCACGCGGATCGAGGTCAACACGACCGGAGCGTGGTTGCAGCCGCCGCTGCCGTTGCAGTAGAGGAGACTCCCCGGACCAGGGCACCCACAAGGGGCGCCCCTACAGCCCAATCAGGGCGTCGGCCTCGATCTCGACGAGCATCGCGGGGTCGATGAGGCGGCTCACCTCGACCATCGTGGAGGCTGGGCGTATGTCGCGGAAGAACTCGCCGTGAGCGCGGGCGACCGCTTCCCAGTTGGCGATGTCCGTGACGTACATCCGGGTGCGCACCACGTCAGAGAGCGACGCGCCCGCCTTTTGCAGCGCGGCCTCGATGTTGCGGAGCGTCTGCACCGCCTGAGCGTAGGCGTCGCCGACGCCCGCGACTGAGCCGTCGGCTGCGGTCGCGACGGTGCCGGATACGTAGACGGCGTTCCCCATCCGCACGGCGCGGGAGAAGCCGATGGAGCCTTCGTAGGGGCTGTTGCCGCTGACGTTCGTGCGCGGCATGGCGGCTAGTAGAACACGGCGCGGGAGTTGCCGCCCGCAGGGGCGACGGCCTCACCGGTGATGCAGCCCGCCTGCTCCGAGCAGAGGAAGACGACGACGGACGCTATTTCTTCCACGGTCACGAGGCGGCGTATGGCGTTGCTGCTGGCGGCGCGCTGCTCTGCCTCCGCGAGCGTGATGCCCTCGCGCTCGGCGGTGCGTTCGAGACGCTCGACAAGAGCTTCTGTCCTGCTCACAGCGGGGTGGACCGCGTTGACGGTGATGCCCTTCGGACCGAGCTCCTCGGACATGACCTTGGTGAAATTCATCACGGCGGCGTTGCGCAGGCCTCCGCTGATGCCCGCGGCGTTGCGCGCGGCCATGCCGTCCATGTTGACGATGCGCCCCCACCCGGCGCGCTCCATGTGGGGAGCAGCCTGCTGGGCGCAGCGGAGGTAGCCCATGATCTTCACGGCGAAGTCGTCGCGCAGCATCTCCTCGTTCAGCTGCGTGAGGGTGTCCGGGCCTCCCGCGAAGCCGACGCGAGCGGCGTTATTCACGAGGATGTCGAGTCCGCCGAGTGTGTCGGCAGCATCCGCCACGAGGCGCATCACATCCTCCGCTATGCCGGTGTCGGCGCGGAAGCCGACGACCCGCACGCCGGTCCCGGCGGCGATCTCAGCGGCGGCTTCGTGGGCTGCGGATTCGTCACGGGCGCAGAGCGCTACGTCGACGCCCTCGCGCGCCAGTTCCCAGGCGATGGCGTAGCCGATGCCGCGCGTGCCTCCGGTTACGAGCGCTCGCTTGCCGGTTATGCCGAAGTCCATGGTTCCTCCTCCGTGGTTAGAACAATCGGGGCGGCTGCACGCGCAACCGCCCCGATGATGCTCGATGACTCTCCGCTCCTATCCGGCGAATACGGTGCCGAAGACGACGGCAACGATGGACATGAGCTTGATGAGGATGTTGAGGGACGGGCCGGACGTGTCCTTGAACGGGTCGCCGACCGTGTCGCCGACAACGGCGGCGGCGTGCTCGTCCGTGCCCTTGCCGCCGTGTGCGCCCGCTTCGATGTACTTCTTGGCGTTGTCCCACGCACCGCCGGAGTTCGCCATGGTGATGGCGAGCAGTGACCCAGCCGCAATGGCGCCGATGAGCAGTCCGCCCACGGCTTCCTTGCCGAGGAACGGGGTGACGCCGACGGCAATGGGCACGATGACGGCGAGCAGACCGGGGATGATCATCTCGCGCAGCGCGCCCTTCGTGCTGATGTCCACGCAGCGGGCGTATTCGGCGCGAACGCCTTCCTTGCCCTCGCGCAGACCGGGAATCTCGTTGAACTGCCGCCTCACCTCTTCGACCATGTCCTGTGCGGCGCGTCCCACGGCCTCCATCGTGAGTGCGCTGAAGATGAACGGCATCAGCGCGCCGATGAGCAGGCCGACGAGCGTCGAGACTTCCAGGAGGTCGATGGCCTCGAGGCCGACGATCTTGGCGTAGGCGGCCATCAGGGCGAGTGAGGTGAGCACTGCCGAGCCGATGGCGAAGCCCTTGCCGGTGGCGGCGGTGGTGTTGCCGAGCGAGTCGAGCGCGTCGGTGCGCTCGCGCACCTCGGGGTCGAGATGGGCCTGCTCGGCGATGGCACCCGCGTTGTCGGCAACGGGGCCGTAGGCGTCGGTGGCAAGCGTGATGCCGAGGGTCGAGAGCATGCCGACAGCGGCGATAGCGATGCCGTAGAGCCCTGCGAGCTCGTGCGCACCGATGACTGCCGCCGCGATGACGATGAGCGGGATAGCGGTGCTCAGCATGCCGGTCGCGAAGCCGCTGATGATGATGGTAGCCGGGCCAGTGACAGACCGGGCGGCGATGCCCTTGGTCGGCTTGTATTCGTAGCTGGTGTAGTACTCGGTGCTGACGCCGATGATGACGCCCGCGACGAGTCCGACGGCGACCGCGCCCCAGAACTGCCAGACCTTGTCCATGCCGAACCCGCCGTCCACTTCGAACAGCCAGTAGATGGCGCCGAAGGAACCGATCAGCGCGAGGAAGCCCGCGGCGAAGATGCCGCGCCGAAGCGACCAGAGCAGGCTGCCGATGCTCGTCGACTCGCCCGTGCGGACGAGGAACGTGCCGATGATGGATGCGGCGATGCCGACAGCGGCGATGAGGAATGGGAGGACCGCAAGAGCGGAGTCGACCTCGATGTTGACGCGGGACTCGTCCACACCGAGCAGGACGGCTGTGCCCGTCGCAGCGAGGGCAAGGCTCGCGATGATGGAGCCGACGTAGGACTCGAAGAGGTCCGCACCCATGCCTGCGACGTCGCCAACGTTGTCGCCGACGTTGTCTGCGATGACGGCGGCGTTACGGGGGTCGTCCTCGGGGATGCCGGCCTCTACCTTGCCCGCGAGGTCACCGCCCACGTCGGCGGCCTTGGTGTAGATGCCGCCGCCAACACGGGCGAAGAGCGCGATGCTGGACGCGCCGAAGCTGAACCCGGCGACGATGTCCTTGTCATTGAAGATGAGCCAGAGAATGACCGCGCCGAGCAGTCCGATGCCGACCACGGTGATGCCCATGACACCACCACTGGAGAAGGCAACGCGGAGCGCCCGGTTGAGCCCGATGCGGGCGGCGGACGCCGTGCGCATGTTGGACTTGACTGCGATGCGCATGCCGATGAAGCCCGCTAGCGCAGAGGTAATCGCGCCCACGATGTAGGCGATCGCCGTAGCCGGCTCCTGTTCCTCGCGAGCGAGTCCGAGCACGAGCAGGACGATGAACACGATGACGACGAATCCCGCCAACACGGTGTATTCGCGCTTGAGGAAGGCGTTGGCGCCTTCCTGGATAGCCGCGCCGATCTCCTGCATGCGCTCGGTGCCTTCGTCGGCCTTGAGCACGCGCACTGCGAGATAAGCAGCAAAAGCGAGCGCCACAGCGCCCGCAACGATGGCCAGTATGAGGCCTTCCATCAGCATCTACCTCCTGGGGGCATGGGCACGGCCCACCACTGCCCCGCACATGTGATTCTCGCCGGAACCCGGCAGTAGGCTATTGTCTCTGCCAGAGCGTCTCCAGGTCAAACGAGCGACACCCGGGCACTCGTGCGCCGCTACGCGCCGGAGCGGTCGTTGAGGAGGCGCTCCAGGCGGCGCTGGCGCATGGTCATGGTGAGGTCGCCTCGGGTGCGTTCGAGCACGCCGCGGAGCTGGTCGGTGGTGCGTCGGAGGCCGGAGGTGAGGGCGTCCGGGAAGTCCATGACGACGAGGATGTTGTAGACATCGTCCATGTAGCGCATCAGCTCCTCGGCGCGGGAGTCGTCGTCGCGACGGAGGGAGTCGAGGATGTAGCGCCGGAGTTCGCTCGCGGCCTCGGCGAGACCGTTCAGGTAGGAGGGCGTCTCGACGCCGATGTCCGCGGGCAGCGGGAGTTCAGTGCGAGCGATGAACGCGAAGACGGCGCACGCCTCCGCAAATTCCTTCTGGGCGTCCTGGGTGTAGCCGGTGAAGTAGAGGTCTGCATGGCCCTCGAGGGTCTGCTGGGTCTCGTGGACGAGCGCGCCTGCTGCCGCAACGAGTTCGCGCGCCTCGTCGAGTTCGTTGCGATGGATGGCGCGGATGGCGTTCGCCGACGTCCGCACGACCTCGCGGGAGACGCGGATGGCCTGCTCGCGCCGTTCGTGCTTGGCGCGAAACTCGTCGAGTGAACGGGCGGCTATCTCGTCGATGCGGGACTGCATGTTGCCGGTTGCGTTGTCCATGCGGCATAGCCTAGCAGAAGGAGAGTTGGGGGCGAGGGCGCGCTAAAGCGCGTGTGGCGCCGCAGGAACGACGGGGCTTTGTCAGGCCGTGTAAGGGGATGAAGACGAGGGGTGCAGCGCCACTCCCCGCCCCCACCCGCGTGCGCTGCCCGCGCACCTGGATTCCCGCCGGAGCGGGAATGACGAATCGTGGGCGCGGCGCCTTTCACAGGAGCGACGGAAAGGATTGTGCAGCGTTTCACTTACCCTCCTGCTGTGCTATGCTCGCGCTCGTGGTCACCCCCAGATCGGGCAGGGTTTAACCCACCGGGGAGGAGTCTGCCGAGTAGGCCATGGTCAACCCTAACGAGCACGCGTCTCTGTCCGCGCCCTCTCTCCTGACGGGAGCGGAGGTGCACGGCACGGTCTACGGGCAGGCGATGCCCGGCTGGGACATCGACCGCATCGAGGGCGAAGCGGTCGAGCAGTTGAAGTGGAACGCGCAGGAAGCGTTCCCCGACCCCGCCATCCAGGTGCCGGAAGACATCGCGAACAACGTAGCCGTCACGTCCGTGGACGCGCTGCTCAACTGGGGCCGCCGTTCGGCAGTGTGGCCGGTGGCATTCGGTCTCGCGTGCTGCGTCTTCGAGATGATTGCGTCCGCGATGTCGCGCTTCGACCTCGCCCGCTTCGGGATGGAGGCGATGCGCGCGACGCCCCGCCAGGCCGATCTGCTCATCGTGTCCGGGACGCTCACGTGGAAGATGGCGCCCGCCGTACGCCGCATCTACGACCAGATGGCAGAGCCGAAGTGGGTCATCGCAATGGGCGTCTGCGCGACCAGCGGCGGGCCTTACTACCAGGGCTACAGCGTCGTGCCGGGCGTGAACCATATCGTGCCAGTGGATGTGTACGTTCCGGGATGCCCGCCGCGTCCAGACGCCCTGCTCTACGGCATCATGCAGCTGCACGAGAAGATCAAGCGGTACAGCGTCGGACAGGACGCCGCTGGAGTGAACCGCGCATGACGACCGCGACGGCAGGCAACGCACTCGCCGAGTCGCTGCGCTCCCAGTTCCCGGACGCCGTCGTCGAATCGGATGAGAGCGCGGTGTGGGTGGAGCCAAGCGCGATAGCGGACGTGTGCGCGTTCCTTCGGGACGACGCCGCGCACGACTACAAAATGCTCGGTTCGCTGACCGCGGTCGACTACGTCGAATACTTTGAGGTCGTCTACCACCTCACCTCCATCAGCAGGAACGCGACCGCCATCCTCAAGGCCCGGGTGTACGGGCGCGACGACGTCTCGCTGCCGAGCGTCTGCAACGTGTGGCGCGGCGCGACGCTCCAGGAGCGCGAGGCATGGGACCTGATGGGCGTGGGCTTCGACGGCCACCCGAACATGAAGCGCATCCTCACATGGGAAGGGTTCCAGGGACATCCGCTTCGGCGGGACTACCTAGAGCCCCCACTTCCCTACACGTGGCCGCAGGGGGGCTAGCGATGACGATGCGCACCGAGCCGGTCGTCGTCAACGTGGGGCCGCACCACCCCAGCACCCACGGCGTCTTCCGCATGAAGCTGACGTTCGACGGGGAGAACATCCTCGATGCCGAGCCAGTCATCGGCTATCTGCACCGCGGCACGGAGAAGCTGGCGGAGGAGCGACAGTACACGCAGGTCATCACGCTCACCGACCGGCTGGACTACGTCGCGTCGATGACGAACAACCAGGCGTACGTACTCTCGTGCGAGCGCCTGGTAGGCATCGAGCCTCCCGAGCGCGGGATGTACCTGCGCGTCATCGCAGCGGAGCTGCAGCGCGTCGCGAGCCACCTTATCGGGGTGGGGTTCTTCCTGCAGGAGCTTGGCGTGTTCGGGGGGACTGCGCTGATGTACGCATTCCGCGAGCGCGAGCGCATCCTGGACATGTTCGAGATGCTGTGCGGAGCGCGCATCACGCTCTCCTACATGCGCATCGGAGGCGTGCTACAGGATGCACCGGAGGAGTTCTGGCCCGCGCTGCGCTCCTTCCTGAACGACATGCCGGGCTACGCCGACGAGTTGCAGGCGTTGGTCTTCGACAGCGAGATCGTGCGGAGCCGCGCGATAGGGGTCGCACCGGTCTCGGCGGAGGACGCTATCGCGGCGTCGTTCACGGGTCCCATCCTGCGCGCGTCCGGCGTCGAGTGGGACTGGCGGAAGGCTGCGCCCTACGATGTGTACGACCGCGTCGAGTTCGACGTGCCGACGTGCGAGGGCGGCGACAACTATGACCGTTTCTGGGTGCGGATGCTGGAGGTACGGCAGTCGCTCCGCATCATCGAACAGTGCTGCGAGCAGATTGAGCCGGGGCCGGTGCGGACGACGATGGCGATGCTGTTCCGCCCGCCGCCGGGGGAGTCGTACGTGCCCATAGAAGCGCCCAAGGGTGAGTTGGGGTTCTACCTGGTGAGCGACGGCACGATAGCGCCGTACCGCTGCCACGTGCGCTCCCCGTCCTTCATGAGCCTCACGCTGTTCAGGGAGATGCTCGTGGGGTGGAAGCTGGCGGACGCAATCGTCACGCTCGGCAGCCTCGACTTCAACATGGGCGAGGTTGACCGCTGATGGGCGAGACGCTCGCAGGAAACGTCATCTACCGGAACGTCTATCAGTTCGTGCAGGACCTGCTGGGCGAGGAGTGGTCGTGGGTCGCGTACGCGGCGGCGGGGATGGCGATCATCCTGCTGGTGACGAACGCGGTCATGGCCATCGGGGCGATGTACACGTGGTTCGAGCGGCGGCTGCTCGGCCGCTTCCAGGGACGGCTGGGGCCGAACCGCGCAGGGCCGTTCGGCGTACTTCAGCCGATAGCCGACGCGATCAAGCTCATCACGAAAGAGGACATCATCGCGGTGGGCGCGGACCGCATCGTGTTTACGCTTGCCCCGGTGGTCATGCTCGCGCCGACGCTGCTCGTGCTGGGGGTCATCCCATTCGGCGCGGGTTCGTGGCTGGCCGACCTGAACATCGCCGTGCTGTACATCGCGGCGGTAAGCGGCATCTCGACCATTGCCGTGATGATGGCGGGGTACGCCTCCCCCAACAGCTTCTCGCTGTTCGGGAGCATGCGCGCAGTGGCGATGCTGGTGAGCTACGAGGTGCCGCTGGTGATGGCGCTGCTGGGCGTCACGGTGCTCGCGCAGTCCATGTCGCTCGTCTCAATCGTCGAAGCGCAGGCGCTGCCGTTCCTGCTGGTGACACCGCTGGGCGCGCTCATCTTCCTCGCGGCCATCTCGGCGGAGTTGAACCGCGCTCCGTTCGACGTGACGGAGGCGGAGTCCGAGCTGGTCGCCGGTTACATGACCGAGTACGGTGGCATGAAGTACGGCGTGTTCATGCTTGCGGAATTCACGAACACCGTCGTGGCAGGCGCCATCTTCGCCGTGCTCTTCCTGCAAGGCTGGAAGTGGGCCATCCTGCCGTCGCACATCTGGTTCTTGCTCAAGGTCGGAGGATTCGTGTTCATTGCGGTATGGGTGCGCGCCACGCTGCCGCGGTACCGGCTCGACCAGATACTCGCGGTCGCGTGGAAGTACCTCTTCCCGCTGAGCCTGGTCAACGTCTTGCTGCTCGCAGCGGAGGTCATCGTCTGGCCGGAGCGGGGCGCCGCGGAGCTGGGCATCATGGCAGCGATCAACTGGGCGGTTACGATCCCGGCGGCGCTGCTCTGGTCGAAGGTGGTGTCGCTGCGCACCTCGCCGCCAATAGCAGCCATGTTCTCGACGGAGGGCCGCTGATGTACGGCGAAGGCATACTGCGCGGGTTGGGCGTGACGCTCCGCAACCTAGTGCGGCGTCCGTTCACAGTCCAGTACCCGGAAGCGCGCATCCCGCAACACCCGCGCTTCCGAGGGCAGGAGTTCACCTGGTACGAGCAGCGGTGCACCGGATGCGCAAGCTGCGCGAAGTACTGCCCGCTCGGCATCATCCGCATCGTCACCGACCCGGACGGCGGCAACGAGCAGGACGGCGGCAGCTACAAGGTGGACGTGTTCGACATCGACCAGGCGCGCTGCATGTACTGCGGGCTGTGCGTCGAGGCGTGCCCCTACGACGCGCTGCACATGGGCTCCGGTTTCGAAGCGGCGCGCTACAGCCGGGCGGACCTCGTGATTGACATCGACACGCTCAGGGAGCGGGAGAAGCACCCCAGCACCTGGTTCCGGCCACAGCTGGAGCGCGAGAAGTCAGACCCGCACCACGATGCGTCCCAGGAGTGGCAGAGCGTCGGACGCGAGCCGTTCCTCTGGCATCCCAAGCGTCCCGGGCAGATGCCGGAAGAGATGGACCACCGGTCCAGCGCCGCGGGCGACTATGGAGGCGAGCCTTAGCCGTGGCGTTCGACAACCTCTTCTCCGAAATCGTGTTCTGGGCCCTGGCGGTGGTCACCATCGGGTCGGCTGCGCTGGTGGTGCACCTGCGCAGCATCTTCCGCGCGGCGCTCATGCTGGTGGTGAGCTTCCTCGGCATCGCGGGTATCTTCGCAATGGTCAACGCTGAGTTCCTCGCGGTAGTGCAGGTGCTGGTCTACGGCGGCGGCATCGCGGTGCTGGTGATCTTCGCGGTGATGATGACGCGCGACGTGGACACCGGGAACCGCTCGACCGCCGTGCAGCCGGTGGCGCTCATGATGGGCATCGCACTGCTCGGAGCGCTCGCGTACAGCATCGTGCAGGCCGAGTGGGCGGTACTGCCGGACTCGCTACCGGGGCCGATCGCGACGGTTTTCGTGGAAACGCCCACGCAGTTGGGACGGCTTCTGCTGAGCGACTACGTGCTGGCGTTCGAGGTGGCCGGCGTACTGCTGCTGGCAGCAGTCATCGGGGCGCTGTCTCTCGTACGGGAGCGGAACGATGCTTGAGCGGCTGCTCATCATCTCGGCGATCCTGTTCTGCATAGGGCTGTACGGGGTGCTGTCGCGCAGGCACATCATCGCCGTGATCATGTCCGTTGAGATCATGTTCAACGCGGTGAACGTGGCACTGGTGGCGTTCTCGCGCTACACCGTCCCTGCGGCGCTGCGGTTCCCGGGGGCAGGCACCGACGTGGAGCGTTTCGTGCTGGAGGGGCAGACGCTGGCTGTGTTCGTCATCGTTGTCGCGGCGGCGGAGGTCGCGCTGGGGCTCGCGCTCATCATCGCGCTGGCCCGGCAACGCGACACGATCCATATCTCAGACCTGAGCACGCTGCGGCGTTAGCGGGACTCGCTATGTGGGTTGACTACAAGAAAGCACCGAACCTGATGCTCGCCGAGATGTGGAAGGAGATCCTCGAGGGCGAGGGCCTTCCCGTGCGGCTTCTTCCAGAAGGCGGACTGCTGGAGTACAGCGAGACGTCGGCGTTCCGCGTTATGGTGCCGCGAGGCCGCGAGCACGTGGCGGATGAGATTCTGAGGAAGTTGTAAGCGATGCTCCCGGAAGCAGCAGCCTGGCTCATCATCGGCCTGCCGCTCCTCGCGGGGGTGTTCAACATCGCCGTGCTCAGGCCGTGGCGGCGCTCGCTCTGGCAGTACGCCGGATACGTGGGCATCGTCGGCACTGGCGCTGCGTTTGTCCTGAGCCTCATCGCCGTCAACGGCGCGATGGGGAGCGGCGACGCGGGCTACGAGCCACACGCTTGGTTCGCCGTCGGGGCCATCGGAGCGCAGGACGGCTTCCAGATGACGGTGGGCATCTTCCTCGACCCGCTCTCGGCCATCATGGCGGCAGTCGTCTCCGGCGTCAGCATGGTCGTGCAGGTGTTCTCGCTCGGCTACATGCGCAAGGACGAGCACGACGCGAACGGCGAGTGGAGCGACTACCCACGCTACTTCACGTATATGTCGCTGTTCACGGCCTCGATGCTGGGGCTCGTGCTCGCGTACAACCTCATCCAACTGTTCGTGTTCTGGGAGCTGGTGGGGCTCTTCTCCTACCTGCTCATCGGGTTCTGGTTCCACCGTCCGGCTGCGGCAGCCGCAGCCAAGAAGGCGTTCATCGTCACGCGGATCGGCGACTTCGGTTTCATGCTCGGCATCCTCTACCTGTTCCTGAACCGGGGCGAGTTCACGGCGCTGGGACTGAACCCGTTCGAGATACCGGCCATCCTCGACGCCGCGCCGATGCTGTCAGCGGGCGTGGCGACGTGGGTAGCGCTCGGATTGTTCGCGGGCGCGGCAGGCAAGTCGGCGCAGTTCCCGCTGCACACGTGGCTACCGGACGCGATGGAGGGCCCGACGCCGGTCAGTTCGCTCATCCACGCGGCCACGATGGTCGCCGCGGGCGTGTTCCTCGTCGCACGGCTGTTCGGGCTCTTCGAGGAGAGCGCGACGGCGATGAACACGGTCGCCATCATCGGCGGGTTCACCGCCGTCTTCGCCGCGGCGATGGGACTTGCCTCGAACGACATCAAGCGCGTGCTGGCGTTCTCGACCGTGAGCCAACTGGGCTACATGTTCCTCGCGCTGGGGGTGGGCGCGCCGGGCGTGGCGATGTTCCACCTGTTCAACCATGCCTTCTTCAAGTGCCTGCTCTTCCTGGGAGCAGGGTCGGTGCACCACTCGGTGCACACGTTCGACATGCGGTACATGGGCGGCATCCGGCGGTGGATGCCCATCACGTACCTGACGACGCTCATCGGCGGGTTAAGCCTCGCGGGAATATTCCCGCTGGCGGGATTCTGGAGCAAGGACGAGATTCTGGCCACGGCGTGGAGCGGGGCACACGCCGCGAACACCGGCGTCTCGCAACTCGTGTTCTGGCTGGCGCTCGCTGCGGCGTTCATGACTGCGTTCTACATCTTCCGGCTCATCATCATGTCGTTCCACGGCGAGTTCAGGGGCGGCATCGACTCGGTCCCGCACGAGGAACGCATACCTGACGAGGCGCACCACCAGGTGCACCAGCATGAATCATCGCGTGTCATGACGCTGCCGCTCATCGTCCTAGCGGTGTTCGCGGTCGGCTCCGGGTTCGTGGCGAACTCGCTCTTCGATCTCGGGCCGGTGCCCGCGCACTGGTTCTCACACCTGCTGCACGAGGACGCGCCGAAGTTCAACCTGGCCATCGCTGCCACGTCCACCGTGGTCGCGGTCGCGGGGATAGGGCTGGCGGTGCTTGTCTACGGAACGCGGACCGTCTCGTTCGACGGGCTCGGACGCCTGTGGCGGTTCGCGCACCGTCTGCTGGTGCAGCGGTTCTACATGGACGCGCTCTACGAAGACCTCATCGTCCGCCGCGCGCTCTACCGCGGGTTATTCCTCGTCTCCGACTGGTTCGACCGCCGGATCGTGGACGGCGTGGCCGACCTGGCGGGCTGGCTGGGGCGCAACAGCGGGCGCGCCATCGCCCAGCTGCAGACGGGCCACATTCAGGTGTACGGCGTGGGGGTCTCGATGGGGGCGGCGGTGATACTCATCTTCTACCTGATGCAACGCTGAGCAGATGCTGACCGCTATCACATTCCTACCGATGATCGGCGCCGCGCTGGCGCTGGCAGTGCGCGGCTCCACGCGGACGACGCGCCTCATCGCGCTGACGACGGTGCTGGCAGAGCTGGGGCTGACCATCTCGATGTACGTCATCTTCAGCGCGGAAGGGGACGTCTACCAGTTCGTGCAGCGGGCGCCGTGGGTGTCCGCGTTCGGCATCGAATTCCTGATGGGGGTGGACGGCCTGAGCGCGCCGCTGGTGCTGCTGAACGGCATCCTCGGCGTGGCGGCGGTGCTGGTGTCGTGGCGGGTGGAGACGCGCGTCCGCGAGTACTTCATGTGGCTGCTGCTGCTGCAGGGCGCGGTCATGGGCGTCTTCGCGTCGCTGGACCTGATCCTGTTCTTCATCTTCTGGGAACTGGAACTCGTGCCGATGTTCTTCCTCATCTCGATATGGGGCACGGGGCGCCGGGACTACTCGGCGATGAAGTTCCTGCTGTTCACGTTCCTCGGTTCGGCGTTCATGTTCGCGGCCATCCTGGCGCTCTACTTCTCGTTCCCGGCGGGCGAGCGCACGTTCGACATGACGGCGCTCATCCACAAGGACCTCACAAACCTCATCGTGCCGTCGTCGCTGGTGTTCAGCGGCTTCCTCGTGGCGTTCGCGGTGAAGCTGCCCATCGTGCCGCTGCACACGTGGCTGCCGGACGCGCACACGGACGCGCCGACCGCAGTCAGCGTGATGCTCGCGGGCGTGCTGCTGAAGATGGGCGGCTACGGGCTGCTCCGCATAAACGCCGGGATGTTCCCTGAAGAACTCGCGAGGGCCGCGCCGTTGCTGGCGACGCTCGCGGTCGTGAACGTGCTGTACGGGGCGTTCATCGTCATGCGCCAGACCGACCTGAAACGCCTTGTCGCGTACAGCAGCGTGAGCCATATGGGGTTCGTCGTGCTGGGCCTTGCGTCGGTCGGCGCGGGAGCCGCGCAACTCGACGGCACAGGGCTGAACGGAGCGGCGATGCAGCTGTTCACGCACGGGACGATCACGGGGTTGCTGTTCGTGGTCGTCGGGCTGGTCTACGACCGCGCGCACACGCGGCACATCGCGGACATGGGCGGGCTTTCGGGCCGCATGCCGCTCATCGCCATCGGGTTCATGGTCGCGGGGCTGGCATCGCTCGGCCTGCCGACGACAAGCGGCTTCGCCGCGGAGATCATGGTGTTCCTCGGCACGTTCCCGGCCTACGGGCTGGCGACGGCGCTGTGCGCGTTCGGCGTCGTGCTTGCCGCGGGCTACATCCTGTGGACGGCACAACGCACGATGTTCGGTCCGCCCCTGGAGCGGTGGGCGCACCTCGAGGACGCAACGCGCGTGGACGTCGCCGCGATGGGCGTGCTCGTCGTGCCCATCTTCCTGTTCGGGGTCTACCCGGCGCTGTTGACGGACGTGTTCGACGCCGGCATCGCACCCATCATCGCGTCCTTCGCCCAAGGGTTGGGAGGCTAGCGCGTGGGCATCACGGGCAGAGACCTCTTCCTCATCGCGCCGGAGCTTGCGCTTGTCGTGGCGGCGACCGTCGTGGTGCTGTCGGGCCTCGTCTCCCGGCAGCGACAGTTGACGCTCGGGCTCGCGCTGCTCGGGCTCGCCGCGACGTTCGCGTTCGGCATCGCGCTGTGGGGCGACGTGCACGCGAACGGGACGCAGTCGGCTTTCAACCACTCGCTGGTGGTAGACAAGTTCGCGCTCTACATCAAGTTCCTCGTCGCGGGAACCGCTGCGCTCGTCCTCATTGCGGGGTCGGAGTACGCGGAGCGCTTCCGGCCCTATGAGTCGGAGTTCAGCGGGCTGGTGCTCTTCTCGGCCAGCGGGCTGATGCTGCTCGCCGCGTCAGCCGACCTCATCACCATCTACGTCTCGCTGGAGCTCGCGACGCTGCCGGTTGTGGCGCTGGCCGCATTCGTGAGGATGCGCGTCGCGCCCATCGAGGCAGGCGTGAAGTACCTGCTGCTCTCCGCCGTGTCGTCGGCCTTCCTGTTGTACGGGTTCGCGTTCCTCTACGGCGCTTCGGGAACGATGCAGGTGGTGAGCAGCGGCAGCGCACCGACTATCGCGCAGTCGCTGGCCGCGGGTACGGCAGCAGTGCCGTTCGGAGGGCTCGCGGTGATGGCCGGGGCCGTGCTCGCAACCGCCGGTTTCGGCTTCAAGCTGTCCATGGTGCCCTTCCAGATGTGGACGCCGGACGTGTACGAAGGCGCACCCACGCCTGTAGGCGCGTTCCTCGCGACGGCCAGCAAGGCCGCCGCGTTCGCCGTCGTGCTGCGATTGTTCTACGAGGCGCTCGGCGGGTCGTCGGCAGACTGGTCGACGTTGTTCGCAGCGCTCGCGGCCATAACGATGACGATAGGGAACCTCGTCGCGGTAGTGCAGAGCAACGTGAAGCGCCTGCTGGGCTACAGCGCCATCGCTCACGCGGGCTACATGCTCATCGGCGTGGCGGCCGTGACGGCGCATGGACAGGACACGCCGGACGCTGCCGGAATCTCGAGCGTCCTCTTCTACCTGAGTGGATACGCAGCAATGACGCTGGCGGCGTTCTTCGCCGTCCTCGTGCTCACGCAGCGCTCCGGCGACGAGCGCATCGAGGCGATGGCGGGCATGGGGCGCCGCGCTCCGCTCGCGGCGCTGGCGCTGGCCGTCGCCTTGCTGGGCCTCACCGGCATCCCGCCAACGGTGGGGTTCATGGGCAAGTTGTTCCTGTTCAACGCAGCAGTGAACTCAGGGCTCGTGTGGCTCGCGGTCGTCGGAGCGGTCAACTCGGTCGTCTCCGCGTACTACTACGTCGGAATCATCCGGACGATGTACCTGCGCCAGCCGACGGGAGACAACACACCTATTCCCGTTGCGTTCTCCGGAAGGCTCGCGCTCCTGGTAACGCTCGCAGCGATCCTCGTGCTGGGGCTGTGGCCGAGCGGTCTGCTCGAAGTCGCGCGCACCGCCGCAAGCGGGCTGGTGTCCTGACGCTCACATGCACCTTGTTCACCTACGTTCGACACGTATGATGAGCCAGCGATGACGCCCGAATCCAACCGCCTCTACGCAGATCTCGCGCACCTGTGGCCGCTGATGAGTCCACCGGAGGACTACGCGGACGAGGGGGAGTGCTGGCGGGGCGAGCTCCGCAAGCGCCTCGGCCCCGGCAGAGCGCGCATCCTCGAACTCGGCACGGGCGGCGGGCACTTGCTGCACCACATCGCCGATGGCTTCGAGGCGACCGCGGTGGACCTCTCCGAGGGGATGCTGGCGCACTCCCGCCGCCTGAACCCCGACGTGACGCACCACGTCGGGGACATGCGGACCGTCCGCCTCGGCGAGACGTTCGACGCCGTGCTCATCCACGACGCTATCGACTACATGACAACCGAGGACGACCTGCGCGCAGCGTTCGGGACGGCGAGGGCGCACCTGCGCCCCGGCGGTCTGCTGCTCACCGCGCCGGACGATTACGTGGAGACGTACACCCCGCCGCGCATCTGGCACGAGACGCAGCGCAAGGCCGGGAGCGAGCTCACGTTCATCGAGTATTCATGGGACCCCGACCCGAACGACACGCAGATCGAGACGGTCTACGTTTTCTTCTTCCAGGAGAACGGAGCATTGCGGGTAGAGGTCGACCGTCACACGACCGGGCTGTTCCCCATCGGCACGTGGGAACGGCTGCTCATCGAGTCAGGCTTCGAGCCAGAGCGCACCGACTACCCCTACAGCGAGAACGGCAGCGAGGCGTATCTGTGGATATGCACTGCGACCGACGCAGCCGCTCGCGTAGAATGACGCGCACGACAGACGCATCGAGAGGGGAGAACGGAGCATGGTGGAAGGCATAGAAGGCCGCGTGGCCATCGTTACCGGCGCGGGGCGCGGCATCGGGCAGGGTGTAGCGCTACGGCTGGCGAGAGAGGGCGCAAACGTCGTGGCGAACGACCTCGACCAGGGGCCGCTCGACGAGACGCTGCGGCAGATCGAGGAGGCGGGCGGCACCGCTGTGGGGCTCGCCGCATCCGTGACGGACGCGGACGTCGGGGAGCGGCTGGCGTCGCTGGCGGTGGAGCGCTTCGGCGGTCTGCACATCGTCGTAACGGCGGCCGGCTTCCTCTGGGACGGGATGATCCACCGGATGACGGACGAGCAGTTCAACGCCATCGTTGACGTGCACCTCGGCGGAACGTTCCGCGTCGTGCGCGACGCGTTCAAGGTGATGCGGGAGCACGCGCGGCAGGAGAAGGAGCGCGGCGAGGCCGTGCCCGCGCGGCACATCGTGACCATCTCGTCTCTCTCCGGGTTCGGGAACCTCGGGCAGGCGAACTACTCGGCAGCCAAGGCCGGCATCGCGGGGCTTACGAGGACCGTGGCGATAGAGGGGGCGATGTTCAATGTGTTGGCGAACTCGATGGCGTTCGGGTTCATCGACACGCGGATGACGCGAGCGATGGAATCGCAGAGCGAGTTCGTCAGCGGGGCGCCCCAGGGGATACCGGAGGCGGCACGGAACCGGGCGCTCGAAGTGATACCGCTGAAGCGCGCAGCGGCGGTCGAGGAAGCCGTCGGGCCAATCATCTTCCTCTGCTCCGATCTCTCGACCTACGTCACAGGAGCGCTGCTGGAAGTGAACGGCGGCGTGCACATATCGTAGCGGGAGAGAGCGGCACTGGTTGAGTCGTTCGAAGAGTATGAGATCAAGCCGCGTATCCACGTGGTGGAGTACGTGCGGCTGAGGCGTTGCACCCAGACGTTGGCGTTCATGCGCCTGTCCATGCGCGTCTACCATGAGGCGGCCGAGGCTCCGGGATACTACGCCGGGGGCATCCGCGCGAGGTGGTGGCGGAGCGAGTTCTACACCTACACGATATGGGAAGACCGCGAGGCGATGACCGATTTCGTGCGCTCTGCGCCGCACGCAGAGGCAGCAGCCCTTGTCTCGGAGTTCGCCGCGCCAGGCTCCTGCTACGCGGAGTTCGTGAGCGACGCTCCGCCGGACTGGGACGACGCGCGTCGACGCCTCTCCACTCCGACGGCCTACTTCACGCCGCCGTCATGGGGAGACCTCCGTAACCGCTAGAAGAAGTCGTGCAGGCGGTCCTTGAGCAACCAGTGCATTGCTGCCAACGGTAGCACCATCGTCATAAGGAACACGACGAGCTGCCAGTCCACGCCGTGTGCGACTACTGCCAAAGCAGTCCCGGCGGCAGGCGCGTGCTCAGTGTCCGTCAGCGCCATCAACAGCATCGCAATGCCAACAGCGATGGCAGCGTAGAAGCCGAACAGCAGGGAGAAGTCGCCGGTCAACTGAGCGCCAGCGAGATACTCGGCAAAGAAATCAACCGCTGAGGCAGCGCCCACCGCCACAAGGTGGCCGCCTATGCTATGCCGGGGGTAAGCAGTCGGGCTGCGCGGGCCGATGAAGAGGATGAAGGCGGTTGAGGCGATGGCGGCAACGAGGACGGCGCGGGCAACGCTATCCCCGGTGAGAAGATCCGCTGCCCATAGCGCCAACATGAGCGACACGACAGCCAACCCCACCTGGAAGAAGTAAACGCGCAGCAGGATGCGGCCACGCGTGCCGCTCGTGAGCCTGGGGTTGATGAGGCGGGACTTCCAGCGCGCAGCGCGAAAGCGAGTTTCGGGAGGGCGCGTAGTACGGGGGTGAACCCTTCGGCGCAGGGGAACCCGGACCCTTGTTATCGGGTTGAATCGGCGCCTCATCATTCACCGGAAGAGGGCGAAGAACCGGTCCTGGTATTCTTCAAACAGGCCCCAGCGTTCGATCTCCCGGTGAACATCGCGCGGCTCTCGCTGGCCGCGCCGCGCCTCCTCGAGCATCCTTTCGATACGCAGGCGTCCATCCATCGGGACGCCACCCTCAGTGCGAAGCAGCCCCTGGGCACGCATCTCAGAGACATTCGTCTGCGCGGACTGCGTCGTGAGCTCGTAGATGAACTTCATCAGTGAGAGGTCCCACAGGTCGTCGGAACCGGTTATCACGGCCTCCAGCGGTTTGCGCTCCCTGTCCAGTCGGTCGACGATCTTGCGCGTGACCTCGTCGACGGTACCCGAGACGACGGCGGTCTCCGCTCCCTCGTTCTTGTAGTGGTACATCAAGCCCGGATGGTCCGGCCCAACTTCCTCGGCAAGACGTTGCAGGTAGCGATCAGCGTTGTCGCCGAATCCTTCATGGCGCAGCAGGTAGTACGGCGTGACCACCCGCGGACGCTCAGCGCGTACGACACCCTCGCGCACGACCGATTCCTCATGCCCATCCTGAGGGGCGTCGAGGTCTCGATACGAGGGCTCGGTCACGAGGTAATAGCGGACGGAGGTCGACCCGAACGTCGCGAGCCCCTGCAGGGGAGGCCTGACAACACGGGTATTGGCGATGGCCTCCATGAGGCGTACGTCCTGTTCGTCCATGCGTCCATTATAGTCCGGGGGCCGTCGTGCTGGGCCGCATCAGGCGTGCCATTCCGTGCGTACTGCCCGAGCCTAAACAATCGCCGCCTTGACCATCTCGGACGCGGCTGGTAACCATACTGTCATAACCCAAGGAGGAAACACATGGGGAAGTACCTGTTCCAGGCGAGCTACACGCAGGCGGGCATCAGCGGTCTGCTAAAAGAGGGCGGCACCAAGCGCAGGGCAGCCCTTACAGAGACTATCGAAGGGGCCGGCGGCAGCGTGGAATCGCTCTACTACGCGTTCGGGAAGAGCGACCTCTATATCACCGCAGACCTTCCCGACGACGCCACAGCCACGGCCGTTTCGTTGAACATCGGCGCCGCGGGCGCGCTCAGTGTGAGCATCATCGTGCTGGTCTCACCGGAGACGGTGGACGAGGCGCTCAGTAAGGCAGTGCCCTACCGGGCCCCCGGAGCATAGCGCGCTTAGCGTCCGCATGACGCGGAAGGTCAGTTAGAATCTCCCGCGTTATGCGGACGCGAGCACAACCCGCCGCTGAGCGGTTCTGGGCTGCGATAGGGGAAGGAAGGTTCGAACTCCCCCGCTGCGGAGTCTGTAGCGCGTGGCAAGAGCCAGACGCAGAGGCATGCGAACGGTGCGGGTCACCCGCACTCGCGTGGGAGCCCGCTCCGGCAGGCGGCACCGTATTCAGTTCCATGGAACCGCTCAGCGGCGCAGACCAGCATCCCCTCACGATCATTGTTGTCGACATGGACGCCGGGCTGCGGATGATGGGCGTGGTCGAAGTCGTGCCCGGAAACGCGCCCGTTGGAATGCGCGTCGCTGCAGTCGTCCCTGCCGTACCCGGAACGGTGCGCCTTCCGTTATTTGCGGAATCCGCCAACTAAAGAGCAAACGTATAACTGAAGCCGCAAGCTATAGAAATTATCTATACCTTGGCGTGTTTAGGGCCGCTCAGTTCTCCAAACTGCCTTTCCGTTTGCCCGCAGTACGTCGAGACCGATATACTGCGGAGACTCCCGTCCGGACTCCCTTCCCTCTCATCACGACACCCTACGCAAGGGAAATGGTTCCGGCGCGAGCAAAAGATTTCGTCTATGACAGACTACGACGTTGCGGTCATCGGTTCAGGCCCGGGTGGATACCCCGCTGCGATTCGAGCCGCCCAATTGGGATTGAGCACCGTCTGCATCGAACGCGAGTTCCTCGGCGGCATATGCCTCAACCTGGGCTGTATCCCTTCCAAAGCGCTCCTCCGCAACGCAGAAGTGTTGAGCACCGTCCGCAACGCCTCCGAGTACGGCATCGAGGTGAGCGGCGTCACAGCGAACTACGCGGTCGGGGTCGCCCGCAGTCGGAAGGTCGTAGAGCGCCTCACCAAAGGCGTCGCTTCGCTCTTCCGCCGCGACGGAGTTGCGTATGTAGAAGGCAACGCGACCATAACGGGGCCCCGCGAGGTCTCCGTGGATGGGGAACGGATCGGTTGCCAGAACATCATCATCGCAACGGGAGCCCGGCCCGCCCTTCCTCCACCCCTGGCCGCAGATGGCGAAGTGGTGGTGACGTACAGAGAGGTCATCGTCGACGAACAAGTCCCCGGTCGAGTGGTCATCGTCGGCGGAGGAGCCACCGGCATCGAGTTCGCCTACCTCTACAATGTCTACGGCGCTCAAGTGACGCTGGTCGAGTTCCTGCCGCGCATCCTGCCGAAAGAGGACGAGGAGATATCGCAGGCGCTATCCCGCGCGCTGGGAAGCCAGGGGATACGCCTCCTGACCGGGGCTTCAGTCACAGCCGTTGCCGTACAGGACGGCACGGCGCGGGTAACCATCGCTGCGTCGGACGAGACGCTCGAGCTCGAAGCAGACCGCGTTCTCGTTGCGGCGGGCATAACCCCAAACACGGACGGGCTCGGCGTCGAGAACGCTGGGGGGACCCTGGAGCGCGGGTTCATCCGGGTGGACGATCGCCTGCGTGTGAACGGAGAGAACGTTTACGCGGTAGGCGACGTGAACGGACGCCTGCCTCTCGCTCACGTGGCGCATGCCGAGGGCGTCTACGCGGCGGAGCACATCGGCGGATTGAACCCTCCTGCGTTAGACTACCCGGGCATGCCTCGCGCCACCTACTGCAATCCGCAGGTGGCGAGCATAGGGCTGACGGAGTCAGAGGCGCGTGAGCAGGGCTATCCGATAAAGGTGGGCAAGTTCCCATTCCTCGCGAACGGGAAGGCACTCGCCGTTGGACACAGGGAGGGATTCGCTAAGATCGTCGCCGACTCATCCACCGGAGAGTTGCTCGGCGCGCATCTCATAGGACACGAAGTAACAGAGCTGTTGGGCGAACTGAGCATGGCCCGGCTGCTCGATGGAACGGACGTCGAGATCGGGAGACTGGTGAACGTCCATCCCAGCATGTCTGAGGCAGTGAAAGAAGCAGCGCTGGCCGCCGTGTAGCGGAGCGGCGAGCAGCAGACCGACATAGAAGTACGGCCCACAGGCCGAGTGGAGGGATCTATGAGCGACGGCAACTTTGACTTCGCCCTGGCGATAGGAGGCGAAGCCGGTCAGGGTATCGCCACACCGGGTGACACGCTCGCCCGCATCGTCGTACGGCGCGGGTTGAACCTGTCCACCTACAACGCGTACCAGTCCATCATCCGAGGGGGGCACATCTTCCTCACCGTGCGCGTCTCCGACAGAGAAGTGCGCAGCCACGGCGACAAGCTGGACATGCTGCTGGCGCTGAACCAGGACACAATGAACCGGCACTTGCGGTTGCTCGGCTCCGGCGCCGCCGCGCTCTACAACAGCGACACCATCTCTCCGGGCGACTACACGGACGGAGTGCAGCTCTGCCCGCTGCCGGTGAACGACCTCACCGGCTCCCAGCGGTCAGGGCTGAACCAGAACACCGTGGCCCTGGGCGCGATGATGCACCTGCTCGGCCTCGACTTCGGGCTGCTCGAAGCGAGCATCACCCAGCAGTTCTCCCGCAAGGGTGAGGACGTGGTGAACGAGAACGTGCGGGTAGCTCTTGCGGGTTACACGCACGCGCAGGAGAACTTCACCCCGTTCCCGATGCCGATGCCCGAAGGCGGCGAGCCCCTGGGCGTCTGGTCCGGCAACGAGGCGCTCGCGATGGGCGGCGCCGCAGCGGGTGTGAAGTTCTACGCTGCCTACCCGATGAGCCCGTCCACAGGCGTGCTTCACTGGATGGCACAGAACGCCCGGAACCTGGGCATCATGGTGCGCCAGGTGGAGGACGAGATCGGCGTCGCGAACATGGTCGTCGGCGCTGCCCACACCGGGGCCCGCGCGATGTGCGCGACCTCCGGCGGAGGCTTCGCCCTGATGACCGAGGCGATCGGCGCGGCGGCGATGATGGAGATACCCTGCGTGTTCATCAACGTGCAGCGCGCAGGGCCGTCCACGGGAGTTCCGACCAAGACCGAGCAAGGCGACCTCTGGCAGGCGCTCGGCGCAAGCCAGGGCGACTTCGAGCGGTTCGTCGTCAGCCCGAAGGATGCTCTCGACGCCTACAACACGGTGCCGGAGCTGTTCAACCTGGCAGACAGGCTGCAGTGCCCCGGCATCATCCTGTCCGATCTGCTCATCTCCGAGGGCAGGTACAGCATCAGCCCCAAGGAGATCAACTTCCACCCCGAGATTGACAGGGGCGAGCTCATCACGGAAGGGACCTCCAATGGAGAGCCCTACATGCGGTACAGGGACACGGCGAGCGGCGTCTCTCCGCGCGCCGTCCCCGGCACCGAGGGGCATGTACACACCGTAGCGACGGACGAGCATGACGAAGACTCGATGCTGCTCTCAGACGAGTTCACGAACCCGCACCGCCGCCGCGCGTCCGTTGAGAAGCGCGCGCGGAAGTTCGAGGCCGCAGCCAGCCTCATCGCGCCCCCGGAGATCGAGGGCCCCGCGAACGCACAGGTAACGCTCGTTGGCTGGGGCTCCACCGCAGGCGTCATCCAGGAGGCTATCGAGCAGCTCGCAGACCGCGGTATCACCGCGAACCAACTGGCGGTCAAGTGGCTCATCCCCCTGCACACGGACGAGATCACGGCAGCCCTCACGAGCGCCAACAAGTTCATCATCGTGGAGAACAACTACTCCGGCCAGTTCGCCCGCTACATGCGGAGCGAGACGGGGTTGAGCGCCTACGGGCACATACGCAAGTACGACGGCGAGCCGTTCGCGCCTCACCACATAGCAGACGGCGTCGCGGACCTGCTCGGCAGGGAGGGCGGCGTCTTCGTCCCCTACCAGGAAGTCATCGTCTAGCCAAGGAGAAAAACATCATGACCACGATCCAACTGACAGCACGTGACTTCAAGGGCAAGATTGACCCCGACTGGTGCCCGGGTTGCGGCGACTTCGGCGTCCTGAACAGCCTGCAGCGAGCAGCTGCCGAGCTTGGCCTGCGGCCGCACGAGATCGTGACGGTCAGCGGCATCGGTTGTTCGTCCAACCTGCCGGGGTACATCAACACCTACGGTATGCACACGCTCCACGGGCGCTCGCTCGCATTCGCCACTGGGGTGAAGATGGCGAACCACGACCTCACCGTTATCGCCACCGGCGGCGACGGCGATGGTTACGGCATCGGCGGCAACCACTTCACGCACACCGCCCGCCGCAACGTGGACCTCACCTACGTGGTGATGAACAACCAGATATACGGCCTCACCACTGGTCAGGTTTCCCCAACCAGCAGGGTGGGGCAGAAGACCAAGAGCACCCCGTTCGGCAGCGTGGAATACCCCCTCAACCCCCTAACCTCCGCAATCATGAACGGCGCGACCTACGTCGCACGGGGCTACTCCGGCGACGTGAGGCACCTGACGGAACTCATCAAGGGAGGCATCGAGCACCAGGGATTCGCCCTTATCGACATATTCAGCCCGTGCGTTACCTTCAACCTGGACAACACCCACAACTTCTTCAAGGAGCGCATCAAGAAGCTGGAGGATGAGGACCACGATGTCACCAGTTGGGCCGCTGCCTGCGAGAAGGCGATGGTCTGGGGTGATGAGATCTACATCGGCAAGTTCTACCACCTGGAGGCCGAGAAGGAATCACTTACGGCACTGGAACCCGTCCTGCGCGACGGCCCTGTCGCCAAGCGCACCGGCGGACTCACCGGGGAGCAGGCCGATCGCATCGTGCAGCGCATGCTGTAGCACGCGACGCAACAACGCATCCACGACGGCCGCGCCACGCACCGCCGCACCGGCGGCGGCCCGCGAGTCCGTGCCTCGGCGGCCGTTCGCTTGTCCGAAGCCCCACGCCGCCAGCGCTGCGTGTAACATTCCATAGTGCGCAACGCACACGCCAGACGAGATGTCCATCACCCCCGAGCAACAGGCCGAGATAGACGCACTCCGCGAGGAGCGGCACGAGACGCGCCGCTCCACCGTGCCTGCCGTCGAAGAGATCCTCTACGAGGCGCTGCCCGTGCTCGACCATGGATTCGTTCGCGTGGTGGACTACATGGGCGACGACGCTGCGATCGTGCAGGCGGCCCGTGTTTCGTACGGACGCGGGACGAAGCGGACGCGGGACGACCAGGGCCTCATCAACTACCTGATGCGGAACGCCCACACCTCGCCCTTCGAGATGTGCGAGATCAAGCTGCACGTGAAACTGCCCATCTTCGTTGCGCGGCAGTGGATACGGCACCGGATGGCGAATGTGAACGAGTACTCAGCACGCTACTCCGTGCTCGACAGAGAGTTCTACGTCCCGGAAGGCGAACAGCTCGCAACCCAATCCGCCACCAACAACCAGGGGCGTGGTGAGATCAGCGCCGGCGAACAGCTCGCCCTGGGTTCAGTACCCGGGCCGCAGGCTGAGCCGCAGCAAGGCTCAAGGCGAAAGACGGCGAGAGAGCGGACTGCCGATGTACAGCGCGCCAAGGCCACTCAGGAGGAGGCGCAGCGAGTCCAAGGGTCCATGACCACGGACGCTCAGCGGTCGTTCGACCAGTACGACAGCCTGCTTACCGCCGGGTTCGCCCGGGAGCTGGCCCGCATCGGCCTCCCGTTGAGCACATACACGCAGTGGTATTGGAAGACCGACCTGCACAACCTGCTGCACTTCCTCGCCCTCCGTGGCGATGCCCACGCACAGTGGGAGATACAGGAGTACGCCCGCGTCATCCTGGACGTCGTAGAGCGCTGGGTGCCGCTCACGGCGAACGCGTTCCATCGCTACCGCATCGGCGGGGCACGCCTGAGTGCGGAGGGGCTGTCAGCCGTCAAGCGCATACTCGCCGGCGAGGAGATCGACCCCGCGGAATTGAAGATGTCCTCTCGTGAGTGGCGGGAACTGAAGGAGATGCTGGGGCTCAGCTAGCCGGCGCAGCGCGACACTATTGGTACAGAAAAGCCCCGCTCGGGTGAGCGGGGCCTTCTTCTATCGTATCGCTAGCGCCGCGCTGACGGATCAGGCGAACGCGCGTCGGCGGGAGCGGAACACCACCAGCCCGCCACTGAGGACGAACGCAGCGCCCAGTGCGAGGGCCACCAGCGCGACCATCGGTACGAGCGAGTCGCCGGTTGCGGGCGGAGCGCCAACGTTGGGGCGGAACGCGCCGAGGTCCTGCGACAACTCGTAGAGGTGCACCGCGCCGTGGGGTGACTCTACCTTCCTAGTAACTTGGTCAAGCGCCTGGCCGTCCTGCTCGGTGCCCGAGTACAGCCGGGTCGCCCATGCGAGGAGGTTCTTGGACTCCTGCTGGGCTTCGATGCCGGACGCGCTGGACGCGCGCGATGCGGCGTCCCGTACCTCGCCCGCGAGCCTGATCACGTTGTTCGACGCGTCGATAATCTCGTTCGCAACGTCATCGACGTTCTCGTCACCGCCGCTCGCTGAAGAGAAGAGCAAGTCGCTGGCAACCCCGGACGCGTCCCGCGCCGAAGCGACGATGCTGTCCAGCATGCCCGCAGCCATGTCGGCGTCTCCCGCCTCGGCGTAGGCCAGCACCTGCGCGGCCTGATCGCGCACCGCCGTCGCTGCCCCGCCCTCGCCCACGAGAACGCTGATGTGGGAGAGAACGGCCCCGCGCGTCGCCGCACCGTAAGCGATAACGCCGGAAGGAGCGGGGTCGGGGTCGTCCAGCGGCTCCACCGTGATTACGAACGTGCTGTAGCGGGCAAGGAGGTCCACACCACCGGGGGAGACGTACTCGCCCTGGAGGAACGGCCCACGGCCAAGCCTGCCGGTACTGAGCTTGTTATCGTCGGCGTCTATGAGCCAGCCTTCGTAAGTAGAGCCGTGGGAAAGCACGGTCGCACCGGTGAAATCGACCACCAAGCTGTCGCTTGCCGCATTGGCGTCGCGGAGCTGGGCGGTACCGCCAAGGGCAGGTGCCTGCGCGCTCGCGCTAAGGGTCATGAGCAGGGTCAGCGCCAGCATCAAGGCTACGCTGATGGAGAGCTTTCGGCGTGTGAACATCCCGCCTCCTGTTAGTCCGGTGACTCTTTACGCATCAAGGCATGGCCGGAAGATGCTCTCCGGACACACCTAATGCATATCATATCCTTCGCCTAGCCGGAAGCCGGTCTGGGCTTTGCACGGCATTATAGTACATCATCGCCGCTTCGCCATAGGTTTTGCAGCATCCTCTCTTTCCAGTTTCCGCGAATACGCATCCGACTCGTACTCGTTTGACCAGCCGACTGGGCGGTTATACCATGCCACGCAATCGAATAGCGAACGTTCAGGGGAGCCGGGCGTCACGTCCGGCTGAGAGGCCCGTCTCGGGCGACCCTCCGAACCTGACCTGGGTCATGCCAGCGTAGGAAGAGCGATGCAACCGGCGAAAGTCGCGAAGGGGCCGCTCCTCCAGTGAGCGGCCCTTCGCTATGCAGGAGGAGACGCAATGTCTACCGAGGCCTGGGCTCTCATCGCCGCAATCGTCACCATGGCTATCATGTCCGCAGCGGGCATCATCTACACGAGGTCGAGGCGACAGACCATTGAGGATTTCGTCTCCGCGCGCGGTTCCATCGGCGGCATGACCGCGATGGCGACCATGGCGGCATCCCTGCTCGGCGCGTGGATCCTGTTCAGTCCTGCCGAAGCGGCGACCTGGGCGGGAGTTGCCGCTCTCATCGGGTACGGCATCGGGCAGGCGGCGCCCATCGTGGCCTTCACCGTTGTCGGGCCGCGCATGCGCAAACTGGCGCCGAACGGTCACTCGCTCAGCGAGTTCGTCTGGCAGCGGTACGGCCGCGCGATGTATCTCCTCACGCTCCTCATCATCGTCCTCTATATGTTCACCTTCCTTGCCGCGGAGATGGGGGCGATCGCACGAGCGGTGGGGCAGGTCGCCGACGCGCCGCTGGTGCTGACACTCGTGCTCGTCGGCGTCGCAACGCTGGCCTACACGGTCTACGGTGGTCTCCGGGCCTCCATCTTCACGGACAACATCCAGTTCGCCATCATCATCCCCCTGCTCATCGCCGTCCTCATCGCCACGCTCGCCCACTTCGGGGGGTGGACCGCAGCATTCGATACGGTTCGGGAAGAGAACGCGGCGCTGCTCGACGTCACCCAACTGCACGGCATCGAGTTCGGCCTCACGCTCGTGATCGCCATCCTGGCGGCGAACCTCTTCCACCAGGGACTCTGGCAACGGGTATATGCGGCAAAAACAGACGGCGACATCTGGCGCGGCTTCCTCTCCGCGGGTGCGATCGTCGTCCCGCTGATCATCGCTGCGGGATTGTTCGGACTGTGGGCCGTCAGCAGCGGGCTGGTGAACGACGACCAACCCGCTTCCATCGCGCTCTTCTCGCTGGCCCTGGAAGTACTGCCCGGTTGGGCGCTCGTTGTCCTGGTGGCGCTTGCGCTCGTACTCGTGATGAGCAGCATGGACACACTCCTCAACGGTATGGCGAGCGTATTCACGACTGACCTCTCCCGCATCCGGGGAGGGCGTGGGTTGCTCCGGTCCACGCGGGTCATCACCGCTCTTCTCATCGTCCCTGCTGCCATCGTCGGTTATGCGTTCGACAGTGTGCTCTATCTCTTCCTCATAGCAGACCTGGTGTGCGCAGGTGCGATGGTTCCCGTATTCGCAGGCATGTGGAGCCGGCATCTCAGTGGAACGGGGGCCGTCGCCGGTGCGGTGGCCGGCATAATAGTGGGAGCGCTCTTCTTCCCCAAGCCGGACCTTTCCGGCTGGTGGACGTGGGAAGGGCTCACGAACGTGTGGCACATCCTCGCGTCCGGGAACCTGCTGGCCAGTTTCCTCCTGGCTGTCGTCGTCTCGTCTGCTGTTACGGCGTTGTTCGTACTCGCGGCCAGGCAGCGCAGTAGTGCAGGGTTCGACCTGGAGGCGCTCGCGGACGAGATCCGCCCACTGGAGAGCGAGGCGTGAACCATGCCTGAACCATTCAGTTCTCGCCTGAAGGCGGCCGCTGCGAACGTATGGGAGGCACAGCACGAACACCCTTTCATCCGGGGCATCGGCGACGGCAGCCTGGACATCGCCCGTTTCCGGCACTGGGTGCGGCAGGACTATCGCTTCCTGATCGAGTACGCCCGCATGCTCGCGACAGCGTCGGCGCGCGCCCCCAACCTCGAAGCGATGACGAAGCTGGCGCAGCTCACGAACGAAACGCTGAACGTCGAGATGTCCATGCACCGCTCCTATGCGGCTGAATTCGATATCAGCGAGGAAGAGTTGGAGCGCGAGGAGATGTCGCCCACCTGCCGGGCGTACACGGACTTCCTCGTCCGCACGGCGGCGACGGGTAGCTTCCCCGAGGTCGTGGGCGCGCTACTGCCGTGCATGTGGGGGTTCTCGGAGGTCGGTCAGCGGCTTGCCGCGCGGGGACGACCGGAAGACCCGCGCTACGCCGCATGGATAGACATGTACGCATCCGCCGAATTCGCCGAACTGGCCGAGTGGTGCCGTGGCCTGATCGACCGCATCGCTGAAGCGTTGCCGGAGAGCGAACTGGCCAGCATCGAAGAGACCTTCGTCACCAGCTCCCGCTACGAGTACCTCTTCTGGGAGATGGCATGGAACCAGGAGGAGTGGCCGGTATGAACGAAGGGAGTACTCCCGTCGCACTGACGATCGCAGGCTCAGACTCTGGAGGCGGCGCCGGCATACAGGCGGACCTCAAGACGTTCGCTGCGTTCGAGGTGTACGGGGCAAGCGCGCTAACCGCCGTTACCGCGCAGAACACGCTCGGGGTCACGGCGACCCACGAACTGCCCGTGGACGTGATCAGCGCTCAGATAGATGCCGTGGCGACCGACATCGGCATGAACGCCGTGAAGACCGGGATGCTCTCCAGCGCAGCGATCATCGAGGCAGTGGCGGAGCGGCTCAAGCAATACGCTGTAGAGCAACTCGTCGTGGACCCTGTGATGGTGGCGAAAGGCGGCGACCGCCTCCTGCGGGAGGACGCCGTGACGTCCCTCACTACCCGTCTGCTCCCTCTGGCGCTCGTCTCCACACCGAACGCCGGAGAGGCCGCCGTTCTCTGCGGGCATCCCGTCGAAACGATGGAGCAGGCACGGGATGCCGCACGCGCCATCCACGGTATGGGCTGCCGCTACGTCGTCGTGAAGGGAGGCCACTTCGGCGAGGACGCAGTGGACGTGCTGTACGACGGTTCGGCGTTCACTGAGTTCCCGGCGAAGCGCATCGCCACGACCAGCACGCACGGCACGGGTTGCACATTCGCATCGGCAGTCGCGGCCGGACTCGCACGCGGGAACACCGTGGAGGGCTCGGTGTCCGACGCAAAAGCGTATGTCTCTGCGGCAATCGCGGGCGCTCCTCCCATCGGAGGAGGGCATGGCCCCCTGCATCACTTCCACGCATGGTGGGGCCAGAGTCCGACCGCCTGTTGAGACCTCGCACCCGTCTGAGCAAGTTGCGCCGTGCTATACTGCCCGCACCACAGGAGCATTGAGGCCTCGCCCAGCCTTAGTGCGAGGAGGTGTGAAAGGGTGGCAACGATTCGCAAGGGAGACCTGGCGCTGAGCATCTCGAACAAACTCACTGCAAGCGGTGCATTGGGAGAACGAGGTGGGACCCGTGCCGCGGCAGACGCAGCCCTCAATGCCGTGCTCGACAGCATCACGGAGGCGGTAGCCGCCGGAAACCGCGTTGTGCTCACCGGGTTTGGCTCTTTCGAGTCCCGCCAAGTGAAGGAGCGGCAAGTGACCGCCATCCGTGGTCCGCAGGCAGGGCAACGCATCAATGTCCCCGCTCACAAGCGTGTCGGCTTCACGGCAGGCGCAGATCTCGCAGGGGCGGTACGCAAGTAGCCCGACGGCACACGCTCCAGTCCTACTATCGATCCAGCGCCACCTCCCAGCTCATGTGCGGGAGGTGGCCTTCAATTGCGCGCGCCCCGCATCGAGCGTGCGCACGACAACCAACCGTTCCCACACACGCAGCACCACGGCTACCATGAGCGCCGTGGACGGCCAGCGGTACATCGCCCTAGTAGACCTGGACGCCTTCTACGCCTCGGTGGAGGTGCTCGAAGAGCCCTCGCTTGCGGGGAAGCCACTGCTCATAGGAGGCAGCCCCACTTCGCGAGGCGTAGTAGCGGCGGCCTCGTACGAGGCCCGGAAGTACGGCTGCCACTCTGCCATGCCGATGTCCCGAGCCGTACGGCTCTGTCCGGAAGCAGTCGTCCTTCGGCCGCGCTTCCACCTCTATCGCGAGTACTCCGGACGAGTGATGGATATCCTTCAGCAGGAGTCCGGCGTCATCCAGCAGATGTCCATAGATGAGGCCTACATCGACCTCACGCCCGTATCGAAGGACACGCAGGAGGCCGCCATCCGCGCCCACCGGATGCAGGGACGGGTCCGTGTCGACCTCGGACTCCCATGCTCCGTGGGAATCGCCAGCAACAAGATGGTCGCCAAGGTCGCCTGCGAAACGGGCAAGCCCGGAGGATTCGTCGTGGTTGAGCCGGGAACGGAATCTGCGTTCCTCGCGGGCTTGGACGTTCGCTCTCTGCCCGGCATCGGCCCGCGCTCCACGGAGCGCCTCAAGGCGCACGGGTTCCACACGCTCGGTCAGATAGCCGCCGCGTCGCCGGAGGCGCTGGTAACCGTACTGGGGCCCTGGGGAGCGGCACTCAAGCGGCGAGCACACGGGGAAGACCCATCTCCCGTGGAGACGGATAGGGAGACGAAGTCCGTGAGTGCGGAGGAGACCTTCGCGGAAGACGTGAACGTCCGTGAATCGCTGGCGGAAGAACTCCGGCGCATGACGGAGCGGGTAGCGCGGTCGCTGGAGCAACACGGGCTGGTGGGCCGTACCGTTACGCTCAAACTCCGCCTCTCCGACTTCACCACGCTCACTCGGTCAACGAGCCGCGATAACGCAACAGCCCACGCCGATGCGATACTTAGCGATGCGCTGCATCTGCTGGACGCCAACTGGGAACCCAGGACCAACGTTCGCCTCATCGGTGTCGGTGTCAGCAATCTACGGCCCGTTCAGGCTCCGGGGCAGCTTGCCCTGGATATGGACGGCGGAGAAGAGGAGAACTAACGCTTGCTGCTGCTCAACGAACAGGAAGTACGAGACCTGCTCCCCATGAATGAGTGCGTTGACGTGCTGGACGCCGCATTCGCTGAATGGGCAGCGGGGTCGGTCTCCAACATGCCACGGTACCGGCTGCCGCTCATGCGGGGCGCGCAACAGGTGATGGCCGGGATGTCCAACGATGCCGGAGCAACCGGACTGAAGACCTACGTTACCGGCACGCAGGGGCCGAGCAGCATGGTCGTGCTCCTCTTCAGCACGGAGGACGGCTCTCCTCTCGCCATGCTCGCCGCCAACGCGCTCGGGCAGATACGCACCGGCGCCGCGAGCGGTGTCGCTACCCGTCACATAGCGCGCTCGGACGCCAACACCGTTGCCATCATCGGGAGCGGCTACCAGGCACGGACGCAACTCGCGGCCGTCGCCGCGGTCCGCCCAATCGAGCGAGCCCTCGTCTACAGCCGCAATCCGGAACGTCGAGAAGCGTTCGCACAACGGATGTCCCAGAGCCTCGGGATCGACGTGCGTCCCGCCGAGTCGGCGCACGACGCGGTTGCCGGGTCCGCTATCGTCTGCGCCATCACCAACTCGCGCGAACCGGTGTTCGACGGCGAGTCGCTCGCCCCGGGCACCCACGTCAACGCGGCGGGGAGCAACCACTGGATGCGCCGCGAGGTAGACGAGACGACGATACGACGCAGCGATATCGTCGTCGTGGACGACCTCGAGGACGCGAAGGTAGAGTGCGGCGAGTTGATATGGGCGGCCGAGCGCCGAGCGTTCCGATGGGAGAACGCCGTGGAACTGCGCGACGTCGTTTCCGGGCGCGTGGCCGGCAGGCCGTCGCCGGAGGCCATCACTCTCTTCGAGTCCCAGGGACTTGCGATGGAGGACGTCACGGCCGGCATGCACATCTATCGGAAGGCGTTGGAGAGCGGGGTCGGCAGAGAAGTGGAACTCTAGTTCCCGATCCTGCGAAGGGAGAGCGAGACAGGATCATGGCGGAAGAGCAGTACGAACCACGGCAGATAGATATCTCGCCGGACGGACTCCACATCATCTGGAAAGATGGAGTGGAAACCCTTCTCCCTCATCGCTACCTGCGGGGGCATTGCGGCTGCGCCCAGTGCGTGGACGAGATGACGCATACGAGGCGCGTAGGCGTGGACGACGTGCCGTCGGACGTGACGATAGAGGAGTACATGGAGATAGGCCGCTACGCCGTCGGCCTGCTCTTCAGCGACCTGCACGATACGGGGATATTCCCCTACAAGCTGCTCCGCGACCTCGCGAGCCAGTCGGCCGGTTCTTGAGGGTCCCTCGCAGGTCCGCCTAGTTGGTGGCGATGCCCATGCGCTCTTTGAGCGCGTCTACTGCTTCGTGAGCCCCATAGACGGTCGTCAGCCTGCCATCCACCCGGACACGTAACTTGCCGATGTGCCCCGTCTTCGCCAGCAACCAGAGCGACCAGTTGAGCGCGGAGCGCTTCATGCGTGGGAAAGTCCTGATCAGTTCATCGCCCTGATACTCGAAGACCTCGTCCGGGCGGCGCATCAATTCTTCGTACACCATCGCCTGCAAGGGCGGGAGGCCACCCTCGGCGAGCAAGCTGTAATTGGCGATCTGGGATATCTTCATCGGCGCGTCCCTCTCGACAGGCGAACCTCCGCTAACTGAGCAATCAGTTTAGACATGCCTCAGAGGCACCGGAAGCAGATTCGCTTGCGTGTAAGCACACATTGGAAGCCCCCCTGCCCGCCGGAACGAGTGCGTCTGGTAGACTTGAAGCCGGTCCCCGATCTGCCACGCAACTCCGTGCTTCACCGACCATGACCAACCAACCGGAACCCGAACTCTCCGTCGAGCAAGTGCGGCAGGTCGCCGCGTTATGCCACATCGGACTCACCGATGAAGAGGCCGAGCAGTTGCGCGCCGAGATGGCCAAGCTCCTCGACGAGGTGAGCGTCCTGCAGCGCATCGATACCTCCGGCGTCGAGCCGACGGGCCACGCAGTGGAAGAGGTCCACACGGTTATGCGCGACGACGTCTCCCGTCCGCCGCTGGAGCGCGAGGACGTCCTCGCCAACGCCCCTCGGCGTGAAGGCTCCTTCTTCCGGGTACAAGCTGTGATGGATGAATCCTGATCGATGAGCGACCTGCACTATCAGACCGTCACCGGGATGTCCCGCGCCCTGGCCGAGAGAGAAATCTCTTCCGTGGAACTCACGGAGGCCCACTTGGAGCGCATCGGTGAGCTGGACCCGCGCATCGGCGCTTACCTTGCAGTTACGCCGGACACCGCGCGTGCGCAGGCCGCCGAGGCTGACCGCCGCCTCGCACAGGGAGATGCGGGGCCGCTGACGGGCATCCCACTGCAGCTCAAGGACAACCTCTCCACGCGCGGCATAGCCACGACCTGCGCATCACTCATGCTGGACGGGTACACGCCTCCCTACGACGCCACCGTGACCATGCGCCTCCTCCAAGGCGGAGGCACGCTCCTGGGCAAAGGCAACATGGATGAGTTCGCCATGGGCTCCTCCAACGAGACCTCCGCGTTCAAGACCGTCCACAACCCCTGGGACCTTTCCCGGGTGCCGGGCGGATCGAGCGGCGGGCCGGCGGCGGCAGTCGCTGCGGGGCTGGCGCCATACTCGCTCGGCTCCGGCACCCGCGGGTCCCTCCCGCAGGCCGCCGCCCCCTCCGGCGTCGCGGGGCTCCAAGCCACCCACAGCCCCGGCCCGCCCTCTGCGGCATCGTGGGTCTCAAGCCAACCTACGGCCTCGTCTCGCGCTTCGGCCTCGTCGCATTCGCATCCTCGCTCGACCAGATCGGCCCGCTGACGCGTTCCGTGGAGGACGCCGCGGTCGTGCTCAACGCCATCGCCGGCTACGATCCGCTCGATTCCACCAGCATCCCCGCAGAGCCGCCGGACTACACGGATGGGCTCAAGGACGGCGTGCGGGGGCTGCGCATCGGCGTCGTACCGGAGTATCTCGGCGACGGCATCGACCCGGCAGTGGCGGAATCGGTGAAAGCCGCGCTCGTCGTCCTCAAATCGCAGGGTGCGGTCGTCGAGGAGATCGCGCTGCCCACGTCGCGAGCAGCGCTTGCGGTCTACTACATCCTCGCGCCGTCCGAGTGCTCGGCGAACCTCGCCCGGTACGATGGCGTGAAGTACGGCTACTCCGACCAGGAAGCGGACAGCATGTGGGCTGCCTTGGACGCAACGCGACGCAACGGTTTCGGCGCAGAGGTGCGCCGCCGCATCCTCATGGGAGCGTACGCGCTCTCAGCCGGTTACTACGACGCCTACTACAAGAAGGCCCAGCAGGTGCGGACGCTCATCCGCCGGGAGTTCCATGACGCCTTCCAGCGCGTTGACGTCCTGGCGCTTCCCACCTCTCCGACCACGGCATTCGAGATCGGCGGTATCGTCGATCCCATCGTCATGCACGCGAACGACATCTGCACGATACCTGCGAACATCGCGGGCATCCCTGGCATCTCCGTCCCATGTGGGTTCGCAGACGGTCTCCCCATCGGACTGCAGCTGCTCGGCCCGCACCTGAGTGAGCCCACACTCCTCCGCGCCGCCTACGCCTACGAACAGGCGTCGGAGTGGCACAACCTGCATCCGGAGCTGTAAATCGCGCCGCTAGCGCGTGATGTCCCGCCGCTGGAACAGCACGAGCGCTGCCGCGAACCCGGCGATGGCGACGCCGAACAGCACCACTACGTCACGCAGCAGCGTCGTGCCGTTCGTTGCCACTGCCAGGGGATCGAAGTAGTAGAAGATCGACAGGGGCGCCAATGGCTCCGCCGGGCCCCATATCGCCCCGACGAAGTCGAGGAAGTACATCACCGTCAGTATCCCGGCGGCTACGGATACCGTACGCCCGCCGTCCGAGTTCGCAGCGGAGAGCAGCATCGCGATGCCGCCCGCGGCAAGGAGCACGCCGAGTTCGTTCAGCTGGGCCAGCATCAGCGTCCCGCCTTCCACGTCGCTGGCAACGCCCGTCAGCGCCGTTCCTGTCATCGAACCCAGCCAGGACATCGTCACGATGACCACAGCCCCCACGATCACCACTCCGATCTTTGCCGCCAGGTAGCGCCAGCGCGCCATGGGCGATGCGAGCAGCATCAACGCCGTGCCCCGCTCTATCTCGCGCGCCGCCGCTCCGCTCGATACGGACAGCACGAATGCGAGTCCCGCGATGATGTAGACCGGATGCCGGTAGTCGAGTGCTATGTAGCTCGTTATCGAAGTCCCGAACCCGCCCTGCGCCCGGAACATGGCGGTCATGGGCGTGGGCAGCGATTCGAATAACTCGGCGAGCGCATCCAGCCCGCCGAACGCATCGAACGTATAGACGATGATCAGGCTCATCAGGAAGAGTCCCACCGACACGGAGAGCAACCCGATGCGGTGCGATCGGAGCGTGTACGTGAATACGCTAAGCATCCGCCAGTTCCTTACCCCCGCCCTCGCTATAGAAGCCCATGAACAGGTTCTCCAGACTCAACCGCTCATAGGTCATGTCGGCTATGTCATGCTTCCCCAGTTCCCGCAGCACCTCGTTGATGTTGCCGGAGACAGCGAGCTTCCACGTCGTCCCTTCTCGTGACAACACTTCCACGCCGGGGATGGAGAGCGCGCCGGTTGGCGGCGTCCGGAACTCGACTTCCATCGTGCGGGCCTTGCCCTCGCGCAGCGCTTCCACCGACCCCGTCCCAACGATGCGCCCCGCGCGTATGAGCGCCACCCGTTCGCAGACCTCCTCTACGTCGGAAAGGACGTGGGACGACATGAATACCGTCGCGCCTCTGCCCTGCGCCTCCCTGATGATTGCGAACAGCTCCTGCCGCATGAGCGGGTCGAGCGCCTCGGTCGGCTCGTCCATGATCAGCACGTCGGGATCGTGCTGCATCGCCTGCACGAGCGCCAGCTTCTTCGCCATGCCGGAGGAATAGCCTTTCACTTTTCGCCGGAGTGCGGCGCTCGGTAGTTCCAGGCGCTCCAGCAGTTCAATCCGGCGGGGGAGTCTGCCCCTGATGCCTCGCAGGCTCGCGACGTAGTTCAGGAAGTCCTGTCCCGTGAAGCCGCTGGCGAAGGCCACCACGTCCGGCAGGAAGCCGAGTCTCGCCTTGATGGCAACTGTCTCGCCCCAGGTTTCCATCCCTAGCACATGAGCGATGCCCTGGTCCGCACGGATGAAGCCGGTCAGAACACGGATGGTCGTGGTCTTGCCTGCGCCGTTCGGGCCGAGGAAGCCGAATATCTCACCCTGCTCGACCGTGAGGTCGACGCCGCGCAGGGCCTCCACGCTGCCGAAACGCTTGTGGACACCCGAAACGCTGAGTGCGTGCACCCCTGCTTCACTCATGCAACTTCCACGGGCGCCATCTGTCCGTCTTGGACGCACAGATGGTGGGCTGAGTGCAGGAACACGTCGGGCAGGGCATGCGGGTCAGCGGTCGTCACGATGGTCTGAGGATAGCAACACGCTTCCTCCAGCACGAGTTCTCTGCGGCGTTCGTCGAGTTCGGACAGCGCGTCGTCCAGCAGCAGCAGCGGCTGGTCGCCCCTGCGTTCAGCCAGCAGACGCGCCTCGCCCAACCGCATCGCCAGCGCGGCCAGCCGGGCCTGCCCTCGCGAGGCGTGCCGCGTCGCTTCCACGCCGTTCAGCAGCAGCCGCAGATCATCACGATGAGGACCGACGACCGTCATGCCGCGCGCGCGCTCCTGGTCCCGTGATGCACGCAACGCTTCACGCAGCGCACGCTCTCCATCCCCGTCTGCCGGTTCCGCAGCCGTCCCCACATAAGTGATCGAAAGCACATCCTGCGAGGACAGGCGTTCGAACGCGGACGCGGTGAACTCTGCCAGCGTCGCCAGGGACGACCAGCGCTCGCTCAGTACGACCGCGCCTTCCTTCACCAGTGCGTCGTCCCAGAATGCGAGCTCTTCCTCCCTGGCTCGCCCTTCGCGCATCGTGCGCAACAGCGTGTTCCGTTGCGCCAGGACCCGTTGGTACCGCGAAAGCGTCTGCACGTAACGGCGCGATATCTGCGCTAGCAGCACGTCCAAGTAGCGCCTGCGCCCGCTCGGAGGGCCGGACACCAGCTCGATGTCCTCGGCGGCGAAGAGTACAGCACCCATCATCCCTACCAGGTCGGACGTCCGCTTCGGCGTGCCGTTCATCCGGACCTGCTTGGCGGTGCTGTTGCTCTCTCTGCAGTCGAGGCCGACGCGCAACTCGAGTGCGCCCTGCGGCCCGTCAAGCACTGCCGCCACGATCGTATACCCTCCGGCTTCCGCCGCCTGCCACGAAACGAGGTCGCGCTCCGTCACCGCGCGGTACGACTTGCCGATGGCAAGCAGGTATACCGCTTCCAGCAGATTGCTCTTGCCCTGGCCGTTCTCGCCGCTGATCACGGTGAGGCCCGGCCCCAGCGCGAGGTCAAGCTGCCGGTAGGAACGGAAGTTTGTGAGTGTCAGATTCGTGAGTTGCACTGCGCACACCTGATGCCGACGCCTGGAATGATAGTCCAAGGGGGGCTTGTCCTCATGGAACGGTCCCCTTCACGCCAGCAAGGTTTTCTCATCCCTTCATGCATCGAGACCAAAACACCAAAATCTTGTGTTGTGCGAATGATTCTCACCCCTCTACAATTGAAGTGCGGTACGGAGGCGATACCCCCGGCAACCGAAATCGACACAGCGAGGGTGTTCCTCATGCTCACGAACCTGTCCGCTTCTCTCCGCACCGGCTTCCGCAGGGCCGCCTCTGTCGCGCTCATCCTTCTCATGCTTGCGGCGTTCGCCGCCGCTTGCAGCGACCCGACCCCAACTCCAACCGCGACCCCCCGGCCAACGCCGACACCGACGCCGACGGCAACTCCAACGCCGGTCCCGCCAACGCCGACTCCTACACCCGCGCCGGAATCAACCCCGGACGCGATGATGCCCAAGCCGGAGGCAGGCTCCGTTGAAGACCTCGTCGTCACTGAGAGCACCACCGTAGGCGATCTTATGGCCGTGCTTTCCGAGAGCGAGGTTTCCTGCCTGCGTGACGCCGTCGGCGGTGCCACGCTCGATGCTGTCCAGAACGTCCCCTTGGCAAATGCTCCCCCGGGAGCCATGGATGCCCTTCCGTTCGAGTGCCTTTCGCCGGAGAGCGCGATCGGCATCAGCATCGCGATGATGTCTGCGGAAGCCGGGGGGCTGAGCGCTGAGACACGAGGCTGTATCAGTGCCCTTGCGATGGAGAACCCCAGCGCACTTGGGATCGGTGGTCCGCCTGACGACCCTACGGAGATCTTCAGCACAGCCATACAGATACAGCTCTGCATGAGCGATGAAGAGGCCGCTCGCTTTGCGGGAGAGAGCGGCGGTGAAATGCCTCCTCCTTCCGTCATGCGGTGCATGGAGGAGCAACTCGGGAGCCTGGATGACCTGCTCGCCCTGTTCTTCGGAGGAGAGCCGGACCTGGCGGCGCTGGGCGAACTGATGGCAGCCGCCCAGACCTGCGGGCTCGAGATGACGCCTCCCGCAGGCGGAGGCAGTCTGGGCCAGTAGCTCCACCCCGAAAGTCACTCATCGTTGCGAGCCGTCCTGAGGACGGCTCGCGGCATGTTCGTGCCTGGTCGGTCCGGTTTGGCGCAGGAGGGCTGGCACGCTCTGGGGCTTTGACACTCCGCCTCTACGCCCATAGCATTGTTCAGTACGCCCGTGGACAGATCCTGTGAGCGACCTACTCACCATCACCGAGGAACTTCAACCCATCGTCTGGCAGGAAGACAAACTCCTCCTGCTCGACCAGACGATGCTACCCGCCAGCGAAGAATGGGTGACGGTCCACGACGCGGTCGGCGCTGTCGAGGCCATACGCTCCATGCGTGTGCGGGGGGCACCCGCCATCGGCATCGCCGCAGCCTACGCCATGGCCATCGCCGCGCGCAGCATCGAAGCCCCCACCATGCCCGCCTTTCTCGGCGCGCTGGATGCTCAAGCCGCGCGGATATCAGCTGCACGCCCCACCGCCGTCAACCTCGGCTGGGCCGTGCAGCGATGCCAGGACGCGGCGCGCACATGCAATACGCCCGGCCAGGCTGCCGCACGCATCCTCGCTCTCGCACAAGCCATGCGAGAGCAGGACATCGAGGCCAACAAGGCGATCGCACGCAACGGAGCAGCGCTGATGCCGGACTCCGGCGGCGTACTCACCCACTGCAACACCGGGGCGCTCGCAACGGCCGGGTACGGAACCGCGCTCGGCGTCATCAGGGCCGCATTGGAATCCGGCAAGCGGCCTCGCGTATTCCATACCGAGACTCGCCCGTGGCTGCAGGGCGCGCGCCTCACCGCATGGGAGCTCGCCCGGCTCGGGATACCGGCAACGCTGCTCGTGGACTCCGCTGCCGGCGCGCTCATGGCGTCCGGACATGTGGCCGCTGTCGTAACCGGCGCCGACCGCATCGCGGCGAACGGCGATACGGCCAACAAGATCGGAACGTACACCCTGGCCGCCCTGGCGGCTGCGAACGGCATCCCTTTCTACGTGGCAGCACCTTTCTCCACGGTAGACCTGAACGTGAAGAGCGGGCAGGACATCCCGGTGGAGGAGCGCCCCGCGGCGGAAGTCACCTCGCTGGCGGGGCAACGCATCGCGGCAGAGGGCGTGGCGGTCTGGAACCCCGTTTTCGACGTAACTCCCGCCGGGCTCATCGCCGCCATCATCACGGAACACGGAGTGCTGCGCCCGCCGTACGAAACGCAGCTGAACTCGCTCGCCAGGCAGCCGGAGGTCACGGAGGTGGCATGACTGACCTGCCACGCGCAACCATCGGCATCATCGGCGGCACCGGCCTGTACGACATCAGCATGGACAGCGTGCAGGAAGTAACGCTCTCCACGCCCTACGGAGACCCCAGCGGCGCTGTCACCATTGGTGAGATGGGAGGTGTTGCGGCTGCGTTCCTTCCACGGCACGGCGTAGGCCATCGCATATCGCCTACGGAATTGAACTCCCATGCCAACATCCACGCATTCAAGCAATTGGGCGTGGAGCGTGTGGTCTCCGTGAGTGCCGTGGGCAGTCTGCAGGAGCAGATTGCGCCGCTGCATATGGTCGTACCGGACCAGTTGATCGACCGCACGAGGTTGCGCGAGAACACCTTCTTCGGCGATGGTCTTATAGCGCACATCTCCTTCGCTGACCCGTTCTGCCTTGACCTGAGCGCTCAACTGGCGGACGCAGTCGAGGAAGACGCCTCGGCGACCGTGCATCGGGGTGGAACGCTGGTCGTGATGGAAGGCCCCGCCTTCTCCACCCGGGCAGAGTCCGCTCTCTACCGCTCTTGGGGCGCGAGCATCATCGGCATGACGGCGCTGCCTGAGGCAAAGCTGGCTCGCGAGGCGGAGATGTGTTACGCAACGCTTGCGTGCGCGACCGACTACGATGTATGGCACGACGAGTACGCAAGCGTAACGGTCGAGGTGGTGATACAGAATCTGCAGAGGAACGTTACCGCGTCCAGGGAGATGCTCAGCCGCCTCATCCCCCGGCTTGGAGGCGAGCGCAGGTGCGGGTGCGGGGACGCCTTGCGCAACGCGATAGTGACACCCATCGAACGTGTCCCACAGGAGACCCTGGAGCGACTCGGCCCCATCGTCTCCCGGTACACTAACCAGTGAGGAGTTGACGACATGGCACGAGGAAGACAGGAAGCAGGCGAGCCTTACCGGCGGATTTCCGTAGAGGAGGCCCACGAGATGCAACAGGAAGGCGCGCTCGTCGTAGACGTGCGCCGTCCCGACGAATGGGTCGCCGGACATGTCTCCGGTGCACTGCACATCCCCGTGGACGACTTCCTCGGAGAGGCAGAGGCGAAGCTCCCCAGGGATGCCGACCTCCTCTTCATCTGCGCGGCGGGCGTCCGCAGCGGACTGGCGGCTGAGATGGCCGCAGCGCTCGGCTTCGAGTCCGAGCACCTCTACAACATCGAGGCTGGCACGCCGACCTGGATCCAGGCGGACCTGCCCACCGACTACGGCGAATAGGAAGGGAGAGACTCTTGCAACCGGAAGGAAAACTCGGAGACGTCAAGGACCCGTCGCTGGCGGACGAAGGAGTCCGCCTCGTTGACTGGGCTGCACGGGAGATGCCCGTGATACGCCTGATCAGGGAGCGCTTCGCAAAGGAGAGGCCCTTCGAGGGACTCACGCTCGCAGCCTGCCTGCACGTCACGTCGGAAACGGCCAACCTCGTCCTCGCACTGCAGGCGGGGGGCGCGGACGTGCGCCTCTGCGCGAGCAACCCCCTCTCCACACAGGACCCCATCGCAGCCGCGCTCGCGGTCGCCTACGACATACCCACCTATTCCATCAAGGGCGAGGACAACGACACTTACTACCAACACCTCTCCTCCGTCCTGGACGCGAAGCCGCACATGACGATGGACGACGGCGCTGACCTCGTGGCCATGCTCCACACGCAGCGGCAAGCACTCCTCGACGGCCTGATCGGAGGGATGGAAGAAACAACGACCGGCGTGATACGCCTGCGCAGCATGGCGAAGGCAGGGAAACTCCGGTACCCCATCATCGCAGTCAACGAAGCTGACACGAAGCACATGTTCGACAACCGCTACGGCACCGGCCAGAGCACGCTGGACGGTATCACGCGCGCTACCAACGTGCTCTTCGCAGGCAAGAACGTCGTGGTGGCGGGCTATGGCTGGTGCGGACGCGGCATCGCGATGCGCGCCAGAGGCATGGGTGCTCAGGTCATCGTCACGGAAGTGGACCCTGTCCGCGCCCTCGAAGCAACGATGGACGGTCATCAGCTGATGCCTATGGACGATGCTGCGCGAGTCGGGGACGTATTCGTAACGGTAACCGGCGGCAAGCACGCGCTTGACGCGCAACACTTTCAAGTGATGAAGAACGAGGCCGTAGTCGCCAACAGCGGTCATTTCAACGTCGAGATTAACATCGACGCTCTGGAGGACAGCGCCGTCGAGAAGCGGGAAGTGCGCCCGATGGTACGGCAGTACATCATGGCAGACGGACGCAGGATCAACCTGCTCGCTGAGGGCAGGCTGGTCAACCTCTCCGCCGCAGAAGGGCATCCGTCCGCAGTCATGGACATGAGTTTCGCCAACCAGGCGCTTTGCTCGGAATACATGGCGAAGAACGCGGCTACCTTGCCCGTAGACGTCTACGACGTCCCGCTGGAGATCGACCAGCAGGTCGCCTCGCTGAAACTGGAAGCGATGGGTATCGCCATGGATACTCTCTCAGAGGAACAGGCCGCCTACCTGGCAGGATGGGAAGCGGGCACATAGCCCGCTGACAAGCAACCTGGAGTTTGGAGGACCCGCGGAATGACACAGACCGGAACGACGTTCGAGACTTCGCCCTCTTACCTGCTGACCTCGGAATCCGTTACCGAGGGACATCCCGACAAGCTGTGCGATCAGGTATCCGACGCCATCCTCGACGCTATCTACGCGCAGGACCCAATGGCCCGCGTCGCCTGTGAAACGGCCACCGGCACGAACATCGTCATGGTGGTCGGCGAGATCACCACGACAGCCAAGGTCGACTACGAGGCCATCGTCCGCGACACCGTCAGGCGCATCGGCTACGACGACCAGGAGATCGGCATCGACTACAAGACCTGTGAGGTCATCGTTCGCTTGCACGAGCAGTCCCCTGACATCAAGGCCGGGGTGGACACAGCGCTCGAGGAGCGTGGCAAGGACGGCGCGGCCGACGAATTGAACCTCGGCGCGGGTGACCAGGGCATGATGGTCGGCTTCGCCTGCAACGAGACCGCCGAATTCATGCCGCTCACCATCTCCCTCGCCCATAAGCTCACCCGACGCCTCTCCATCGCCCGGCGGGAGGGGGTCATCCCCTACCTGAAGCCGGACGGCAAGTCGCAGGTCACCGTCGAGTACGAGCACGGCAAACCGAAGCGCATCGCAGCCCTCGTCGTCAGCACCCAGCACAGTTCCGATGTCACCAACGAGGAGATAGAGCGGGACGTGCGCGAGCACGTGATCGGCGCGGAAGTTCCCGCAGATCTCATCGACCACGACACCCGCATCTACGTGAACCCGTCCGGGCGATTCGTGGTCGGCGGCCCGCACGGCGACTCCGGCCTCACCGGACGCAAGATCATCGTCGACACCTACGGAGGCGTCGCGCGCCACGGTGGCGGGGCGTTCTCCGGCAAGGACCCCACGAAGGTGGACCGCTCGGCAACGTACGCGGCGCGATGGGTCGCGAAGAATGTGGTCGCTGCCGGGCTCGCCGACCGCTGCGAGGTGCAGGTCTCCTACGCCATCGGTGTCGCGGAGCCCACGAGTCTCGCCGTCGAAACCTTCGGCACGAACAAGGTGGACACCGCTCTCATCACCGATCTGGTAAAGAAGCACTTCGACCTGCGCCCGCAGGCCATCATCCGCGACCTCGAACTCAGGAAGCCCATCTACGCTCAGACCGCCTCCTACGGCCACTTCGGGCGCATGGATGTAGACCTGCCCTGGGAGCGCACGGACAAGGCCGAGGCCTTGCGTGCTGATGCGAAGCTGGGAGCCAGCCGGTGAGCAACGACCCGCTCATCCGGTTCGGGACCGACGGCTGGCGAGCCCTCATTGCCCGGGACTACACGTTCGAGAACGTGCGGATCTGCGCGGCCGCAGTCGCCGCCTACCTGAAGGAGGAGGGGCTGGGCGAGCGTGGCGCGGTAGTCGGCTACGACACGCGCTTCGGTTCGCCGGAGTTCGCAGCAGAGGCCGCTGCCGTCATCGCAGCCAGCGGCATCCCCGCTTTTCTCTCTGATAACGTTTCCCCTACACCGGTCGTCAGCTACAACATCCTCCACCGGCAGGCGGGCGGCGGCGTCATCATCACGGCCAGCCATAACTCCGGCTTGTGGAACGGCTTCAAGTACAAACCCGACTACGCCGGTAGCGCGCCGCCTGAGATTGTCGAGAGGATCGAGCGCCACATAGACGCTCTCCAGGCTGCAGGAGGTGTGGACGCCCCCCGAGGGGATGCCCCGAGGGCGCAGACCGTCGAGATGGCGGCTCCCTACCTCGCGAACCTGGCGAGTGTCATCGACATGCGGGCGATCGGAGCGGCAGGTCTGCGTATCGGCGTGGACGCCATGCACGGCGCGGGGGCGGGCTTCGTCAGCGCCGCGCTGGACGGCGTCGGCGCGAACGTGCAGGAGATGCGCGCCGAGCGGAATCCCGCGTTCCCCGGCATGAAACAGCCCGAACCGATCGAGCCCAACCTCGGCCCAAGCATCGAGGCCGCGCGCGCCGGGCGTTTCGATGTCGTGCTCGCGAACGATGGTGATGCCGATCGCCTCGGTGTACTGGACGAGAACGGCGCCTTCATAGACACGCTCTCCACCTTCTCTGTGCTCTGCCTCCACCAGCTGGACGGCAAGGGCCTGCGCGGGCCTGTCATTCGCTCTCTCACGCAGAGCGCGATGATCGACAAACTCGCTGCGCTGTACGACGTGCCCGTCCACGTGACGCCCGTCGGTTTCAAGTTCGTTGGGCCTGCGATGATCACGGAGCAGGCGGTCGCGGCCGGAGAGGAGAGCGGCGGCTACGCGTTCCAGGGCAACATCCCGGAACGGGACGGCATCTTCAGTGGCCTCCTCTTCGTGGAGTTGATGGCAAGGACCGGCAAGCGGGCTTCTGAACTCGTCAAACTGCTGTTCGATAAGGTCGGCGAGCACGCCTACGACCGCCTCGACGTCGACCTCGCTCCCGGTGATCCCAAACCAGACACGCAAGCGCTTGCCGCGAAGCCGCCGGCTTCGATAGCGGGGCTGAAGGTCACGGGAACCGACACCATGGACGGCGTGCGCTACGTGTTGGAGGACGGCTTCTGGGGACTCATACGGCCCTCGGGCACCGAGCCGCTTCTCCGCATCTACGCGGAAGGCGACAACCCCCAGCGCGTCGCCGAGATGCTGCAGGAACTTCGCGGTCTCGCAGGAGCGTAAAGAGAGAGCCCGCTCGATGAGCGGGCTCTGCTTGTAAACCGCGTTATCAGTGTGGAGCGTCTAGCGCTTCGTGTACTGAGGCGCACGACGGGCGCGCTTCAGACCGTACTTCTTGCTCTCCTTGATGCGCGAGTCCCGCGTCAGGTACCCGTGGCTGCGCAACTCCTTCTTGAGGTTCGGGTCTGCAAGGAGCAGCGCGCGAGCGATGCCATGGCGCAGCGCGTCCGCCCATGCGGAGACGCCGCCTCCCTCGATCTTCGCAACGACGTTGAACCGGTCAGCGGCGGCGGCGATCGTCGCGAACGGCTGCATCGCGCGCTTCTGCCAGTCTATCCACGGCAGCGCCTCTTCGAGCGGCTTGCCGTTCACGATCACCGTGCCCGTGCCGCCCGGGTAGAGACGGACGCGAGCGATAGCGGACTTCCGCTTCCCCGTCCCGTAGTAGTAGCTCTCCTGCGTCGTCATTTGGTCTCGCTCTCCTCGTCCTGTTCACCCTCAGCAGCTTCTTCCGCGGCGGGCTCGCCTTCCGGCGACTCGTCCACAGCGGTCTCCTCGGTCTCGGCGACAGTTGCCTCGGGTGCTTCTTCCTCCGGAATAGCCTCCTCGACCGCTTCTGCCTCGACAACGGCCTGAGGGGCCTCTTCCTCCGCCGCCGTTTCCTCGCGCACGGCGCGGCGCCTGCGGCGTGCCGGTGCAGGCGCGGGAGCAGCCGGAGCCTGCTTCGCCTTGCCCATGCCTATGCGGACCTGCGCCTCGTGCGGATGCGTTGCGGCCGTGTAGACCTTCAGCCGCCGGAGCATCCTGCGGCCGAGCCGGTTACGAGGCAACATCCCCTTCACCGCGAGTTCGATCACCCGCTCAGGGAAACGCGTGAGCATCTCTTCCAGCGTACGCGTCCGCATGCCGCCCATGTAGCCGGAGTGGCGGTAGTAGAGCTTCTGGGACATCTTATTGCCGGACACCCCCACCTTCGCGGCGTTCACCACGATGACGAAGTCGTCGGACAACTGATGGCGGCTGTAGTCCGGGCGGTGCTTGCCCTGCAGCAGACCGGCGACCTTCGTGGCGAGGCGGCCAAGCCGCTCGCCTTCCGCGTCCACCAGGTGCCACTTCTCCTTACGAGCCGTGGGTTTCGTATGTTTCGTTGTGCGTTGTAGTTGCATCGTTCTCAGGCGGGAATCCCGCGTATCTCACTTCCTGTAGTGTCAGGCCGCGTGCGGGGAGAACCGTCTCCGCCGCGCCCTGCGCTCCGCTCTCGATCATCTGCTCGAACGCGCTCTCCGTCAGTTTGCCGAGTCCCACAGCCACCAGCGCTCCTGCTGTCCGTCTCACCTGTTGCGGGAGAAAGGCATTCGCCTCCAATTCCACGACCACCTCATCGCCATACCGGAATACCGCTGCCCGGGCCATCCGCCTGACGAACGTCTTGCCCGCGGGTTGCGGCCCACTGAAGGCCCGGAAGTCGTGCTCCCCGGTCAGGTTTGCGGCTGCCAGGCTCATAGCCTCGGTATCCAGCCTGCGCCCCACCCGGTGTGTAACACCCCGGCGCATCGGGGAGGGTGTTCCGCTTTCCAGTAACCGGTAGCGGTAGACCCGTGCCGTGGCGTGCCTCCTGGGGTCAAACGCCTGAGGAGCCTCGTACGCCGCGCGTACCGCGATCTGCTCCCCCAGGTAGTGGTTCAGTCCGGCCACCACGCGTTCGGTGGGCAATACACTCTCAGTATCGAACACCGCCACTTGTGCGAGGGCGTGGACTCCGGCGTCGGTGCGTCCGGCTCCACGAACCGTGGCCCTGACTGTCGTGAGCGACTCTATTGCGTTTTCGAGTTCCTCCTGTATCGAAGGGGCATTCGCCTGGCGTTGGAAACCGGCGTACCCCGTCCCGTCGTATTCGATGACGAGCGCGATCCGTCTCGTCACGGTCCTCCTCTACACCAACTCCAGCAACGCCATCGGAGCGGCGTCGCCCTTGCGCGGCATGAGCTTCACTATCCGCGTGTACCCGCCGGGCCGGTCCGCGTACCGCGGGCCTATCTCGTTGAACAGCCGTTCCACGGCGTGCTTGTCCGGCACCACGGAGAGCGCCTGGCGCCGGTTGTGTAGCGTCGCGTCTCTCCCTTTGCTGATGATCTTCTCCGCCACAGCGCGCACCTCGCGAGCCTTTGCCTCGGTTGTGGTTACGCGCTCGTGGCGCAGCAACTGCGAGACGAGGTTGTTCATCAACGCCTCGCGGTGTTCGCTGCGGCGGCCCAGCTTGCGGCCTGCTACCCGATGTCGCATCGCTTTACGCCTCCTCCTCTGCTGCCTGCTCGGCGGCGCCTACGGGGAGTGGGTCAGGCGCACTGTCCTGCGTCCACAAGCCGGGGTGAGTGATGCCTATCTCGCGCAGGCGCTCATCCAGTTCATCGAGCGACTTCTCGCCGAAGTTCCGGATGCGCAGCAACTCGTCGCGGTCCCTCTCCAGCACCTCGCCCACCTTGTGGATGGCGGCGCGCTTCAGGCAGTTGAGCGTCCGCATGGTCAGGTTCAGGTTCTCAACCGGCATGTTGTACTGGGAGGAGGGGATCGCCGCTGCCCACATCATCCGGTCGCCGTCCTGCGACTGCGACTCGGAGACGGTGGAGAAGCGGAAGAAGTGCTCAACCAGCTCCTGCCCCGCCTGGCGCATCGCCTCGGCGGGAGAGACTGCTCCGTTCGTCCACACCTCGACGTTCAGCCGCTCGTAGTCCGTGTGCTGCCCGACGCGGGTACGCTCAACCGTGTAGTTCACCTTGCGCACCGGGGTGTAGATGGCGTCCACGGGCAACTCGCCGATGGGGCGTCCGTCGCCTGATGCCGCCGGTTCGTAGCCCTTGCCGGTCTCCACGTTCAGGTCCATCTCGAGTTTCGAGTTCGGGCCGTCCAGCGTGGCGATATGAAATTCAGGGTTCACGATCTCGAAGTCCGGGGACATGATGATGTCTCCCGCCTTCACCTCACCGGGTCCCTCCACGCGCAGGCGGAGCTTGCCGGGTCTGCTGGTGTGCGCGCGCAGGTTTATGGATTTGACGTTGAGGAGGATGTCTACCACGTCCTCTTTCACGTAGGGGACGGTGGAGTATTCGTGCTCAACGCCCTCGATCTTGACGGAGCTGATAGCCGAGCCGTTGATCGAACTCAACAGCACGCGGCGCAAGGGGTTGCCCAACGTCACACCGAAGCCACGAGGCAGTGGTTCGATGACGAACATCCCGTAGTTCTCACCGGATTCCGTCATCCGCACCGTGGGCTTGGGCACCGGCGCGAGGTCGTAACTGGAGTCGCGAGGCTCGTCGTAGCCGTAGTCCAACATCTCTTGTCCCATCCTTCATGCATCCCTGACCTCCTCGGAGGTCAGGGCGAGCCAATCCAGCCCGTTAGCGCGAGTAGAACTCGACGACCATCCGGGTTTCGATCTTGCTGTCTATGTCGGTCGGTTCAGGGTTCCGCGTGATCATCGCGGTCATCTCGCTCCGGTCGAACTCGATCCACTCCGGGAGTGGGCGCTGCCCGACCGAACGGACCGCGTCCTGCCCGAACTGCGCGTCCTTGCTGGACTGCTTCCAGGCGATCATCTCGCCCGGTCGGACACGGTAGGAGGGGATGTTCACCTTCCGCCCGTTCACCGTGAAGTGACCGTGCAGCACACGCTGCCGGGCCTGCGCACGCGAGTCCGCGAACCCGATGCGGTAGATCACGTTGTCCAGCCGACGCTCCAGCAACTGGAGCAGGTTCTCGCCTGTGACGCCCTGCATCCGGAGCGCGTCGCCGAAGTAGCGGCGGAACTGGCGCTCCAACACGCCGTAAGACTGGCGTGCCTTCTGCTTCTCACGCAGTTGTATCGCCCAGTCCGACGCGCGACGACGGCGCGGCTGCTGGTCGCCGGGCGTCTTGCGGCGTTTCTCCACCCCGCACTTGGGAGTGAAGCAGCGCTCGCCCTTCAGGAACAGTTTCTCTCCTGCGCGCCGGCACTGCCGACACACGGGCCCTGTGTATCTTGCCATCTTTGCCTCTTAGACCCGCCGCCGCTTCGGGGGACGGCAGCCGTTATGCGGTACCGGCGTAACGTCGCGGATGCTCGTGACGGTCAGACCTGCACCCTGCAACGCACGGATCGCTGATTCGCGCCCCGCGCCGGGACCCCGTACGTACACCTCGACCTGGCGCAGACCGAAGTCCATCGCCTTGCGCGCAGCAGTCTCAGAGACGCGCTGCGCCGCGAACGCTGTGCTCTTCCGCGCTCCCTTGAATCCAACGCCCCCACCGGATCCCCAGGCCACAACGTTGCCTTCGGGGTCGGTGAGCGAAACTATCGTGTTGTTGAACGTCGCCGTTATGAACACCTTGCCGCGTGGAACGAACTTCCGCTCCCTGCGCCGTGTCCTTGTTCTGTTGGCCCTAGCCAAGATTATTCCTCCGCCCGTCCTACTTCTTCATCACGCGCCGCTTGCCGGCGACCGTCCTGCGGCCGCTCCGCTTCGTGCGTGCGTTCGTCTTCGTCCGCTGACCGTGCACCGGAAGACCGCGCCGGTGCCGCAGCCCCCGGTATGCTCCGATGTCTATCAGCCGTCGGATGTTGTCGTTCACCTCACGACGGAGATCGCCTTCCACGATGTAGTCGTGGTCGATGATCTCCCTGACGCGGGCCAACTGATCGTCCGGGACCTCCCTGACCTTTGGATTGCCGGTGATACCCGCCTGCGACGCGATGCGCGTTGCAGCCGTCGGCCCGACGCCATGGATGCGCCGGAGCGCTATCTCCACGCGTTTGTTGTCCGGTATGTCTACCCCTGCTACGCGTGCCATGGTTCTCACCCCTGCTTCTGGTTGTGTCGAGGGTTGGAGCAGATGATCCGCAGCGTGCGGCCACGCCGTATCTGACGGCATTTGTCACACCGCGGCTTGACCGATGCTGATACTTTCACGTCGCTCCTTCCTACTTGAACCGGTAGGTGATGCGCCCACGGGTCAGGTCGTACGGTGACAGTTCCACCAGCACACGGTCTCCGGGAAGAACGCGGATGAAGTGCATCCGCATCTTGCCGGACACGTGTGCCAGCACCTCGTGACCGTTCGCAAGCTCCGCGCGGAAGGTTGCGTTCGGCAGAGCCTCCATCACTGTGGCCTCGACCTCTATGGACTCTTTCTTCGCCATATGGCTTACATCTTCTCCCTACTAGTCCACCTTCGTCGTAATGATGGGAGCACCCTCAGTGATGATCACCGTGTGCTCGTAATGGACGGACACCGTTCCGTCCATGGTCACCACTGTCCAGTCGTCGTCCAGCACCGTTGTGGCGTCTCCTCCGAAGTTCACCATCGGCTCTATGGCGATGGCCATGCCCGGACGCAGCAGCGGGCCGTGCCCGCCGGGGCCGAAGTTGGGAACGGACGGCTCCTCGTGCAACTGGGTGCCGATACCGTGTCCAACGTACTCCCTGACGATGCCGTACTGACCGCGGCGCAGGATCTCCTGTTCCACGGCGTAGGACACATCGCCAACGCGGTTGCCCGCGCGTGCCTGCGCGATACCGGCGAACAGCGCCGCGCGCCCCGTCTCCATCTGAGCGCGGATACCCTCGCTCACGTCGCCAACCGCCACGGTCACCGCGGAGTCGCCGTAGAGTCCGTCCACGATCGCCCCGAGGTCCATCCCCACGACGTCGCCGACCTGGATGCGGCGCTCGCCGGGAATGCCGTGGACGATCTCCTCGTTGAGCGAGATGCACAGCGTAGCGGGGAAGCCACGGTAGCCCTTGAACGCGGGAACCGCCCCACGGGCCCGTATCTCGCGCTCCGCGATAGCGTCCATCTCCCGCGTCGTCATGCCGGGGGCTATCGACTCGCGCAGCACACGCAGCACCTCGCCGGTAACGCGCCCGGCTTCCTGCATCCGGTCCAACTCCTTCGAGCTCTTGACCGTGATGCCGCCGCGTCCGCTCCTGACGCCCAGGTCCCGCAGCACCGATTTCGTCTGTGTCATCATCCGCAAACGCCTATTGTACGTGCCGCAAGCAGACAACGCAAAGCGCCGTCTCATGCGCCAAAGGCCGCCTCCAGCTCTGTTGTTACCTGTTCCACACTCTGCTGGCCGTTCACCCGCGCCAGCTTCCCTTGTGACTCGTAGTAACCTACGAGCGGCGCCGTTTGCCGCGCGTACGTCTCCAGACGTGCGCGCACGACTTCCGGTTTGTCGTCGTCACGCTGGTAGAGCTTGCCGCTGCAGGAATCGCAACTCCCGGTGGCCTGTGGCGGAGAGAACACCTCGTGGTACGGCGCCTGGCAGCTCCGGCATATCCAACGCCCAGCCAGCCGCCGGACGAGCTCTTCCGTCTCCACCTCTATCAGCAACGCTGCCGCTATCTCACGTCCCTGGCCATCGAGGGCCTCGTCCAGCGCCTTCGCCTGCTCCAGCGTCCGGGGGAAGCCGTCCAGCACATAGCCGTCCCTTGCGTCCGGCTCTTCCATGCGCTCGAGCACCATCCGGATGGTGACGTCGTCGGGCACCAGTTCGCCCTTGTCCATGTACGTCTTCGCCAGCACTCCGAGCTCTGTTCCTTCGCCCAGGTGCTTGCGGAACAGATCGCCGGACGCGATATGCGCACCGGCCCCGCCTTCGGCGATGAGCGCCGCCTGTGTGCCCTTTCCGGCGCCGGGGGGACCCAGCAGCACAACGCGCGCGCTCATCGGAGGAACCCCTCGTAGTTGCGCATGAGCAATTGAGCTTCCAATTGGCGCATGAAGTCGAGCGCGACGGACACCATGATGAGCAGGCTCGTGCTGCTGAGCGTCAGCGCCTCGACCCCTGTTACCCGCGTGAAGAAGAACGGCAGGATCGCGACCGTGCCCAGGAAGAGCGCGCCGCCCCACGTGATACGCAGGATGACGCGATTCAGATACTGCTGCGTCGGTACGCCCGGGCGTATGCCCGGCACGAAACCTCCGTTCTTCTGCAGGTTCTCCGCCAGCTGTTGTTGCTGGAACACCACGAGCGTATAGAAGAACGTGAAGACCACCACCAGGATGAACACCGCCACCCAGTACCAGAGCGACGTGTAAGCGAACGTACGTACGATGAACCCTGCGACGCTCGACAGGAAGCCGCTGCTGGACGGGTTGTAGATGAAACCCGCAACCGTTCCCGGCAGCACCATGATGGCGAACGCGAAGATCAGCGGGATCATGCCCGCCGAGTTCACTCGTAACGGCAGGTGTGTTGCGCCTGTTTGTCGATACATCCGACCGCCGCGGAACACGCTCCGGCCGTACTGCACGGGTATACGCCGCTGTGCCTCGTTGAACACGACGATGAAGAAGACGAGCACCAGCCCTGCGGCGGCGAGCGCGAGCAACCCCACGGTGTTGTCGCGCGCGAGGAACCCCTGGGATAACAACCCGGGCAAGCCCGACACGATACCCGCGAAGATGATGAGCGAGATTCCGTTGCCGACGCCGCGCTCGGTGATGAGTTCGCCCATCCAGACCAGCAACATCGTCCCTCCCACGAAGCTGATGACGATGGTCAGCGTCTCGAAGGAACCGGGGCCGACGAAGCCGATGGGATGCGTGAACACGCCCGCACGGGAGAACAGCAGCAGTTGACCGTAGCCGGAGAAGAAGGCGATCGGCACCGTGATCCAGTGCGTGATCTGGTTTATCCGCTGTCGCCCGCTGTCGCCTTCTTTGGCCAGCGCCTGCAACTGCGGCAGGACCGGCGTCAGCACCTGGATGACGATGGACGACGTGATGTACGGGAACACGCCCAGCGCGGCGATGCTCATGTTCCGGAGTCCGCCGCCGCTGAACAGGTCGAAGAGGGGCACGAGCGGGTTGCTCTGGAAGAGGTTGCCTAAAGCGGAACGCTCGACGCCCGGCACCGGCACGTGGGCCAGCAGGCGGAAGATAACCAGCATGGCGAGCACGAACAGTATCCGGCTCCGCAGGTCCGGCGTCCTGAACGCATCGATCATCGCCTGGATGAGCGCCGGTCGGCCCGGCTGCTCACGGGCGGTCTGCCCGGCTCGCACCGCTTACGCCTCCACTGAGCCGCCAGCCGCCTCGATCCTGGCCCTGGCGGATGCCGTAACCTTCACTCCCCACACCACCCCCCCCCCCCCCCCCCCCCCCCCCCCCCCCCCCCCCCCCCCCGCCCCCACCCCCCCCCCCCCCCCCCCCGACACCGTGAAAGCACGCTCGATCTCTCCGCCGCCCAGCAACTTCACCGGTTTGTCGGCGTGCCTGACCATCCCGTTCGCTTTCAGTACCGATGGCGTGATCCCGCTCACCTCATCAGGCAGCGAGGCCAGCCTGCCGACGTTCACCACCTGGTATTCCACGCGGAACGGGTTCTTGAACCCGCGCAGCATCGGCAGACCCTTGATCTGCGGGTTCTGGCCGCCCTCGAAACCGGGGCGGACACCGCCGCCGGAGCGGGCCTTCTGTCCCTTCATTCCGCGCCCTGAGTAAGTGCCCCTGCCGGAGCCGTCGCCCCGGCCGACACGTTTGCGCTTCGGGCGCGCATGAGCAGACCGAATCGTGTGCGCCTGCATCGCTTAGCCTTCCTCTCCCGCGCTCACCGAGACCAGATGACGCACCTTGTGCACCATCCCCCGGATCGTGGGGCTGTCCTCCCGAACGACCTCGTGCTGGAGGCGTCGAAGTCCCAGGGCCTTGATCGTGCGGCGCTGGCTCTGTTCGTAGCCGATCCCGCTCCGCACCCACTTGATACGCAGTTTAGCCATCGGTAGTGCTCCTGACCGGGGCTGGACGCGGTCCGGAGTCGCGGCGCTCACGGTCGCCCCTGTCGCGATCTCGGCGAGAGCTCGCCTCTCGGCGCAACGGCGTGCGCCGGTCCGGCGCGGTGGGGAGTACCGCCTTCCGTGTGTGCTCTTCTTCGCTCGGTGCGAGCGCCTCCATCTGGCGAAGCCCCTGGATGGCAGCCTGCACGACGTTGATAGGGTTCCGGCTGCCGAGCGCCTTCGCGACGACGTCCTTCACGCCGAGCGCCTCCATGACCGCACGGACAGCGCCCCCCGCCTTGATCCCCGCTCCCGGCTGTGCAGGCCGCAGCAGCACCTGGGATGCGCGGAACTTCGTCGTCACCGAATACGGTATCGTCGAACCGTTCAGTGTGATTGGTGTCATGTCCTTCCGGGCGATCGTTGCCCCTTTGCGGATGGCATCTGGAACGGCCTTGCCCTTGCCGAAGCCGACCCCGACCTGGCCCTGGCCATCGCCTACTACGACGACAGCGTTGAACGTGAGGTTACGTCCGCCCTTCACCACCTTGGCGACCCTGCGGATGTGAACGACCTTCTCTTGCAGGTCGCTTTGTTCTTCGTTTGAACGCTCGGTCATTACCATGGGTTAGAACTCCAGTCCTTCTTCCCGTGCGCCGTCCGCGAGTGCCTTCACGCGTCCGTGGTACTGATAGCCGCCTCGGTCGAACACGACCGTCTGGACGCCCTTCTCCTTCGCACGGCCGGCCACCAGGCGACCCACTTCCTTCGCTGCATCCGTCTTGCCGAACGCATCCTTGGGGAGTTCGCGCGAACTCGCCGCCGCTATGGTGTGCCCAGCGGTGTCGTCTATCACCTGCGCATACGTGAATCGCGCACTCCGGTATACGTTCAACCTCGGGCGTGCAGTCGTACCCGACAGGTGCCTTCGCAACCTGAGGTGCCTCACCACCCGCGCAGCGCGGTTCGTCTTGACCTTCGCCATCTCGCTAAGACCTCTTCGCGGCGGACTTGCCGGGCTTCAGCCGGACCTTCTCGCCCATGTACCGCACACCCTTGCCTTTGTACGCGTCCGGGGGCCTCAAGCGTCGCAGGCGCGCCGCCTGTTCCCCCACGATCTGTTTGTCTATGCCCCGTACGTGGATACGGTTGACCCCCTCCACTTCGAACACCACGCCATCCATGGGTTCGATCACCACGGGATGGCTGAAACCCAGCTGCATGTTCACCGCATCGCCCTGGGCCTGTACCCGGTAACCCACCAGTTCCATCGTCCGGGTGAAGCCTTCGCTCACGCCCGTGACCATGTTGGCCAGCAGCGCACGCGTCAGTCCGTGCAATGCCCGCTGTTCGCGGTCGTCCGACGCTCGGCGCACCACGAGCGCGCCGTCCTCTTCCTGCACCGAGATGCCCGGGTTCACGGGCTGGCGCAACTCTCCGCGCGCTCCCTTGACGACTACTTCCTCGTCGGCGACCTCCACGGAGACCCCGCTGGGGATGGGTATGGGCTTCTTCCCGACTCGTGACACTTCCGTGCTCCTACCAGACGTACGCCATGAGCTCTCCGCCGATTCCCCGGCGGTACGCATCGCGTCCGGTCATGATTCCTTGCGACGTAGAGACGATGGCGATGCCGACGCCACCGAAAGCGCGCGGCACGTCCTTCTTCTGCACGTGGATGCGCAAACCCGGCTTGCTGACTCGCTTCAGTCCGGTTATCCCCGGCTCCTGGTTCGCCCTGTACTGCAACTGCAACCGCAGCCAGTTCTGCGTCTTCTGCTTGGAGATGCTGAAGTCGGAGATGTAACCCTCGCTCTTCAGTATCTCCGCGATGGAGATCTTCACCTTGGAGGACGGCACGTCGACGTCAGGATGACGGACCAGCAGCGCGTTCCTGATGCGCGTGAGCATGTCGGCTATGGGATCGGTCATTGTCATAGCGCGCCTCTTACCAACTGGCCTTCCGTATGCCGGGCAGCTGGCCCGTGAGCGCCATCTGCCGGAAGCAGACGCGGCACAGGCCGGCGAACCGGATGTACGCGCGCGGCCTGCCGCACCGGTTACACCGGTTCATCGCCCGCACCTTGTACGGGGCTTCCCGCTTCCACTTCGCCAGTTTGCTCTTCTTCGCCAAGTCCCTCCGCCTCCTAGTTCGTCTGCACCCGTGCGAACGGCATCCCCATCAGCTCAAGCAGACGGAAACCCTCCGCATCGGTGCGCGCACTCGTCGTGATAACCACCTGGAACCCCCGCACCCGGTCCACGCTCCCGTAATCGATCTCAGGGAACACGATCTGCTCGCGGAAACCCAGTGCGTAGTTGCCCCGGCCGTCGAAGGAGTCCCGCGGCACGCCGCGGAAGTCCCTGATGCGCGGGAGCGCCGTCGAGATCATCCGGTCCAGGAATTCGTACATCCGCCGTCCGCGCAATGTGACCATCACCCCGATGGACTGCCCTTCTCGCACCTTGAAACCTGCAACCGACCTGCGAGCCTTCGTGATAACGGGCTTCTGGCCGGTGATCGCTGCCACGTGTCCGGGCGTCGTCTCCAGGGCTCGGGTATTCGTCAGCCCTTCCCCAAGCCCGACGTTGAGCACAACCTTCTTCACTTCCGGAGCCTGCATCGCGCTCGAGTAGCCGAACTCGTTGATCAGCTGCGCGCGGATCTCCTCGCGATAGCGGCCCATGAGCCTGGGCAGCGGGCGCTGCTCGACGACCGGCTTCGTCCGCTTCGGCGTTGAACGCCTCCGCGTGGTCTTCCCTGTCGCGGGCGCTTCCGTCGCCGGCTCAGCGACAGCAACCTCAGCAGCAGGCGCTGCTTCCTCGGCAGCCGCGGCAGCGGTCCGCCGGCGCGTACGAGGCTGCGGCGCCGACTCTCCGCTCGCGCTCCGGCGCGTGCGGGTGGCCCGCTTCGGCTTCTCTTCCGCTGCGGTTGGTTCCTGCTCCGCTGCGCTGTTTTCAGCGTCTGTCGTCAACTGAACATCCCCTCGCATTTCTTGCACATGCGCGACTTCCTGCCGTCTTCGAGCACCCTGATAGCGACGCGCGTCGGTTCGTTGCACGCCGGACAGACCGGCATGAGCTTCGACGCGTGGATCGGCATCTCCTTGTCGATGATGCCCGCCTGCCGCGCGCCGCCCGCGCCTGCCCGCTGATGCTTCTTGACGATATTCACGCCGTCAACCAGCACCTTCCCGTTGTCCGGCAACACGCGCTGTATCTTGCCGCGCTTGCCCTTGTCACGGCCTGCTATCACCATCACCTCGTCGTCCCGCTGCAACCGCGCCGTCATCACAGCACCTCCGGAGCAAGCGAAACGATCCGCATGAAGTTGCGCTCGCGCAGCTCCCGGGCCACGGGCCCGAAGATGCGCGTTCCGCGCGGCATCTCCGACTGCGCCAGGATGACTGCCGCGTTGTCGTCGAACCGTATGGTGGAGCCGTCCGGGCGCTTGGTCACTGCGCTCGTCCGCACTACCACGGCGCGCACCACCTCGCCCTTCTTCACGGCGCTGTTCGGTTGTGCGTGCTTGACCGACGCCACGATGATGTCGCCCACCCTGGCGTAACGCCTGCGCGTCCCGCCTGGGATGTTGAAGCACATGATCTCTTTCGCGCCGGAGTTGTCGGCGACGTTCAAGCGCGTCTGTGGCTGAATCACGACGTCTTCTCCTCGTTCGCCTCGTCAGCGGCCGCCTCTTCAGCGGCCTCCGGCTCTTCTGCATCTGCCGCTGGCTCATCGGCCTCAGCGACCGCAGGAGCATCGTCAGATTCAGCTTCTTCTACCGCTTCTTCGGAGGTTTCCTCAGCCGACTCCTCGACTTCAGCAACAGCCGCGTCATCTGCGTCCGTTTCTTCCACCGCCTCCCCATCGGCCTCTTCAGCCGATTCCTCTACCTCTGCAACGGCTGCCTCTTCTTCTGCTTCCGCTTCTTCCTCCGGCTCCTCGGCAGGTTCCTCTTGCGATTCCACTACCTCGGCAGCGGCAGCCTCTTCTTCAGCGTCCGCCTCTTCCGGCGTCTCCTCAGCAGGATCCTCTTGCGATTCCTCTACCTCAGCAGCGACGGCTTCGTCTTCGGCCTCCGCTGCTGCCTCTGGTTCCTCGGCCTCTGCGACCGCAGCTTCTTCGCCAGCGTCGGTTTCCTCTACTTCCGCTGCGGCAACCACATCGTCAACCGCTGTCGCCTCCAACTCCTCCTCGACCTCCGCGGCCACTTCAACCTGTTGCGCCTCGGCGATCTCTTCACGATGCAGCAGCTCCGCGACGCGCCAGCGCTTGGTGCGGGAGAGGGGCCTCGTCTCCAACAGGCGGACCACGTCCCCGACTTTGAACTCGTTGCGCTCGTCGTGCGCCTTGAATTTCTTCACGTGCCGCACGGACTTGTGGTAGATGGGGTGGCGCACGCGGCGCTCCACGACCACTACCACGGTCTTGTCCATCACGTCGCTGACCACGCGGCCAACACGGCTCTTGCGGAGGGCAGCTCGTTCGTTCATAGCGCGCCTCCCATGAGTTCGCGTTCCCGTGCAACGGTCAGGATGTGCGCAAGGCGGCGCTTCGCGCTCTGCAACTCCGACGGACTCGAGAGTTGACGCGTCGCCACCTTGAATCGGAGGTTCATCAGTTCCAGGCGCGTGTTGAACTCTTCCTCTTTGAGGCGTTCGTTAGACAGCGCTCGCACCGTTTCTATCTTGGCTCTCATGCTCTATCTCAATCTCACCGCTAGCTGGTAACGAGCGGTTCCTCCCTGCTTACCATCCTTGTTTGCACCGGCATCTTCTGCGCCGCGCGGGCAAGCGCTTCCTTCGCCAGTTCCGCAGGCACTCCGCCGACCTCGTACATCACGCGCCCCGGCTTCACCAGAGCGACCCAGGCGTCCACCGGACCCTTGCCGCCGCCCTGCCGCGTCTCCGCGGGCTTGCGCGTGATGGGCTTGGCCGGGAACACCCGTATCCACACCTTCCCGCCACGGCGGAGGTGACGCGTGATGGCGCGACGGCCTGCCTCGATCTGGCGCGCCGTTATCCAGCCCGCGTCCAGCGTCTTCAGTCCGAAGTCGCCGAAGCGCACGGCACTTCCTCGCAGCGCCATACCGCGCATGCGGCCGCGGTGCTGCTTCCGGTATTTAGTTCTCTTCGGTTGAAGCATCTGCTTCTCCCTCGTTCTCAGCGTCTTCGACGGCGCCTTCCGGAGCCGCCTCGGGAGTCTCCTCCGCAACCGCTTCCACGACCGCCACCGGCTCGCTCTCTTCGACGGCAGCCGGGGTTGCCTCTGCTTCAGCAACGGCGGTTGCAGTGCCCGATGCCTGCGCAGCGAGCGCCTCCTGGGCCGCAGCGACGATCTCCGCCGGGACCTCAGGCGCAGCGGGCTGGGCGCGTTCGGGCTCCTTGAGCACGTCGCCCCGGTATATCCACACCTTCACGCCGATGCGGCCCATGGTGGTGCTCGCCTCGGCCAGCCCGTAATCGATGTCGGCGCGCAGCGTGTGCAGCGGCACGCGGCCATCCATCACCTTTTCGCGCCGGGCGATCTCTGCGCCGCCTAGGCGTCCGGATACCATCACCTTGATCCCGCGAGCCCCGGCCTGCATAGAGCGCATCACCGCCTGGCGCGTCGCGCGGCGGTACATCACGCGGCGCTCCAACTGGTCCGCCACGTTGCGAGCGACGAGGTACGCGTCCAGCTCCGGCTGGCGTATCTCCAGCACGTTGAGCCGGACTCGCTTCCCTCCTGCCGCGCCTTCCACCAGCTTCCGAAGCTCGTCCACGCGCTGTCCGCCCCGCCCGATGACGATGCCCGGACGCGCAGTGTGCACGTTGATCGTGATGTCCTGCGTGCTCCGCTCTATCTCGACTCGCGAGATGCCCGCCTCCGCATACTGCTTGCGGATGACTTCGCGGATGCGCCAGTCCTCCACGACCTGCTCGGAGTACTGCTTGCCGGTACCCGCGAACCAGCGCGACTGCCAGCCCTTGATCACGCCAAGGCGGAAGCCGATGGGATGTGTTTTGTGTCCCACGCGCTCAGTCTCCCTGTTCGTCCACGACGATCGTGATGTGGCTCGCCTGCCTGGCGATGCGGCTCACGCGGCCCCGCGACCGTGCGCGGAACCGGCGTATCTTCACCGCCTGGTTCGCGTAAGCAGACACCACTACCAACCTCGTCGGGTCCATCTGCTCGTTGTTCTCAGCGTTCGCCGCCGCCGACTTCAACAGCGACAGCACTTCCTCCGCCGTAGGCCCGGGCTGGAAGCGCAACTCGTTGAGCGCGGCCTGAACGGGCCGCCCCTGCAGCGCGCGCAGCAATGGGCGCACCCGCTTGGGCGATATCCCAACCTGCCTGCCTGTTGCTCGAACCGGCATCGCCTACCGCCTCACCGAAGACTGACGCTCTGACTTGGAGACATGGCCGCGGAACGTCCGGGTCGGAGCGAACTCGCCCAGCTTGTGTCCCACCATGTTCTCCGTGATGAACACCGGGATGTGCCGACGCCCGTCGTGCACCGCGATCGTCATGCCAAGCATGTCCGGCATGATGGTCGAAGCGCGCGACCACGTCGTGATGACCACCTTCGTGCCCGAGTTCTGGGCGCGAGTGACCTTCTTCGCTAGTTTCGGGTGCACGTACGGCCCCTTCTTCACTGAGCGCGACATGGCTTACCGCTTCCTCCTGTCACGGACGATGAACACGTCCGTGTGTATGCGGCGGCGCGTCTTGGGGCCCAGCGCGGGCTTGCCCCACGGCGTCTTCGGGTGCGTCATCCCGATACCTGCGCGGCCTTCGCCGCCGCCGTGCGGGTGATCGCTCGGGTTCATCGCCGTACCGCGTGTGTGCGGGCGCTTGCCGAGATGCCGGTTCCGCCCCGCCTTGCCCAACGACGCGTTCTTGTGCTCCGCGTTCCCCACCTGGCCGATCGTCGCCTGGCATGTGCTCGGGACGCGCCGGATCTGGCCTGAGGGCAGCCGCAGTAGCGCTGTCTCCTCGTCCCGCGCGAGCAACTGCGCGCCGGTGCCGGCGCCCCGGCACATCTGGCCACCCTTGCCGGGCTGCAATTCGATGTTGTGCACCATCGTGCCGGTCGGGATGTTCCGCAGCGGCATCGCGTTCCCCACGCGTATCTCTGCGTCCGGACCGGACATCAGGGAATCGCCTACCTTCACCCCGCCCGGAGCGAGGATGTAGCGCCGCGCCCCGTCCGCGTACAGCAACAGCGCGATGCGCGCGGAGCGGTTCGGGTCGTACTCGATGGACTCCACCTTGCTGGGGACGCCTGGCTTGTTGCGCTTGAAGTCGATGTCGCGCCACGCCCGCTTCGCCCCGCCTCCGCGGTGACGCACTGTCATCTTGCCGCGGACGTTCCTGCCCCCGCTCTTGTGGAGGCCCTTCGTCAGCGGCTTGTGCGACGACCGACGCGTCAGCTCCGAGAAGTCCGGGCGCACCGCGGCGCGAACGCCGGGGCTGGTGGGGTTCAATCGCTTCAACGGCATCGCTACGCTCCCTCGAACAACTGGATCGTGTCGCCCGGAGCGACGGTAACGATCGCCTTCTTCGTCCCTGGGGTCCGGAGCCACCGCCCGTTGCGCAGGCGCCGGTTCTCTCCCGCGGTGTGCACCATGTTCACGTTCGTAACCTTGACCTCGAAGGCCCGCTGCACCGCCTCGCGCACCTGTATCTTGTTCGCGGACGGCATCACTTCAAAGACGTACTTGTTCTGCTCCTGCAGCAGCGTGGACTTCTCCGTGATCAGCGGACGCTTCAGCACCTGGAAGATATGCATCAGGTCACCGCCTCCTGCGTTCGCACCCGGCGGGTGTCCGACCACATCTCGTCCGTGCGCCTGGCCGCGTCGGGGCTCATGAGCACTGCATCGTAACGAAGCAGGTCCAGCACGTTCACGAGGTCGGCGCGGATAGCCTTCACGCGGGGGATGTTCCGCACCGCGACTCCGGTCTGCGATTCCGCTCCCAGCACCACGAGCGCTGACCCCTTCACCTCGAAGGCAGACAACACTCCCGCCATCGCCTTCGTCTTCTGCTCTATCGAGTCCAGCCCGTCGACCACGAACAGCCGCTCTGCGGCCGCCTTGCCCGACAGCGCGGTCCGGATCGCCTGCCGCCGCATCTGCTTCGGCATCCGCTGCCGGTGCGATCGCGGGGTCGGCCCGAACGCAACACCGCCCCCGCGGTGGTGCGGAGACTTCCAGGAGCCCTGCCGCGCTCGGCCAGTGCCCTTCTGCGAGAAAGGCTTGCGGCCGGTGCCGTGCACCTGTCCGCGCGTCAGGGTGTTGCTGGAGCCGCGCCGCTGGTTCGCACGGTGGTACACCAGCGCCTGGTGGAGCAGTTCTTGGTTCTCCGGAGCGCCGAACACCACGTCGCTGACTTCCAGCGTGTCCGTGCCGTTCGCGTTCAGGTCATACAGAGGAAGTTGCATCAGGAACGCTCCTCCTCTTTGTCGGATTGCTCGGCATCCTCGGCCTCAGGTTCATCGGCAGGTGCTTCTTCGGCCTCAGCCGCTGGCTCATCGGAAGATGCTTCCACTGCCGACGCTTCATCGACCTCGGCTGCGGGTTCCTCTACCTCTGCGACAGGCTCTTCCTGCGGCTCTTCCGCTGCAGGTTCCTCCGCAGGAGCCTCTTCGGTCTCCGATTCAGGTTCGTCAGCGGAGGTCTCTTCTGCCTCGGCTGTAGCTTCTTCTGGGGCAGCCTCTTCGGCTGGCTGTTCCTCTGCGGTGGTCTCCTCGGCTTCTGCAGCCGGTGCCTCCGTCGCAGGTTCCTCAGCCGCCTCCTCTTGCACCGGTTCAGCAACCTCCGCAACCGCCTCCTCGGCCACCTCTTCCTCGATCTCGACAACGGGTTCCTCAGGAATGATGCGCTCCGCTACGGGCATGCCGTGTGCGTAGCGCACCATCACCGTGGTGTTGCGTGCGCCGGGAACGGCGCCCCGTACGAACAGCAGGTTGCGCTCGGCGTCCACCTCGACAACCTTGAGCTTGCGTACGGTCTTGCGTTTGTTCCCCATGTGCCCGGGCATCTTCTTGCCCTTCAGCACGCGGCCCGGGTACGTTCCCGCGCCGATGGAGCCGACCGCCCGGCCGCGGTCGCCCTGGCCGTGCGTCTTCTGCCCGCCGCCGAATCCGTGACGCCGCATGGCGCCCTGGAATCCGCGGCCCTTCGTCGTCGATACCACGTCGACGATATCGTCGGCCTGGAACTGATTGACACGTAGCTCCTGGCCAACCTTGAAGGAGGAGACGTCGTCCGCCCCGAACTCACGCAGGTGCCGTACCCGGGCGCCCGACGCTGCCAGGTGCCCCGCTGCGGGTTTGGTCAGCTGCTTCACCGAGCCATAACCGATTTGGACGGCTTCGTACCCGTCGCGCTCCTCGGTGCGGACCTGCGTGACGACACACGGCCCGACTTCGAGCACGGTGACAGGGATGACCCGCGCCTCTGATGCGAAGAGGTGCGTCATCCCTATCTTCTTGCCTATCAGTCCTTCGATCATCGTTCCGCTACAACTTGATGGAGATGTCCACGCCGGCAGGCATCTGCAGGCGGGTCAGTGCGTCTATCGTCTTGGGATTGGGGTCCAGGATGTCCACGAGCCGCTTGTGCGTCCGCAGTTCGAAATGCTCGCGCGAGTCCTTGTCGATGTGCGGCGATCGGATCACGCAGAACCGCTTGATGCGCGTCGGCAGGGGAACCGGGCCGGACACTGCCGCGCCAGTCCGCTCCGCCGCCTCCACGATCTGGCCCGACGACTGGTCGACCAGCTTGTGATCGAACGCCCGCAGGACAATGCGGACCTTCTGACCAGGCGTTGTCGCCTGGCCGCCTCGCACTCGTGTTGTCTGTTCAACCACGTCCCACTCTCCTATGCGCTGCGGGCCACGGCCTGCACGGTGGAGTCCGGAGCCTTCTCGTACCGTCCGAACTCCATCGAGTAGTTCGCCCTGCCTTGCGTCACCGACCGCAGGTCGGTCGCATAGCCGAACATCTCCACCAGCGGAGCGTCAGCCTCGAGCACCTGCGTGTCGCCCTGTCCTTCCATCGACTTGATCCTGCCCCTGCGGCTGTTCAGGTCTGCGAGCACTTCGCCCAGGTATTCACCCGGCGTTATGACCTGCAGTTCCATCACCGGCTCCAGCAACACGGGCGCCGCCTTGGACATCGCGTCCTTCATAGCCATGGACGCCGCGATCTTGAACGCCATCTCGGATGAGTCCACCGCGTGGAAGGAGCCGTCCACAACGGCCACCTTCACGTCCATTACCGGGTAACCCGCGATGACGCCTGTGAGCAGCGCCTCCTCGGCGCCCTTGTTCACCGCCGGGATGTACTCCCGCGGGATCGCGCCTCCCACGATCCGGTTCTCGAAGCGGTAGCCGGAACCGGGTTCGCCCGGTTCGATCTCCAGCACGCAGTCGCCGAACTGGCCGCGACCGCCGGTCTGACGCACGAAACGCCCCTGCGCCTTCGACGCACGGGTGATCGCCTCGCGGTACGCCACCTGCGGGCGCCCGATCGCCGCGTTCACGTGGAACTCGCGCTTCAGGCGGTCGACCAGTATCTCCAGGTGCAACTCGCCCATGCCGGACATCACCGTCTGCCCGGTCTCCTTGTCGTACCGGACACGGAAGGTCGGGTCCTCCTCCGACAGCTTGATGAGCGAGTCCGTCAGCTTGTCCTGCTCGGCTCGCGTGGCTGGTTCGATGGCAACTGAGATCACCGGCTCGGCGAAGCGGATCGACTCCAGCCTGACGGGCTGTTTCTCGTCGCAGATCGTCTCGCCCGTGAACGTGTTCTTCAGACCCACCGCCGCGCCAATCTCGCCGACAGAGATGCCCTCCGCCTCCTCACGGTGGTTCGCATGCATGAACATGATGCGCCCCATCCGCTCGCGCACTCCCTTGATGGAGTTGTAGACGCTTGCGCCAGCCTTCATGGAACCGGAGTACACCCGGAAGTAGACGAGCCGCCCCACGTAGGGGTCGGACACGACCTTGAACGCCAGCGCCGCGAACGGTTCGGAGGCGTCCGCCTTGCGCTCGACCTCGTCCTCGCTGTTGAGTGCCTTCCCGACCACCGCCGGAACGTCCAGCGGCGAAGGCAGGTAGTCGAGCACTGCGTCCAGCACCAGCTGCACGCCCAGGCTCTGCAACGCCGAGCCGCACACGACCGGGACCGCGTGGTTCGCTATCGTCGCCCGGCGAAGAGCAGCCTTGATCTCTTCTGGGGAGGGCGTCTCGCCGGAGAGGAACTGTTCGAGCACGTGCTCGTCGTTCTCCGCGACCCGCTCGATCATCTCCTCGCGGATCTGCGCCGCTTCCTCACGCAGTTCGGACGGTATCTCGCCCTCGCGTAACTCGCCGGACGCCCCGCCGCGCTCGAAGAACCAGGCCTTCTCTTCCACTAGGTCGATGACGCCGTGGAACTGGTCCTCGGCGCCGATCGGGTACTGCACAGGAACCGGCACCGCTTTGAGCCGGTGCCGGATAGAGTCCATCGTCTTCTCGAAGTCTGCGCCGATGCGGTCCATCTTGTTGACGAAGCAGATGCGCGGCACTCCGTATCGGTCGGCTTGACGCCAGACCGTCTCGGACTGCGGCTGCACGCCCGCGACCGCGTCGAACACAACAACGCCTCCGTCGAGTACACGGAGGCTTCGCTCCACTTCCGCCGTAAAGTCCACGTGACCCGGCGTGTCGATGATATTGATCTGATGGCCCTTCCACTCGGCACGCGTTGCGGCAGATGTGATCGTGATGCCGCGCTCACGCTCCTGGGCCATCCAGTCCATCACTGCCGTGCCTTCGTGCACCTCGCCTAGCTTGTAGGTTCGGCCTGTGAAGAACAGCACCCGTTCGGTAACCGTCGTCTTGCCGGCGTCGATGTGGGCGATGAATCCGATATTTCGGACTTTCTGAAGGTCAACAGTCATGTATCGATTCCTACCAGCGGTAATGGACGAACGCCCGGTTCGCCTCGGCCATTCTGTGCATCTCTTCGCGGCGGCGGGCTGCTGCGCCCTGCCCCCGCGAAGCGTCGATGATCTCGGCTGCGAGCCGCGACCGCATCGGCTGTCCCGCCCGCGCACGCGCGAAGCGTATGAGCCACCGCATCGCCAGCGCGTTCCGGCGCCGCTCCGGCACCTCAACGGGCACCTGGTACGTCGCGCCGCCCACACGCCGGGGCTTCACCTCGACGCTCGGCGTGACGTTCCGCAGCGCCGTCTGGAAGACCTCCATCGCGTCGCGGTTCGTCTCCTGCGCCACCTGGTCGAGCGCCTTGTAGACGTTGCGCTGCGCAACCGTCTTCTTGCCGTTCAGCATGACCCGGTTGATGAAGCTGGCCAGCGTCACACTCCCGTAGCGGGGGTCCGCCACCGGCACGCGGCGCTCAGCACGTCGTCGACGAGACATCTATTCGCTTTCCTCCCCTGCCCCTTGGGGGCACTTGCGCCGGAGCGCAAACAACCCAGGACGCCGAGCCCGCAGATCGCGCCAGCGAACCGCGTCCTAGCCAATTACGGATTGGAGAACGGGACCCTCCAGTGAACTACTGGCGCTTGGTCCCGTACTTGCTCCGCCCCTGCTTCCGGCCGTTGACTCCCGTAGCGTCGAGCGCTCCACGGATGATGTGGTAGCGAACGCCCGGCAGGTCCTTCACACGGCCTCCGCGGATCAGGACGACGGAGTGCTCCTGCAGCGTGTGGCCCTCTCCCGGAATGTAGGCCGTAACCTCCATCCCGTTCGTCATGCGGACCCGGGCCACCTTCCGCAGAGCGGAGTTCGGCTTCTTCGGCGTAACCGTCCGTACCTGGACGCAGACTCCCAGCTTCTGCGGGCTTCCGTCGCCACGGTACACACGGTTGCGCAGGCTGTTTCGCACGAAACGGAGCGCAGGCGCCTTGGTCTTCTTCACCACGCGCTTGCGTCCATGACGCACCAACTGATTAGTGGTAGGCACTTGTGCGATTCTCCCTGCGCTTTTCGTAAGCCTTGCAGCCGAATCCGTACCCATAAGGACACGAACATGGGGATGCTACCGCAAGGTCACCTCTGTGTCAACCGCGTACACCCTCATCGCCAAGCTGGGCGCATCCGTCCACCGGCGCACGTATAATCCCCGCGACATGACTGACCTCAAGATCTACACCAAGTACGGCGACGAAGGCGAAACCGGCCTCCTCTACGGCGGACGCATCTCCAAGAGCGACCTCCGCACCGAAGCCTACGGCACGACCGACGAGGCCGTCTCCGCCCTCGGCCTCGCTCGCGCGCTCACTAGCGACCCCGACGTGCAGCGCATCGTCAAGCGCCTCCAGCGCGAACTCTTCACCGTCGGAGCGGAGCTCGCCACCGACCGCGCCGAGTACGCCAACCTCCAACGCCACTTCAGCGTCGTCACTTCGGACATGACCGCCGCACTCGAGAACGACATCGACACTCTCGGCGCGCAGGTGGAACTCCCGCGCAGCTTCATCATCCCCGGCGCGACCCAGGCCTCCTCCGCGCTCGACCTCGCGCGTTCCATCCTGCGCAGGGCCGAGCGCCGCGCCGTCCAGATGAACCTCGAAGGCATGATCGAGAACCCGGAGCTCATCCGCTACCTCAACCGAGCCTCGGACCTCGTCTTCATGCTCGCCCGCTACCAGGACCGCGCCCTGCCGTTCGAACGGCTCACGGGCGACGACTCCTGCTGACAACGAAAGGGGAGGGAACCATGGCCGGAGAACCCATCAACCTCTACGAACTCGAAGCGATCTGCGAGGGAACGCTCCCCCAGAACGAGTGGGACTACGTCGCGGGCGGCGCAACCGACGAGATTACCCTCGAGCGCACGCGCTCCGTCTTCGACCACATCGCCCTGCGGCCGCGCATGCTCGCGGGCATACCGGACGCTGACCTCTCCGTCTCCGTGCTCGGCCAGCACATCGGGCTCCCGTTCATGCTCTCGCCTTGCGGAAGCCACAAGCGCGCCCACGAGGACGGCGAGCTCGCCTCCGCTAGGGCCGCTGCGGCAGCCGGGACCATCCTCGCTGTCAGCGCCAACTGCTCGTACGCCCCTGAAGAGATTGCCCGCGCCGCCGACGGCCCCAAGTGGTACCAGACCTACTTCTACCGCGACCGCGAACAGACCGTGGACCGCGTCCACATGGCCGAGGAGAACGGCTACGACGCCATCTGCGTGACGCTGGACGCTGTCTGGCCCCCCAAGCGCGAGCGCAACATCCGCAACTCCTACCAGCGACTCCCCACCGCCGGGGAAGCGCCCGGGCTCGCCCCGCCGAAGGACCTCACCAAGTTCAACTCCGGCATCAGCTCACGCAGCCGCGTCGACCCGGGAGCTTCGTGGGACGACGTCGCCTGGCTGCGCTCCGTCACCAACCTCCCCATCGTCTTCAAGGGCATCATCACCCGCGAGGACGCCGCCCTCTGCGCCGAACATGGCGTCGACGCCCTCATCGTCTCCAACCACGGCGGACGCAACCTGGACACCACCATCTCCACCATCGAAGCCCTGCCGGAGGTCGCCGAGGCCGCGGGAGACGTTGAGGTCTACCTTGACGGAGGCATCCGCCGAGGCACGGACGTCGTCAAGGCCATCGCCCTCGGCGCGAAGGCCGTCATGCTCGGAAGGCCCATGTTCTGGGGGCTCGCCTACGCCGGCGACCAGGGCGTCGTCCACATGCTCGACATCCTGCGTGACGAGGTTGAGACCACCATGATGATGTGCGGCAAAGCCCGCATCGAAGACATCGGCCGCGACCTCATCACCCGCCTCCCCGAGCTCCGCTGACCTCGCCCGCACAAATCACACCCGCTCGTGGTGAGCTTGTCGAACCACGCCTGCGGTAAACCCGTCATTCCCGCCTTCTCCCGTCTTTCCCGCGAAGGCGGGAATCTCGCAGCCCTTAGCGAGTGGGGAACCAGAACGTGATAGGAAACCAGCCCGGGAGTGCAGAGGGCGCAGCCCTCTGCCGGGGGCGTGGGGGTGTCCCCCACAACGTACCGGGCGGGTGGGTGGGAAGAACTAGGTCCGCAACGCCGACTCACACCAACAGCGCCTCGAACCGCGACGGCAACTCCACCTGCCCCTCCGCGATCTCCTGCAGACGCTCGTCCGACAGCGGAAAGCCAAACTCCTCGTTCCGCATCCGCATCCGCTGTATGGAGATCTCCGTCACCATCTCCTTCGCCAGCTCCCAGTCCTCCTCCGTCCGCGCCACCGCATTCAGGTCGTCCGCCCCATGCGCTGCGTGGTCGACCTCGTCGCCGTACACGTTGGCGCACGCCGCCGCGATGCGGTCGCTGAGCTCGTCGCCCCCTATCTGCATCCCCTCGTAGAAGATCGACGCTCCACCACCCTCGCAGAACGACGACGCGAACCGCCCCAGCTCGCCATGACGCTCATTGCACCGCTTGCGCACCGCGCGCAGCTCCCGCTCGTGCTCGATGTCGTACGTCGCCAGCTCCTCGGTCGTCAGTTGCCCGCCCGTGATGTAGTCGATCACGTCCGCGAAGACGACGTAGTGCCGGAACTCCTCTTCGAGGAACTGGATGTTGTAGAGGAAGTCGGCCCTCCCGACCCCCTTCTCCAGCGAAGGGTAGTTCCGCGCCAGCTGCTCGATGTTCCGCAGGATGATGCCGTCGTCGCGAGGCTGCAGCTCCTTGTACGCCTGCACGCGCAGCCAGCGAAGGTGTTCCTCCGGAGCCCTCGGCTGCGAGAAGAACGTCCGCGCTATCTCCGCCTCGCCCGCCCAGAACCGCGACGCATACCGCGTCAACTCGTTACGACGCTCCCGTGACTGCTGCTCGTCCATCGCGTGCCTCCTCTTGCTGGAACGGCGGGATTATAGGACAGCGGCGCGATGGCGACCTCCTCCGCTACAATGCTCCGCGCCCTATACCGGAACACAGGAGGAACGCGCGTGTTGCCCGAGGTCAAAGCAAACTACGGCAAACTGAGAAATCTCATCAACGGCGAATGGGTCGAGCCCGATGCGAGCGGCTGGCTCGACGTCGAGAACCCCGCGACCACCGGCGTCATCGCCCAGGTCCCGCTCTCCACCCCCACCGACGTGAACGACGCGGTAGCTGCCGCGAAGGAGGCGTTTCTTACATGGCGTGAGACTCCGCCCGTGCTTCGCGCCCGCAGCCTCTTCACGCTCAAGGGGCTGATGGAGCAGCACTTCGAGGACTTCGCGCGCACCATCGTCCAGGAGCACGGCAAGACCATCGAAGACGCCCGCGGCGAGACGCGCCGCGCCATCGAGAACGTGGAGGTCGCCGCGGGCATCCCCACCCTCATGCAGGGCTTCGGGCTGGAGAACGTCGCGAGCGGCATCGACGCCGAGGCGATACGACAGCCGCTGGGAGTCTTCGGTGTCATCGGCCCGTTCAACTTCCCGCTCATGGTGCCCAACTGGTTCATCCCCTACGCCATCGCCACGGGGAATACCGTCGTCGTCAAGCCGTCGGAGCAGACCCCGCTCTCCGTCACCCGCATGGCGGAGCTGATCATCGAGGCCGGCATTCCGCCCGGCGTGTTCAACGTCGTGCACGGCGCGAAGGACGCCGTCGACGCGATGCTGGAGCACCCGGACGTGCGCGGCATCTCGTTCGTCGGCTCCTCCCCCGTGGCACGCTACGTCTACGCCAAGGCATCCGCGGAGGGCAAGCGCGTGCAGTGCGGCGGCGGCGCGAAGAACTTCCTCGTCGCCATGCCCGACGCCCACCTCGACTCCGCCATCGACAACATGATGGGCTCCATCTTCGGCGCGGCGGGGCAGCGATGCCTCGCAGGCTCGGTCGTCGTCACCGTCGGCAACGCCTACGAGGGCGTGCGCGACCGCCTCGCCGAGGCCGCGCGCAACCTCAAGCTCGGCTACGGGCTGGATGAGACCGTCGGCATGGGCCCGGTCATCTCCCAACGCTCGCTGGACCGGGTGCTCGGCTACGTCGACAAGGGCGTCGAGGAGGGTGCGGACCTCATCGTGGACCGGCGCTCCGCCCGGCAGGACGAGGAGCTCGCGGGCTACTTCGCCGGGCCGTGCGTCTTCGACGGCGTCGAGCCGCAGATGGCGATAGCGCGGGAGGAGATATTCGGCCCCGTCGCAGGCATCATGCGCGCCGACTCGCTGGACGAGGCGATAGGCCACATTGAGGCCCTGCCGTTCGGCAACGCCGCAAGCATCTTCACGGCCAGCGGCAGTGCCGCGCGCCAGTTCAGGCACCGCGTGACTGCAGGCAACATCGGCGTCAACGTCGGCGTCGCCGCGCCCATGGCCTTCTTCCCGTTCGGCGGCATGAAGGACTCGTTCTTCGGCACGCTCCACGCCCAGGGCCGAGAGGTCGTCGACTTCTTCACGGACCGCAAGGTCGTCATGAGCAGGTGGTTCTAGTCATGCGCGCTGCGGTCTTCTCCCAGCCCAACCAGCCCATGACCGTCGAAGAACTGGTCATGCCGGAGCCGCACGAGCACGAGGTGCGTGTGAAGGTCGCCGCCTGCGGCGTCTGCCACACCGACCTCCACGTCCTCAAGGGCGAGGTCGCCTTCCCCACCCCCGGCGTGCTCGGCCACGAGGTCTCCGGCGTCGTCGACGCCATCGGCCCGGGAGTGACGAATGTCACCCCCGGCGACCGCGTCGTCTGCTCCTTCATCATGCCCTGCGGCAACTGTGGCTACTGCGTGCGCGGACGCGAGGACCTCTGCGAGACGTTCTTCGCCTACAACCGCCTCAAGGGCCAGCTCTACGACGGCTCGACGCGCCTGCACCGGCCCAACGGCGACCCCATCGCCATGTACAGCATGGGCGGACTCGCCGAGTACGCCGTAACCCCCGACACCTCCGTCTTCCCACTGCCGGAGAGCGTTCCTCTCACCGACGCCGCCATCGTCGGCTGCTCCATCTTCACCGCCTACGGCGCGGTGCGGAACCAGGCCGACGTCCACCCCGGTCAGAGCGTCGCCGTCTTCGCCGTCGGCGGCGTCGGCACGCAGGTGCTGCAGATGGCCCGAGCCTTCGGTGCATCACAGGTCATCGCCGTCGACATCCGCGGCGACAAGCTGGAGAAGGCGCTGGAGATGGGCGCGACGCACACCGTCAACGGCTCAACCGAGGACGCCCCCACCCGCGTCCGCGAACTCGCGAACGGGCGCGGCGTCGATGTCGCCATCGAGGCGCTCGGCTCTCCGGTCACCGTGCGGCAGGCGTTCGAATCGGTCCGCGACGGCGGCAAGGTCGTCCTCATCGGCATCGCTGCGGCGGGCGTCGAGGTCCCCCTGGAGATCACACGGTTCGTCCGGCGCGGTATCACGGTCTCCGGCTCCTACGGCGCGAAGGCGCGCAGCGATATGCCGGAGATCGTCGAGCTCGTCCGCCGCGGCGCCGTCGACACCACCGCCCCCATAACCCGCCGCTACACCCTCGACGAGGTCAACGACGCCTACAACGCCCTCGCCAGCGGCGACATCGTCGGCCGCGCCATCATCGAGATGGGGTAACAGGCCGTCGTTCCTGCGCAGGCAGGAAGGTGAATTCACATTCGAAGTGCAACACCTGTTCTCGTAGCACTTCGGCCGGGGTCAGGTAGCCGAGGCACTTGCGCGGCGTATTG
>MPMJ01000012.1 GCA_002238425.1 SAR202 cluster bacterium bin16 | reverse complement strand
TCGGAGAGGGAGTTCACGGCGCTGTTGAGGGTGTATAACAATACGCCGCGCAAGTGCCTCGGCTACCTGACCCCGGCCGAAGTGCTACGAGAACAGGTGTTGCACTTCGAATGTGAATTCACCTTCCCGCGAAAGCGGGAACGACGAGGTATGCCGCGTAATGCCATTCTCAAGAAGGAGGGGTGGTTCGACAGACTCACCATGAGCGGGTTGTCTCTGAGAGAGGCTCACCACGAGCGGGCTATCTCTGAGAGAGGCTCACCATGAGCGGGTTGTCTCCGAGAGGATGCTGCGCGCTGAAGCGCGGACTCCGCTGCGCTCCGCTCAGCATGACAGGCCCACGTCCACGGTGAATCCCCTGTGGTAGTACAATCGCGATTCAGCAGAGCGCAGTTCAGACGTCAGACCGGGAAGGGGGAACGATGGCCGCAGTAACCCAAGTCTCCACCGAGCCCGAGTTACGCGACCATGTAGCGGCTGGGGCGGTCATCACCAGCCACACGCTGCAGCACCTGTACGGGCACGCGTTCTGGGTGATACTTCCAACCATCTACGCGGCGCTGGGACTCAACCCAATCACGGCGGGGCTGATCGGGACCGTGCGCCAGGTCGGCAGCGGAGTCTCCTCAACGGTGGGCGGCTTCCTGGTGGACCGCCTGCAGCACCGGCGCCTCGTAATCCTCTACCTGAGCCTTATCGCCATGGGGCTTGGATATTTCCTGGTTGGGTTAGCGCCGACCTACGTGCTGATACTGGCCGCGCTGGGAGTGGCCTCGATAGCCGGCTCGATATGGCACCCCACCGCGCGCGGCCTGCTATCCCAGACATACCCCCAACGCAGAGGTTTCATGATTACGGTCGACCGGTCGGCCGGGTCGGTAGGGGACAGCGCCGGCCCGCTCCTGGCCGGGTGGCTGGTGGCATACCTGTTGTGGCAGCAGATATTCCTCGCCGCGTTCCCGCTGGCGCTCCTATTCGCGTTCCTCCTCTGGAGACTCCTCCGTCGCTCGGAAGCGTTCCAGAACGTCGGCGCGCGTTCAAGGGGGCAGGCGCGTCCCTTCCGCGAGCAGGTCCGCGACCTCATGGGGCTATTCCGAGAGAACCGCAGAATCCTCTCGTTGCTCATACTCATCAAGGCGGTAGCGGGGTTCGGGCAGGGAGGCCTCTTCCTGTGGCTGCCGCTGTACCTGTCAGAGTATGTGGGGATGAGCACCGCCGGCATCGGGTTCCATCTCGCCCTGCTCACGGCTATGGGCACTATCACCAACCCCGCTTTCGGGTACCTGTCCGACCGTATCGGGCGTATGCCCGTCATCGCCATAGTGCTGGCCGCAAAGGTGGGAATCGCCGTGCTCCTCGCGCTCTCCGGCGCCGGCCTCATCTTCACGCTGCTCGTTGCCGTGATGGGGGCGTTCAATTTCGTGGTCAATCCGCTCGTGCAGGCATGGGCGCTGGACATCGCTCACGGGCGCAAGCTGGAAGGGTCGACGCTAGGCGTGCTGGACGGGGCCAACTTCATCTTCACGGGCATCGGACCGCTGATGGTTGGCGTCGTCGTGGCAGCGTGGGGGTTCGAGTCGCTGTTCTGGTACATCGCGGCGTTGAGCGCGGCAGCGTTGGTGGTGGTCATGTTCACGCTGCCGTTCGCGCGAGCAGGGTGGACGAACCGCATGTAGAGGACACCCTCACCCTAACCCTCTCCCGGAGGGAGAGGGAACCAAGCCTCCAATGCGAGGTTCCTGCCTCCGCAGGAATGCCTCGGGGCCTTGTCAGGCCGTGTAAGGGAATGAAAATGAGGAGGCGACAGGTCACGCTCACCCTTACTTGCCAACCGAGTAACGCAGTAGACGGCAGGACGCGCCCCACCCTTCCACTCTGCCCCGTGTGACCTGCCCGGTCACCCTGGATTCCCGCCTGTGCGGGAATGACGGGACAGGGGCGAGGTTCCTGCCTCCGCAGGAACGACGAACGCGTGCAGGAAGGACAGGGTGCGGTCGGCGGGGTTGTGGGCGAGAGACGGCGGCGGTACGATTCGGCTGCCAGCCCCGTCCGACGAGAAGGAGGCGCCATGGCAACTGTGGCCAAGACCAAGGTCATCGACAGCGACGCCCACGTCATCGAGTCCGAACACACGTGGGACTATCTCCTCCCGCACGAGGAGCGGTTCCGGCCGACGCTCTTCATCAATCCCGACAACCCCAACCAGGGTCACTGGGTCATCGGCGGGAAGGTACGGGGCCACCGGAACGCAACGCCTACGCAGGAGCAGTTGCGGAGGCTCTCCGCCCAGGTGGGGCGTGAACTCGTCTCCACGCAGGACTCGCGCGAACTCTCCGACGTTTCCCAACGGCTCCAGCACATGGACGAGTTGGGCATCGACATCCAGGTGCTCCACAACACGATGTGGATAGAGCCGGTGACGGACGTGCCTGAAGCCGACGTCGCCCTGTGCGGCAGCTGGAACCGCTGGATGGCCGACGTGTGGCAGCAGGCGGGCGGGCGGCTGCGCTGGTGCGCCGTGATGCCGACGCTCGACATCGAGGCGGCGGTCGACCAGATCCGCTATGCGAAGGAGCACGGCGCCGCCGCCATAGCCCTGCGTCCGCTGGAGCTCGGGAAGACGCTGGTCGACCCGTACTTCTACCCGCTCTACGCCGAGGCCGAGCGGCTGGGCCTCGCGGTGGCCATACACATCTCCAACGGAAGCAGCGCGATGATTCAAACGCTGCGGTCCCCCTACGACCGGACCGGTGGCTTCACCCCGTTCCGCATCCCGACAGTGATGGAGTGCGGCGTCATCATGGTGAGCGAGGTGCCGGAGCGCTTCCCGACGCTCCGGTGGGGGTTCGTCGAGGCGTCGTCGAACTGGGTGCCGTGGATCGTGCGCGAAGTGCGCCAGCGGTTCATCGCGCGCAACCTCGGCGCACCGCCTGAGAACGTGCTCAAGCACTTCAACGTGTACGTCACCTGCGAGATATCGGACGACATCCCCTTCGTGCTGAAACACGGCGGCGAGGACAACATCCTGATAGGAACGGACTACGGCCACACGGACGTCTCCAGCGCGATGAACGCCATCCAGGTGTTCCAGGAGATGGACGACGTGAGCGACGAGGCGAAGGCCAAGATCCTGTACGACAACCCGCGAGCGCTGTACGGCCTCTAAGGCCGGAGGAGGAGAGCGATGCTGGGAGCAGCAGAGAAGTTCGTAAGCGAGGTCCGCGCGCTCTGCGCAGAGGAGATGAGCGACGAGGAGCGCTGGACGAAGACGGGCGAATTCCTGCGCGACTTCGCTTCCGACCCGGAGGTGCAGGAGCACGCGAAGAACTGGCCCGCGACCGACCGGACGAGCACCGGGCGCGACAAAACCGGCAACCTGCTCTTCTACGAAGACCCGGACTACGGATTCCTGGTCACCGCGATGGCCAAGGAGGACGGGCACCACACGACCGTCCACGACCATGGCGAGATCTGGACGATGTACGGGCTGGTGCAGGGAGCCGAGGATATCAACCGCTTCCACCGCGACCGCGACGAGGTCGTCCACGACAGCACCTTCCGCATCGAGCCCGGCGACGTGGACGTGGTGCCGCCGTACCTGGCGCACCAGGAGATCACGATTGGGGAGCGCAGCGCGGCCATCATCATCCGCAGCGAGCGTCGGGCCCGCGGGGCGGAGCTGATCCCCTACGCGCTCGAAGCACCTGCTCCGGCAACCGGCGGCTAGTTGCCCTTGGCCGCATTCGGCGTCCAGTACAACGGGGCCTCGATGGCGAGCGTCATCGGCCCGCTCGACTTCGCCGAACGCATGGAGGCGCTGGGTTACCGCTCCTACTTCGTACCGGAGCTTGAGACGCTTCCGACGCACATGCGGTTGGGGACGGGCGTCGCCGTGTTGCCGTTCCATACCCCTTACCAGATAGCCAAGATCGCGACCTCGATCGACGTGCTGTCGGGAGGGCGAATGGTGCTGGGGTTAGGGTCGGGCGGCGTCTTCAACGACGACTTCGCAGTCGAGGGCGTGCGGGTGGAGGACCGGCGCGGCATCACCGACGAGCGCCTCGCCCTCGTGCGCAGGCTGCTCTCGGAGACGGACGTCACGCATCACGGCACGTTCCACAGCATGGAGCATGTCACGCTGGAGCCTCGCTCCGTTCAGCAGCCGCATCTGCCCCTATGGACCGGGGCGATGTGGGATGGCAGGTTCAATCGGCATACGCTGGAGCGGACGGCGCGATGGGCCGACGGGTTCCATCCGAACGGCATGACGCCGCGAGGCTACGCCGAGGGCAAGGCCTCCATCGAGGAGATGGCCGCCGCGTACGGGCGGGACCCGGCGGCGTTCGAGTGGTCGTGCAACATGTATCTCTGCATGGGGCAGAGCAAGGACGACGCGTACCGGGAGGTTCAGGCCGCGATGCGGCACCGCTTCGGGGAGGACGCGTGGGAGATAGACCGGGCGACGCTGCCGCTCGGCACGCCTGCGGACTGCATCGAGACGCTGGAAGCGTTCATCGAAGCGGGCGTGACGCACTTCACCATGAACGCGCTTTGCACGCCCGAGGCGCTGCTGCCGACGTACGAGCAGTTCGCCGCGGAGGTCATGTCGCACTTTGGGGGGTGAGGTGGCGGCGCGCGGGTTGGGCACCCACAAGGGATGCCCCTACACCGGACACCACCCCGCACGTCCCGAATCACCCCCATCCTAACCTTCCCCCATCAAGGGGGAAGGGATCAGGCAGGGCGGCCCCGTCCACCCGATTCACCCCTATCCTAACCTTCCCCCATCAAGGGGGAAGGGGGAGGTCGGTCAGTAGGTGGCGGCGATGGCCTCCTGGAGGTTCTCGTGCGTCGTCCAGTCCGCGTCGGTGGGGATCATGGTTTGACCGGGGCGGACGCGGTAGGCGTCGGGGCTGCGGGCCGAGGTTGGCTCGGCTCCTTCGCGGATGGCCGCGGCTGAGTGCAGGAGCATGCGGCGCATCGCGATGATGCCGATGTCCGTGACGCCAAGATGCTCGCGCGTGCGGTCGGATACCTTCCCCATGCCTTCCTGCACAGAGAAGTCCTGCTCGCCGGTGCCCTTGATGCCCGTGAACGTGAGGTGACGCTGCTCCTCGCGGTCGATGAGGTAGTCGTTGCGCATGTTGCGCACCGGCCAGTGTGTGCCGGGAATGGTCTGCGCGTGGACGCCCTGCCCCTTGCGGAGGTCGGCGACGTGCCGCCGGGAAAGCGGCTTGCCGTTGGTGCTCCACGTGAAGCACCAGCGGGCGGTGGTGACGTCGTCGACAGGGACGAACGCGTGCATCATCTTCCCCTCGCCGCCGCCCGGAGGGGCGGTGTAGAACGGCATCCAGAAGAGGTTGAAGCGCCAGTAGTCCTGCGTCTCGTCGCCGGGGTACCTTCCGCCGATGATGAGGCCGAAGTCGGTCTCGAGCGCCTTGAGCTTGGGCGGGTTCTCGCGCGTGCGGTACATCTTCGTCACGTCGCCGCTGTCCTTGCCCTCGTTCTGCCAGTCGTTCAGGCGCCGGTGCGAGTCCATGGCGCTGTGCAGGTAGACCGAGTGGACGGTGTCGATGCCGCCCTCGATGGCCTGCGCGTAGTTGTTCTCCTGGAAGTTCCAGGAGACGTAGCGGTGGTCGTCGGGGACGCGCGTCCACTCGAACTCCGGCATCGGCTGCATGTGCTCCTTCGGGCCCATGTACGTCCAAAGGACGCCGCCGCGCTCCCTGACGGGGTACGCCCGCAGCTGGATCTTGTCCCTGAAGCTGCTGTCCGATGCCTCGGACGGCATGTCGGTGCACTTGCCGTCGATGTCGTACTTCCAGCCGTGGTAGGTGCAGCGGAGGCCGTTCTCCTCGTTGCGCCCGAAGAAGAGGTCTGCGTTGCGGTGCGCGCAGAGGCGGTCCACGAGACCGACCTGTCCGACGCTGTTCCTGAACGCGACGAGCCGCTCACCCAGCAGCGTAACGCGGACGGGGTCGCCGTCGGCGTCGGGGACGTCTTCCGTCAGGAGGAACGGTATCCAGTAGCGGCGCATCAGCGCGCCCATCTCCGTTCCGGGACCGATGCGGGCCAACCGTTCGTTATCCAGTGCGCTCAGCATGGCGACCTCCCTTTCGGTGTTCTCGTTGTCTCGATGCCGCGAGATTAGGACGATATGCGGCGCGGGTCAACACCGTTGCCCCCGTGCGGACCACCAACCCTCACCCTAACCCTCTCCCAAGGGGAGAGGGGATCAGGCTCCCCGTTCCGTCCTCCGCCAATGTAATTCGAGTGTCTCTTGACGAGGCGTGACACGAGCCGGGCCGGGTGCGGTACGCTGGGCACGTGCGCCGAGAGCGCCATCGCCGGAAGGAGCACCCGTGACCATCGAGCCAGACGCCTTCGCCGACGCCCTGCTGCGCTGCCCCATCGGCTGCGCCTTCCTGCTGACGATGGAGCGGGACGGTATGCCGGCAGCTCTCGCCGTGGCGTCAGAGCAGGCGTACGCGCGAGCGGCGGTGGCGCTCCGTGCGCTCAACCCGTGGATGACCAACTCCCCGGAAGCGAAGGCCGCGGTACTGGCGCGCGCGCCACAGCTGGTGGGGCGCGCGCACGAGGTGGCAGAGCAACCGGGAGCCGGCTGGTGGACTGCGCCCATCGACCTCGGACGGCAGGTGCTGCTCGTCGACCGCGAGCCGGCCAGCACCACGGCGCCGACGACGGGGTTTCGCTGGGAGGACTACGCCGAGCGCCCCATCGACTGGCGGATGACATCGACGCTGCGCGGCGGAGTCTCGTGCGGCGACTTCGTGATCGGGTTGGGTGTCGGCGACTGGGGAGACGACCCGTTGGTGCGCTGCACGGCCACGGTGCATGCGACCGCGCGTGTGCGGGAGATCGTCACGCCCGCCGACTGGCACGCGCTGTGCGCGTCGCACCCGCGCGTGAGGTCGAAACCGAAGCCAAGCCCTCCTCCCCGATCTGGGTGGCACTACGCCCCCCTAGGCCTGGAACAGGAGGGCCCGGACCGCGTGGGGATGCTCGTGCCGGACTGGAGCGCGCTCGCGGCGGACCTGGACGGTGTACACCTGACGTTCGCCGGGCTGCTGACCGTTCCGTTCGTGGAGCACGAATCCGAGGCAGGTCGCACGATGATGTGGTCGTGGGACACCGAGGGCACGACGTGGCTGCAAGGCGACTTCCTGCGCGCCAGCGAGCCGCTGCCGCCCGCCCCGGAGGGCCTGGACTCGGACGAACTGGTCCGCTACCTGAGTGAGGACTACTTGGGCATCCCGCGTTCGGGGCTGCTGAGGCGGGCGCGGCACAGGCGGTGGTGGTGGCCGTTCGGCCCGCGCTAAGGGGTGCTGCAGACGAGCCCGTCGCCCACCCCTCCAATTCACCCCCTTCCTAACCTTCCCCCATCAAGGGATGGAATCGCGCAACGTGCTCCGACAACCTCAGCATGACTACGTGCTTCTATGCGTGCACACGCAGATTCCACACTCGTTCAGGCCTTCCCTATCGGCGGGCGGTGGAGTCGGGGCCCATGTAGATGCCGCGTTCCCAGGTGCGTTTCAGCGGGTCCGAGACGTGCAACGTCATGCTGCCGATGCCCGCCAGCTCGAACTCCACGGTCTCGCCGTCCTGCAGTGGGCCGAGTCCCTCGTGGTTCGTGCCGCAGCTGAGGACGTCGCCCGTGTTGAGGGTCATGATGCTCGTGGCGAACTCGATCAGCTCCGGGACGCGGTGCTCCATGTCGTCCGTGTTGTAGTCGTGGCGCAGCTGGCCGTCGTTCCAGAAGCGGACGTGCACGTCGTTGGGGTTGGGCATCTCGTCAGCCGTGACGATCACGGGGCCGAGCGGGCCGAAGGTGTCGAACGACTTGCCCATCCAACTGCCCGCGCGCCAGGTGCGGCGTCCCTCACCACGCGCTGAGACGTCGATCAGGCCGGTGTAGCCGAAGATCGCGCTTGAGAAGTCTTCCCTGCTCACGTCCTTCGCCGGGCCTCTCGCGACGATGGCGAGCTCCGCCTCGTGCTGGAAGACCCACGGGTCGGTTGTCTCGGGCAATACGATCGTGTCGCCTGGTCCTACGATCGCGTCCGGCGACTTCAGGAACATGTTGAGGGGGCGCGGCTCCCGTTCGGCGTGCTCCCAGTAGTTGCCGATGCAGCAGAGGATCTTGCTCGGCCTCGGCAGCGGGGCGCGCAGCCGGAACGAGCCGTCGGCGTGCGACGGCCCGCCCGCCGCGATGCGGTCGAAGGCGGCGCGCAGTCCCTCGAAGCCGTCGATGACCGCCTCCATGCGCGCCTGCGACGGGAGTGCGGCCGCATCGCCGAGGGCCGCGGTCAGCTCCGCGACGCCGCCCTCGACAACCGCACCGAGGCGTTGCACACCGGGGGCATCGGTCGTTTCGAACAAGCAGAGTTTCATGGGTGTTCTCCTTCAGCATTCCTTGTCGGGACTATCGGTGGACCATCAATCACGGCCTTTTCACGTCTCGTGGGCGAAGGTGAGGCCGTAGACGCGCGCGGCGCCTGCGGAGAGCAGCGTTTGCGCAGCAGCCAGGAGCGTGGCGCCGGTTGTGGTGACATCGTCCACGAGGACGATGGTTTCGCCGTCCAGAGGGCCAGTGGCGGTGAACGCGTCGCGGACGTTCTGCAGGCGCTCGGCCCGGGTTGAGGTGTCGACCTGCGACGACGTCTCCTTCGTGCGGCGCAGCGCACCGGTTGAGAGCGGAGCGTCCAGCAGGCGCGCAAGCTCCCGCGCCAGCAACTCCGCCTGGTTGAAGCCGCGCTCGCGCAGTCGTGTTGGATGCAGGGGCACCGGCATGAGCGTGAACGGCGGCGGGACGGCGACCGCCAGCTCCCAGGCCATCGGGCGCGCCATCTCCGGCACGAGGGAACGCAGGCCGCGATACTTGAGGTGCTGCACCGCGGTCCGCACCACACCCTCGTAGGCGAACGGCGTCAGCACGTCGGCGAGCGGGCCGCTCTCAGGCGGAGGCTCCGGCGGCGGACGCCGGGCTCCCGCAAGGCAGGCCACGCAGATGTACGCGCCGCTCCTGCCGCAGCCGATGCAGCGGACAGGAAACAGCACGTCGAGTCCCGAACGCAGTACGTTGGAAACGATGCCCATGGAGCGAAACCGGATGGTAGGCTGGCCGCATGATACGAGCAGTCTTCTTCGATTTCTACGGCACCCTCGCGGACTGGCCTGCGGCAGAAGACCTGCAGCAGGATGCGGCAGCCGCCGAAGGCATCGCGATCGAGCGGTCCGCAGTTGCGAGCGCCTATCGCACAGCGAACGCCTATCTCGACGAGGAGAATGCGAAGGGCCACGTCCGGGAGCGGACGCAGGAGGAGCGCGACGCCGTCTTCGCCGAGTATGAACGACGGCTCCTTGCGGACGCAGGCGCGCCGGACGTGAGCCTGGACGTTGCAGCGCGCGTCTGGGAGCGCGTGCGCAGCGCGCCGGAGGAACTGCAACTCCTCCCGGGCGCGGAGGCGGCGCTCGCAGAGTTGCGCGGCCGGGGGCTGACGCTCGGCGTCATCTCCAACATGGGACTCGAACTGAACGGGCTGCTCGAGGGTCTCGGCATCGGCGCATACCTGCCAGTGCGCTCCTGCACCGCCACTGCAGGGGTGAGCAAGCCGCACCCGCGCATCTTCCAGTCCGCACTCACGCAGGCGAGAGTGCGGCCCGATGAGGCCGTGCACATCGGGGACAGCATCCCGGCGGACGTGGAGGGCGCGCGTAGCGCCGGCATCGCGCCTGTTCTCGTGCAGCGCGCTCCGGGGCCGCGTCCACCTCGCGGGGTGCCCGTGATGGGGTCGCTGACGGAAGCCGTGGCGCACGTGCGGTCGCTGCTGGGGAGCGAGGGTTGACGTGGAAAGCGCCACGCCGCACCCCCGGTTCACCCTCACCCTAACCCTCTCCCCTCGAGGGAGAGGGGATAAGAGGCAGCCGGGGTCATGCGCAGGTCGGTCTGCACGAGGGATGACGTGAACCGCATCGTGCTGGGCGACAACATGGACGTGCTGCCGACCGTCGAGGACGGCGCGGCGGCGCTCATCTACATCGACCCGCCGTTCAACACGGGAAAGGAGCAGCGCCGCGAGCGCCTGCGGACGGTGCGCGACGACGACCACGGCGACCGCACGGGATTCCAGGGCAAGCGCTACCGGACGGTGCGGCTCGGCGCGCAGTCGTTCGACGATATCTTCGACGACTTCCTCGCGTTCCTGGAGCCACGGATCGCCGAGGCGCACCGCATCCTTTCCCCGACGGGTTCGTTCTTCCTGCACATCGACTACCGGGAGGCCCACTACTGCAAGGTGCTGCTCGACGGGCTGTTCGGGCGCGAATGCTTCATGAACGAGATCATCTGGGCGTACGACTACGGCGGCAGGCCGAAGAACCGCTGGCCCGCGAAACACGACACGCTGCTCTGGTACGTGAAGGACCCCGCGCGGTACACGTTCCACTACGACGAGATCGATCGGGTGCCGTACATGGCCCCCGGACTCGCGGGAGCCGAGAAGGCCGCGCGCGGGAAGACGCCGACCGACGTGTGGTGGCAGACCATCGTCCCGACTGTCGGGCGCGAGCGCACGGGCTACCCCACGCAGAAGCCGCTCGCCATCCTCAACCGCATCGTGCGAGTGCACTCCAACCCCGGCGACCTGGTGCTGGACTTCTTCGCAGGGTCGGGCACGACCGGCGAGGCCGCGGCGCGCAACGACAGGCGCTACCTCCTCATCGACAGCAACCCGGAGGCGGTGCGCGTCATGGCGGAGCGGCTCGCGTTCAACGCGCCGGAGGTGGTGAGCAGCTCCATCGATCTATCCAAACTCGGAGGGCTCCAGGACAAGATACCGCCGGACGCCCCTCCGTTCGACATCCGAAAGTTCTGGGACGAGGGGTATGACCCAACGGCGTATACAGAAGGGACGAGCGAGAAGTAGAACGGGGCGGGCGCAATGCGCCCGCCCCGTCGTCCGGGACACCCTCCGCGCCGTCGCTGAGCGGCGGCATACTCGCCCAGTGGGAGAGGCCGGGGAAAGGCGCCCACGAGGGACGCCCCTACACCAGGCGAGGCTGCGCGCTAAAGCGCGTGCTAAAGCACGAGAACGACGGGTACCACACTCCGGCTACGCGTGCTTCACGTTGTACTGCAGCGCGGTGTGGGTGGCCTTGGCACGGTCGCCGGAGCGCTCCGCGAATGCGACGCGCATGCTGACGACCATGACGTTCTGGCGCTTCTGGATGTCGCGCTCCGTCTCGATGAGGAGTTCGCGCTTGAAGCCCTTGCGCCACTGCGTGCGGTTCACGAGCAGCAGGCGGCCCGTGTCCGCGATGTTGCCGTCCGACGTGACCTTGCCGTCCGCGTCGGCGAGGCGGAGCTGCTCCGACACGATGACAGGCACGCCCTCGACCGCACCCAACTGGCCGGTGAGCAGCGTAGCCCGGGGGCCGATCTTGTCCAGCGTCTGGAAGCTGTCCACCGCCTGCATGGCGATGTACGTGCTCACGTCCGTGATGAACGCGAGTTCGGACGGGCGCACGCCATACTTGCCGGTCATCCGCCGCAGCTGGTTGAACATGTCGACGGTCGGCTTCGCGTTGAAGTTGTTGCGCATCGCCGTGTTGTCCACCAGCGGCAGGTGCAGCAAGCCGTCGAAGCCCAGCAGGTAGTGCGCCTTGCCCGCGGTGGTAGGTGCGAGCGCCCCGCTGTCGTGGTTGATGTTGCTGGCGGTGGTCGTGTCGGCGTTCAGCAGCACGTCGTCCAGCACCTGCGCCGCATTGCGGAGCAGGGTGCCGCGCACCTCCGCCATCATCGCGATGACAGCGTCCTCTTCCAGTTCGTACGCCCACGGCACCATGCCGACGAGCTCGTGCGCCGTCAGCGTCTGCTTGGCGGTCTTGAGGTCCGTGGCGGTGGTGGCGGTGTTCGCCGTGCCGGGGTACCAGTCGACGTCGCCCAACTGCAGGGGGATGTCGAACGGGTTGGACGGCATCGTGACCGTCTCGAAGAGCGACGCGACCGCCGTTTCCACGTTCACGTCCGCCCACAACTGGCGTGCCTCCTCCTGGGGCACGAGTTCGTCGCCCGCGCCCGCGGTCGTCGAGTCCATCGCCTTGGCGACGCTCTCCTGCCACGCGCGGAGCGAGCGCGGGTCGTAGTCCTGCGGGCGCGCCTGCTGCGCCGCGAGCAGGCTCCGCATGACGGCGAGGTCCACGAGGTCGAAGCCGTCCAGCTTCCCGCCGCGCACGCGGACGCGGTCGTTCGAGCCCCGTCCCAGCAGCGCGTCACGCCGCGCCGAGCGGTCGTGCTCCAGCACGCGGCGCACCTCACCCGCGAGCCGCTCCTGCTCCTCGCGCATGAGCGTCAACTCCTTCGTGACGGGGCCGCGCCGCTCCGCGCGGGTCGGTCGCGCCCGCGCACGCGCCCCCCCCCCCCCGGGAGCCGCTCCTGCTCCTCGCGCATGAGCGTCACCTCCTTCGTGGCGGGGCGGAGCCGCTCGCGCACGAACTCCTGCGTCTCCACTATCTCCTTCTGCATCTCGTCTATCGAAGACATACTCTCCTCCTTCTGTGGGATCAGTTCTCCTGTTCGTTCACCGGCGCGGCCTCTATGGCCTCGGCCAGCGCATCGCCGAACCTGCGCGCCGACGACGCCAGCGCGTCACGCTCGGCTGCGGTCAGGCCGTCCGGCGCAGCGCGGACCGACTGACGCATCAGCCGTGCGCCGCTCTCCAGCGCCTCGGCGGCATCCGGCGCAACCCGGCAGAGGACATCCACCAGCCGCGCCGCCTGCAACGCCACGCGCACCACCTGTGCTATCCGCATCGCTCTCCTCCTTTCCCGGCCCGTGATGGGCCGTTTTGTTGTCAGCACGCTCCGGCCGGCATAGCTCTTCCCACCCGCCCGCCCGGAGCGCTTGTGGGGGACATCCTCACCCCAGCCCTCTCCCAAGAGGGAGAAGGGGCCAGGCAGGGCACCAGGGCCCGCCGTGTGCGCTTGCGCGCACTTGCACCGGGCGAGGTTGCGCGCTGAAAGCGGCGCGCTGAAGCGCGGGCCTCCGCAGGAACGACGGAGGGCGCCCACGAGGGATGCGCCTACGCGGAGATCAGTCCGCGCAGGCGGCGCAGTTCGTTCAGGACGCGCTGGGCGTCCTCCGGGGCGATGTGGGACGGCGGGAGGTCGAACGTGAACAGCGGGCGCAGCCGGGGCGCGTCGAGCCCGCCCTCGAGCGCCTTCGCCAGCGCGTGCGGGTTCGCGGGGACGGGCACCGCGCTCAACTCCAGCAGCTCCTGCCTCGTGTACTCGACGCCGTCCACCGAGCCGTCGCGCCCCTTGCGGAACGAGAATGCCCGCGGGCGGAAGCCGACGCTTACAGCGCGTAAGAACCGCTGCCGGTAGAGCAGCTCCACCTCCTGCGCGAAATCGGTAGGCGCGAACTCCACCGTCGCGACCAGCTTCGAGCCATCCACACCCACCCACGAACTGCGCCCGATGGGCGTGCGGGTGTAGTCGTGCGCCCACAGGAAGACGGGGTTGTGCTTGTAGGCGTCCAACTCCCAGCCGTCGGCGCGCACCACGTCGCCGAGGCGGTCGGCCGACTCGTCCGAAGCGACGACCGACAGCGGGCGGTCCCCGTTCGGCGCGACGGCGTGGCACACCGAGAACCTCTGCACGACCGGCGCGTCGGCCAGTCCCCGCCGGAGCCCCCCTCCACCCCCGCCCGCCGGCCCGCCCCCCGCCGGTACGCCTCCAGCGACTCCAGCAGCCGCTCCCGTTCCCAACGTTCGCGCTCACTCACCCCTGCGCTCACCTCATACGACACCATGCCTGTCCTCCTCTTCGTTCGCCGCGGGCAACGCCGGGACACAAAAAAAGCCCCGGCCCTATCTCAAGGCCGGGGCTCGTCCCCGTTCATACATCCGTCGGCGAACTTCGGTTGTTGGAATCAGGTTACTGCAAGGTCGTCAACTGCGAAACCAGCCGGTGTCACAAATCCGAAATCGATTAGCCGGGTCCCCGCATTCGCGGGGAACTACGAGAGGCGGGCCGACGCAAGGCGCGTGTAGACCGCGCCGGTGGGGAGCAGGTCGCTGTGGTAGAGGCCGACCTCCTCGACCGCGAACGCGACGCGCCGGACGTCCAGCGCCGCGACGGCGTCACGCAACGCCTGCGACTCGTCGCGCGACAGCCTCGCATTGACACGCGCGAGCGTGACGTGCGGCGAGAAGTGACGCTCCTCGTTCGGGACGCCCGATCCAGCGAGCGCGTCCTCCACGCCGTCGCGCAGGCCGGTCAGCGCGTCGAGGGCGCCGTCGACGCCCACCCACAGCACGCGGGGCGCGCCGCGCGAGGGAAAAACGTCTGCACCTGCCAGCGACAACTCGAACGGCGCGATGCCCTGGGCCGCGCGAACGACCGCCTCGCCGAGCGCAGGCGCCGCGTCCGGCGGCGTGCTGCCGATGAAGCGCAGCGTCAGGTGTGCGCCGTCCACGTTCGCCCATCGCGTGCCCTGTGGGGCGAACGTCCGGATCGTATCGACGACGCGCTGCAGTTCCGCGCGAACCTCGTCCGGGAAGGCGAGCGCCACGAAGAGGCGGAGGTTGCGCTCGCGCTGCGCCGAGGCGTCGTCAGCCATCGCGCCCCGCTCTGGCTTGCTCAACCAAGTCGGCGAGGCGGGTGTACCAGCCAGCGATGTCGTCCAGGGAGTACGTGGCGTTCGCCGGGCTGGGGTTCGGGGCGACGAACACGCGGCTGCCGCCGAGCCGGTCCGGCTGTTCGCCGAGCGGAACGTCGTGCTGCTTCCGTCCCTCCGCGTACTGCAGGAACCACTTGTAGCCGGTGATGCCGTTGAAGCAAACCACGAGCGGGGACGCCTTCAGCAACTTCTCGCGCGTCAGCGGCGCCCAGGCGCGGAAGTCCGTGGCTCGGAGGCTCGATGCGCTGTTGCTGGCGCGCTTGACGACGTCCGTGAAGCCGATGGCGCGATGCTCGAAGAGCCACGCCTCGTCGCCGGGTCCGAGGTCGTTCCTCTCCGCAAGGCCGGAACGATTCAGCGCGCTCCAGAAGCGGTTCTGCGGCGTCGCGAAGTACTTGCCCACCGACGCCGAGTACGCGCCGGGGTTGATGCCGACGAACACGAGGTCGAGACCGGGTCGCAGGTAGTCGGGCAGCGTCGGGGTGTCAGTCATCGGCGAGCCCGAGGAGCCGCGCGGCGTTGCCGCCGAGCACGGCCTGCGCTGTCGCGGCATCGAGCGTCGCGTGCGCCTGCTCCGCCACGCGCGAGGCCGGCAGCAGGGGGTAGTCCGAGCCGAACAGGACATGCTCCGCGCCCACGGCGCGTGTCGCAACGTCGAACACCTCCGCGTCGTAGAGGAACGGTGAGACCGCGCTGTCGAACCAGGTGTTGGCGAGCGCGCCGCACACCTCCGGCATGAGCGCGTAGAAGGGCAGCCCGCCGCCCCAGTGCGGGAACACCCAGCGCGCATCCGGGAAGCGTTCCGCGATCGCCAGCAGGCGCTCGGGGGTCGTCGGGCCTTTGCCGGGGTAGACGTGGCCGACCGGCTCCGAGCCGTGGACGTTGATGAGCAGCCCGCGCTCCACCGCGAACCGCACGAGCGGCTCGACGGAGTCGTCTGTCGCGAGGTCGATGCCTTGCAGCGCGGGGTGCAGCTCGCCGATGCCGACGGCGCCCGCGTCCACGCAACGCTCCACCTCGCGCAGGGCGTCATCGCCCCAGCCGGGGTGCACGGAGCAGAACGCGGCGATGCGCCCCGGATAGCGCGCCGCGGCATCGAGCAGGCAGTCGTTCGCCTCGCGCGCGACGTCGCGGTCGCACCAGCCGAAGCCGAGCACGACGGAGAAGTCGACGCCGCTCTCGTCCATCGCGGCGATGAGGCCGTCCGCGGTGGCCATCGATCCGCCCCCGCCGAAGAGCGTGCCGAAGGTCAAGTCGCGCGCGGCTATCCCGGCGCGCCGCTCGTGGAACGAAGCGGGCAGCAGGTGCGTATGAAAGTCAACGATCACGAGTCTTCAACCCTCACCCAACCCTCTCCCGCGCCTGGAGGAGGGGGTCAAAGGCTCCTAGTTCTCGGAGCCGGGCTCCTCGCCCTCCTCGAACGCGCTGCCGGAGAAGATGCCGACCTCCCGCCCCTGGTGGACGTGTACGACGAAGTCGTCCCGTTCGAGGCCGATTGCGTCCAGCAGCTCGTCGTCGAGGTCGGCGATGATGTCCTGTATCTCGTCGGTGGTGTAGCGCTCGGAGACGCACAGGGTGGCGTGGATGATGCGCCCGTAGAAGTGCACGTCGAAGCGCCCCTGCGGCTGGGGCTGGTCGTCCTCGTAGAGCGTGTACACCTCAGAGAACGGCGTACGGCACTCGCGTTCGAAGCGGATCATCGGCTCTCCTTTGACTCGGCATGCGCCTTATGCAGAGGGTGGAGGCGCTGCTCAGGGGCGCACCTGTCCGTCGCCCAGCGCTATCCACTTGTAGCTCGTCAGTTCGCGCAAGCCCATCGGCCCGCGAGCGTGCAGCTTGTTCGTGCTGATCGCGACCTCGGACCCCAGCCCGAGCTGGGAGCCGTCGTTGAAGCGCGTGCTGGCGTTCACGAGCACGACCGACGCCTCCACCTCGTCGGTGAAGCGCATCGCTGCGCTGTAGTCCTCGGTCACGATCGCCTCGGTGTGCCCGGAGCCAAACTCTTCGATGTGTTCCAGCGCGTCGTCCAGCGAGTCCACGACCTTCACCGACATCGTGAGCGAGAGGAACTCCTGCCCGAAGTCGTCCGGCCCGGCGGCGCGCACCTGCGACTCCTGCACCGGCCCGATGAGCGACAGCGCCCGCTGGTCGCACCGCAACTCGACGCCAGCCTCCATCAGTTGGGACGCCGCGCCGGGCAGCAACGCCGGGGCAGCCGATGCGTGCACGAGGAGCGTGTCCAGCGCGTTGCACACGTCCGGGCGCTGCGTCTTGGCGTTGTAGATGATGCCGGACGCCTTCTCGAGGTCCGCGCCTGCGTCCACATACACGTGCACGACGCCGACGCCGCCGGTGATGGCGGGTACGGTCGCGTTGTCGCGCACGTACTTGATGAGCGTTTCGCCGCCGCGCGGGATGAACAGGTCAAGGTAGTCGTTGAGCCGGATCATCTGGTCGACGACCGCCCGGTCCGTGTCGGTGACGAACTGCACGGCGTCCGGCACGGCGTTCGCAGCCGCCAAGGCATCCTTCACCAGCGCGGCGACCGCGGTGTTGGTGTGGACGGCCTCCTTGCCGCCGCGCAGCACGACCGCGTTACCGGACTTGAGGCAGAGCGACACGATGTCCGTCGTTACGTTCGGGCGAGCCTCGTACACGCAGCCGATGACGCCCAGCGGCACCCTGCGCCGCTCGATGCGTATCCCGTTCGGCAGCGTCCGGGAGTCGAAACACTCCCCGACCGGGTCGGGCAGCAGCGCGACGCCGCGCACGTCGTTGGCCATGCCGGTCACGCGCTGCTCGTTGAGCAGCAGCCGCCCCAGCAGCGCCTCGCTCAGCCCGGCATCACGTCCGGCTTCGAGGTCGCGCGCGTTCGCTTCAAGAATGGCGGGGCAGTTCGCTTCGAGGGCATCGGCGATGGCGCGCAGCGCGTTGTTCTTCTGCTCGGTGGAGAGCATGCGCACCCGCTTGGACGCCCCGCGCGCCGCGTGTGCTTTCGTGATCAGTTCAGAGGTGGCCGTTCCCGTTGCCATGTATCTCTCCTTCGTCCTCAGACGACGACCATATTGTTGCGGTGCACGGCTTCGTCGCCGTTGTGGTGCCCGAGCAACTCCATGATCCGGTCGGAGCGTTCCCCCGCGATCTTCCGCATCTCCGACGAGTCGTAGTTCGCTATCCCATAGGCGAGGCGCGAGCCACTCACGGAGAGGACCTCCACCACGTCGCCCCGCACGAAGCGGCCGTTCACCTCGCGGATGCCCGCGGGCAGGAGGCTGCTCGACTGCTCGCGGAGCGCGCGCACCGCCCCATCGTCAACCACCACCCCTGCGTCCTTCTTCGTCATGCCGCTCAGCAGCCAGCGCTTCCTGCTCTCAACCACCGATCCACTCGCAGGGAAGAACGTGCCGTTCGTGAACTCCCCGCACGCGACCTCCCGCACGACGGCAGGGTCTCCGCCGAGGCCGAACACCACCGCGACGCCGATGCCGGTGGCATGTTGCGCCGCCAGGAGCTTGGAAGCCATCCCCCCACGGGTGGCGGTGCTCGTGTGCACCTCCGCCAGGGACATGATGGCGTCGTCTATCTGGTCGACCTGGGGTATCAGTTCCGCCGTGGGGTCGCGGTTCGGGTCGGCGGTGAACAGCCCGCCGGTGTCCGTCAGCATCAGCAGCAGGTCGGCGTCGATCACGTTCGCCACGATGGCGGAGAGCGTGTCGTTGTCGCCGAAGCGCTGGCCGTTGATCTCTTTCGTGTCGACCACGTCGTTCTCGTTCACGATGGGCACGACGCCGCGCTCGAGCAGCCCGTTCAGCGTGTTGCGCACGTTCAGGTAGCCGACGCGGTCGTCCACGTCACGAGCGATGAGCAGCGTCTGCGCGACGACTATCCCACGACGCGAGAAGAGCTCCTGGTAGGCGTGCATGAGGCGGCTCTGACCGATGGCCGCGAGCATCTGGCTCGCAGCGACGCTCTTGCCCTGCACGACGCCGGGCGCAGCCTCGTGTCCCGCCGCGATGGCGCCGGAGGTGACGAGAACGACCTGCGCGCCCATCTCCACCACGTCCGCGATCTGGGCGACCAGCGACTCCATGACGGAGCGGTCCAAATGGGCGGTCTTGCGGGTGAGCACGTTCGTGCCAGCCTTGACCACGATCCTCCGGTAGCGCAACTGCACACCGCCCTGCCCGGCGTCTGCGTTTGCCGTCTGGAGTGCCATGCTGCGTTCTCGATACCGTGCTGAAGGCTGTGGGGACGTGGGAGTCACTCGTAGGAGCATTGTACAGTATGCCCCTGCCGCCGCAGGCCATGAGCAACGCGCGCTACCTGACCTCCGCCGTCAGCTCCAGCAGCAGGCACGGCTCGCCCCACTGCTCCTTGTCGTCGAGAGACCATTCCGCCAACGAGCCGGACGGACGCAGGCGGAGCCCCTCGTCCCCTCCGTGCACCAGCACCACGACGCCATCGCCGGAGTCCGACACCTTCGCCGCCATCGCCGGCACCGGCTCCCCACCCGACCAGCCAACCACGTCGCACGGGCCCTCCCAGCCATCAGGCCGGAACGCGGACTCGACCCACGTCACCTCGCGGGACGGTTCCAGCGCCTCGAACATGCGCGTCACGGAGAGGTCGCAGTTCTCCCCAGCCTCGACGTCTACCTCGACGTACTCCATGCGCGCAGTCTACCGGCAACTACCCGTAGAACGCATACGCAGCCGACGACGGCTCGCTTCCCAGTCCCTGCTCCGCGGCCCTGCGCCACAGGGACGCCGACGCCTCGTGCAGGGGCATGCGCAGACCGTCGCGTCTCGCCTCCTCGAGCAGCGGCTCGTAGCAGGCGACGTAGTCGTCCACCGACGGCCCTGCGTCCCCGGACGCTCCGCCCAGGATGACCTGCCCGATGCGCTCCAACCGCGCCGATGCGCCGGACGCCGTGCGCATCACCTCGTACATCGCCTGGGCGTCCATCCCCAGTTTCGTGGTCAGCGCGAACGCCTCGAACACGCCGACCTCGTACATGGCGGCCGTTGCCCTGTCCAGTGCCCCGTACCTGCCGTCGTGCGGGGGCACGTCCGCGTCGCGCGGCAGAAGCTCTCCCGCAACCTCGACGCCTGCGATGGGCTCCAGCGCTTTGATCGCCTCCGGCGGGTCGGCGCTGGCAAGCCCCTGCTCGGCGGCGTACCGCCACGAAGGGCGCGCCCCCCGCTTTGGGCGCCCCGGGGGGGGGGCGCGCAGGAAAAGCCCCTGCTGGGCGGCGTACAGCCACGAATCGCGCGCCGCGTTCCGCAGCGGCAGTTCCAACCCCGCCTGCCCGATCATCCACTCCATCAGGTCCTGGTCCTTGATGTTCGTGGAGACGTACGACGTCTGCTCGAAAGAGCGGTCGAGTATCTTCGGCAGGATGCGCTCCAACTGACGGCTCACGGACGCACCATGCCGCATGACGTGGAAGAGCAGCCCGCAGTCCAGTCCCTGCTTCGCACCCAGCACGAACGTCTCCAGCACGCCCAACTGGTTGATGTCCTTGACCATGTTGTTGAGCAGCTTGGCCATGTTGCCGCTGCCGACCGGCCCCATGAACCGCGCGTTCGCCGACACCGCATCGAGCGCGGGACGGGTGCGCTCGAACGCAGCGGCGTCTCCCCCCACCATCACCGTCAGCCTGCCGCCCCACGCCACGTCGCCCGTCCCGGACACCGGCGCATCGAGGTACGTCACACCCTGCGCCGCGCACGCCTCTTCCATATGCCGCGCGAACTCCGGGTGGACGGTCGAATGGTCCAGCACGATCGTTCCCGGTTCGGCGCCCGCCAGCACACCGTCCTCGCCGCACAGCACCGACTCCACGACCGCGTCGCCCACGAGGCACAACCCCACGACCTCCGCGCCGCGCGCCGCATCGGCGGGCGAGCCGCCGGGCGTCGCGCCCATGCCGGCGAGTTCCTGCACCTTGCCCTGGCTGCGGTTGACGACCGTGACGTTGTGCCCCGCCTTGAGCAGGTTCACCGCCATCGGTTTGCCCATCATCCCTATCCCAACGAATCCGATGTCCATCCTTGTGCTCCTGCGGGCCGCGTTCTAGTAGTCGAACTGCACACTGTAGAGGTCCTCGATCCGCCCGTCGTCCGTGAACCGCCAGACGCCGATATGGCCACGCCGCAGGTCACCGTTGTCGTCCCAGTCCATCGTCGTTGCGGCTCCCTCGTAGTCCACCGCTCCGCCTTCGCCGAGGATGCGCAGCGCGTCCGCCACACCCGCGGCTGTTGGCGTTATCACTGTACCCGGCCCGCTGCCGACGCTGCGCAGGTGGTCGCGGATGGCGGCGCCGTCGACGCTTCCCGCAGCCTGCGCCGCCAGCGCGAGAGCGATCGTGGCGTCGTACGTCTCCCGCACGTAGGCGTACTCGGGAGGCTTGCCGTACTCCGCAACGAACGCGGCATCCCATTCGGCCAGGGCCGCACTCTCCGGCGCAGGCGCACCCGCCGTGCCGTGTGCACCTGCGAGCGCTCCGCCGACGGCAGCACCCAGGGCAGGACTCTTCAAGGCGCCACCCAGGATGAACCGCTCATACAGGCCGCTCTCCACGGCCTCGCGGATTACCACCGCCGCCTCCGCCTCGAACGTGAGGACGACAAGTGCCTCGGCGCCTCCGCCCGCCGTCTCCCGCAACTCGGAGAGGAACGTCGTCTTCCCGGGCGGAACGACGGCGGCCCGCAGCGCGCCGGTCCACGCCGCCGAGAACGACTCGTAGATGCCACGCCCCCAGGAGTCGTCGAGGTAGATCACACCGACGTTCGTGAAGCCGAGGTCCCGCGTCACCTGCGCCAGTACAGGCCCCTGCGCGCTGTCGGACAGTGCAGCGCGGAAGAAGAAGTCGTTGTCCTCCGCGCCGGTGAGGAGTGGGGAACTAGCCGACGGACTGATGGCCGGTATGCCCGCCGGACCGGCCGCCTGTTCCGCCACGGGCAGCGAGTTCGCGCTGGAGTTGGGCCCGACCAGGGCGTGAACGCCGTCTTCCTCGATCATGCGCCGGGCTTCCTCCACCGCGACCGCGGGGTCGCGGGTGGAATCCCGCGTCACCGTCTCGACGGGGCGCCCGAACACTCCCCCTGCGGCGTTGACCTGCTGCACCGCCAGGTCGAACGCCCGCTCCCTGTCCCGCGCCTTCTCTGTCGATCCCTCGCTGAAGTCCAGCAGCAGTCCGATCTTCAGAGCGGGAGCGGTGTCGCCATCACAGGCCACCACTGACCCCAGCAGAAGCGCACAGACCAACACCGCACGGGCTGCGGTTGATGTGAACGTAACCATGCCACCTCGGGGAATTGCTCTCGGCAACTGCCCTGCGAGTATACCAACCCTCTTTGTTCCGCCAGCCAGCGCGTGCATCCGCTATCATGCGTGCGGAGCGCCCGGCGCGATACCCCCGGCGCAAACTCGGAGGAACAGCAGATGCAGTACCGCAGACTCGGCGACACGGACCTCAACGTATCCGTCATAGGCCTCGGAACAAACAATTTCGGCAACCCTTCCCGTATCAGCGACCACGCAGACAGCAAGCGCGTGCTCGACAAGTGCCGGGACGTGGGGATCAACCTCATCGACACCGCCAACATCTACGGCGGCGGCCAGAGCGAGGTCCACATCGGCGAGGCGCTGCGCGGCCAACGGAACGACTTCCTCCTCGCGACCAAGTTCAACCTCAACAGCCTCGACGGGGAGTCGCCTCGCGACCGCATCATGAAGAACGTCGAGGAGAGCCTCACGAAACTCCAGACCGACGTGATCGACCTCTACCAGATCCACTTCATCCCGCACGGCGTCCCGCACGAGGAGTACCTGGAACCGCTGAACGACCTCGTCAAGGAGGGCAAGGTGCGGTACGTGGGCGAATGCAACTACTCCGGCTGGCGCCACGCCGACGCCAACCGGGCCGCCGACGAGCGCGGACTCGCGCCATTCGTCTCATCCCAGAACAACTACAGCCTCATGCACCGGCAGGTCGAACTGGAACTGCTCCCCTACTGCACGGAGCACAACATCGGCTTCCTGCCCTATTTCCCGCTCGCGGGCGGCTGGCTCACCGGCAAGTACGCGGCGGGCGCGGAGGTGCCCGGCAGCGCAAGGCGGATGGTCGGGCAGTTGCAGGGCGACGAACGCGCCCGCGATGTACTGTCGCGCCTCGACGCGTACGCGAACGAGCACGGGCACTCGGTCCTCGACCTCGCGTTCGCGTGGCTGCTCGCGCATCCCGCGGTGAGCTCCGTCATAGCGGGAGCGATGACCGAGGAGCAGGTCGTAGGGAACGCAGCCGCCTCGAACTGGATGCTCTCACCCGAGGAGCGTGACGCCGTGGACGCCATCGCCGCGTGGGACGGCACCGACGAAGAGGTCGAGCGCTTCGGCATGGGAGCCGACGTCCCGCAGGCGCCCGTCCGGTAGGGGAGACCGTCCTCAGGAAACGTTGCGCAGGCGCAGCGCGGTCGTCATCACCCACGTCATCGTCGTGACGAAGATGCTGCGCTGGAACAGCCCTCGCTTTCGGAGCCAGGTGCGCGAGTAGTACGGCAGCGTGAGGATGCAGGTCGCGGCGAACATGGTGTAGGAGAACCATCTCCACCAGCCGCACCACGCGGGACGCTCCTTCAGCGCGCGGGGCGACAGCGCCATGAGCAGACCGATGCTCGACAGCGTCATCCCGCCCGCGATGTTGTGGGCGCTGTTCTCCGTGATGCCCGGAAGCACCTGCCGCTCGCTCCGCGTGGGGTACTTCGCCGCGAGGACCGCGCCGAGACCGTATATCGCCACGAGCCCCCAGAGGGCGCGTCCTCGCTTCCCACCCCTGGCCTCGTGGTGCAACACCGGGCCAAGCCCTTGCACGAGCACGCCGTAACCCGCGAACGCGGCGTTCATCAGTTTGGCACTCGACGTACCCCGCGCGGCAAGCCGGCTCATCGTGTGCTGCGTCGAGCTGTAGCCGGGCGGGGCGTTGCGCATCGCACGCGCCGTGACCGACGTGTAGTAGAGCGGTGCGAGAACCGCCATCGAAGCCAGTCGACGCCGTATCGAGCTTGACAGACTCACCCTGCCACTCCTGACGTGATCGCTATCACTGCAGCGATCAACACTATCCCCAGTGCGATGCGCCGGAACACCAGCGCCGGAATTCGGCTGGAGAGCCATATCCCGCCGAAAACGCCCGCTGCCCCCGCGGGCAGGAGCACCGCTGCCAACTGTACCGATTCGAGCGTCAGAACGCCCGCTACGGCATAGCTCGGGAACGCTGAGAGGGACACCCCTGCCAGATAATAGATGATATCCGCTCGGAACTGTCTCTGCTCGACCCCCTGGTTCGCGAAGAAGAGGATGACCGGCGCGCCCGCGAGGCCCGTCGCTCCCGTGAGCAGTCCGCTCGCCGCGCCGACCGGTATCGAGGCGAGGCGCTGGTTGCGTGCGGTGCGCTGCAGTCCGAGGAGCAAGGCCACCGCCACCGTGCCCGTCACCACCCCTAGGATTATCTTGATCTGCGGTGCGTCGAGCCGCGTCAGGATGAACGTTCCGATCGGAGTGCAGACGACGCCGGCGAGCATCATCGGCCATATGCGCGCGATGCTGAACTGGTGCCGCGTGTGCACCATCAGCGGGAAGTTCAGGACCGTACCGATGATCAACAGCACGGGGATTACGAGTTTCGGGTCGAGGTACGAGGCCATGATGGGCGCCGACGTGACAACGAACCCGAACCCGGTCGCGCCCTGGATAAGGGAGGCGAACAGCACGGTGACGGCTGAACCGATGACGAATGGCAGGTCTGGCATGAGTGGGCGCGGTCGCCCTAGTCCGTCGGGATGAACGGGGCGATCGAGCCGTCGAACAGCAGGCTGCTCGGCAGTATCTTGCTCACTTCCTCTATCGTCCACTTCCCCTTGGTGCGCCAGTCCTTGTTGACCGTCCGCACCTCGGTGGGGTGAGCGTAGAACCCGTACTTGCCGCTCCCCGCGCGGAAGACGCAGCCGTTCACGTGCGCCGCCGCATCGGTCGCCAGCCACACCACGATGGGCGAGACGTGCTCGCCGCCGGGACGGTTCGCAGCGAGTTCGTCGCCCGCCTTCTTCGCGGGGATACCGGCCTCGGCCAGCACCTGCGGGTGGCGGTAGTTGAGGAACCCGCGCGTCTGCGCCATGGGCGCTATCGCGTTCACCGTGATGTTGTGATAGCGCAGCTCGAACGCCAGGTTCCACGTGAGGCTCACGATGCCGCCCTTCGCCGCGCCGTACGCAGCGCGCCCCTCCGGGTTGCGCCACTGGCTCGACGCCGTGTTGATGATGCGTCCAGAGCGCTGCTCCATCAGCAGCGGCACGGCGTGGTGACAGGTGTTGAACGTCCCCTTGAGGTGCGTCCCCACCACCGCGGCGAAGTCCTCCGGCGTTATCTGGTGGAAGAGGCCCTCGCGGGCGATGCCAGCGTTGTTCACCAGGATGTCCAGCTGCCCGTACGCGTCGAGCGCCGTCTTGATGATCTGCCCGGCTTCCTCGTAGTCCGCGACCGAGTTGTAGTTCGCGACGGCCTCGCCGCCGTTCTCCCGGATGAAGGACACCGTGTCGTCAGCAGGCGCCGCGCTTCCCCCGGCACCTGTCCGTTCGACGCCGGGATCGTTGACCACAACCTTCGCGCCCTCGGCGGCCAGCGCGATCGCGTGCGCCCTGCCGATGCCCCGGCCCGAGCCCGTGACGATGGCCACCTTGCCCTCGAGCCTGTTCCCTCTTGGCGGTATGTATTCGTCTGCCATAGCGCTTCTCCTCCGCCTTACGGGATGAACGGGGCCTTCGTCTCGCCCATCAGCACGGTGGACGGCAGCACTTCGTCGAGTTCGTCGAGCGTCCACGGGTCGCCGTTGCCGGCCTCGCGGTACAGCGTCCTGATCTCCGTCGGGTGGCTGTACCGCCCGATCTTGCCCGACCCCGCCCGGAAGACGATGCCGTTGACCCCTCCCCCCTCTTCCCCCCCCCGCCTCTCCCGAGGCAAGCCAGACGATCAACGGTGAGACGAACTCCGGCCCTGCGCGGTTGTCGCCCTGCTCCGCCGGGTTCTTCTTCCGGTCCAGCCCGGCGTCCGCCAGCATGTCGCGGTAGGTGTCGTCGCCGAAACTGCGCGTCGCCGCCATCGGCGCGAGCGCGTTCACGGTGATGTTGTGGTTCCGCAACTCGAACGCCAGTCCCCACGTAAGCGACACGATGGCGCCCTTCGCCGCGCCGTAGTTCCCGCGCCCCTCCGGGTTGCGCCACTGGCTGGACGCCGTGTTGATGATGCGCCCGTAGCGCTGCTCCATCATCACCTTCACGGCATGGTGGCAGGTGTTGAACGTCCCGAACAGGTGCACGTTCATCAGCCCGTCCCACTCTTGCTCAGTCAACTGGTGAAAGAGCCGGTACTGGAACGTCCCCGCATTGTTCACCAGGATGTCCAGCCTGCCGAAGTTGTCCACCGCCGTCTTGATGAGGTTGCCGGCCGCCTCGTAGTCCGAGATGTCGTCGTAGCTGGCGACGGCCTCGCCGCCGTTCTCTCGGATCTGCGCGACGGCCTCATCCGCCGGAGCGCGCGTGCCGCCGGTGCCGTCGCGTTCGACCCCGATGTCGTTAACCACGACGCTCGCGCCCTCCTCGGCCAGCGCCATCGCGTGGGCGCGTCCGATGCCCCGGCCCGAGCCGGTAACGACCGCAACCCTGCCTTTGAGCAGGTCTCCCATAACGTTCCTCCCTGCCGGCGCGTCAGCCGGATTCGTTGCCACTGCTCTTGATGAGTTGCACTCCGAGGTAGACGCTCCAGGCAACCCACACGAAGTAGCACGCCCTGGAGACCATGATTCCCTCAGCACGCAGATCGACCGCGAAGAGCCCAACGATAAGCCCCGCGAGCGAGACAAGGGAGATCAGCACTATCCCGTTCGCCGCCATTACGTTGGAGCGTTCGCGCATCCACGGGCTCAGGCCCAGAACGAGGAACCCGGCGGCAGCGAACAGCCCGCCCACGACACGGCACGCAGACTGCACTTCGCTGAGCACCACTCCCACCGACAGCGATTCTGCCGACGAGACGTCGATCTCGGAGATCGGGTGGTTCAACCCCTGGGTTATCCCCCAGGCAATCATGCCTATCCCCAGGAACACCACGGCGAGCAGCGCCGCGCCGATACCGCCGCCTTCCCGGATCGCCCCGGCCTGAAGGACGATGTACCCGAACAGCAGGAGCGCCAGGCCGAACGGAACGATCAGCGCGGTCAGGTGCGTGAGCGCGGTGTTCGCCGACCTCGCAGTGATGCTCGCAACCGCATCGGTCGAGTCGGCGCTGTCAATCAGGAGGCCGCCCGGTTCGATGAGGAAGAACCCCAACGCGAGCAGCGGTCCGATGACGAGAGCCCACCCTCCGAACCTGTTCATCGCAGGACTCATGACGCCCTCCTTCCCAACGGATGCAGGCACGCTAGCAAGCCTGAGCGGACGCGGTCAAGCGCGACTCTTACACGTTGTCAGCGATGCGTGAGCCGATGAGGGCCGCTCCGGCAGGGTACACCGGGAGCACCTAGTTCTGAATCTCGTCTTCCCGGAACCTCGTCCAGGACGTGAATACCGGGAACGGCGAGGGCAGCACCCCCTCCGGGTCGTTCAGCCTGAACTCTATCTCCCCCGTGTCGAAGACATCCCTGATCGAGATGGAGAAACCGGAGACCGGAACGCAGTCGCTGCACTGTGTGGGAAACTGCTGCCTCGTTCGCGGCTCGATGAACCGCAGCGTTATCTCAGAGCCCCCGCCGCGTCGCTCGATGCTGTAGTCCTCGGCAGAGAGCTCCCACTCGTCGACCACGTGCCCGCCCTCGGCGTACTGGGCGTAGATGCCGAACGGCCCGAAGAAATCGATAACAACCGCCTTCCGAGGACTGGCGTCCTTCCCGGGCTCGAACTGGCGGAAGGAGCGGCCCTCCAGCTCCGCCTTGATGCGCTCTGCTTCCGCCCCGCTCACCGGCTCCAGCGGTTCGTCCCGACCGCACGCAGACGCAATCATGAGCACGGTGAAGAGAACGAGCGGCGCCACCCATCGGAGCGTCATACGTCCTCCACCTGTCACGCTCCCTAACGCCGGGGGCGCCGCCGGTCGGCGGAGTCCAACATCAGCGTTACGGGGCCGTCGTTCACCAGCGCGACGTCCATCATCGCTTGGAACTGTCCTGTCTCGACGGGGACGCCGGTCGCGCGGAAACGCTCTACCACGTCAGCAAATCGTGCCACGGCCTCGTCCGGCGGCGCTGCCTCCGTGAACGACGGACGCCGGCCCCGCCGCACATCTCCGTAGAGCGTGAACTGGCTCACCACCAACAGGCTTCCGCCGACGTCCTCCACGGAACGATCGAACCGACCCTCGGCATCGGGGAACACGCGCAGGTGCACGGTCTTCTCAACGATGTAATCGGCATCCGCGTCCGCGTCGTCCCGTCCCACCGCCACCAGTACCACCAACCCGGTCTGGACGCGCGATACCACCTTGCCGTCTATCGACACCGAGGCGCTGCTCACGCGCTGCACAACCGCGCGCATCGCTTTACTCGAACGCGCTGGACGCCTTGCTCTTGGAGTCCGCCGTCTTGGAGTCGCTCTTCTTCTCTCCGGAAGAAGTCGTACTGGAAGATGACGACGATGAAGCAGACGAAGAGGCGGAGGAAGACGACGAGGAATCAATGCCCTTCCGGGCGTAGTCCGTCGTGTAGAAGCCGGAGCCCTTGTAGATCACCGTAGGAGGTGAGAAGCGACGGCGACTGGCGCCCGAGCAGGCCGGACACGGCTGTTCCGGGCTCGCGTCGAAGCCCTGGCGGAGGTCGAACTCGTTGCCGCAGGAGCCGCACTGGTATGCGTAGGTAGGCATAGGGTAGGCCCTTCTCGCAGTTAGCAGTCGCGTGTGGCGACTGCTAACTGCCAACATACCCGCACGCATGCGCGTTGTCAATCGAGCCGCCTTGCCGGTGAGCGTGACGCTATGCTAGCATCGCTCCTGCGCGAAGCATGCGCACGGAGCATCCATGGCATTCGTTGAGATGAGAGACGGGGAACCGCCTGAGGCGATCGTATCGCGGTTCCGTGCGGCAGTCACCCGCAACGGCATCCTCAAGGCCCACAAGGACCGGCGCTTCTTCCGCTCCAAGGGAGAGAAGGCCCGCATCGCGGCCCGCCGTTCCGCAAGGCGGCGCCGCCGCTCAGGAATGTAGCCCTTCCGCCGAGCCTGCACGCGCTGGCAGCTCTGAGCAGCCAGCGCCCAGCCCCCGTTACCTGAAATCTGCACTGTGGGGCGACTCGTGAGGCCCATCCGCATAGCCCTCGGCCAGATGAACGCCACCGTCGGCGACCTGCAAGGCAACGCCGAGCGGATGCTTGCGCTCGTCGATCAGGCCAGGGAACAGCAGGCCGACCTCGTCGCCTTCCCTGAGCTGGCCCTCACCGGCTATCCGCCGGAGGACCTCCTCTTCAAGCGCCAGTTCCTCCTCGACGCCCGGACCCAACTGGACCGCATCGCCGAAGCCGCACACGGCATCACCATCGTCGTTGGCGTCCCTGAATTCGTCGACGGCGAACCTTTCCACCTGGGCGCGGCCCTCTACCCTGACCAGATGGAGGGCCGCATCTACAACGGCGCAGCCGTCCTCCACGATGGCAGCGTCGCCGCCATCTACCGCAAGATCCTCCTCCCCAACCACGGCGTGTTCGACGAGGAGCGCTACTTCGCCCGCGGCAACGAGTGCCCCGTCTTCGAGATCAACGGCGTGCAGACGGGCGTCAATGTCTGTGAGGACATCTGGTACGACACCGGCCCTGCTACAGTGCAGCGGCTCGCGGGCGCGGAAGTCGTCCTCACCATCAACGGCTCACCGTACCACCAGGGACGCTACGACCAGCGCAGCGCGATGCTCTCCCGCCGCGCCCGCGAGCACGGCTGCTTCATCGCGTACGTCAACCTCATCGGCGGGCAGGACGAGCTCGTCTTCGACGGTCAGAGCCTCGTCTTCGACCCGAGCGGCGAACTCATCGCGCGCGCTCCGCAGTTCGAGGAGTCCCTGCTGCTCGTGGACGTGGACGCCGACGAGGTCGGCTCTCTCGACCCCGAGGGGCCTCTCTCCAGGCCAGGCCTCGACACCATCGGCGAACCGCGACGCTACTTCCTCTCCGGCGCAGGCGACGCGACGCCCCGCGAACCGCTCGCCCCGTCCGTCGCGGATGAACTGCACCCCCTCACGGAGGTCTACAACGCCCTCGTCACCGGCACCCGGGACTACGTCCTCAAGAGCGGCTTCAGAGGCGCGGTAATCGGCCTCTCCGGCGGCATCGACTCCGCTCTCACCACCGCCATCGCCGCCGACGCGCTCGGCCCGGAGCGCGTCACTACGTTCTTCATGCCGTCGCAGTACACGTCCGGCCAGTCCTGGGACGACTCGAAGGCGCTCGCCGACAACCTCGGCGTCCGGCTCGTATCGCTGCCCATACGCCCCATCTTCGACGAGTTCCTCGAAACGCTCGCCGACGAGTTCGCAGGCAAGGAGCCGGATACGACGGAGGAGAACCTGCAGGCCCGCATCCGGGGCAACCTGCTCATGGCGGCGTCCAACAAGTTCGGCTGGATCGTCCTCACCACCGGAAACAAGAGCGAGATGGCCACCGGCTACGCCACCCTCTACGGCGATATGGCGGGCGGGTTCGCCGTCATCAAGGACGTGCCCAAGACGCTCGTGCAGCAACTCGCCCGCCACCGCAACGTGATGGAGGGGCGCGAGGTCATCCCCGAATCCATCATCGTCCGACCGCCGACCGCCGAGCTCCGCCCCGACCAGAAGGACGAGGACTCCCTGCCCCCCTACGACGTGCTCGACCCCATCATCCAGGCCTACGTCGAGGACGACCGCAGCTTCGACGAGATGCTCGCCGCCGGGATGCCCCGGGACGCCGTCGAACTCACCGTGCGCCTCGTCGACCGTAGCGAGTACAAGCGCCGCCAGGCGCCCCCCGGCGTCAAGATCACGCGCCGCAACTTCGGACGGGACCGCCGCCTCCCCATCGTCAACCGCTACCGCCCCTCCTGAGCCTCAACTCCGCGTACGCCTCTGCAGGCATCCGGTTTTACGGGATTCCGGATTTGTGACACGGGCCTATTGCGCGGTTGCACCATATGCATGGCAAACTCGTCAGCAACCGCCACGCAGCCCGCGATAGTGGGTGTGATACGATGAAAACACTGGCATGTGGCAGCCAGGAGACGAGGCCAAAAGGACATGTCTGACAAGGAACAAGCGCTGGCACTGGCTCTCGGGCAGATAGAACGGCAGTTTGGGCACGGGGCGATCATGCGGCTGGGCGAAGCAGCCCACAGCCTGCATGTGGAAGCCATCCCCACAGGCTCCATCTCGCTGGATATGGCCCTGGGTATAGGAGGGATCCCCAGAGGGCGGGTCACCGAGGTATTCGGGACGGAGTCCGCGGGCAAATCCACGCTCTGCAGCCACATCGTCGCAGAAGCGCAGCGTCGCGGCGGCACCGCCGCCTACATAGACGCTGAGCACGCACTGGACCCCACCTACGCCGCACAGTGCGGCGTGCAGGTGGACTCGCTCCTCATCTCGCAGCCTGACTCCGGCGAGCAGGCCCTGGAGATCGTCGAGTACCTCGTGCGCAGCGGCGCCGTGGACGTTGTCGTCGTGGACAGCGTCGCCGCTCTCGTGCCCCGGGCAGAACTCGAAGGCGACATGGGCGACACCCACGTCGGGCTGCAGGCGCGGCTGATGTCGCAGGCACTGCGCAAGCTCACTGCCGCCACCAACACCTCCCACACCGCGGTCGTCTTCGTGAACCAGCTGCGGGAAAAGGTGGGAGTCTTCTTCGGGAGCCCGGAAGTCACTCCAGGAGGCAGGGCGCTCAAGTTCTACAGCTCCGTCCGCATAGACCTGCGGCGTGTCGAAACGATCAAGCAGGGGACGGACCCTGTCGGTTCACGGGTCAGGGCGAAAGTCGTCAAGAACAAGGTCGCCCCGCCCTTCAGGCAGGCCGAGTTCGACATCATGTTCAAGATAGGCATCAGCAAGGAGGGAGACCTCCTCGACCTCGGTGTGGAGATGGGGATCGTCCGGAAGTCCGGGGCGAACTACTCGTACAACGAGACACGCCTGGGGCAGGGCCGGGAGAACGCCAAGACGTTCCTCCGCAGCAACCCGGATATCGCCGAGCAGATCGAGGCGAAGGTTCGCGGCATCGACGCCGCGAACGGACACAGTGAGGCTCCGGTTCCCGAGGCCGAGCTCCAAGCGACGGCCCCGGCGACCGGATAGCCGGCATCGTCTTTCTGGCTGCCACTCGCCGGAGATGAAGGACGGCGGTGGCAGATAACGTGCGCTTCACCAACGCGCAAACCGGCGGGCACCACACCCGCTCTCTCGCGCCAGCGGCCTGCGCGCCGCTGGGCGGTCTTGGCGTACTCGCTTCGCTGCCGCTCCCGGACCCGGGGAACCGTCGTCTGTCTATAGCCACGGCCGGCCTGTCCGGTCCTCCTCGGCGGGGACACGCGCGCAGGTCGAGCCCGAAAGGAGACGCTCATGGAAGCGTTGATCATCGGTATCGCAGGAGCAGTAGCCGGACTGATTATCGGTGTCGTAGTGGCCTTGCTCGTCCGGAGCATGGGACGGAGCAGGCGCATGGGGGCAGCCCAGGACGAGGCCGCTCGCATACTCGCAACCGCTGAGGAAGAGAAGAAACGCGCCCTGCTGGAGGCCCAGGAAGAAGCACTCAAAGCGAAGCAGGAGGCCGAGGCCGAACTCCGCGACAGACGGCGCGAGGTGCAGCGAGCGGAGAACCGTCTCGCCAGCCGCAGTGAGAACCTCGACAGCCGCCAGGAGGGACTGGAACTGCGCGAGCAGCGCGTGGCCGACCGCGAACAGGACGTCGAGCACCAGTACGAAGAGGCGGAAGCACTCAAGGCTGAGCAGGCCGTCAAGCTCGAACAGGTCGCGAACCTCAGCGTGCAGGAAGCGAAGTCCCAGATCATGCAGGCCGCCGAGGACGAGGCCGAGCACGAGCTCGCCAAGCGCTACTACGCCCTCGAGCAGAAGATGCTGAACGAAGTGGACGAGAAGGCGAAGAAGACCATCGCCCTCTCCATCCAGCGTCTTGCGTCAGACGTGGTCAACGAGTCCACCACCTCCCAGGTGGCGCTGCCGAACGACGAGATGAAGGGCCGCCTCATCGGACGCGAGGGACGCAACATCCGCGCCATCGAAGCCGCCACAGGCGTCGACCTCATCATCGACGACACGCCGGAGGCAGTGACGGTTTCCTGCTTCGACCCCATCCGCCGCGAGGTGGCGAAGGTCGCGCTCACGAACCTCATCTCCGACGGGCGCATCCACCCCGCGCGCATCGAGGAATCGGTGAACAAGGCCCAGAAAGAAGTTGACGACTCGATCGCCCGCTCGGGCGAACAGGCCGTGCTGGACGCAGGCGTCCGGGGGCTGAACCCCGAGCTCATCAAGCTCCTCGGCAGGCTCCAGTACCGCTACAGCTACGGAGAGAACGTCCTGCAGCACTCCGTTGAGGTCTCGCGCATCGCGGGGCTGATCGCCGGAGAGATAGAAGCGGACGTCCAGACATCCAAGGCCGGTGGGCTGCTCCACGACATCGGCAAGGCCCTCACCCACGAGTTCGAGGGCACGCACATCGAGCTCGGTGAGGAGGTTGCCCGGCGTTACTCCCTCACGCCCGGGGTGACCGCCGCTATCAACGAGCACCACGACGACGACAGGGGCTCCGTCGAGGCTTTCGTCGTCGCAGCGGCCGACGCCATCCGCCCCCCGCCGCGACACCGTCGAGCTCTACCTCAAGCGGCTGGAAGCTCTTGAAGACGTCGCCAACAGCTTCGACGGCGTGCAGAAGTCGTACGCCATACAAGCGGGACGCGAGGTGCGCATCCTCGTCGAACCGGACTCGATAGACGACGTCGCGGCCTCCAACCTCGCGCGCAAGGTCGTCCGCAAGATCGAGGAGAACCTCGTCTACCCGGGCGAGATCGTCGTCACCGTCGTGCGCGAGACGAGGGCTACCGAGGTCGCCCACTAGGACGGACGGATGCAGCTGCCCGTACTCGAATCGGAGTGCGGGCAGCCCGCCCGGCAAGCAATGAAGATTGACCTCCACATGCACTCCACGCGCTCGGATGGACACCTGACGCCCACCGAACTCGTAGGAGTCCTCGCCCATCGGGAGGTAAACGTCGCTGCGCTCACCGACCACGACTCCACCGAAGGACTGGACGAGGCCATCGCCGCCGCCGACGCTCATCCCGCGCTGCGTATCGTCCCCGGTATCGAGATCAGCGCCTCGCACCCCACGACGGAGAACTCGGACGTGCACCTGCTCGGCTACTTCGTGGACCGCACCGACGCCGCCTTGCAGCGGCAGCTCACCGCCCTCCGCGAAGAGCGGGAGGAGCGGGGGGTGCGGATGCTCGATAACCTCGCCAAACTCGGCTATCCGCTCAACTGGGAGCGCGTCCAGGAGCTCGCGGACGGCGCGAGCATCGGGCGTCCCCACATCGCGCACGCGATGGTGGAGCGGGGCTATCTCGCGGCATACAAGGATGCTTTCAACGGCCTGCTGAACAACGGCGGCGCCGCGTTCGTTGGCCGTTCAGGCGTGACGCTGGAAGACGCCGCACGCACGATACGGAGCGCAGGCGGCGCGGCAGTCCTCGCGCACCCGCTCTACGTCGAGGAGTACGAAACGCTCGTTCCCCGGCTGCCTGACATGGGCATCGTGGGACTCGAAGTGCACTACGCGAACTACAACACAGAGGAGCAACGCATCCTGCTCGACCTCGCCGAGCGCTACGGGCTCCTGCCCTGCGGCGGGAGCGATTATCATGCGATGGGCAACGAGAACGAGGCGCTCCCCGGAACGGACGGCCCGCCCCCGGAAGTGTTCGAAGCGCTTGAGCGCCTCGCCGGAGCGGGATAAGGGCCTCTTTCGATGGACGATTCCTTACAGATTGCGCTGGTACTTCTCTACGCGTACCTGCTGGGCTCTGTGCCTGCCGCCTGGATCGTCGCCCGCCTCGTCAAGGGCATAGACCTCCGCAAGGTCGGCAGCGGCACCATCGGCGCATCGAACGTCTACTACAACGTCGGACGCTTCTGGATCCTGCCCGTCGGCATCTTCGACCTCTTCGTGAAAGGGCTCACTCCCGTGTACCTCGCCCGTACGCTCGGCCTGGAGATCGAGGTGCAGGCCGCCGCTGGGCTGCTCGCCGTGATAGGCCACAACTGGCCGGTATCCCTCGGCTTCAAGGGCGGCAGGGGGGTGGCGCCATCGGTCGGGGCGCTCCTGGCTTTGGGGCGTCTGGAACTCGCCTTCTTCATCGTCATCACCAGCGCCGGGTGGCAGTTCACCAAGGCATCCGGCGTCTGGGTGCTGTTGGGGTTCGTTTCCCTTCCACTCGTTGCGCTCTACTTTCAGAGACCGTCTGCGGTGGTTCTACTGATGACCGGGCTGCTGCTCGTCACCGTCGTCAAGCGCCTCGCGTCGAACTCGCTGCGCGGCTCCGACGTTCCGCTGCCGCAACTGCTCTTCAACCGGCTCATGTACGACCGCGACATCGCGGACCACGACGCCTGGGTCCAGCGCAACACGCCGCAATCGGAGGCGGAATGACGCAACTGCCCACATGCTACTGGCACCCCAATCGAGAAACAGGGTTGCGGTGCGGCAACTGCGAGAAGCCCATCTGCACCGAGTGCATGCGCCAGCACCCGGTCGGCATACGCTGCAGGGAATGCGGCGCGCCGGTCGGGCTGCCGACCCACGCCGTCTCCGTGAGTTACGTAACGCGCGGTGTTCTGGCAGCCATCGGGGCGGGAGTGGGAGGATTCATCGCCCTGCAGGTCCTGTTCCGGCTCCTCCCCTTTGGAGGGTTCTTCACCTTCTTCATCATGCTGGGGCTCGGGTATGTCCTGGGTGAGGCCGTCAGCCGGGCCGTCAACCGCCGCAGGGGACGCACCTACCAGTGGATGGCGCTGGGCAGCGTGGCGCTTGCCACACTCCCTTTCCTGATCGGGGGGCTTGGTGACCTCTCCATCGGCGGGTTGTTCCGCCTCGCAGCCGTCGGTGTCGCGATGGCTGTCGCCTGGTCCCGCCTCTCGCCGTAGCGCGTGCCAACTCGCGGGAACCGCGCTACAATCTCACGCGGCGCGGGCGTAGCTCAGGGGTAGAGCATCTGCTTCCCAAGCAGAGGGCCGTGGGTTCGAATCCCATCGCCCGCTCCAGTCCCTTCCCCACACTTCCATCCCCAACCAGCCTCGTCACCCGCAGGAGGAGCCCGATGACAACGTCCACGCCGGAGACACGACCGGACTTCGACCGCATCGTCAAGTACGACGCCTACCGCGCCTTCCAGGAGAAGGAGGGCATACCCGTCATCACCGGCTTCGCGGTGGACGACCTCCGTACCGTCGAGGTCAAGCCGTGGGCGCGCCTCGACTGCCTCGGCACGTACATCAACCTCGACGGCGCAGGCGACACCAACGGCGCCTACGTCGCAGAGATACCGCCGGGCGGCAAGATGGCACCGGAGAAGCACATCTTCGAGAAGAACATCTACGTATTGGAAGGACGGGGTGCGACCCTCGTCGGAGACGACCCCAACAGCCGCGTCAGCTTCGAATGGAAGCGCGGCAGCGTCTTCTCCATCCCTATCAATGTCTGGCACCAGCACCTGAACGGCAGCGGCTCGGAGCCTGCCCGCTTCGTCGCGGTGACCACGGCCCCCATCACCATGAACCTCTTCCACAACGAGGGCTTCGTCTTCAACAACCCCTACGTCTTCGAGGACCGCATCGGCAACCCGAAGCAGTTCCAGGGAGAGGGCAGGATGTGGACAGCCACGACTGGCCGCACGAACGCCTGGGAAACGAACTTCGTGCCGGACATCGAAACCTTCACCACGTATTCGTGGAAGGAGCGCGGCGCGGGCGGCGCGCATATGAAGTTCGAGCTCGCTGACCAGACCCAGACCGCGCACATCTCGCAATTCCCGGTCGGCACCTACAAGAAGGCGCACCGGCACGGTCCCGGCGCGCACGTCATCATCATCAAGGGCGAGGGCTACTCGCTCCTCTGGCCGTCCCACGGCAGCCCCCACGACGGCATGGAGCGCGTCGACTGGAAGCCCGGCTCGCTCGTCGTGCCCCCGAACGGCTGGTTCCACCAGCACTTCAACGGCGGAGCGACTCCCGCGCGCTACCTCGCATTCCGCTGGGGCAGCCAGAAGTACTACTTCTCCTTGGGCGTTGCAATGGAAGGCGACACCGACGTGGACGTGAAGCAGGGCGGCGCGCAGATCGAGTACGAGGACGAAGACCCCATCATCCACGACATCTTCCTCGAGACGCTCGCGAAGTCCGGAGCGGAATCGCAGATGGCGGAGTTCATTCCCCGCCTCCGCGGCGAGTAGCTATACGCTGGCTAGGAGTTTGGTGGCGGCACACCAGGTATAGGGGGTGGAAGAGGTATCACCTCGCCGTCCACGACCAACCCCTCGCCATCCTCTGACGTGGCCTCACCGTCCGTCCCAGCGCCGGGTTGCTCTGAACCGCTCAGGCTCGCAGGCGGTGTCGACTGCCCGGCGCTGTCGTCGCCCCAGCAGACGACGGTGCCATCGAAGGTTGCACCGCATGTGTGCACTTCACCGGCGCACTCCTGGACTCCGTTCACCGTACCGCAGGAGTAGTTGCGCCCGCAGCTGATCTGGAAGAAGGCGTCGGTCGGGACTTCGGCGCCGCCCCAGTCGCCCCAGCAGTCCGCAGTCCCGTCGCCGCGCAGGCCGCACGAATGCGAGCCTCCGCTGCTGATGGAGAGGAACATGGCATCCACCGGTGCCCCTGTCCGTTGACCGGAGCTATCGCTGCCCCAGCAGACCGGGGTGCCCTGCGCGGTAAGCGCGCAGGTGTGGTCTCCGCCGCTCGCAATGGAGAAGTATGCTCCGGCCGGAGGATTCAACTTGCCGTCCGCGTCGTCTCCCCAACAGACCGCACTGCCATCCAGACGGAGTCCGCACGCATGGCGCCCTCCACTGCTGATCTGGGTGAACTTCTCTCCATCGGGAGGCGTGACTCCCTGACCGCCCCAACAGACCGGAGTACCGTCGAATGTGAGCGCGCACGTGAATTCGTCGCCGCTGCTGAGCGCCAGGAATGTCTGGTCGGTGGGAGCGTTTATCTGGCCGAAAGCGTCGCCGCCCCAGCAGATGGCTGCTCCTTCCTGCGTAAGCCCGCAGGAGTGGTTGTTCCCGCTGCTTATCGTCCTCAGCGGGAGGAAGTCGATCGGCATCGCCTGTCCTAAGCTGTCGCTGCCCCAGCAGACGGGCGTCCCGCCGGGCGGGAGCGCACACGTATGGCGGTCACCGGCGCTGATGACGGTCTCCATCTGCATTACGATCGAGACATCAGGTTGGGGTGTGAGTATCCCCGGCCCTTCCGGTGTCGGGGTAAGCGTCGGTGTCGGCGTAGGCATGTCGGTCGGTGCAGGCGTGGGGGTTGCCGTCGCTTCCGGTGTTGGTGTGACCGTCGGAGAAGGCGCAGGCGTGGGGGTCGGTGTGGGAGTTGTCGGCCCTTCAGGAGTCGCCCGTGATTCGAACTGTACGACTCCGGGCGCCGGCTCGCCACACGCAGCCAGCGTGAGCAGCAGCAGGACTGCAATGGCGAAGAGGCTTGGGAAGCGGGTGTGGAAGGTACGCATCGTTGCCCGCGAATGACCGCGACAGAATCACTATACACAGCGGGAGACGCCAGAGTCACCGACTTCTCCGAGCGAGTATGCTTGGAACTGTGAGAAGACAGACTTCCAACTTCCGCAGCGGGCTCGTGGCCATCGTTGGCAGGGCGAACGTCGGCAAGTCCACGCTGCTGAACGCGCTGCTCGGGCAGAAGCTGTCCATCGTGAGCGCGAAGCCCCACACGACACGCCACCGGCTGCTCGGCGTGCTGAACGGCAGCGATTTCCAGGCCGCCCTCATCGATACGCCGGGCTTCCTCAGGAAGGGCAGCGACCAGCTCGATGCTGCGATGGCGCGGCAGCTCTCCGGCGCGCTCGGCGACGCCCACGCTATCGTGCTCGCGGCCGAACCACGCTATCCCGGCGACGTCGAACAAGCGCTCATCGCGCAGATCGCCGCTGCGGACGTGCCTGCCCTGCTCGTGCTCACCAAGGCCGACACCATCGCCAAGAACAAACTGTTGCCCGTCATGGCCCGCTACGCTGAGACGCACCCCTTCGCCGAGATCGTCCCCGTGAGCGCCCTCGCGCGGGACGGCCTGGACCTTCTCCAGGAGGCGATAGGCGCGCATCTACCGGAGCAGGATGCCCTGTTCCCCCCCGAGGTGCTCACCGACCGCTCGACGCGTTTCCTGGCGGGCGAACTCGTCCGCGAGAAGATATTCGAACACTACGCCCACGAGGTCCCCTACGACACGGCCGTGGAAGTCGTTACGTTCGAGGAGCGCCAGGGAGAAGCGCCGGACTACATCCGTGCTGTGGTCTACGTCGACACGCCTTCCCAGAAGCGGCTTCTCATCGGCAAGGGCGGCGGGGCGCTCAAGGAGGTCGGCGTTCTCGCACGCCCGGAGATCGAAGCGCTCACCGGGCGTCCTGCCTACCTGGAACTATGGGTGAAGGTGAACACGCGATGGCGCCGGAAGGCCGGCTTCATCCAGCGCACCCTGTAACAGAAAGATAACCTGCGTGTTGCCCGCTGAAATGCCCATGCGGGTATCATGCCCTCTGACGCGAAGGAGGTTACGCCGTGCCCTTGATCCCGCGAGTGATGAGCACCCAGCACCCGGACAACGCGGAGGCCCCTGCCTACGCCATCGATGGCGTTATCAAGGGCGACGGCGAGATCATCGAAGCCGCCGACGTGCTGTCCCTCGGTTGCGACGAGCAGATGTGGGACTCCGAGGGCAAGGACACCGACACCCACGTCATCCAGAAACTGCTCAGTCACTATCCCGGCTACTTCTCCGAGGAGATGAAACTGGGGCGCGACGCCCTCATCACCCTCCGAGTCCCCAATCCCTCCATCGAACTGGAGATGCGGAAACTCCTCGTCGAGGCGCTCCAGGGTATCCCCATCGCCTACGACGTCGCGAACGAGTTCTACGAGGGCGACCTCGAACCCCCCATCCAGGAAGTCATCCTTCCCTTTACTACCAACGCCGAGCAGATAGTCAAGGTGCGGGACTACTACTCTCAGTTCATCGCTGGGCAGGAGAGCAGGCACCTGCCGGACGGAAGCACCGTCAGCGACTGGATAGGCGACTTCTACCCAAAGCACATCCGTGTCATTCCGCTCTTCGAAGAGCGGGAGCAGATGATGACGGTGGACGACATCGTCCGCGAATACCTGCAGGGGTGGGAGGTCGAATACCAGCGCGTCTTCCTCGCCCGGAGCGATCCTGCGCTGAACAACGGTATCGTCGGCGCCGAACTGATGCTCAAGGCCGCTCTCTCCAAGCTGGACAAACTGGAGGGAGAACTGGGCATCCCTCTCTACCCCATCATCGGCGCAGGATCTGCGCCCTTCCGTGGGCACCTCTCCCCCGTGAACGTAGACCGCATCTTCCGTGAATACCCCAGCGTACAGACGCTCACCGTGCAGTCCGCGTTCAAGTTCGACTACCCCCGCGAGCAGGTGATCGACGCCATCGCCCAACTCCACGCGTACGAGCGCAAACCCGCCCCGCCGGTTGACGAAGCACGCGTCAACGACATCCTCGACAGGGCCGGAGCGGCCTACCAGGAACAGGTGCGCAAGCTCGCCCCCACCATTGCCTCCATATCCGCTCACATACCGCGCAGGCGGGAGCGCAAACTGCACGTCGGCCTCTTCGGCTACGGGCGCACGCTCCCGGGAGCGGAGGACGTGGCCCTCCCACGCGCCATCGCATTCGCGGCCACGCTCTACTCCATAGGCGTGCCGCCGGACCTGCTGGGGCTCGCCGCGCTCAACGAGGACGACTTCGACTACCTGCGGGAGATATACCCCAGCCTCCAGGAAGACCTCAGCGCAGCCCTGCGCTTCTCGAACGAGACGCGCATCACGCAGCTCCTCGGCGACGACTACCGGCGGCTGTTCGTACGCTTCACCCAGGAGATCGACCGCGTCCACGAAGGGCTGACCACGGCGATCTGGGCAGGGCTCGTGCGGAACCGCACATCGCGGACGCGGCACTTCATCGAAGAGGCCGCCCTCATCCGCCGGTTCCTCGGCTAACGCCACTCCACAGCGCTCACGCCTCTTCCTCAGCCTCCACCTGTATCTGGGGCAGCCAGTTGAGGAACCCTGGCAGGTACCAGTTCCGCGCCCCGAGCAGCTGCATGCTGGCCGGAACGAGGATGCTGCGCACCAGCGTCGCATCCAGCAGGACGGCGACCGCAAGCCCGAATCCCGCCTGCTGGTTCACGACCATGTCGCCCGAGGCGAAGCCGCTGAACACCGCCACCATGATGAGCGCCGCGCCGGTGATGAGGCTGGCGGTCGAGCGCAGGCCGTACGCCACTGACTCGGCGTTGTCGTGTGTCTGGTCGTACCGCTCACGGATACGGCTCAGCATGAACACGTGGTAGTCCATGGACAGCCCGAACAGGATGGCGAACAGGATCAGCGGCAGCCACGCTTCTATCGTCTCAACCTGCTGGAACCCGAACAGGTCCGCCCCGACGCCCTTCTGGAATACCAGCACCATCAACCCGTAGGCGGCGCCTACGGAGAGCAGGTTCATGATGATCGCCTTGATGGGGATGACGATGGAGCGGAAGACCACCAACAGCAGGATGAAACTCACGCCGAGGATGAACACGAATATGATGGGGAGGTAGGCGCTGAGCTGCGTGTCGAAGTCCAGGAACTCGGCCGATATCCCGCCCACGTGCGCCTCTGCCTGAACGCCGGAAAAGGCCGCCGGGATGTAGTCGTCCCGCAGTCGTTCTATCAGGTCGAACGCATCCACACTACTGGGAGCGCCGGGCACCGGTATTGCGATCACGGTGAGGTTCCCATGTGTGTTCGTTGGAAGCGCAGCCGCTGATGGGTCGTTGAGTATCTCCGGATTGCTCTGCAGCAGGGCTGCGATGAGGACCGGATCGCTCTCCACGGCCTGTTGGATCTTCTGCAGGGCTTCGGTAACCGCCGGATCGCCAACTACAGACCGTTTGAACGTCTGCACCGCAGCCGCAACCGCCGGGTCGTTGATGTCTCCCTCGATGACGACCCTGGCTGGGTTCGCGGAGCCGTACCCGAGCGGGAAGTCCTCTTCCAGTGCGGTAAACGCTTCTCGGGTATGCGAGTCCTCGGGGAACGTCTCAACGCCGTTGAAGCCGGTGTTGATGCCGAAGTAGTTCACCGACGCCCAGACCATCAGTCCACCGACCAGGATGATGCTGATGACGGGATACCGCATCGTTTTGCGCGTGATGAACTCCCAGAATCCTTCGCGCTGCCCATCGGAAGACCCGGCTGCCGCCCTCTTTCTGAACGGCAGCCGCAGGAAGTCGACGCGCGGGCCCAGCACCGTCAGGACGGCAGGAAGGAAGGTAAGGGTTGCCGTAACCGAGACGAGGACCACCAGGATGGCACCGAGGCCGGTGGCGAAGAACAGCGTGTGGGGCACGATGAATACGCCGAGGAGTGCGATGACTACCGTCATCCCGCTGAAGAACACGGTGCGGCTGGCCGTTGCGCCTGCCTTGATGACCGCATCGCGTGTGCTCAGGCCGCGCGCCAACTCTTCCCGGAAGCGGGACACGACGAAGAGGCAGTAGTCGATACCCACAGCCAGGCCGATCATCGTTATCCACAGCAGCACGAAGAAGACCAGCTCCCCGAAGATGGTGCCGATGACAGAAACGATCGCCAGCGTGATGAGTATGGAGACGATGGCCAATCCGACAGGTATCAGCGCCGCCACGACCGCGCCGAAGAGCACGAGGAGGATGAGGAGCGCCACCGGCAGGCCGATGCGCTCACCCTGCTCCAGGTCCATAGCCGACAGTTCTGCCTGCTCGAAGCGGCTGCTCACGTCGCCGACGACGAGCACGTCGAAGCCGTCCGTGCCGTCAGCCTCCTCCACGATGTGGATGACCTCTTCGATGTTCTCCAGCGCGTCGCCTAGCGTGCCGGTCATCTGGACCGCCACGATGGCGCTTCTGCGGTCCGTTGAGACCAGAGCGAGAGAGTCCAGCGGGGTGGTGGCCAGCACCTCGTAGTAGTTCGTGCTGGCTCGTATGACCTCAGGCTCCAACTCCCGGAGCTTGCCGTTGACCTCGTCGACTTTCGCCTTGAATGCGTCGTCGTCCACCGTCAGCGTGCCCGAACGAACGATGACCACCTCCGCGGGCGGAGGCTCGATCGGGCTGCCTTCCAGAAGTTCACTGACGGTCACCGAGCCGACCTCGCCGAACCTCGGGATGATGCGGAGTTCAGTGGTGGTGGCAGTGGGGAGTAGCTGGCCAACGATTCCGAGGGCAACCAGCACGAGTAGCAACCACACGCCTATGGTGATCCACGGCCTGCGGGAACTGATACGGGCTAGTGCTTCGGTCATCGTTAGGCTCCTGGTAGGGAATTCTCGGGGACAGATTGCGCTCGCGCACTCTATCCGGCACGAACGGTGAGTGGGTAGTCGAAGTACGCCTCGTTGATCATGAAGTGCAGGTTCGTTGCCTCACTCAGGACCCGGCGTAGCAAGCCCTCACGGTCCCTGCTGTCCGGCCACTCGTTCTGCATGAGTGAGAGCAGCCGTCCTATGAGACGCTGGGCAGCGTACCCGGAGTCCGCTCCGGGGCCCGCTCCGAGCGTTGCAAACTCTCCTGAGATCTGTTTGAGCGACCTGTAGACCGAGCCGGGCAACAGCGGGTCCGTTGCCAGCAGATCTAGCGCGGCGGCCGGATGCACCGCGGCCCCGTAGCGCCGGTTGTACACCTCCAGCGCATGAGAGGCCTCCAGCAGGCTCGCCCAGTCTTCTTCAGCATAGCCGTCGCTCTCCGCATCTATGGCCAACTGCTGCAAGAGCAGGGCAGGCGCGAACTGCGCCCGCTCGATGAACCCGCCCAAGCGGAGGAAACTCCAGCCTTCGTCACGGTACATGGTCGCCTGCGCAGCGCCGTCGAACGCGTCGGTCTCGGCCGCCAACCCGGCGTAGAAGCCCTCCGGCAGCGCCAGCCATATGTCCTCTATCTCCATGTCGCGAAGGCGCAGATAGGCGAGGTTGAGACGCTGCCACATCTCCCCACTGATGCAATGGCGCATCTGCCGTGCGTTCTCCCTGCCCTGCGCGAAGCAGTTCCACACCGAGTCCGGGTTCGAACGCTCGAAGGTCAGGTCTCCCGCAAGCGTGTACGAGTCCGCGAGCGTGAAGTCGTCGCCGTCGGGAAGAGCCAATGCGCCTCCGGGCGGTATCCGGCGCAGCACTCCGTAGAGCCTGCGCCAACCGACGTATATGTCGCGCGCCGGACGGTCTACCAGTGCTTCCGTCTGGAGTTGCAGCAGGCGGCACATGCACTCGGTCCGTTCGAGATAACGGCCCATCCAATAGATCCCTTGAGCGCTTCGAGAGAGCATCCGTCTCACTCTTCCAGTACCCAGACGTCCTTGCCGCCCCCGCCCTGGCTGGAGTTCACCACGAGGCTCCCGCGGCGCAGCGCCACGCGACAGAAGGCGCCGGGCACTATCCGCGTCTCGCGGCCCTGCAGGATGAAGGGCCGCAGGTCAACGTGTCGCGGCTCCAGTTCACCATCCACGAGGCAGGGTGCGCGGGAGAACGTCAACACCGGCTGCGCGATGAAGTCTGCCGGGGCCGCCCGCACCTGCTCCGCGTACTCGTCGCGCTCCTGCGGCGTGGCGTGCGGTCCCACCAGCATGCCATACCCGCCGGACTCGCCCACCCGTTTCACCACCAGCTTGTCCAGGTTGTCCAGTGTGTACTCCAGGTCAGCGGGGCGCCGGCACAGGTACGTCTCCACGTTGCCGAGTATCGGCTCTTCGCCGAGGTAATAGCGGATCATGTCCGGCACGTAGGGGTAGACGCTCTTGTCGTCGGCGACACCGACCCCCGGAGCGTTGACCAGTGTCACGTTGCCGCGTTTGCACGCGTCCAGCAGGCCCGGTACACCCAGCATCGAGTCCGGACGGAAGGCGAACGGGTCCAGGAACAGATCGTCCACCCGGCGGTAGATGACGTCCACGCGGCGAAGCCCCGCCGTCGTGCGCATGTACACGAACCCGTCGCGCGTCAGCAGATCGCGCCCCTCCACCAGTTCCGCACCGATCTCGTGTGCAAGGAACATATGCTCGTAGAAGGCCGCGTTGTACACCCCCGGCGACAGCAGCACGATGGTGGGGTCCGGCTTGCCTCCAGGCCCCAGCTCGCACAGCGTCTGCCGGAGGAGATTCCCATAGTGCTCAACCTCCCGGACACGCGATGCACGGTACAGGCGACGCAGCCCCGCTTTCACCGCGTTGCGGGTCGCTATCATGTACGACACGCCGGAAGGTGACCGCAGGTTGTCCTCCAGCACGAAGAAACCGTCGTGGGTCCGGAGGAGGTCCGACCCGCAGATCGCCACCCAGACCCCTTCCGGAGGAGAGTAGCCCAGCATCTCCGGACGGTAGTTCGGGCATCCGATGACCAGTTCTTCGGGGATAACCCCGTCAGCGATGGCGTGCGCGCCGTTATAGACGTCGTCGATGAAACGATTGAGCGCACGCAGGCGTTGGGCGAGTCCTGAATCGAGCAACGTCCATTCTGGCGCGGAAAGCACACGCGGGACGCAGTCCACGGGGATGATCCGTTCCTGGGCCTCCTCGTCTCCGTAGACAGTGAAGAAGATCCCCTCGTGCAGGAAGGAGCGGGCCACGCCCTCCTGTACGCTGCTCAGGCGTTCGGGAGAGATGCTCAGCAACATCTCGTACAGCTGCTGGGAATGCTCCCTTGGCGACCCGTCAGGCAGCAGCATCTCGTCGTAGATGGCAGCATCGAGGTTATAGGAGTCGAAGTTCATGCTCCCAGCTCCCTTTCGCTAGCCTGCCTTGCCGTCGTCTTCAGCCTCCTCGTCCGCCCCCTCTACCGAGTCATCCTCCTCATCGGCCGCGCTTTCGATAGCGCCGTCGGCTTCGTCGTCATCATCGGCGTCATCGTCCGCGGCGCCATCGCCAGCACCGGCATCGTCTTCGTGTTCCGCAGTCACCACCGGGTACCTGAACGGCAAGGTCACCAGCATCTCGGTGAACTCGCCCGCCTCTGACGTGACCGCTATCGTTCCGCCGTGCTGGCGGACGATGTCGTTCGAGATCGCAAGCCCCAGCCCTGTTCCCTTGTCGGTGGGTTTGGTGGTGAAGAACGGGTTGAATATCTTGTCGATCGCCTCCTGGGGGATGCCGCTCCCGTTATCCCTGACGCGGACTTCCACCGACTCATCCGTGCGTTTCGAAGAGAGCACCACCTCGGGCATGAACTGCTCGCCTTCCGCTTCCCTCGCTCTCCGCTTCTCGTCCACGGCATAGCAGGCGTTGCTCACCATGTTCAGGAAGACGCGGCCGAGGTCGCCGGGTATGGCTTCCACTTCGCCCGCATCCGGATCGAACTCCGGCCGGATGGTGAGCTGGAAGTCCGGCTCCAGCGCCCGGGCGCTGTGGTACGCCAGCGAGGCATGTTCGTTGACGAGGTCGTTGATGTCGATGGGACGCGCTTCGCCCCCGCCTCTGCCCATCATCAGCATGTCCTGGACGATGCGGTTCGCTCGTTCGCCATGCGACTGGATACGCTGAAGATTGCCGATCAGATCGCCGGATATCTCTTCGATGTACTGCTTCTGGTCCTCCGTCAACGCATCGCCGGTGTCGTCGACCGCTTCCTTCAACTCCACGAGTAATTCGGCCGACGCCTCTGAGAAGTTCTTGACGAAGTTCAACGGGTTCCTGATCTCGTGGGCAACGCCGGCGGTCAGCTCACCGAGCGCCGCCAGTTTCTCCCGCATGACGATCTGGTCCTGCGCCTTGTCCAGGTCTGATAGCGCAGACTCCAACTCGTCGTTCTTCTCCCGCAGTTCCTCTGCCAGGTGCTCAACCAGGTTCAGCCGTTGTACCTCCAGCGCGTTCCGCCGGAACACCTCCAGCGCCGCGGCCATGTCCGCTACCTCGTCGCGGCCCTTCACGACCACTTCCTCCTCCAGTTCGCCCCCGGCCATCTGGCGCATCCGGTTAGAGAGGAACGCCAGCCGCCGAAGCAGCACCCGCCACACGAAGAGCCAGTCGATGAGCAGCGCTCCTGTCACACTCACGATGCCGATCGCGATGAGGAGCTGGCGCCCGGTGCGGATGGACTGGTCGGACGAGACTGTCGCCTCCTGCGCATGCTGGTTCGCCACGCTGACCAGACTGTCCACTTCTTCCACGAGTTCGATCGCGATAGTGCGGTTCAGGCTGAGCAACTCACGCTGCCGCTCAGCAAGCTCCAACCCGCTCTGTACCAGGGTGAACGCTCCCTCCTCTTCGCCCAGGCCAAGGTCGTAGAGCCGGTCAGCCAGGGGGGTAAGCGACATCAGCAGGTCGTCGCTCACCTGCCCCAGGAATGTACTCTCGGCGCCTCTGAATGCGGCGAACTCCGCCTCGAACCGCTCTCGCAACGGCTCTACCAGCGCCGGCTCGGAGACGGTGAAGGCGCTTGCCAGTACCTGCGCCGCTATGCTGAGGGCGCCCTGCAACTCCGAGAGACGCCGGTACTCGACGATCTGGTCGCCTGAGAAGGACTCCTCAGACGAAACAGGAGGCGCGTCGAGGCTGGTGTAGCCCGTCATCAGGTAGAAGAACTGGTCATCCAGCGCCGGGATCAGGACGCTGTCCAGTTCATCCTGGACCGCCGCCAGGTCCTGCCGGAGAACATTGCTGCGCGCTTCCAGCGCAAAGAACTCCGGCATCTCCGATTGGATCGTATCGATATTGGCAACCAGCCTGTCTGCCTGTCCACGGATGCTATTGAGGCGCTCCTCTTCGCTCCCCTGTGCTTCCAGCGCAGCCAGTTCTTTTTCGAATGCCCCGTGCGCCTGGTTGATCTCAGCCACCACGTTGATGAAGTCGTCAACGCTGGCGGACGTCAATCGAGGGGCCGCCGCCACCAATACGCTCGCGGACTCCGCCACGTGGAACGCCGTCGTGATCTCCGGCAGACTCGCGTCGTTCACACGGCTCTGCGCTTCGCTCACACGAGTGAATGAGAACCAGCCCACGAGGCTGGCAGCCAGCGTGAGCGCAACCGCTCCCGCGATCACCAACTGCAACTGCATGGAGATACGCGACGGTATTCTGAAGAACCTGAGTGGTTGAATCATGGCTCGACGTCCTGCAACGCCCAGGTTTCCTGCAGCACCTGGAAGTCCCCCAGTGACTGAATCGGATAATACTCCCCGTCAGGCCCGAGCACGGTCAGGAACACCGTGTCTGAGCCCTGGTTGTCGTCTTCCCCGTAACCCAGCCGGAACCCATCCAGGTCGATCATGTCGGGAGTGGTCAGGCTATCCAGGAAACACTGGCGGGTGAGGTCACGACCGCAACCTTCCAGCCCTGCCACCGCAAGACGCCCTGCCAGGTATCCTTCGAGCGATACGAAACCAGGCAACGCGCTCGGTTCGTACGAGGAGAGTGCGCTCCGGTAAGCCCGCACGACGGGTTGCGACAGATCGTTCGGGAACGGCACCACTTGCGTAACGAACACTCCGGCTCCGTCGGAGCCCAACTCACGGGCCAGCGCGTTGCTGCCGACGAAGGAGATGTTGATGAACTGCGCGTCCATCCCGATATGCCGCGCCCATCTGATGAAGGTTGCCACCGGTTCGTAGGCCCCCACCATGATCACCGCCTCGGGAAGTGAGCGCTCTATATCCAACAGCGCAGTCTTCACCGCCGTTGTGTTGCGCGTATACAGCCCGATGCCCACCGGAGACATACTCCTGCGACGGAGTGCTTCTACCGCCCCCTGGTAGCCCGCGCGGCCGAAGGAGTCGTCCTGGTACATCACCGCTATCCGCGTGATGCCCAGGTCCTCGGTGAGACGCTTGACCATCTCCTCCGTCTCCTGGTTATAGGAGGCCCGGACGTTGATCACGTTCTCCGGTCCAAGGGTCCGCAGGAACTCGGCTCCCGTGAACGGCGCAAGATAAGGCACCCCCGCAGCCACCGACACCGGCGTAGCCGAGCGCGACGTAGGCGTCCCTACCGCTCCGATCAGCATGAACACCTGCTCGTCCTCGATCAGGCTGAGTGTGTTCGTTACCGCCTTCTCTGGTTCGTAGGAGTCGTCCAGTGACCGCAACACCAGCGTGCGCCCATGCACGCCCCCCGCCCGGTTCGCTTCGTGGAACGCCGCCTCGATGCCCAACTGCATATTCGTTCCCAGCTCTGCGGCAGGGCCTGTGAACGCGGCGGACTGCCCGAACAGTACCTGATCGTCGGTCACTCCAGGCATCGCTACGTCTGCCGGGGTCGGCGACGGCGTTACGGTAGCCCCCCCGTGATGGGGGGTAGGGGTAGGCAACTCCGTTGCATCGCCGTTACAGCCGACCAGCCCCGCGACGATGAAGAGTGCTGCGATGTATCCGGGCATACGTCCGGAACGCGGCACGCGTCTCATCCATCCCTCGACACGGCAACCGTCATGCGGTTCTTGCCATCCTCCCGCCGGTATTGCATGTCGGAGGTCATCGTCCGCACGAGGTAAACGCCCAGTCCACCTATGCGGCGTTCCTCCATCGGCGACTCCATGTCCGGATCAGGGGCGTCGTGCAACGGATCGAAAGGCTTCCCTTCGTCCGTGATCTCGATAACCAGGTCTTCCTCGTTGCACGTGAGCTCGACGTCCAGATGATGCCCGTCCTCGTCATAGGCATAGTTGATGACGTTGAGCACCAGCTCTTCCAGGACGAGGTTCACCTTGAACGTCAGTGCGGCAGGCCAGTTGTCCTGCTCCGCTAGCGTCTCGATCGCGGCGGTCAGCCGGTCCAACTCTTCGGGGCGCGTCTCGAGTGTCAGGGCCAGCCCGTTGCTCATGCCTACGCTCCCCTGCGCCTCAGCGTCAGACACGTGATGTCGTCCGACTGAGGCGCTCCCGCCACGAACTCCCGGACTGCCGCGAAAACCTTTTCATTCGCAGCCTCCGCGCTCTGTGGCGCACCCCCTGCGAAAGCCGCCTGCAGACGCTGCATCCCGAACTCCTCGTTCTCAGCGTCCATAGCCTCCGTCACGCCATCCGTGTACAGGACCAGCGTGTCGCCCGGCGCCAGCGTGAGTTCACCTTCCACAAAGTCGACGCCGGACAGGACGGCCAACGCGAGACCCTCGGTATAAGGGAGCACGGTGCAACTGCCGTCGCTGTGGAAGACCACCGGCAGGTTGTGGCCCCCATTGGCGTAGGAGAGGTGTCCGGTCGCAGGGTTGTACACCGCGTACAGCACCGTGACGAACATGGCGGACTCGTTATCCTCAGCGAGCAGATTGTTCACTTCCCGGAGCACTTTCCCGGGTTCGGTCAGGCCGATGGCAGAGCCCTTCAACAGCGTACGGCTGGACATCATGAACAGCGCCGCCGGCACACCTTTGCCTGACACGTCCGCGATGGCGAGGCCGATCTGGCCGTCGTCCAGGAGCACAACGTCGAAGAAGTCTCCTCCCACGTTGCGCGCCGGTTCCATGTTCCCCGATACTTCGAAAGTGTCCCCTCGCGGGAACTGCGTCGGGAGGATCGACTGCTGCATCTGGCTCGCCACGTCCAGCTCCCGCTGCAGCGACACCAGCTTGTCACGGGAGGAGAGCGCCTCCTTCCATGCCTTCATGTTCTCCAGTGTCCGCTCTATCGTCACCTGCAGGTCGTCGAAGTCGAGCGGCTTGGTAACGAAGTCGAACGCTCCGCGGTTCATCGCGGTGCGGATGTTCTTCATGTCTCCGTAAGCAGAGACGATGACCGCGCGGAGATCAGGGTTCAACTCCGATATCTGGGACAGCAGTGTCAGCCCATCCATCTTGGGCATGTTGATATCCGAGACCACCATGTCGATCTCCGGATCGCTGTTCAGCACCTCGAGCGCTTCGATCCCGTTCTGGGCAAAAACGAACGAATAGCGCCCGGACCGGATGTGACGCCGCATCCGCTGCAACATCAGCGGCTCTACGTCGGGTTCGTCGTCAACCACCAGTATCCTGTACGATTCCCCTTCTGATTCAGACATCGTCTCCTCGCGTCTGTGCTTCGCGGGCAGCCTGAACAATCACCCAGCGCCGGCGGACGATCCAGTTGCCGACCCCGGGCTGGTCTGACCCTCAGGGTTAGTCTTCGAGCGCCTTCAGCGCGTCCGTCCGGGAGTCGTGCACTGGCACGATCTTGTCGAACCCGCTGATGGCGAATATCTCTCGGACAGATTCAGAGAGCGAGCACCCCAGCAGTTTGGCGTTCTGCTTCTGGAGCGACTTGGCGACCAGAAGGATGACACGAAGGCCCGCGCTGCTGATGTACTGCAACTGCCCCATGTCCATGATGACGCCCTGGTCACTCGGTTGGATTGCTCCTTCGAGCGCGGTCTGGAAGTCCATGGCGTTCGTCCCGTCCACGCGCCCTTCCACGTCCACGATCAGATTAGAGCCTTCCCGTGTACTCTTGAGATCCATGTAGCTTCTCCCCTACTCAGGATTGACGAGCCTCCGACGACTCACCCGCAACTCTACCAAATGTTGCGGCTCAGTGTGAAATACTACACACGCCGCGTGAAATGTCACACCTTCTGTCACTCTCGTCGTGTCTGTCGGATAACCGCCCTATACCTTACAATTGCCGCACGTTGAGCGAGGAGGCCGAGCCGGATGGGACTGTACTACGACGTGTTTGAGACCGGTTGGGGATGGGTGGCAGTGGCTGGATCGAAGAAGGGCATCCGATACGCCACGCTGCCGGAGCCGTCTCCCGACCGCGCCCTGGACGACCTGGAACGCAGCATGCGGGCCCCGCTTCCTGAGCACGTGCCGGACGCGTTCAACGCCTACCGCACCCAACTCGAAGCGTACCTGCGTGGCGACGCCTCCACGTGGGACGTGCCCCTGGATCTGGACGGCGTGGCCCCTTTCTTCCGCCGCGCATGGGACGCGTGCCGCTCCATCCCTCCCGGAGAGACGCGCACCTACGAGTGGCTTGCAGCCTCCGCGGGAAACATCAGGGCTGTGCGCGCTGCGGGCCAGGCGATGGCGCGGAACCGCATCCCCATCGTCATCCCGTGCCATCGCGTGATCGGCAAGGACGGTGGACTGCACGGGTTCGGCGGCCCCGGCTTGCACATGAAGGCGCGCCTGCTGAACCTGGAAGCGGCGCTCGCCTGATCAGGCCGCCGTACTCTCCAACTCCACGGTCAAGCCCGCGTCCCGCATCGCGTTGACGTGCGCTGCGAGTTCATCGCTGTACTGCGTACGGATGATCGGCATGCTGATGCGCCAGAACTGACCCCCGCTCTCGATGACGAGGTCAACCTCGTCCGTACCGGGGTAGTCCATCAGCGTCTGCAGCACCAGTTTGAGCACGCGGTTGTCCTCGGAAGGCTGGTCCGTCTCCTTCATCTTGACGAGGACCTTGCGCTGCCCTTCATCGAAGCTGGCTACTGACGGGGCCGCCTCGACGTGAGGTGTAGTCCCATTCATCGAGTGCGGCTCCGCGCCGTTCGTGGCAGGCTGCGTGAACGCGCTCGTCGGCTCCACAGGAGGCTTCCATTCCTCCACCTTCGGGGTCGCAGGTGCAGTCACAGCGGCAGGCTGCTGGTCGGTAGGCGTCTCCGTAAGCTCGAACTCGACCGCTTCGTCGCAATGTATCGAGGTCTCGTCTCCCCGATGCCGCACCACACCCTTCAGGTGCACCAGGTTGCCTTCCACCCACAGCCCGGCGGTCTTCTCCACCACCCGGCTCCACACGGCCACGTCCAGCACGGAGCCGTCGAATATCTCCAGCCCCACGAACCGTATCGGCCTGCCCTGCCTGTCCGTCGTGAAGCGGACCGACGCCACCTCACCCGCCAGCACCACCTTATCGCCGTCCGCGCACGCCTCCACCTCCTCGCGGGAGAGGGCCGCGCCCGCGGGCGCGTTCACCGGGTCCAACACGCGACGCCCCAGCGCGACGCCTATCAGCTCACGCTCCCAGGCCACCAGCTCCCGTAGCGACGGTTCCGGCGCGGGCAGCAACTCGATCTCCGCCAGTGGCGTGGGCGCGGATGCACCAAACATGTCGAACATCGTGGACTGGCCGCTGTCGCGCAGGCGTGCCTCCCGTTGCATCAGGTGCACGATGTCGTCTGCGCTCGCCGTGAGCTGCCCGCGAGACCCGAAGGCATCGAGCGCCCCCACCTTCGCCAGGCTCTCCACCACGCGCCGGTTCGCGGCTTCCGACCCGGCGCGCCTGCAGAAGTCCTCCAGCGACGGGAACGGGCCGCTCTCGTCCCGCTCCGCCACCAACTCTGCCACCGCCGACGCCCCGATGTTCTTGATCGACGCGAGACCGAACCGCACGGCCTCCCGGCCGTCCTCCGCCCAGTCCACGCTGAAGTCCACGCCGCTCCGGTTCACGTCCGGCGGCAGCACCGGGATCCCCAGCCGCACGCACTCCGCCACAGCAGGCCCCATGCGGTCGTTCCCCTGGTACGCGTTCAGCACGCACGTCATGAACTCCACAGGGTGGTTCGCCTTGAAGTACGCCGTCCAGTACGCGACCACGGCGTAGCTCACGCTGTGCGCCTTGTTGAATGCATACCCCGCGAACGGCTCGATCAGGTCGAAGACCGCGACGGCGGCCTGTTCCTCGTACCCCTTCTCCCGTGCTCCCGCAACGAAGCTCTCGCGCTCCTGCTGCATCAGCGAGGCGATCTTCTTCCCCATCGCCTTCCGCACCACGTCCGCTTCGCCGAGCGAGTAGCCCGCGAACTGACGCATGATGTGCAGCACCTGGTCCTGGTAGACGATCACCCCGTACGTCTCGTTCAGTATTCCTTCGAGATCGGCGTGCGGGTAGCTCGCGGGCGCCCGCCCGTGCTTCGAGTCGATGTACCGCCCGATGTGTTCCATCGGGCCCGGACGGTACAGCGCGATCATCGCCGCGAGTTCGCCGAGCGTGCCGGGGCGCAACTCCTTGATGTAGCGCCGCATCCCCGGACTCTCCAGCTGGAACAGGGCTGTGGTCTCCCCGCTCCCCAGCAGTTCGTACGTCTTGGCGTCGTCGAACGGGATCTCCTGCAGCCGCACTTCGATCCCCTTGCGCTGCCGCACCATCTCGATCGTGTTGCTCAGGATGGAGTAGTTGATCAGCCCCAGGAAGTCCATCTTCAGCAGGCCCAGCTTGGCGACGGGCTCCATGGCGTACTGCGTCATCGCCACGCTGTTCTCGTTGCCCTTCGTCGGACGCTGCAGCGGGACGTGGTCGGTGAGCGGGTCCTCGGAGATGACAACCCCTGCGGCGTGCGTGCTCACGTTGCGCGTCACGCCCTCCAGGCTGCGCGCGGTGTCGATGAGCTTCCGTAGCTCCTCGTCTTGTTCGTACGCCTCCTTCATCTCGGGCGACTGCTCGAATGCGAGGTCTATCGTCATCCCCAGACGCTGTGGCACGAGCCGCGCCACACGGTCGACGTCGGCGTACGACATGCCGAGCACGCGCCCTGAGTCCCGGATCGCAGCCTTCGCGCCAAGCGTGCCGAACGTGATGATCTGCGCGACGTGGTCGCGCCCGTACTTGTCCGTGACGTACTGGATCGCCTCCTCGCGCCGGTCGTCCTGGAAGTCCATGTCGATGTCCGGCATCTCTTTGCGCTCGATGTTGAGGAAGCGCTCGAACACCAGTCCGTAGTCCAGCGGGTCGAGGTCGGTGACGCCCAGGCAGTAGAGCGCCAGCGACGACGCTGCGCTGCCCCGCACGCCGAACACGATGCCCTCCCGCCGCGCGAAGTCCGCGATGTCCCACACCACGAGGAAGTAGTTGGGGTACTGCGTGTCCGTGATGACGTCGAGTTCGTACTTCAGCCGTTGCTTCGACGCGTCGGTCGCCCCGTTCGGGTAGCGCTCGCCGAATCCCTGCCAGCACAGCTTCCGGAGGTAGGCGTCCGCGTCTTCGTTATCAGGGGTCCGGTAGCGCGGCAGGCGCAGCGTCGAGAAGTCGAGCTCCACGTCCGTCATGTCCGCTATCGTCTGCGTGTTCGCCACAGCCTCCGGCAGGTCGGAGAACAGCTCCGCCATCTCCTCGTGCGTCTTCAGGTAGTACGACGAGTCGGAGAACTGGAACCGGTTCTCGTCCCTGACGTTGGAGCTCGTGCCGATGCAGAGCAGCACGTCGTGGATGCTGGCGTCGCTCTCCTGCACGTAGTGCAGATCGTTCGTCGCGACGATGGGGATGTCCAGGTCCTCTCCCAGCCGCAGCAGCCCGTCGTTCAGTGGGGTGAGGAAGTCGAGGTTCTCGTGCCGCTGCATCTCCAGGTAGAAGGCGGGGAACATCGCCTTATGCCACCGTGCCAGCTCCTTCGCGGCCTCGTAGTTGCCGTCTATCAGCGCAACCGATATCTCGGAACTCGGGCAGCCGGAGAAGACGATCAGGCCGTCGGCGTGCTCCTCCAGCAGTTCGTGGTCCACACGCGGCTTGTAGTAGAAGCCCTCCAGGTGTGCCCTGGAGGACAGCTTCATCAGGTTCCGGTAGCCCTCGTTGTTCTGTGCAAGGACCGTGAGGTGGTGGTAGTTCTGGCCCTTGCCGCCCGAGTTTCGGTCCGTCCGCTTCCCGTTCGCCACGTACAGCTCGCACCCGATGACCGGCTTGATGCCCGCCTCCTTGCACGCCGCGTAGAAGTCCACCACCCCGTACATCGAGCCGTGGTCGGTGAGGCCGAGCGCGGTCATACCCAGCTCTTGTGCACGGCTCACCATCGCCGGTATCCGGCTCAGGCCGTCGAGCAGGCTGTACTCCGAGTGGACGTGAAGATGAGTGAACGACACCGCTGCAACACTCCGGGATAAGTCCGGCCATTATAAGGACATCGCCATGCCATGCCCAACCTCGAAATATGCAGGATTTTCCATCGTCCCGCCGCTTGCATACAGCATCCTGTGTACTACCGGCGCTTTGTTCCGTAACCGGTAGCCGTGCCCGGGAACCAGAACGGTAGAGGGATTCGTTCCAATACTACGGGGGCCGTACCCCTGGGGACAAGGCGCATAAGTGGGGTCTGTGGTCGAAGGCTAGATGCGCCGGGCCCAGATGGAGAGGAACACGGCGAGGACGAACGCGATGACTGCCAAGATGAGCATGGCGGGGGTGTCGGCGAGAAGGGCGGCGATGAAGATGATGACGGCCCCGGCCAGTAGTATGCAGGCTCCGATGCGGAGGAGGGTCTCTAGGGCGGCGTCTCTCATGGAGTCTCCTTGATTGTGGTGAAGATGAACGGTCCGCCGGGATCACGTAGATTGCCAGGAACGTACTTCACGTTCTTGGCCCCTCGCATGGCCTTCCGCATCATGTCATTGAACGCCTTGCCCGTGTAGTAGGAGCCGTGCTCGCGTATCATCTGTCTGGCAGCCTCTCCACGGAGCTCTACACCACAGGAGGGGCAGACGATTAGTTCGATTTGCTCGCCGGACCCATTCACTAGTGCAGGAACCTTGCAAGTTCGGCATGTCGGTGTCAGCTCATCGCTCATTTCTCCCTCCCTTAGCTAGGCAGGGCTGGCGGGGGCGGAGACTCTGTTGGAAACTTGCTACCCCAACTTCGAGGATTGGTGCGTGCGCGGGAGGGTTGCAGTGGGAATCCCCTGATCTGAAGTTTGCGCTCAGCGTCAAGCCACTTCATCTTGTAGGGCTTTTCATCTGGATTACTCTTCATCGTCCTCACTTGGTATCACCTGTACCTGTGTCTCTGACCCAACTCCGGGGGCAACCTCACTTCGAGCCTTCGCCTGGTGGACCAATTCTTTCACCTCGGCGCTGCCCAAGGAATGCTTATACGGAGCCTCGATCAAGGAATACATCGCATGAGGCGCTCCGGACCCAATGGCGCAGTACCCTATGGGTGTATGGTCATTCGTCGTTCCCGGGTTGCTAACCGTATGTATGGTGTACGCACTGCCCTCACCCGGTCCTGCAACGATGAACTCCACGCCGATATCAGCCTGTGACATCGCTTGGTCCACAATCTGCAGGACCTGAGGCGCGAGTGCCTGGTGATTGCCGTAGTAGGAGTCCAAGGTCAGCCCTCGAGGCTCCAACTCCCTTTGCACGATATTGAGAAGCCGAACGCGCTGATAGACAACTCTGATGGCTTCGACCGCCTCCGCTGCCGTAACTGTATGCTGTTGCTGCTGTATCTGCACCCTGGCGATATTGAGAATCTCTGTTCCCAGAAGCACATCACCTGCTGCGAGCGCGTATATGGGGACTGAGGCGGCCATCGGCACTATCTTGGGGATCTCTTGGTGTTCAAACTCGTAGCCGATAGGGATACTCGCCGTCACAAGCTGGTCCGAGGCTAGTACAACCCCTCTCCCATTGTCGTAGAGGGCTGCTATGCAAACGGTCATTTCTTACCACCTAGGGGAGGATGGACGGATGTTATCCCAAGCGCGCCTCCCGTCAATCCCACACACAAGTGTACCAAACTAGTCCTGCGTCTGCTGGTGGGCTTAGGCATGGAAAGGAGGGCGTCCCACGCCCTCCTGTTGGTTCACCCGGGCGGTTGGCTCACTGGGTGTTAGGCGTCAACACCAAGCGGGCTGAGGGTGAACACCTCTCCAACGCCCAGCTCGTACGCCGACTGGATCAACACGCAGATGTTGTGACACAGCACCTTGGCCAGCACCTCGTTCACCTGCGCCACCGGAGTCCGCGTCCGCACCGCCGCCCCGAACTTCGCCTTGATCATGGAGAACGTCGTCTCCACGTTCGACCGCTTGTGGTAGTGGGCCAGAAACTCAGCCCGGTGGAGGTTGTAGAAGTGGAACATCCGGTTCCATAGCACCTCGTGGGCCTCGTGGCTGCGGGACTTCGACTTGAACGGGATGAACGGCGTCGCTCCAACCTCGTCGATCACCCGCAGGTTCTTCCGGCTCAGGTATGCCTTGTCCGCAGAGACCTCCGAGATGTCGAAGTTGCGCGCGGTGGCCTGCACCAGGGGTTCCAGGTAGATGGTGTCCGCAGTCACCGTGGGGGTGACCTCGACGCTGGTGACGATATTGGTGTGGACCCCGCAGATCAGGTGGCACTTCAACCACTTCCCCACGCGTCTCTGCCGGCCGTAGCTGTGATCGAACCACCGGTCGAACACGGACGTGGAGAACCCCGAGGAGTCGACCGCGAAGTCCGTTTCGATGGACCGCAGGGGGAGGGCGGAGCGTTCCACGAGCGTCTTCAGGATCGGGGTGATGGACGCGTCTTCCAGGTAGCGGAAGAGGGACGTGAACGACGGCGCCCTCCCCACCAACCCCTGGGCTTCGGCGTCTCTGATGGAGGACAGGGCCCGCCTGCCGGAGAGGGTGGAGTAGACCTTCAGCCCGATCCCGAACACCACATCCGATAGAAGGAGGCGGGGGCGTCCGGCAGACTGCGGGGGCTGCGGGACCGAATCACACAGCTCCCACAGCAGCCGGACGAAATGCTCCTTCTCGTAAGCTTGGGCCCTGTTGTAGGCGGGCCAGTTCTGCCCGCGCGTGGGGCGGTCTACCTTGGTATTGGTGTACCGCCACTTGGGGATCAGGTCTTGATGGAGGAGGAACTCGACCGCGTAGATGTGCTTGCACTTGGCCAGATTCGTCTCGAAGTCCTCGCAGGAGCAGTAGGGGTCCCACGCATCCGGGATGACGAAGTACGAGCCATGTCCCGATTGCGAGGGCACCCTGAACCCGCTCTTGCGTTTCTGGATGGGCACGAGGGAGGCGATAGCCATCCCCCGTTGACGACGACCAGCATCCCCGTCATCCGGACTCTCCGGAGGCAGGGTCGTCTGCTGCCGTATGTCCTCCGCGGTTATCATCGTTCTTCCACAGCCCCATCCGCTCCAACGCCCAGCGCCGGCGCATCGACACCTTCCGCTTCCAGTTGGGAGTTATGCCCTCAGGGAAGTAGGCGGGGTCCAGCCGCTCGATCAGCTGTGCGGTGGTGTACGTCGGGTCCTCCTTTATCAGTCGTATGATGACATCTCCGAACGGCTCGTCTGGTGGAGGCGGAGGCCCCTTGGCCATCTCGTCCACCCAGAACGCCTTCTGCGTCAGGAGCTTGTCGTACTGCCGCTTGAGCCCAGTCATCAGAAGTTCAAGCTCTCCTGCCCGCTTAGCGACCAAGTTGTACTCAACCTCAGCCTTCTCCTGCCTCTCCCGTACGCCTACCAACGTCTTGTCTATCTCCGCGATCACGGCGCGGTAACGCTGCACGTCTATGACGTCCCCCTGTTCCACATGTTCCGTCAAACTGGCCTCCTCGCCTCTTGCATTCTGTTCCCCGGATGTGTATGGTGAGGAAGACACGGTGGGGCCCGAGGATGGAATCCCCCGTGTGTGCGGCGACCATGTGCATAGAGCATGGCTGTTGCCTCCAAGGGGCGCTCTCGATTGCTTGGCAAGGCGGGTGAGAGCGCCCTTTCTATTACCTCGAAAAGTAGTCTACTACCTCGCCACCGTCGATGTCAATACCCCATTTTGGGAGTAATGCACTACTCCTGCCGTGCGCCGATTCCGTCGCCCAGCCTTGCGCCACCCCCACCCCATCCTGTAGCCTCAAGCCTGCCAGAGCCCCAATAAACGCACGCCATCTTCCCTACCCAGGCGTGAGCCATATCCGCATGTGCAGAGAGGGCAACATGCCCTTCTGTCGGCTCACGTGGTGCGTAGGGGCTCTGGCAAGTACCTCTCTACCATGCGACAGGAGGGCACCTTATGTGCCGCGTACTTGCCTTGGCCGCTCTGATTCTCGTCGCGCTTCTTCTGGCCTGCACGGCCCCGATGCCTACACCGACAGCTACACCCAGCCCAACTCCAGAACCCACGCCGACGCCGCAGGCCACGCCCACTCCTACTCCGCGGCCTCCGACCCCGACCGTGACTGCCACTCCTACTCCCATCCCCCTGCCCATCGGAGCGGGGCTGGACCGTTATCGCCGGAGTGTGGTTCGGGTCGTCGCCCCACTGGGACTGGGTACTGCCGCACAGGGATCAGGGGTGGTCATCTGGGCCAACCCCAACACCGGAGAGGCCAGACTCCTCACGGCCTACCACGTGATCGATGAGGCCCCCAAAGGCATCGAAGTATCCATTGTGGCGGAACCTGGTCCTCTGAAAGACTATCCGGCCGAGATCGTGTCCTACGATCCTGACCTGGACATCGCCGTGCTGTCCGTCTGCTGTTCCAAGTGGTTCCTGGCTGCGGAGTTCTCGCAGGACATACCCGAGCGCGGGGATACGGTGTACGCGGTCGGTTTCGACTCCGGGCGTGAAAGGGTGATCGCCGACCGGGGTGAGATCATCGGGGCTAAGTGGCCGTCCTTGATCGGGGCCGACGTCGATGCGGACGAGGGGCATTCCGGCGGGGCACTGGTCACCGCGAAGACGTACGAGGTCATCGGGATCATCACTGCGGAGATCAATGAGGACGCCCGGCTCCACGCCCCGGAGTATAGGATGCGGGAGCTGGCTGAGGAGCTCGGGACGTGGTGGCCGCCCTACACGGTGGTCGCGGTGTGGGTGGAAAGGGTCAGAAGGATGGCTGAACGATGAAGAGACAGAAAGGGGACTGAACGATGACTGAGAACGAGCGACGCCCACGGTACTTCTCCGACCTGGAGAACCCCGGCCTCCTGCTGGAAGCCGAGTTCGGAGGGATGGTACACGGTGACTCCGGTGAAGAGCACTTCCTCATCCGGATCCTAAGCACGCCGGATGGAGCCATTGGGTCCGAATCGGTACTGACGCTTGTAGTGCCGCGCGATAGGTTTCAACCGCTTCTTGAGGCGTTCGAGGAAGCGCTACGAACCATTCCACCGCGTCTGTTTGCCTGACCGAGTCATCCTGCGCCTGCTTCTGCTCCTGCATGTCCGGTCTCCTTTCTCCTGCGCTGGGGGTTTTGGAACGGATTCCTGCCTTCTGGAACGGTCCCCACTTCTGGAACAAGGTTGTACTACCGGCCTCTGCTCCCGCTTCTCATCCCCGCCTCTCCGTTGACTGAGCCGACGCCCCACTGCTACGCTCGCAGCAGGATCCCCATGCCTGCGCACGACCCCGAACACGCCTCAAACGCCGCCTACGAAGAAGCCCTGCACCGCCTCCTCTCGCTCGCCGACCTCGAGCGGATGACGGGCCATGCTGCCCCCACGTACAAGTACGACCTGGAACGTATGCGGGAGTTGGCGACCCGGCTGGACCTGCTCCACGGCGGGCCGCCGCTCATCCACGTCGCCGGGACCAAGGGCAAGGGCAGCGTCGCCGCCATGACCGCAAGCGCCCTCCGGGCGCACGGCCTGCGCACGGGGCTCTACACCTCTCCCCACCTCCATTCGTTCCGAGAACGTATCCGCCTGAACGGCGAGCAGCTCGCCGAGCAGACCTTCGCCGCAGCCGTCGCCCGCATCTGGCCTGTCGTCGAGGACATGGCCCAGGAGCCCATCGGCGCGCCCTCCACGTTCGAGGCCCTCACCGCGATGGCGCTGGACGTCTTTCGCGACGAGGAAGCAGACGCCGTCGTGCTGGAGGTCGGCCTCGGCGGACGGCTGGACGCAACCAACGTCGCTCCGTCGAACGTCGCCGTCATCACCTCCGTCAGCCTCGATCACACCGCCATCCTCGGCTCAACCGTCGAGGAGATCGCGGTAGAGAAGGCCGGCATCGTCAAGGGCACTCAGCCCGTCATCTCCGCGCCGCAGTACCCCGGAGCGATGAACGTCATCCGAGCGCGGGCTCAGGCCATGGGCGCCCCGCTCACCGAGGTGGGCCGCGACGTACCCTACGTGCAGGAAGCGCACGACCTCACCGGCCAGACGGTGCTGGTGACGACCGCCCGCGACCGCTACCGCATCCGCCTGCCGCTGCTCGGCGCGCACCAGGCCGAGAACGCGGCGGTCGCCGTCGCCGCCCTGGAGCAGGCGCCGCTCCCTCTGACGCGTGATGCCATCGAAGCGGGTCTCGCGTCCGTGCGCTGGGACGGCCGCTTCCAGCTGCTCGCCACCGACCCGTACCTCGTCGTGGACGGCGCGCACAACCCCTACTCCATGGCAAGGCTGCGTGAGACCGTGCGGGAATACCTGCCCGGCGCGCGCGTCCACCTCGTGTTCGGCGCATCCAGCGACAAGCAGATAGACCTGCTCACCGGGGAGGCGGCAGCCTTCGCGGACGAGGTCTGGACCGTCGCTTCGCGCCACCCGCGCGCCGCGCACCCCGGTATGCTCGCCTCGCTCTTCGAACGCCTGGGAACGAGCTCCCACAGTGCCAGCAGCGTCGCCGAGGGTATCGGACAGGCACTCGACGCAGCCGATAGCGGCGACCTCGTCCTCGTGACCGGTTCCCTTTTCGCTGTCGCCGAAGCGCTGCAATACTCCCTCGGCATCGCCGGAGAGCACTATCCTGAGTTCGACCCGCAGGCATCCGCCCTGGGGAGAGTCTGAGCACATGACCGGACTCAACGCGAATGGACGCAAGCGAGTGGTCGTTACCGGCATGGGCGCCGTGACGCCACTTGGCGAGAGCGTCGCCGAGTTCTGGGAGGGGCTCGCCACGGGGCGCTCCGGCATCGGCCCCATGACGCTTGCCGACCCCACCGACTACCCCTGCAGGATATCCGGCGAGGTCTCCGGCTTCGACCCTGAGCAGTACGTCGAGAAGCGGGAGGCGCGCAGGCTGGCGCGCTTCTCCCAGCTCGCCAGCGCCGCCACCGATGAGGCGATGCGGAGCGCCGGACTCTCCGCCGCGAACGTGGACGTTGACCGCATGGGCGTCTACCTCGGCAACGGCAACGGCGGCTTCCCCACCATCGACGAGAGCATGCGCATCCTCATCGAACGCGGCGGCATGCGCATGTCGCCGTTCTTCTTCCCCATGATCCTCCCCAACATGGCCGCCGCGAACGTCAGCCGGCACATCGGCGCGCGCGGTCCCTGCAGCACCATCGTCACCGCGTGCGCCGCCTCCACCCAGTCCATCGGCGACGCCGCCGAGGTCATACGTCGTGGCGCCGCCGACGTGATGCTTACCGGCGGGACCGAGGCCGGCATCAGCCAGCTCGGCCTCGCGGGCTTCTGCGTCATGCGCGCGCTCAGCACTCGCAACGACGACCCTCCCGCCGCGAGCCGCCCCTTCGACGCCGGCCGCGACGGCTTCGTGCCTGCGGAAGGCGCGGGCATCCTCGTCGTCGAATCGCTGGAGCACGCGCTCAGGCGCGACGCGCCCATCGTCGCCGAGGTGATCGGCTACGGAGTGTCAGCGGACGCGGGACACCAGTTCCAGCCCGACGACGACGGCGCTGGCGCGGCGCGCGCCATCCGCTGGGCGCTTGAAGACGCAGGCGTCGGCCCGCACGAGGTGGACTACATCAACGCTCACGGCACGTCGACGCCGCTCAACGACGTCTCGGAGACGCTCGCCATCAAGCGTGCGTTCGGCGACGCCGCTTACAAGATACCCATCAGCTCCACGAAATCCATGATCGGGCACGCGCTCGGAGGCGCGGGGGGCATGGAGGCAATAGCCTGCATACAGACCATCTTGCACGGCCTCATCCACCCCACCATCAACTACACGACGCCCGACCCTGCCTGCGACCTCGACTACGTGCCGAACGAGGCACGCCCCGCCGACGTGCGCACCGTCCTCTCCAACAGCTTCGGCTTCGGCGGCCAGAACGCCTGCCTCGTCTTCCGCCGCTACGAAGACTGACCCCGCACCCCTTGGTCCCGTCTTCCCCGCCCTCCTCCGTCATTCCCGCCCCTTCTTCGTCATTCCCGCGAAAGCGGGAATCCAGAGTGCCATCAGGCACACGGGGTGGCGAGGTGCGGACAGGGGTCTGGTGTAGGGGCATCCCTTGTGGGTGCCCCTGCGCAGGCCCGCGCTCTAGCGCACGACCTCGCAGCCCCTTGGTCCCGTCGTTCCTGCGCGGGCCCGCGCTTTAGTGCGCACCCTCGCAGCCCTTCCCCCGTCATTCCCGCGAAAGCGGGAATCCAGAGTGCCGATCAGGCACGCGGGGTGGCCGGGGTGCGGTTCGGGGTCTGGTGTAGGGGCGCCCCTTGTGGGTGCCCTTCCTATCGTTCCTGCGCAGGCCCGCGCTCTAGCGCACGACCTCACCGCCTTGCCGCTCCCATCATCCCCGCCCCTGTCCCCGTCATCCCCGCTTTCGCGGGGATCCAGCAACCCTTACCGCTTGGCGGTCTCCGCATAGTTGATCCGGTCGTTGATGATGCGACCGGTGCCGTGCTCTACCTTCACCGTGTTGGCCGTCGCGCCGGACCGCGTCCCGATCATGATGAGCGGCGCGCCGCCGGTGTTGTGCAACTGGTAGAACGACCCGCCCGTGATGGTCGCCATCATGCCCGGCGTCAGCACCGCCTTGCCGCCATCCGGGAAGTTCATCGTCAACTCCCCCTCGATGATCTGGAACGTCTGGTCCTGGTTGTGGCAGTGCATCTCGTCCATCTGATCGGGCGTATAGTAGTGGATCCACACGTGGAAACGGTTCGTGTCCATCACCACGGTGCGCTTCTTCGTCTCGTGGCCGAACGCTTTCGTGTCGAAGACCTCTATCGGCATGGCGCTGCGCCTCCTCTCGATTACGCTGCCCGCACTCTAGGCACGCACTGGCTGCCTGTCAACGATGGGTAGAAGCCGTGGTCCTGTCGCTCGGGGATGCTACGGCGGATGATGACGTTTTAGTGACAACTAGGGTGTCTTCGGCCACATAGCACAGATAAGTCTGGTAATTTGTCGTGTGGGGATGTTGACATCTACCAGGTTCTCGGTGCAACATCCGCTCTAGTTCAGACCTTTCTGCTATCCCGGAGCGTCCCCCCTGAACACAAGATTCCTTCTATTGCCTCGCCCAGCCATCGCGCTGATTCTGTTACTCCTCGCCACGGGTGCACTGCTCCTGCAGGGAGGACAGCCACTCCAGGCCCTGAGCGGGTCGGCGGTGAACGACGTGGACGAGGCGCCGACGATTACCGCCGGCCCCACAACTCCCAGCTTTGCTGAGCGCGGCACGGCAGGCTCTGAGTGCTGCCAGGCGGGACGGCTCTGCCACCCCAGCGGGAGCCAGGCTTCGCTGGGCATGCCACGGACATTGGTGGCGACGTACACGGCGACAGACCCGGAGAACGACGCCATCGCCTGGTCGGTGGAAGGCACGGACGCGGCAAGGTTCGATATCAGTGACGGCGGAGCTCTCAGCTTCAAGGTCTCGCCCGACTTCGATTCGCCAGCCGACGCCGACAGCGACAACACCTATCTGGTGACGGTGAAGGCGACGGCTAACGGCAAGAGCGACACCCGGGCGGTTACCGTTACGGTCACCGACGGGAATGACCCTCCCTCCTTCACCCAGAAGAAAGAAGCGATCATCCTGGAAGAGGGCTATGCGCACTATTTGTATGACTTCGGCGCCACAGACCCTCAGGGGGATACGCTTACCTTCTCCCTGGCGGGCGCAGACAGCGAGGCGTTCACCTATGAGCACATCTTTGTATCGGGGAAGACCTGCTACGCGGCCCTGAACATACTGCACTATGGCACCGAGCCCGACTACGAACAGCCCTCCGATGCCGATAAGGACGGTGTATTCAGCGTCATTCTGCAAGTCTCCGACGGGAGCTTGACAACGGAACTGCCGGTAACCGTCACGGTGACCGATGTGGACGAGGCGCCGGTGATCGAGGGGTTGTCGTCCGTGGACTTCGCGGAAAACTCCACCGACGACGTCGGCGAGTACACGGCGACGGACCCCGAGGGGGAGACGTCCACGCTGACCCTCGGCGGGACGGACGCGGCCAGCTTCACCTTCACCAACGGCGTGCTGAGATTCAAGTCGGCTCCAGACTTCGAAACGAAGAACTCCTACTCCGTGACCTTCACCTCCTCCGATGGAACGAACGACGCGACGCTGGACGTGGCGGTAACCATCACCGACGTAGATGAGGCGCCTCCGCCGACGGCGAGATTCGCAAGGGTCCCCGCCGAGTATGCCTATCGGCTTCCGTTCAGTTTCGATTTGCACTTCAGCGAGGAGGTCAAGCTGAGCTACAAGACCCTCCGTGACCATGTGTTCACGGTGAGCGGAGGTACGGTGATCAAGGCCCGGCGCCTTGACAAGCCCAGCAACATCAGTTGGCAGATAACCGTGAAGCCGGACGGCAACTCGCTTATAAGACTCACATTGCCTGTCACAACGGACTGTGAGGCCCAGGGCGCCGTCTGCACGCCAGACGGCAGGAAACTCTCCAACTCCCTGGACCTCACTGTCCTGCGGTGGTCCCCCCACAGATAGACCCCGGAACCGACGGCTCAACCGCTGCCCGGGCAGCAACTCGGAATGAGCGCGAGACAGGACGGAGGTCGCAGAGACGGCCCTGAGCCGCCGAGTCATGGGAATCGGTGCGCACATCAACCTGCCCGCACTCTAAGCACGGGCAGGCCGCCTATTCGCGCGTTCATCAGCGTGGCCCTCAATACACTTCCTCTCACTGGGTAAGGGCAATGGTGGTCATTCTCGAGTGAGCGGCGCGCGGACACGGCGCTACTACCTGCGGAATGCGCGGGAGAAATTGCACGCACCATCCAGGCTCGCCTTGGTGCTTGCGGCTCAACGCCTCGGCCTGCAGTGATCTCTTGGCGCGGTCCAACGCCACTACCGCATACCGGTAAGCCTGGTACCCCTGCAGGGACTCGAACCCTGGCACGCGGTTTAGGAAACCGCTGCTCTATCCTCCTGAGCTACAGGGGCACAGGCGTATTGTACTCCTGCACGGCCCCATCGACTCTTCATCGTGCAGGCAGAATTGCAGACCGGATGCCCCGTCGATCGCTGTCTGGCCTCAGCATCCGGTGAGGGAGGTAGTTATACGTCGTGCGTGAGGGATGCGCCCGGGACCTCTGCTCGAATCTCCGCAGCGATCTGGTCAACGTGAGACATGGTTTCGCGGAAGATGCTCGTAGCGTACGTCACCCGTCGCGCGCCCGCCTGGGCCGCGGCACTGACCGAGATAGGTCCCCCACGGCGCACCGTTACGTTGACAACCTGGACTGCTTCAACCAGGGCACGGATCGCGGTGGGGTCGCTCAAGCTGATGGGGTATATGCAGTCTGCCCCCGCTTCGCGATAAAGCCTGGCGCGTTGCAGTCCCTCTTCCAACTGCATGTCCGTGTCCCCTTCGCGCCGGATGAATACGTCCACCCGTGCGTTGAGGAACAGGTCGATGCCAAGGGCCTGCGCCTCGACCTTGACAGCCGCCAGGCGCTCTGCCTGTGCTTCGGCCGGCGCCAGCCCCAACGTCCCGTAGTGGTCCGTGTCTTCGAGGTTCAGGCCCACGGCCCCGATGTGGATCAACCGTCGCGCGATTTCATCCGGAGGCAGTCGGTAACCAGCCTCGAAGTCGACGGTGACAGGCAATGGCACTGAGCGGGTGATGCGCTCCGCCGCAGCGAGCATCTCCTCGACCGGGGCTGCCTCGTGGTCCGCGTGGCCGATCGCTGCCGATACGCCGCCGCTGGTCGTTGCGATCGCAGGGAAGCCCGCCGCCTCGAAGCGTCGGGCACTCGCCGCGTCCCACGCATTCGCCATCACCAGCATTCCGGGTCCCGTATGCAGGTCGCGGAATGATTGAGCCTTCGATGAAAGCTGTTCGAGGTCCACCATCGTGTTACGTCCCACTACACTGGGAGGCGCGGTCCAGGAAACCGCTGCTCTATCCTCCTGAGCTACAGGGGCACTGCCCGCTCATGGTACCACTCGGCCCCTCGCTCCCGTCTCCCCGTCGAGCACCTTCGACTGTGACACCGCCCCGTTGCGCCGGCGATGCCCCGCTCCCTACCATGTCTCCATGACCGCGCGCCCGCACAGCCCCCGCCCGCGATGCACCATGCAACAGGATGCAACACCCCCACGCCGGGGCCGAACTTGTAAACGCATGAGATTGTTGTTGCTTTGACGCCGGGAAGCAGGCCACGGCCTGGGAAATGCCTGTCAAGAGGAGAACAAGAATGTCAAACGGCGCCCCCGTCCCACTCGTAAAAGCCCCGAACAAGGTTCTCATTGCCCCCTCCGTTGAGATTCTTGTTCACGCGATGAAGGGGTCCACCGTAGGAGACAGCGCATGAAGGTATTCGTCCTCAGCGGTTCGTCGAGCATCGGACGGGCCGCGATACGCGTCCTTCTCGACGCAGGCCACGAGGTCTGCGCGACGTACCGCTCCGGCGTACCGGACGGCCTCGACCGCGCGGCGTGGATTCGCGCCGACGTGCGCTCGGCCGCCGACCTCGACGCGCTCGCCGGGCCCGCGCAGGGCGCTGACGTGCTGCTCCTCCTGCCCGGCCTCTCCCTCGGCAGAACGTTGGACGCCTACGACGACGACCTCATAGCAGACGTCGTGGACGTCAACTTCTCCGGCCAGTTCCGCGCCATCCAGCGCATCGCTCCCGTCCTCTCGGACGACTCCCACATCATCATCCTGGGCTCGCAGGCGGGACAGCGCGGTTCGAGTGACCCGCTCTACGGAGCAACGAAGGGCGCCATGCACGACGGCACGTCTCCGGCGGTGCTGGACATGCACCTCAAGACCACCCCCACCGGCCACCTCATCAGCGCAGCCGACCTCGCGCACGTCCTGCTCGACATCATGCAGCCGCACTGGTCCCAGTTGAACGGCGCGTGCATAGACATCAACGGCGGCATGTACGTCCGCTGATAGCCTGTTCCCATGCCGTACGAACCCTCCTCTTTCCTCCGCAGCCTGCCGCTCTTCACCGAGGATGAGCACCAGCCGTTCCGCAAGTCCGCACGCGGCGCGATGCGCGGTGCGGCGCTCCTGGTCCACGGTTTCCCCGGCACCCCCGCCGACATGCGGCCGCTTGCTGCGTCGCTCGCCGCCGCGGGCTGGGACGTCGACGCTCCCCTCCTGCCCGGCTTCGGCCCGCAGATCATAACGCTCCCTAACCGCCGCCACGCCGAGTGGCGAGACGCTATAGCGGAGCGCGTGCGCTCGCTGCGCACGGAGCACGACACCGTCATCGTCGTGGGGCACTCGCTCGGTGCCTCTGTATCCATCGTGGCCGCGCAGCGGGAGATGGCCGACGGCTACGCACTGCTCGCGCCGTATTGGCGCTTCGGTGGGCCGGCAGTGCATCTCCTCTGGCCGTTCCTCCGGCTCTTCTTCGGACGGTGGCGTCCGCTCAAACGCGCCGACTTCTCCGACGAGCGCATCCGGCGGGGCCTGCTCAGCGTCATCCCTGGCCTGCAGATAGACGATCCCGCCGTGCAGGCGGAGTTGCGCGCCTTCATCGTCCCCACCCAGCTCCTGAACGAACTGCGCAGACTCGGCCTGGCAGCGGGTGCCGCCGCGCGGCTACTCCGAGCACCTACGCTCGTCGTCCAGGGCGTGCGCGACACCCTCGTGAAGCCTGACGACACCGCCCGCCTCGTCGAACGCTTGCCATCCGTGCGGCGCTTCGAGAGGGTGGACGGTTTGCACGGCCTGCCCAGGCCAGAGAGTGGGGCATGGGAGCGTGTCGAGCAGGCGGTGTTGCGCTTCGCGAACGAGATCGCGAGTGGGTGAGGCCGGGGACTACCGCTCCGCGAGCCAGCGTCCCAGCCGGTTGAGCGCCTCGCGGATGTTCTCCTGCGAGTTCGCGAACGAGATGCGCGCGTACCCCTCGCCGTACTCCCCGAACGACGTCCCCGAGAGCAGCGACACTCCCGCCTCCTGCAGCGCGCCGCGCTCGAACTCGCTGCTCGTCATCCCCGTCCCCGTGATGTTCGGGAACGCGTAGAACGCGCCGCCCGGCATCGGGCACGAGATGCCAGGGATGTCGTTGAGCCCCGCGACGAGCAGGCTCCGGCGCTCCGCGAACTCACTGACCATCTCTCTGACGGGTTCCTGCGACGACTGCAGCGCCGTCACCGCCGCGATCTGCCCGAACGCCGCAGTGCACGAGACGCTGTTCGTCACCAGCCGCGTCACCGGCTCTACCAGCGGCTCCGGGAATATGCCATAGCCCAGCCGCCAGCCCGTCATCGCGTAGCTCTTGGAGAGCCCGTCCAACACCACCGTCCGCTCCCACATCGACGGGAAACTCGTGATGGAGGTGTGCGAGCCCTCGTAGTAGAAGTCCTTGTAGATCTCGTCCGAGAGCACCACCGCGTCCGCCTCCACGGCGAGCTCAGCGATGCGCTCCAGGGTCGAGTCCGGGATGACGCTCCCGCACGGATTGTTCGGCGAGTTGACGATGATGAGCCGCGTGCGGGGGCTGATGAGCCCGGCGAGCTCGTCCGGGTCCGGGTTGTAGCCGAGCTCTTCGCGCAGCCGCATCGGCACCGGCGTTGCTCCCGCGAACCGGATCATCGACTCGTAGATGGGGAAGCCGGGGTTCGGGTAGATGACCTCGTCGCCCTCTTCCGCGAGTGCGAGGATGGTGAAGAACATGATCGGTTTGCCGCCGGGGGTGATCACCACGCGGGTCGCGGGTATCTCGCAGTCGAGGCGCTGCCCTACGTCCGCCGCTATCGCCTCGCGCACCTCGGTGATGCCGGGCGACGGCACGTAGTGCGTGTATCCCGCATCGAGCGCGCCTTTCGCCGCCTCGACGATGTGCGCGGGCGTGTCGTAGTCAGGCTCGCCGATGCCAAGGAAGATGATGCTGTGGCCCTGCGCCTCGAGCGCCTTCGCCCGCGCCAGCGCCTCGAACGCCGTCTCCGTCCCCAGCCGTGACATCCGCGACGCTAAACGCATCTACTCCCTCCGAGTCGTCCTGCGCCGCCCGAGATCGCCGGGATGAAGTGCACCTCGGAATGCTCGTCGAGGGGCGTCAGCAGGCCCATGTTCGTCGGCTCTCCGTCCACGATAGCCGCAAGCCCCGGCATCAGCCGGTCGGTGTCCTCGGGGTTCACGAGGCTCTCGGCGATGCCCGGATAACGCTCGTTGAGGTTCCGCACCAGCGCGCGCAGCGTCGCTCCCGGCACTTCCGCGCTCGACTCACCGTCGGTGTAGCGCCTGAGCGGGATGGACAGGAAGACCGTCGCCACGGTCTAGTGTCCGTTCTTGCCGTTCCGCTTGTTCGCCAGCGCTTCCATGATCCGGCTGGGGTTCATGGGCGTCTGGTACAACCGTGTGCCGATGGCGTCCGCTATCGCGTTCCCGACTGCGGGCGCGGGTGGGACGATGCTCGTCTCGCCGATGCCGCGCACCCCGAACGGGTGGTTCGTGTTCGGCACCTCGACCACGATGGCGTCGATCATCGGCAGGTCGAGTGCGGTCGGCATGCGGTAGTCCAGGAAGCTGGAGTTCTGCATCACGCCGTCGGGGCTCGTGTAGTACTCCTCGTTGAGCGCCCAGCCGATGCCCTGCGCCGCGCCCCCCTGGAACTGGCCTTCCACGTAGGACGGATGCACCGCCTTGCCGGCGTCCTGCGCCGCCGTGTAGCGGAGTATCTGCACCTTCCCCGTCTCCGGGTCGACCTCTACGTCCACGAGGTGCGCCGCGAAGCTGCCGCCGCCGGAGCCGCGAACGTTGACCGTGCCCGTCTTGGAAACCGGGCCGCCGGTCTGGCCAAGCTTGCCTGCCGCCTCCTTGAACGTAAGGCGCTGGTCGGGCGCGACCTTGTTCCGGAAGACGCTGTCCTCGAACTCGACGTTCTCCGGCTCGGTCTCCCAGATCATCGCCATCCGCTTCTTGATCTCCTCGACCACCTGCCTCGCGGCCTCTATCGCCGCCTGTCCGCTGGCGTAGGTCGTGCGGCTGCCCGCCGTCAGGTCGTTGTAGCCGACGGAGTCCGTGTCCGCGACGGTCGGGTGCACGTCGTGCGCCGGGAGGCCGAACACCTCCGCGGCCTGCATCGCGAGCGTCGTGCGTGTCCCGCCGATGTCGGGGTTGCCCTCCACCATCGACACCACACCGTCGTCGTTGACGCTGATCGTGACGGACGAGCGGTTGCCGCCGCCGTTCCAGTAGCCCGTGGCCAGACCGCGCCCGCGCAGCTTCCCGTCCGGGCTCTTTTCCAGGTCGCTCGAGAAGTGCTCGGAGTCCCTGATCGCCTCCATGCACGCCACGTTCCCGATGCGCGGGAACACCGGGCCATCCGGCCTGCGGGTGCCTTCTTCCGCCGCATTGAGCAAGTGGAACTCCATCGGGTCCATCCCGATCGTCTCGCACAGCTCGGAGATGAGCGACTCGCTCGCGAACGTCGCCTGCGGCGTGCCCGGCGCGCGGTACGCAGCCGTCTTGGACATGTTGATGACGACGTCGTACGCGTCGATGCGAACGTTCGGCACCTTGTAGCAGGCGAAGATGCCCGCCGTCGCCGCGCTGATGGACGAGCCGGGGTACGCGCCCGCCATGTAGCGGATGTCGGCCGTCGCCGCGAGGATCTTGCCGTCCTTGTCGACCCCTATCTTCGCCGTGACCTGCCCGCCGGGGCCGGGGCCTGTCGCGTCGAACACGGACTTGCGGTCCATGGTCATCTTGACCGGCCTGCCGGACTTGCGGGAGAGCATCGCGGCGAGCGGCTCCATGTAGAGCCCGATCTTGCCGCCGAACCCGCCACCGATCTCCATCGGCACGACGCGCACGTCCGAGAGCGGGAGCTTCAGTACTGTGGCTACGTTGCTCCGCACGCCGAACGGCGCCTGCGTGGTCGTCCAGACCGAGAGTTTGTCGTCAGGGCTCCAGAAGGCCGTGGAGCTGTGAGGCTCGATATAGCCCTGGTGCGCCCGCGCGATGGTGTACGTTCGTTCGAGAACGTGCGCCGCCTCCGCGAACGCCGCCTCAGGGTCGCCGAACTCCGTGCGGGTGTGCTCGGCAACGTTGGTAGGCGATACCTTCTCACCCAGGTGGTCGCCCACGAGGTCGTCGTGGATGATGACCGCGTCCGGCTTCATCGCGTCTTCCAGGCTGATGACCGCCTGGAGCGGCTCGTACTCAACCTCGATGAGCTTCAGCGCTTCCAGCGCCGTGTTCTGGTCGACGGCGGCGACCGCCGCGACCGGGTGCCCGCGGTAGACGGCCTTGCCGTGCGCCATGACGCGCTGGCTGGACCACTTGAGGTTCGTCACCTCCTCCACCATGTCCACGACCTTGGAGCCGGTGACCGGCATGTCGTCGCCCGTGATGGCGGCAAAGACGCCGGGCGCAGCTTCGGCGCGGGAGACGTCCACCTTCTTGATGACGGCGTGCGCGTACGGGCTGCGCAGCACCGCGCCGTGGATGAGGCCCGGCAGCTTCAGGTCCGCGCCGTACTGGGCGCGGCCCAGCACCTTGTCGACGCCGTCGTGCCGGATGGGGCGGCTCCCCACCACCTTGAACTCCTGTGAGGGACGGTCAGCGGTCGTAGTCATGTCACTCGACTCCTTGATGTGCCGCTCGGCACACTACGTCGTCTTGTCCGCGGCGCTCTGCACGGCGCGCACGATCTTGTCGTATCCGGTGCACCGGCACAGGTTGCCGGCGAGCCAGAGGCGGATGCGGTGTTCGTCCGGATGGGGTTCTCGTTCCAGCAGCGCTCGCGCCGCCACGAGGAAGCCCGGCGTGCAGATGCCGCACTGGAGCGCGGCCTCCTCCAGGAACGCCTGCTGCAGCGGGTGCAGCCCGTGCGGCGGCGCCATCCCTTCGATGGTGTCCACGCTCTTGCCATCGACCTCGGCGGCGAGCACGAGGCACGAGTCGACGATGCGCCCGTCCAGCGAGACGGTGCACGCGCCGCAGTTGCCGTCGTTGCAGCCTTCCTTCGTCCCCGTAAGCCCGACGACCTCGCGGAGCGCCTCCAGCAGCGACTGGTACGGGGCCGCGAGGAACTCCGTCTGCTGCCCGTTCAGCGTGCAGGCGACCGGAACTTTGCGGACTGGTGTCTCTTGTTGCGTCATTCCTACCTGCCTGCTCAGCGATTTGATTGGGCGCGGCCCAGCGCGATGGCGAGCGTACGGCGCGTCAGTACCTTCACCAGCTCGATGCGGTGCTCCGCCGTGCCGCGCATGTCTCCTATGGGCGTCGCCTCCGTCGAAGCGATCTCCCCTGCCTCCGCGAACGTCTCCGGCGTGGCGGGCTTGCCCGCGAGGAACGCCGACGCCTTCGCCGCGAACAGCGGCGTCGGCCCGACCGCGGCGAGCGCGATGCGCCCCGATGCGATGGTCGCGCCGTCGTCACTCAGCGTGAGCGCGCTCGCGACTCCCGCCACCGCGATGTCCATCTCGTTGCGCGGGATGAACCGCTGATACGCCGCACCGAATCCCCTGGCCGGAGCCGGGACTTCCAGCGCCACGAGGAGTTCCCCGCGTCCCAGTACGTTCACGCCGGGCGCCGTGCAGAACTCTTCCACCGGCACGCGGCGTTCGCCCTGCGGGCCCTGCACCACCGCGACGGTGGAGTGGACGATCAGGGGGCAGATACCGTCCGCGCTGGGAGAGGCATTGCACAGATTGCCGCCGAGGCTCGCCCGCGACTGTATCTGGATGCCGCCGATGAGCGACGCCGCGTCGATGAGACCCGGGAACGCGGCTGCGACGGCGCTGTCCTCGTAGATCCGGTAGCACGGCACCGCAGCGCCGATACGCAGGCTGCCGTTCAGGTCGAGGGACGTCGCCTCGGGCACGCCCTTCAGGTCCACGATGGCGTCGAGGTCGAACCTGCCGCCGCGCAGTTGAACGAGAACGTCGGTGCCGCCCGCGAACGGCCTCGCACGTTCGCCGTGCTGTTCGAGCACGGCGACTGCTTCATCCAATGTGCGCGGGGCAACGTAGGTGAATGGATGCAAAGGAACGCTCCCTCCTGCCGTGATGCGCCGATACGCCCACATTATTCACGAAAGGCCAACGCCATCGCAATGTCCGGCACTCATGCAGAGCAGGCGCAGCGCGCTGGCCGGTCATGGCTGCAATCCGGCAGCCGCCCTAGGCAATCGTGCGATTTTCGACGGCGAAATATCGCCGCTTGCATGTAGCCCGTCATGCGGCTAGAATGCGCCGCGTCGTGCCGGCTACGCTGGTGGCGGCAATCTTTTCGGCCTAGAGCCGTCGCGTAGTTGGAGGACAGGATACAGTGGCAGAGGACAGCAATCGCTTGTTTGTAGGAAACATACCGTTCAGGATGACCCAGGACGAACTCCACGACCTCTTCTCTCAGGCAGGGGCTGTGGTTTCCGTTCACATCCCGACGGACAGAGAGACGGGACGTCCCCGCGGTTTCGGTTTCGTCCAGATGGAAGACGACACCGCGAAGGACCAGGCCGTTCAGATGTTTAATGGCTACTCGGTGAGTGGCCGGGCGCTCGTGGTCAACGAGGCCCGCCCCCGCGAACCCCGCTTCTAGGCATCGCCTTGGCAACCAGGAGCGCCGCAGTTGCTGCGGCGCTCTTCAGCCTATCCCCCTCATTCACTCACGCTCCTTGAGCGCGCTCGAATTGAGCGTCTTTACGCGCCCATCGCAACGTCCGTGTACTTGCTCCCCGCGCCAGTGACGAGGAGCAGCGTTTCCGTCTCCGGGGCAAGGAAGCCGGACTCCCGCAGTTTGCGGTACCCCACGAGCGTGGCTGCGCCCTCCGGGGCAGCCCAGACTCCCTCGGCTGTCGCCATCTCGCGCACCCCGGCGAGTATCTCCTCGTCCGTCACCGCGATGGCCGTGCCGCCGCTCTCGCGCACCGCGTCCAGGATCAGGTAGTCGCCCACCGCGGCCGGGACGCGGATCCCCGCCGCAATCGTCTCCGCATTCTCCCACGGCTCAGCGTGACGCACGCCCTGCTCGAACGCCCGCACGATCGGCGCGCAGCCCGTGGACTGCACCACGATCATCTTCGGACGCTCCGGCCCTATCCAGCCGAGGCACTCCATCTCGCTGAACGCCTTCCACATCCCCACGATGCCCGTGCCGCCGCCCGTCGGATAGACGATCGCCTCCGGCAGACGCCAGCCCAGCGACTGCGCGATCTCGTACCCCATCGTCTTCTTCCCCTCTACCCGGTAGGGCTCCCGCAGTGTCGAGATATCGAACAGGCCGAGCTCCGCCGCCTTCTCGCGGGAGAGCCGTCCTGCATCGGAGATGAGCCCCTTCACCAGCGTCAGTTGTGCGCCGGTGAGCGCCACCTCCGTCCTGTTCGCCACGGGCGCATCCTCCGGCATGAACACGTAGGACTCCATGGCGCCCCGCGCGCAGTACGAGGCGAGCGCCCCGCCTGCGTTGCCTGCGGACGGCACCGTGAGCCGCGTCAGCCCCAGCTCCTTCGCACGCGACACCGCAGCCGACAGCCCCCTGGCCTTGAACGAGCCCGTCGGGTTCTGTCCCTCGTCCTTGATGTAGAGCGTACGCGCGTCGAGCGAGCGTTCGAGATTCGAGGCGCGCAGCATCGGCGTGCCGCCCTCGCCGAGCGTGACGACGTTCGACTCGTCACGCACGGGCAGCAGTTCGAAGTAGCGCCACATCGTGGGAGGACGAGTCGCGAACACCGACGGGTCGACCTCGCGGCGCACGGCGTCGATGTCGTAGCGGGGGTAGAGGACCTTCTGGGCTGCGGGCGAAAGGGTGTGCGGTTCGTCGGCGTTATACGTCTCTCCCGTCTCGGTGCATTCGAGATGGGACAGGTAGCTGCGCATGAACTAGCCTCCGGTGATCCACCGCCACAGACGGGAGAGTGGGCCGGCAGGTTCGGGATCATCCATCGGCTGCCCGCGCCAGCGTCGTTCTACCGTCCGGCGCGGCCTGGTGAAGTAGGCGACGTAGGCGAAGACGAACAACGCCACGCTCGCCCATAGGAATGGTGTAACCCCGGGTGCATCGAGCGCCCTGAGGAGGACCGAGAGCACGAAGAGGGCGATCCCCGCGAGCAGGAGCCTGCCATACGTGGGCCGGACGAACCTGCCCAGCCTGCGACGGGGAGCACGCGCGACGCGGCGAGGGCTGCGGGGAGGCTTGGAGCCGTCGGATCCGCCGCCTTCGCCCTCTTCCCCGGTCTGGCCGAGTATCTCTTCTATCTCGCGTTGATAACGCTGCGCCACTGCCCTCTTCTCCTCCGTGATAACCGGCGAATCAGGCACCTCAATCATACCACCCGCACAATCCGGTGTATGCGTCAACCCCTGCACACTGCGGCCTCACGGCGAGCCGCTCGCCGTGGTGTGGTGTAGGGGCATCCCTTGTGGGTGCCCTGTTCGGCGGGTGCCCTGTTCGGCGGGTGCCCTGTTCGGCGGGTGCCCTGTTCGGCGGGTGCCCTGTTCGGTGAGTGCCCTGTCCCACGCCCCCCTACAGCCCTAGGAACCGTATCGTGCTGTGCGCCTTGTGGATGCGGTTCAGGTTCACCAGCAGCGCGGTCAGCTCCTCGACGTAGCGCGAGTTCGACAGCGGCCCCGCGTCGACCGCCCGCAGCGACGGCATCGCCTCCGCGAGCGCCATCGTCTCGCGGCGCGCCGAGTCGTCGTCCGCGGTGACCGCGACGTCGCCCTCGAGCGGGTGCTGCGCCCGGAGCAGGTCACGCGCGCTCATGTTCTGGAACGCAGCGGCGACGCGGCTGTCCGGCAGCAGGTCCCGCGTCAGCTCGCCCGCCGACCCCTCCGGAACGCTGACGGCGTGCATCTGGCCGTCGGCGAACTCCACCGGCGCGACGATGCTCACGACGAGCCGCCCCGCGAGCGCATCGCGCAGCGACTCCGCCGTCGGGCGCAGCCCCTCGAACGGCACCGCGAGCAGCACGACGTCCGCGTCGCTCACAGCGTCCGCGTTCGCAGCGCCGCTGATGGGCAGCGCGTCGCGACCCTCCAGCAGCCCTGACGCCGCCCCGGCCGCGGGCCCCCCGCCCCCCGCCGCGCCCGCGCCCCCCGCGCCCGGGGAGCCGATGACGACCTCGTGGCCCGCCATCGCCAGCCGCAGCGCCAGCCCGCGCCCCTCCGGCCCCGTTCCTCCCACGATCGCGATACGTGTCATGCGTCTCCTTCCGCCGTTCCGCGTTCAACTGTGCGCTTCAACTGTCGGCCCTTACGAGTGAACGCGGGCTGTTTCGCCCAATTGAACAGTTTATCGACAAGGCCGTGGCCTGCTTCCTGCGTTCAACGTTTAACTAGTGCACATGAATGGGGTGTGCGAGTGTCTACTTGTCATTCCGAGTGGAGTGCAGCGGAGTCGAGGAATCCCTCGGGCGGCGCGCCGTCCTGCACCGACGTTCCCCTGAGAGATGTTTCGGCTGCGCTCAACATGACAACTCTACGCCCCTCCCATTGTCATTCCGAGCGGAGTGCGGCGGAGTCGAGGAATCTCTCGGGCGGCGTGTCGTCGTACACCAGCGCTCCCGAGAGATGTTTCGGCTGCGCTCAACATGACAAACACTCCACCCCCCACAGCCATCTGGATTCCCGCCTTCGCGGGAATGACGGGAGGGGGTGGGAATGACGAGACTGGCTGCACCCGCCGGGCTGCGAGGTTCCTGCCTCCGCAGGAACGACGAGGAGCGCCTCACGCCAGCCCCGTGATGTCCGCGAGGCGCTCCAGGTGCTCATCCATGTCGAACACGGGGTTGAGCAGCACCTCGTCCACGCCCATCTCGGCCCACTCCTCCAGCAGTTCGCCGATCTTCGCGGCGCTGCCCCAGATGGCGGCGTGCTCCGCGTTGCCCGGGTTGCCGTAGTAGTAGCCGAACCACTCCCGCAGTCGACGCTTCGCACGCTCCTCGTCGTCGTCGACCGCCAGGTAGAGGCGCTTCGAGATGGGGAACGACGCCGGATCGCGCCCGGCTTCCGCGAGGTGCGACTGCACGAGCGCCACCTTGCGCGGGAAGTCGGCGAGCGGACCGCTGCCCGCGCCCATCCACCCGTCGGCGTGGCGCACGCTGCGCGCGAGGGCGGCGTCGGCGTTCGCGCCGAAGATGATGGGCGGATGCCCCGGCCTCGGCGAGATGCTCGCGTCCGGCAGGTCGTAGAACGTGCCGGAGTGGCCGGACGGCGACTGCCCCCACAGCGCGCGTATCGCCTGCACCTGCTCGACGAACCGCGTGACGCGGCGCTCCGCCGTGATGCCGTACATCGGCAGCTCGTCGCCGTTGTTGCCGAGCCCGACCCCGAGCACGAGCCGCCCGCCGCTCATCACGTCGATGTCGGCGGCCAGCTTCGCCAGCATCACCGGGTTGTGGCGCGGCAGCACGAGCACCGACACCCCGATGCGGGCCGTCGACGTCTGCCCCGCGAGCCATGCGAGGAACGTGAGCGGGTGCAGCACGGTGGGCGAG
>MPMJ01000011.1 GCA_002238425.1 SAR202 cluster bacterium bin16 | reverse complement strand
TCCTCGCAATGAAGTGCGGCCATGCTCACCGATTCGGTGCCCAGGGTGGCCTAAAGACCTTGGCGAACTGGCCTAAAGACCTTGGCGATTCCTTCGTTTACTGGCCTATAGTTCTTGGCGTTTGACAGCGGTCGTCAGCACTCTCAGGTCGTGGTCGCTGAGGGCTCCATCGTCCAGCTTCCGCTGTACCACCCTGAGGCTTAGGTCTGTGCGCACTCGCTTCTGCTTCTCGTTGATAAGAAGGAACTGGGCTACTTCTTCGCCGAGGGTCAAACCAACGAAGACACGAGCGTCTATGGTATGGCGGTCCGTGATGGTTCCCTGAGCGAGGGCGTTCTTGATTCCGTCCAGCCGAGTACCTCCATCAGTGACTGACAGCCATCGGGTCCCGTCGTGTTCGAAGCTGAGAAAGCCGACCGTGGCGTCATCATCCAACCCTTCGAACCTCCACTCATCGGGACTGAGCCGGGCATTGATGGTCAGCTCAAAGAGCTTCGGTTCAAGGTTGGCGTCGAGACAGCGCCGAATGTAGTCCGCAATGTCCCGGGCTCTCTTGGGACGGAGCGTCTCATCTCGCTGGTACCCCCCGCCGGTCGCGTCGGTGTAGTAGTCGACGAAGGCGTTAGCTACCAGCATGCCCGCAGGTATGGAGGCGCTGTAACTTCCGTCGCGATTCCGTTTCGCCAAGATCTCGTACTGTGGCATAGGGCCACCTCCAGGTAGGCAAGGTGGCTAGAGCATATTCACGGCAAGCGCTCAGTGTCAAATGCTCAGTACGCAATGCGCAGTACAACTGCGCAGTACAACTGCGCTAACCTTATAGAGCGCGCCGATTGGCTTTCGCGATGAAGCCGTCCAAGGTCATTACTTCCACGTTGCCTCCAGTGGTGAGGTGCTGGTTGAGTCCTCCCTTGGTGTAGAACTCCTTGAGCTTCCAGCCGTCCCCACCCAGAACAACATAGGCCTTCCGATAGCTTCCTTGGCTCTTGTCGATAGCGTCTGCCAGGCAGATGACCTCAAAGGGCACCTTCTGCTCGGCAGTTCCGGAAGTCTGCTGCCACTTGAGGGAAACCAGGATTCCTTGGTCACCAGTAGGTTGGGCAAGGACATCGACCTTGTGGCGCCCCCCTCCAAGCCGCTGGCCGACGTCTACTTGCTTTCTGGGGTTGTACCCTCCTCGCTGTAGGGCAGGCAGCACCATCTGTTCGAGCACCCAACCGGTGGATGTGTCGCGTGGGGCCATGATTGCCTCCTGCGAATCTAGCCATCACACGATTCAATCGTGTGACGCATGCATTTAATCGTATATGCCCCTAAACCCCCACCTTCGCCCGCTTGCGCGGCTTCGGCGCGGGCGGCGCTGCCGCCTCCTCGGGCGCGATGCCGTGCTTGGCGAGGGCGTCGCGGAGGAAGGCGGCGGTGCGCGAGTCCGGGTGCGCGGCGACGCGCTCTGGCGTCCCCTCGATGACGACGTCGCCGCCGTGGATGCCGGGGCCGGGGCCCATGTCGATGATCCAGTCCGCGTTCTTGATGAGGTCCAGGTGGTGCTCGATGAGCAGCACCGTGTTGCCGCCGTCCACCAGCCGGTGCAGCACGCGCAGCAGGTGCGACGCGTCCTCGAACGACAGGCCGGTGGTCGGTTCGTCCAGGATGTAGAGCGTTTTGCCGGTCGCGCGCTTGGAGAGCTCGGTGGCGAGCTTCACGCGCTGCGCCTCGCCGCCGCTGATGGTCGTCGCAGGCTGGCCGAGCCGGATGTAGCCGAGACCGACCGCCTCCAGCGTTTCGAGTTTCGACCTGATGCGCGGGATGTTGGTGAACAGTTCGTGCGCCTCGGTGACGGTCATCTCCAGCACGTCGGCGATGCTCTTGCCCCGGAACATGATCTCCAGCGCATCCTCGTTGTAGCGCCTGCCGTTGCACACCTCGCACGGCACGGTCACGTCGGGCAGGAACTGCATCTGTATCTGCACGTAGCCGTCGCCCGAGCACGCCTCGCAGCGCCCGCCCTTCACGTTGAAGGAGAAGCGTCCGGGCATGTAGCCGCGCGCCTTCGACTCCGGCAGGGCGGCGAACAGCTCCCGTATGGGCGTGAACGCGCCGGTGTAGGTGGCCGGGTTGCTGCGCGGCGTCCTGCCGATGGGCGACTGGTCGATGTTGACGACCTTGTCCACGTTGTCCAGGCCGTCGACGCCGTCGCTCGCACCGGGGCGGTCCTTGGCGCGGTAGAGGCGCTGCGCCAGCCACTTGTAGAGCACCTCGTAGACCAGCGTGGACTTGCCGGAGCCGGAGACGCCGGTGACGCAGATGAGCTTGCCGAGCGGGAAGTCCACGTCCAGACCGCGCAGGTTGTTCTCCCGCGCGCTCTTCACCCGCAGCCGCTTGCCGTTGCCCTTGCGCCTCGCGAGCGGCATCGAGATCTCCCGCCGGCCGGAGAGGTACGCGCCGGTGAGCGACGCTTCGCTCTCCTCGACGTCGTCGATGGTGCCCTCGGCGACGACCCACCCGCCGTGCTCGCCCGCGCCGGGGCCGAGGTCCACGAGGTGGTCGGCCGAGCGCATCATCGCCTCGTCGTGCTCGACGATGAGGACGGTGTTGCCCAGATCGCGCAATCCCTTGAGCGTCTCGATGAGGCGCGCGTTGTCGATGGGATGCAGGCCCACGGACGGCTCGTCGCAGACGTAGAGCACGCCCATGAGGCCGGAGCCTATCTGCGTCGCGAGGCGAATCCGCTGGCCCTCGCCGCCGCTGAGCGTGCCCGCGGCGCGTGAGAGCGACAGGTACTCCAGCCCTACGTTGAGCAGGAAGGAGAGGCGGGAGCCGATCTCCTTCAGTATCTGATTGCCGATGGTCAGCTCGCGCTCGGTGAACACCGGCGAGTCGGCGTGCTCCGGCCAGCGCGGCTCGACGGGCGCCTCCGGCCCGAGCCCCTGCACGGACAGCGCCCACTCGCTCGCCTCGGCGACGGAGAGCGCCGTGACCTGCATGATGGAGCGGTTCGCGATGGTGACCGCGAGCGCCTCAGGCCGCAGCCGTTCGCCGCCGCACGCCTCGCAGGGCAGGGCGGTCATGTACCGCTCGATCTCGTTGCGCATGTAGTCGGACTGCGTGTCGCGGTAGCGCCGCTCCAGGTTCGGGATGATGCCCTCGTAGCGCGACTCCCACTCGAACACGCGCCCGTGGTGGGTGCGGTGGCGCACCTTCACCCTGCGCCGGTCCGGGTAGCCGTAGAGGACGATCTTCCGCGCATGCTCCGGCAGTCTGCGCCAGGGCGTGTCCATGCGGACGCCCTCCGCCTCGGCGACGCCGCGCAGGATGCTGAAGTACCACGCGGTGCTGGAGCCCGCGCGCGACCACGGGTGTATCGCGCCGTCGTCCAGGCTGCGCGAGAGGTCCGGCACGATGAGCTCAGGGTCGACCACGAGCTTCATGCCGAGCCCGCTGCACGTCGAGCACGCGCCGTGCGGGCTGTTGAACGAGAACGTGCGCGGCTCTATCTCTCCGAAGCTGATGCCGCAGTACGGGCAGGCGAACTGCTCCGAGAAGACCTGCTCCTCGCCCGAGTCGACGTCAATCGCCAGCATCCGCCCGTCGCCGTAGCGAAGCGACGTCTCGACGGAGTCGAGGACGCGGCTGCGCTCGGTCTCGCCGTCGAGGACGAGCCGGTCGACGACGATCTCGATGGTGTGCCACTGCTGCTTGTTCAGCTCGATGGTCTCGTCGAGGCTGCGCACCTCGCCGTTGACGCGGACGCGGACGAAACCGGCAGCGCGAGCCTCGTCGAATACGTCCTTGTGCTCGCCCTTCTTGTGGACGACGCGGGGGGCCAGGAGCATGAGCCGCGCGCCGCGACGGGAGAGCACGGCCTCGGTCACCTGCTGCGCAGTCTGGTGCTGCACAGGCCTGCCGCAGCGGTAGCAGTGCGGGCGTCCGACGCGCGCGAAGAGCAGGCGGAGGTAGTCGTACACCTCGGTGACGGTGCCGACCGTGGAGCGCGGGTTGTTGGACACGCCCTTCTGGTCGATGGAGATGGCGGGCGACAGCCCCTCGATGTACTCGACGTCCGGCTTGTCCATCCGCCCGAGGAACTGGCGCGCGTATGCGGAGAGCGACTCCACGTAGCGCCGCTGCCCCTCGGCATAGATGGTGTCGAAGGCGAGCGTGGACTTGCCGGAGCCGGACGGGCCGGTGATGACGACGAGCCGGTCGCGGGGGATGACGACGTCTATGTTCTTGAGGTTGTGCTCGCGAGCGCCGCGAACGACGATGCTTTCGAGGGCCATGGGACCTTGCGTCGGGGATGTCTCGCAGCGCCCTGCGCCACGGGGTTAGATGGTATCACCTGCACCGGCGTTCGCCCTATCCCCCCTCTAACGGGCTGCCGATGGAAAACGTGACATCCGCTCGTTGCGCGTTCAGGGAGCCGGTTCCTATGGTGTATGCAGCACGCTCCGCTCCGGTTGGGCGTGCGTGGTACACTGCCAAGGAGAGACGAACCGATGACAACGCAGATGCCGGCAATTGAAGAGCGCGCGAGCCGCCTGGAAGGCGCTTACGAGCAAGTGAACGAGCGGCTTGGCGACCTCACCCAGGCCATTGCGAGCCTTCGCTCAGAGATGAACAGCCGGTTCAACACGGTGTACGCTTTCCTCGCCACGTTGGTCGCGGCGAACCTCGGCACTCTTGTCGCGATTTTGGTCAAGGGCTAGGGCGCGAAAGCGCAGCCTCACCCCGTTCGTGGTGAGTTCTATTTCCGCTCATGGTGAGCCTGTCGAACCACGCCCCCTGCCCGTCCATTCCTGCGCAGGCAGGAACCCCGCAGCCCCTAGGCGCCCCGAGGCATCGGACGTCCCGGCAGACGCGCCCAGACTTCGTCGCCGCGCACGAACGTCTCGAAGGCCACGGCGTCGTAGGTGTAGCGGTCGAGGCACTCGCCGGTGACGAAGTCGAAGATGGCCGAGTGCAGCGGACAGATGACCTGCCCCGGCTCGATCGTGCCCCAGGAGAGCATCGCGCCCTGGTGCGGGCAGAAGTTCTCCAGCGTGCCGAGCTTCTCGCCGTCCCAGAAGACGGCTATCTCCCACCCGCGGTACTTCGGGTGCTCGATCTCGATGGCGAGCACGCCCTTCTCCTGCACCTCGCTGAGAGCGCAGACGTAGTACTCGTCCAGGGTCGTGGGGGCCCGGTTGAACATCGCCTACTGGATCTCCAGCAACGGCTGACCGGCCTCGACGGCCTGGTCCTTCTTGATCTTGATGCCCTTCACGACGCCGCTGCGCGCCATGCGCACGCTCTGCTCCATCTTCATCGACTCCAGCAGGCAGATCTCGTCGCCTGCCTCGAGCTCCTGGCCCTTCGTGGCGGTGACGGAGACGATCTTGCCGGGCAGCGGACAGCGGATGACGCGCTCGTCGCCCTGCGTGATGCCGCGCAGACCGGGAAGCTCCGCCTTGCGGGGCGCCGAACGCCGCACCGGAACGCCGGCGTCTCCCGGGTTGCCGACCTCCACCAGGTACGTCTCGCCGTCCACGACGACCTCCACCGGGCTCTGGTAGAGGTCGCCTACCTCGACGTCGTACCAATCGTCGTTGACTCGCACGCGCATCCGTTTCACTACAACGCTCCGTTACTGAGGCGGTTCACCATGGCCATACGCCGGCCGTGCATCCGCCACCTGCTGAACTGTATCTCCTGCGGGGACTCCTGTTCCAGCGCCATGACGACCGCTATCGCGGCGGCGATCGCGCTGTCGCGCGCCGGCTCGTTCAGCATCCGCTCGAGGAACGCGTTGTCGAACGCGCCGCTCCTGAAGTCCTTGTGCGCCAGCACGCGCTGAACGAGCGGGATGTTCACGACCGGCCCCTCGACGACGTACTGGTCGAGCGCCGCCAGCATGTGGGCGATCGCCTCCTCCCGCGTCTCGCCGTGGACGATGAGCTTCGCCATCATCGACTCGTAGTGCGGCGACACCTCGTAACCCTCGTACAGCGCGCTGTCGACGCGCACGTTCGGCCCCTCCGGCTCGACGAGCACCGAGACCGTGCCTGCGGTCGGCAGCAGCATCACCGGGTCCTCCGGGTAGATGCGAGCCTCGATGGCCGCCCCGCGCTGGTGGATGTCGCTCTGCGACAGCGGCAGACGCTCGCCCGCCGCGACCCGCAGCTGCAGTTCGACGAGGTCCAGCCCTGTGACCATCTCCGTGACGGGATGCTCCACCTGCAGCCGCGTGTTCATCTCCAGGAAGTAGAAGCGCTCCTCCTTGGCGTCGTACAGGTACTCAATGGTGCCCGCGTTCGTGTAGCCGATGCTCTTCACGAGCCGGACCGCCGACTCCAAGAGCGCGTTCCGCACCTCCGGCGTGAGCTTGGGGCACGGCGTCTCCTCGACGACCTTCTGGTTGCGGCGCTGCACCGAGCAGTCGCGCTCGAACAGGTGCAGCGCCTTGCCGAAGTGGTCCGCGATGACCTGCACCTCGACGTGCGACGCGTTCAGGATGCGGCGCTCCATGTAGACGCGGCTGCTGCCGAACGCGTTCAGCGCCTGCGACCGCGCGCGGGTCACCGCCTCCGGCACCTCTTCGATGTCGTTCACGACGCGGATGCCCATGCCGCCGCCGCCGTCAGCCGCCTTGATCATCAGCGGGAAGCCGATGCCCCGAGCGATCGCCACCGCCTGCGAGTCGTCGATCTCCCCCTCCGCGCCGGGGCTGATGGGCACCCCCGCCTCGCGAGCGAGCCGCCGAGCCATGATCTTGTCGCCCATCTGCGCGATGACCCTGGACGACGGCCCGATGAACGTGAGCCCTTCCTTCTCGACCGCCTCGACGAACGACGGGTTCTCGGAGAGGAAGCCGTAGCCGGGGTGGATGGCCTGCGCCTTCACCTTCTTCGCGGCCTTGATGATGGACTCGCCGTTCAGGTACGACTCCGACGCCGGCGCCCCGCCGATGTGGACGGCGCGGTCCGCCATCTGCACGTGCTTCGCCTTCGCGTCCGCCGACGAATACACCGCGACGGCCTCGATGCCGAGGCGCTGGCACGTGCGGATGACGCGGCAGGCGATCTCGCCGCGATTGGCGATGAGCACAGTGTCGAACATGGGATATCAGTGTAACGGTCGCACCCGCCCCCGGCCAACCGCCCACGCCCGTAGGGCCTTGTCATGTTGAGCGAAGTCGAAACATCTCTCGGGGAACGTCGGTAAACGACGACGCGCCTCCCGAGAGATTCCTCGGCTCCGCTCGGAATGACAAGCTCCCGGCCTGCGGAGCGCTATGCGGGCGGCCCGTGGCCACCGTTGTCCTCCCCGCACCTCCTCTGTGGACGCGCCGCGCAGGCGTGAACCGCACGCCCGGGTTGCGAAAAAGTGCGCCAAAATGAGCCAAAACTGGCCACGCCACTCCTGCGGAACCGCCCCCAGGGCCGATCCCCCGACGCTACCCGCGATGGCGGAGCGCCGCCACCAACCAGCGTACGCGCCCCTCCCGCGACCGCGAAAGGGGCGCGTGTCGCAACCCCGTCATTCCCGCGCAGGCGGGAATCCAGAAGGGGCGGGGTGTGTGGCGCCCGGTGTTGGGGCGTCCCTTGTGGGCGCCCTATCTGGGTGAACCCCTCGCCCACGGCCGCAGGCCTTGTCATGTTGAGCGAAGCCCGCGCTTTAGTGCGCAACATCCTCTCGGCAGACGTTCGTGAACAACGGCGCCCCTCCCGAGAGATTCCTCGGCTCCGCTCGGAATGACAAGCCTCCGGCCTGCGGAGCGTCCACGCGGGCGGCCCGTGGCCACCGTTGTCCTCCTCTCCCCTCCTCTGTGGACGCCCCGCGCAGGCGTGAACCCCACGCCCGGGGTGCGAAAAAGTGCGCCAAATTGAGCCAAAACTGGCCACGCCACTCCTGCGGACACCCCCAGGGCCGGACCAGCCCCCCGACGCTGTCCGCGCCGCCCGTGCGCCGCCACCAACCAGCGTACGCGCCCCCGCCGCGACCCGCCGCCGCCCGGCCCCCCCCCCCACCCAGCGTCCGCGCCCCCGCCGCGACCGCGAAAGGGGCGCGTGTCACAACCCCGTCATTCCCGCGCAGGCGGGAATCCAGAAGGGGCGGGGCGTGTGGTGCCTGGTGTTGGGGCGTCCCTTGTGGGCGCGCCATGCCTGGTCCCCTCTCCCTCGGGGAGAGGGCTAGGGTGACGCCTACCCCACCTCCCCCATCACGCCCCCGAGCGCCGACGCATAGTCGCGAGGCTCGATGTGCGGAAACAACGACCGCGCCACATCGTCGGTCACCACGACGTCGTTGCGAAGCCCCTCGACGAGCGCCCGCGTGATGGCGGTGGGGATCGGCGTGAACCAGTGCACCCAGTACGACGACAGCCGAGGCGTCAGCACCGGGACGGCGAGCATCAGCCGGTGCAGCCCCCGCGCCCTTGCGTAGCCGAGCATCAGCCCCTCGTACGTCGTCACGTCCTTCCCGCCCACCTCGACGATGCGGCCCCGGCACGACGGCGTGTCGAGCGCCGCGACGAGGTAGTCGAGCAGATCGTCGACCGCTATCGGCTGCACGCGCGAGTACAGCCATCGAGGGCAGACCATGACCGGCAGACGCTCCACGAGATAGCGGACCATCTCGAACGAGATGCTGCCCGCCCCGACGACCACCGCGGCGCGGAACTCCGTGACCGCGACCCCGCCCGCGCGCAGCGCACGACCGCACTCCTGCCGCGAGCGCAGGTGCGGCGACAGGTTCGCCCCCGACCCCAGCCCGCCGAGATAGATGACGTGCCCGGCGCCCGCCTCTGCGGCGGCCTGCCCGAACGTGCGGGCAGCCTGGACGTCCAGCTCATGGAACCCGGCGCCGGAGCCGCTGCACATGCTGTGCACGAGGTAGTACGCCGTGTCGACGCCCGCGAGCGCCTCGGACAGCGACCCGCGGTCGAGCACGTCGCCGACCGCCACCTCGACCTGCCCGGCCCACGGACGCGAGCGCACGCGCTCCCGGTCGCGGACGAGGACGCGCACGCTGCGCCCCTCCTCCAGCAGACGAGGCACGAGCCTCCCGCCGATGTACCCCGTAGCTCCGGTGACCAGGATCGTTCCAGCAGCCCCCATCCGGCACCCACCCCCGCGCAGCCCCCACCGCCCCTCGCCAGCCTCAGGGCACGGTGCTGCCCACACCTCTATTGTACGAGGTCTCCTCCGTCGTTCCCGCGAAGGCGGGAACCTCGCAGCCCCGCCTTAGGCACATTGAGGTCTTTGGCGGCCTGTCAAAGAGGGAGCCAGGCTACTTGCCATCGACTATACTCGTGATAGCATGCCGCTCCGCGCTCGGAGTTGTGTCGCTGACACCGGAGTTTAGCCCAGGGAGGAAGGGCCTGATGCCTCACAGTAGGCTAGCCAACGTAACTCAGGCAGAAGCCGCGCTCGCAGAGGAGACTGGAGGGCCGCTCCTCTCCATTTCCTATACGCCCGACGGACAGCGACTTATTGATTTCCTTAGTGAAAATACGTTCCTACAGGACACTCCTGAAGAACGCCGCCGACAAGAGTACCTGCGCGTTCTGCACTATGAATATCGGTACCCCAAAGAGCAAATTCGCAGGGAAGTTGCCATCAATATCGGCAGTAATCAACGAGTTTACGCTGACATTGTTGTCTACCGCTCTGTCGCGGCAGCACAAGCCAATGACCAAGGGCAGATTAGATTCTGCGTAGAAGTGAAGCCTGAATACGAAACAGCAGGGCACAATCAGCTCGTCTCGTATGTCTTCTTTACTTCAGCAGAAGGGGCAGTATGGACCAACGGAGTAGCTACGCGGTACTATCGGCGATTGGATAGCCCGGAAAAACGGCTAGAGCCCTCCAATGGGATCCCCCGCCCAACCGAAACCTGGGATAAGATTGGCGTTCTATCTAAAGAGGGCCTTACCAAACCAAAGGACGTCAAACGTCTCTTGAGAATATGTCATCAGAAACTCTTCCGGTCGGGGATTGAGAGCGAAGACCTTGCTATGGACATGGTTCGCATTATCTTGGCAAAATGGCGAGATGAAATCCTTCCTGACCCGTTGCCCCGCTTCTATTGTACGGCAGAAGAATATCGAACTCCTCATGGTCGCGATGCAGTCGCACGTCGTGTGCAAGAACTCTTCGCGGAAGTTCGGGAACAGAACCCTGAAGTATTCGAATTCGGAGAAGACATAACTGCTCCCCCAGACCACATTGCTGAGGTTGTCAATGAACTGCAATCTTCAAGGCTGTTGGTGGATGAGGATGCTTGGTGGGACATCTTGGGCGCAGCATATGAACAGTACACCGCCAGCCACTTCCGCCAAACTAATGGGCAGTTTTTTACAAATCGCCTAGTGGTTCATATGATGGTTGAAATGGCTAAACCTTCGATTGATGACGTAATCCTTGATCCTGCTGGCGGGAGTGGAGGGTTCATTACTGCAGTGCTGCGGCATATACGCCGTGAACTCATAAGGAATCATCTATCTGAAACCGCTCGTCACCAGCTTTTCGACCAAGTGCGTCGAAGCGTTGGATTGATAGAGAAAGCACCTAGGCTAGTGAAAGTGGCAAAGACCGCTGCTATCTTGACTGGAGACGGACACGATAATTTCTACCCTGGTGATAGCTTGCGTCCTTTAACGGATACCTGGTTCAATGCGGGCTTTCTTACAAGATTTGGAGAAGAACGGCCTAGCATAATTTTGACTAATCCCCCTTATGCGGGAACATCAGAAGGAAAGATCACTGACCCCGATATTCTCCAACAATTCGACGTCGCCAAAATCTGGCAATCAGGCATGCCCACTTCCGTTCTCATACCGGGAGGGACACCGCCTGAGCTGCTCTTCTTGGAGAGGTGCTTCCGATGGTTGCGACCTGGCGGAAGAATGGGGATTGTGATGGCTCGGGGCATGTTGGACACACAAACCTCCTTGGCCGCGAGAACCTTCCTGCTGGAAAATGCACACATTCACGCTGTGGTCAATCTGCATAAAGATACCTTTCAGCCCTACACAGGCGTTAGGACTAGCGTGTTATTCGTTGAAAAGCCAATTGGAGGCCGGCCACCAAGGGACTATCCAATATTCATGGCAATGTCCCGGAAAATAGGTCAAGATTCCGAAGGCGTGCCTGTTTTCCGTGTAGATGATAATGGACATGAAACCGAAGACCTAGACCACGACTTGGATTACATTCTCAACAAGTATGAGGAATTTCTAGTAGGCATTATGCCTAGCTCGGAATTTGTTTTTAAGGTACAAAAGTCACAACTGGACGACGATAGCAAGAACATGAATCCGCAGCATTATTTGCCTGCATACCACGACTCTATAGGGAAAGTGATTGAAATTGGGGAACAAGATGGTTGGACGATTAAGACCATTGGTAATATCGCCCCCGTCGTATTTAAGGGTTCGTGGTTTCAACGCCAAAATTTGGAAACCGAGACTCGGGACAGCCCAGGGATTGAGCCTTTCTTTACTCCTACTGCTTTGTTTCAGATCGGAAAGGAGCATGTAAAACATCTTGATCTGAACCGTGCTACAAAGGAGCAGAGAGGGCATATTGAAGCGAGTCGAGCTCAGCAAGGAGAAATCCTCGTCACTCGAAGCGGTACCATTGGTCGTGTTCTGTACGTGACAGAAAACCTTCACGGCCAATTGATAAGCGACGACCTCATTCACATTCGCATAGAAGACTTGAACCTTCGACACTATGTGTATTTGATGTTGAAACATGAGTTGGGACAACACCAAATGCTTCGGAACGAATATGGCACTGTCCAACAACACTTGGAACCGAGACATGTGCGGGATATTGTTGTCCCCGTTCCAGAAGACGACGCTATTGTTGGTATGATGGCGCGCGATATGATGCAGAGTATCACGGCAAGAGAGACAAGCGCATACCGCGAAGACAGGGCTTTTGATGTGTTGGGGAGGCTGTTCGAGTCACCTGGTTTGGTTGTGGACAGTAGGATGGAGGATTTCGAACGAGAAGAATGGCCAACAGGCAAGAACTATTTCGATCGACTTGTGAGTGAGTGGGAACACGATCGACCGAAGGGAGTAGACCTCCATGAAATGGTGATGCATCCAGCCTACCAGAGAATCGTGGGTATGGGTGTGCAGGCCGTACCCTGGCTATTAGAGCGATTGGAACGACAACCCGGGCATTGGTTTGTCGCTCTAGGGACTATTACCGGCGCTGATCCTGTTCCGACGGAGAGTCAGGGGAAGATTGACGAAATGGCGGCTGCGTGGCTCGAATGGGGCCGGCGTCTTGGCTATCTCCGGCGGCCTCATGTGGATTGACAGTTCTTTCCCTGGTTTGAAAACGCAGGGCTATTTGGTCACTAGCGGATCAACGGATACGTACAACTGTATAGCCTATGCGGCTGGAGATCAGACGTCGTGGTGGAGTCATGCGCCTGGCTACCACTGGCCCAATGCGGCCCGGACTCCTTCAATAGAAAGCCTAGTAGAGGTCTTTGCTGGACTTGGTTATGAACGCTGTGATGACGCAAATGAGGAGGTGGGTTTTGAGAAGGTAGCTCTGTACGAAAAATATCAGCGGTGGACTCATGCAGCCCGGCAGCTACCGGGAGGTGCCTGGAGTAGCAAACTAGGACCAGATGAAGACATTCGCCATCCAAATCCAGAATCTCTCTGCGGAACGATGTACGGAATAGTCTACTGTATTATGCGGCGACAGCAATCTGGGACTTAAGTCCCCCCCCAAACCACTGACACCCGCCCCTTACCCCGCCGACCCCTCACCCCGTACGCTGGTTGGATGACCGTCGACCGCGCAGCACCCATAGGCAGCGCCCATAACTCGGGGCCCAGCCATGGATGTTGCCTGCGCCTCGGCAGCCTCACACACAACTGCGGTGACGCCTTGGACGCCTTACCCCCGGAAGCAGGCCGTGGCCTTGTCGATATAGATGACAAAACGTCAGGATACCCCCATGTTCACTCGTAAGGTTGACGCCTATATCGACGCCTTGGTCGCGGAGCACGAGGTCTTCACACACACTTTCGGCGCGCATCTTGCCGCCTTACCCCCGGAAGCAGGCCGTGGCCTTGTCGATATAGATGACAAAACGTCAGGATACCCCCATGTTCACTCGTAAGGTTGACGCCTGTATCGACGCCTTGGTCGCGGAGCACGGTGTTGCACACACACCATCCACGCTGCGGTTGAACAGAAGAACGCGGAAGCAGGCCACGGCCTTGCCGATCAACCGTTCAATGAACGGAAAACGCCTTGCGTTTACTCGTGAGAGTCGCCAGTTAAAGGGGGCGGTTGAACACAGGAACGACGGAGGCGCAGCCCTACAGCACCGCCATCATGTGGTGCTGCACGCGGTTGCCGCGCTGCACGCCCATCTTCATCACCTGCCGCGCCGGGCGGTCGTCCGGGTCCGGGAACATCGCCGTCCATGCCGCGTCGATGGCCGGCAGGTCGTCGTAGTCCTGGATGAGCAGCGTGATGAGGCCCACGTTGTCCATCGTGCCGCCGCCCGACTCCACGAGCGACTGGATGTTGCGGATGCCGTGGTGCGCCTGCCCCTCGATGCCCTTCACCGGCTCCAGCTTGTCCGGCCCCGCCGTGTCGACGCCGGAGACGCCGCCCGAGCAGAAGAGGTCGCCGATGCGCGCGCCCATCGGGATGGGGTCGTGGTGCCCGTGCCCCTCTATCTCGTGGTTCGTCCGCTCGCCGCCTATCCTGCCGATCACCTGCATCTGGATCTGCCCGCCCATCGGGTAGCGGTACGTCTTGCGCGCCGCCTGGTACTGGCCTATGGGCCACGCCTCCAGGTACACGTCCACCATGTACGGCTGGTAGGCGAAGTCGTTCAGGTACACCCACTGCAGCACCACGTCGTCCACCGTCCCGCCCGCGTGCTCCATGAACACCCGCATGTTGTCGAAGCACTGGTCGGTCTGCGCGTCCTCGCCGGTGACCGGCAGCGACGTCGACAGGTCCCACGGCACGATGACGGACGAGAAGACGTAGTCGCCCATCCGCACGCCGTTCGGGAGCGGGTCGCGGTGCGTCAGCCCCGGCACCTCGATGCGCTGCCGCTTCTGTCCGGCGACGCCTATCGCATGCAGCTCGACGCCCTCGCCGGGCGGCAGCGGGTAGGACGTCGTCTTGCGCGCCGGCCGGTTGTCCGGGTCCGGGAACAGCTCCAGCCAGCCCGTGTTGATGTGCGGCCGGAAGTCCTGGCTGTCGATGAAGTTCGTGACGATGCCGATGTCGTCGGTCGACAGCCCCGCGGCCTCGACGAGCGTGCGCAGGTTGTGCCACGCGTTCAGGAACTGCTCCGCGGGATCGTCCGGCATCACGCCCGTCTCGAGGTCGATGCCGTGTATGCCCGAGGTGAAGAACAGCCCGCCGACCTGCACGAGGTCCGGCGCGACCGCGTCCGGCGCGTTGAGGCCGGGCAGCCGCGTCGTCGAGCGCTTGTTCGGCTTCCCCGGCGCGCCCTTGTCGCTCAGCGCCGGGCCGGGCGCGTCGCGGAACTTCGGACGTATCGCGGCGTTCGCCAGCCGGGCGTCGCCCGCGGCCTTGACCATCGCCTCGGCGCCCGCGAGCGCGAGCCGCTCGTCGCGGTCCTCGTCGCCGGTGCCGCACACGCCGATGCCGCCGATGACCTCGCTCGCCCGGTGCAGCGTCAGCCCGCCGTGCAGCGTCGTGACGCCGTCGTTCGACCAGTCGGCGACCGTGCGGCCGTCGTGCGATATCTGCTGCCGGTATATCAGCGTGTCGCGCCCGATGAACGCGGCCGTGTACGCCTTGCGTTCAGCGTTCCGCACGTCGGTCGCCGACGCGCCGTCCTTGCGCACGGAGTACACGAGCGCTCCGCTCTCGTCCACGACCGCCAGCGCGAACGGCCGCTCGCTGGGCCGCGCCGCCGCCATCGCGGCAGCTACCGCGCACTCGGCGTCGGCAAGGCTGATGGTCTCTCGTGCCGGCATGCCTACACCCCCTCGACGCAGATCACGGAGGCCGTCGCGGCCTCCCAGCGGACGCCCACGATGCCCTGGTACGCGTCGGAGTTGTACCAGGCCTTCAGCGTCTCCATGTCCGGAAACTCGATGACGACGAGGCGGCTCGGCTGGTACTCGCCCTCGATCGTCTCCGCCGCGCCGCCGCGCACGAGGAACTTCCCCCCGTACGGCTCCAGCGTCCCGGGCACCTGCGCCCCGTACGCCTGGTACGACTCCTGGTCCTGCACCTTCACGTCCGCCATGAGATACGCCGGCATCACTCCACCCCCATCGCTTCGAGCCCGATGCGCGCCAGCGCCTCGTCCCGTATCGTCGAGTTTCCGCTCATCGCTATCCCGCCCACGACCTGCCCGCCGGAGACGATGGCGAGCCCGCCCTGCAGCGTCGTCAGCTTCGGGTCGCCCCAGTCGTTCAGCGTCCGCGCGTTCGCCTTCACGACGTTGTCGCGGAAGTCGACCGTGTTCATCCCGATCCGCGCGGCCGTGTACGCCTTCGCGCGTGCGCGCCCCAGCATCCGCGCCGGAGCCCCGTCCACCCGGGCGCACAGCACCTCCGCGCCGTGGGCGTCCGTGATGCACAGCGCGCCCGGATTGTCCGTGCCGTCCGCGAACTCGGCGAATATCGCCTCCTTCGCCTTCAGGGCCTCCTCGAGGCCGATGCTCTTCGTCTCGAACATGGCTACAACTCCCGCAGCAACCGGCCGAAGCCGGGTATCTTGTCGTCCACCCCGGCGAGGCGCAGCGACTGCCACGCCATCGCCTGCATGCTGCTCACGACCGGCACGCCGAGCTCCTGCTCCAGCGTCTCGACGACCGCCACGCTCGGCATCCGCGCCCCCCGTCTCCACACCCCGGCCGCGTTCGGCGTCGCCCGGAACAGGTCCGCCGCCATCCGCCGCACGATCCCGAGGTCCATCGTCGAAACCTCGTACGCCCGCAGCTCGCCCCCCGCCACCTCGCCCACCACCGAGCCCGCATTCGCGACCTCGATATCGGCGTTCGAGACGTAGTCCGCCAGCTGCGCGTGCGTCTTGTCGTCGAACGGCGTCAGCATCGCCACCCGGCCCATGCCCAGCCCATTCATCGCCTTGATGCACGAGCCAAGGTCCGTCGCCGCGGGCGTGTCCGTCACGCTCCCGATGCGCCGCAGGATCTCGTCCTCGAACTTCCACCCGCGCCCGGAGATGATCGGCACCCCCGCTTGCATGATGGACTGCGGCCGCCGGGTCATGATCTCCTCGGTAGCCGCCGGCAAACGCTCGATGCCCGCCGCATACGACCGCTCCCCCTCCGAGAGCACCACCCCCAGCGAGGTCATCACGATGGTCACGCCCTCCGGCGCGATGAGATAGAACTCATACGAGTTGTTCTCGTGCGCGGGAGACGGTGTAATGAACCCGCACCGTGCGCGCCAGCCATAGGGCCGGTCAGCGGTCGCATTAAGCGCCATGCGTCCTCCTCCATACCGGGGTGCGGGGAGTGTACTCGGAGGGTTGGCAGCGCGCCACTTGCGCAGGGGCAGGGTGGAGGGTGGGCGGGCGCTTCGTCTAGCCGCGGCGCTTGCGCAGCTCCGCCCAGACGTCGTCGGGCGAGAGGCCCGCGTCCGCGAGCAGCACGAGCGTGTGGTAGAAGAGATCCGCGACCTCGCCGGGAAGGCTCCCGGTGTCCTGCGTGGCCGCGGAGAGCGCGACCTCCACGCCCTCCTCACCGACCTTCTGCGCGATGCGGGACGTCCCGCTCTCGAACAGCGACGTCGTGTAGCTGCCCTCCGGCCGCTCCTGCTGTCGCTGCCGTATGACCTGGAAGACCTCCGAGAGCACGCCGGGGCCCGCGTCGCTCCGCTCGTACTCCGGCTGCTCCGGCAACGGCGTGAAGAAGCAGGAGCGCTCGCCCGTGTGGCACGCAGGGCCGTCCGCGCGCACCTTGAACAGCAGCACGTCGCCGTCGCAGTCGACCTGCGCCGACGAGACGTGCAGGAACGCCCCGGACGTCTCGCCCTTGTGCCAGGGCGCCTGGCGCGAGCGGCTGTAGAAGTGCATCTCGCCCGACTCCAGCGTGCGCGCGACCGCGTCCGGGTTCATGTGCGCGACCATCAGCACCTCGCCGGTGGCCTCGTCCTGGCATATCGCCGTCACGAGCCCCTGGGCGTCGAGCTGTATCCGTGCGTTCTCTGCGGTCGTCATCGGGTTCCTCCCGCGTTCGCGGCGCGTCAGTCGAACAGCGCCGGGATCTCGGACAGATCGCTCACGATGTGGTCAGGCGGCAGCAGCGCGCCGTTCTCCGGCGGCGGCGTGCGTCCCGGTGTGTCCAGCGTGCGCTGGATGAGCACTGTCTTCATGCCCGCGAGCTTCGCTCCGTGAGCGTCGTCGTAGGGGGCGTCGCCCACGTAAAGCACGGCCTCCGGCGCAACGTCCAGTTCGCTCACGAAGCGCGCAAAGATGCGCGGGTCCGGCTTGTAGGCGCGCGCGTCCTCCGACGACATGACGTGAGCGAAGCAGTCCCAGCCGTTGTGCCCGATCGTGCCGTGCAGGAAGCGGTCGTCCGCGTTGGAGAGCACCGCGAGCGTCCGCATCCTTCTCAGCGCGTCGAGCGCGTCGTTCGTCTCGGGGAAGGCGTTCTTGGTGGACAGCGCCGTCACGCTGTCGGAGGCCGCCTGCTCCGCGTCGCCGGTCAGTCCCATCACCTCGAACGTTTCGATGAAGGCGTCGCGCCACGCCTCCCAGTACGTCTTGAACGGCGGGCTCGCGTCCGGGTCGGCCATGTTCGTGCGCGTCTTGCGGAACTGCACCTCGTGCCTGGCCCACTCCGTCCAGAACGCGATGGGGTCCACCGGCAGGCGTTGTCCGTCCACGATCGCCTTGTGCGCCATCTGCCATTCCGCCGTGTCGTTCTTCACGAGCGTGCTGAACATGTCGAAGGCGACGACTTCGATGTGCTGAAGGTCTGCCATCGTCTCAGTGGACCTCGCGTGCAGGGATGCCCTGCGCCGCCAGCGAGCGCTTGACCTCCGCGATGGTGTGCTGGCCGTAGTGGAAGATGGAGGCCGCGAGCGCAGCATCGGCGTGGCCGTCCGTCACCGCCTGCGCGAGGTGCTCGATGCAGCCCGCGCCGCCGCTCGCGATGACAGGGACGGGTACGGCGTCTGCCACCGCGCGCGTAAGCTCAAGGTCGTAGCCGTCCTTGTGGCCGTCGGCGTCCATGCTTGTGAGCAGCACCTCGCCCGCGCCGAGTTCCGCCGTGTACTCCGCCCAGCGCACCGCGTCGATGCCCGTGGGCGTGCGGCCGCCGTGGATGTAGACCTCCCACTGCGACTCCGGACCGACGGCAAGCGCCCCCTTGCCGGGGTGGCCGTCCGCCAGCAGCGACGGGTCCGCCTGCGGACTGTCCGGCGCGATGCGGCGTGCGTCGATCGCGATGACGAGGCACTGGTTGCCGAACGCCGCCGTCGCCGCCGCGAACGCGTCCGGGTTCAGCACGGCGGCTGTGTTCATCGACACCTTGTCCGCGCCCGCGTTCAGCAGCTTCCGGACGTCCTCGACGGTGCGGACGCCGCCGCCGACGGTGAGCGGGATGAACACCTGCTCCGACACGTGCTCAACCACCTCGATGATGGTGTCGCGCCCGTCCGAGCTGGCGGTGATGTCGAGGAAGACGAGTTCGTCCGCGCCCTCGCGGTCGTAGAACGCGGCGAGCTCGACCGGGTCGCCGGCGTCGCGCAGGCTGACGAACGACGTGCCCTTGACGACGCGCCCGCCGGTGACGTCCAGGCACGGGATGATGCGCTTGGTGAGCATAGTCCTAACAGGATAACGGACGAGCCCTGAGAGCGGAGCGACTTACGCTGTCCACGAGACATGACCGTACAGGTCGGCGGGCTGCGGCTTGCTCTTGAAGACGGCGAACTCCGCCTTCGACGCCGCGACGGTCGTGTCCGCGCCGTGGCCGGGGAGCACGAGCGAGCCGTCGGGCAGCGTCAACAGCCGCTCCTCGATGCTCGCCACGACCTGCCACAGGTCGTCGGACGTGTTCGTGCGGCCCGGCCCGCCGGGGAAGAGCGTATCGCCGGAGACGAGCGTGCCGTCGGTGAAGAGGCATAGCGCGCCAGGCGTGTGGCCGGGCGTGTGCAGGATGCGGATGCGCAACGCCCCGATACTCAGTTCGTCGTTGTGGGCGAGCAGCGCGTCCGGTTCGCCGGGCAGCCTGCGGGCGTCGCTCTCGTGCACCGAGACCGGCAGGTCGGTGAGCCGCTTGAGGTCGGCGTAGCCCGCGACGTGGTCAGGGTGCGTGTGCGTGACGATGACGCCTTTCACCTGGAAGCCGTCCGCCTCGCTCAGCAGCCGCTCGATCTCCGCCGGGGCGTCGACGAGGTACGCCTCCTTCGTGGCCGGGTCGGCGATGACGTAGCCGTTGTTGTCGTACGGCCCCATGCCGGCGACCTTGAACACGAGATGCGGGCCATCGTAGACGAGCGTCATGCGCAACTCCTCCGCGCGGGTGGTCGGCATAGGATAACGCGGAGGCGTCGAGTAGGGGTGCTATGCTGCCTGCCGCACGACGGCATGGAGGGCGCGGAACATGGAAGGCTCGCTGAAGGACGCGGTGCGCGAGTACGCGCTGGGGCTGCCCGGAGCGTGGGAGGACCACCCGTGGGGCGAGAGCGCCATGAAGGTGGGGAAGAAGGTCTTCGCGTTCCTCGGCGTGCCGGGGACCGGGTTCGGCATGGGCGTCAAGCTGCCCGACTCCGCAGGCGCACTCCTCGCGATGCCGTTCGCGCGTCCGGCGGGCTACGGCCTTGGCAGGAGCGGCTGGGTGGAGATGACGTTTGCCGAGGACGACGCCGGCGCGCCCCCGCTCGACCTGCTGCTGGAGTGCGTCGAGGAGAGCTACCGCGCCATCGCGCCCAGGACGCTCGTGAAGGAGCTGGACGCGCGGGCAGGGTAGGGCGTGGTTCGACAGGCTCACCACGAGCGGACGTGAGTTCGGGGTGCTGTCCGCCTACCGACGCGCGGGCAGGGTAGGGCGTCAGGCTGTAATGGCCGTCCCTTGGTGGAACAGCAACAGCCAGCCGTTCTCTGCCCGCAGCCAGAGCGAACTGCGGTTCGCGAGTTGCCTTTCGTCCGCGTACGTCTCGACAGTGTTGTAGGTCACCTGCACAACGTCAGCGCTCAGTGAGCGAACGTTGAAGCCCACGAGCCTGGCATGGATGGGCCGCGCGGCCATCCCGAGCGTGTCCTCGCGGCTGTAGGTGCGGCCTGACCTGCCGAACTCGAAGAAGCCCGGCGCGAGGACGCCCTCCATCCACTCTCCGTCGAACCGCGCCCCCGCGCGTCGACCCGGGTCTGGGCGCGCCACAGGCCCTCTTCGAGTTGTTCCAGGCGCCGCCGGTCTTGTTCGCTGAGTTCCACGCCTATCGAAGTGCGGGCAGCACCTCGGCTGCCGCGAGGCGTATCGCGCCCTCGACGACCTCGCGCGGCGTGCCGGGCCACCCGAAGCGCAGCGACGCGTGCGTGACGCCGATGTCGGCGAACGCCTGCAGGTCGGCGGTGACGTCGTCCGGGCTGCCGACGATGAAGCGCCCCGCGGCAAGCTCCTCGAACGGCTGGGTGAAGTCTTCATCGCCCGGCAGCGCCTTGTCCTGCCCCCATGCGGCGTAGGCCTTGTACTTCCCCTCGAGAAACGGGCGAGCGGTCGCGATGGCTTCCTCGCGCGTGGGCGCCACGAACGTCTCGCGCGACATCGGCAGCGTGTCGAGGGACGGATGGCCGTGCTCGGCGCGCACCGTCTTGTACAGCTCCACCTGCCGCGCCAGCGTGTCGAACGGCGCGTGTGGGTTCAGGTACCACGTCTCGCCGGTGCGGGCGATGCGCCGCACCATGCCGTCGCCGTTCGCCGCGATCCAGATGCGCGGGTGCGGCTGCTGGATGGGGCGTATGCCGAGGTGCACGCCGGTGACCTTCGTGAAGCGCCCCTCGAACGTCACCTCGCCGCCTGCCCAGAGCTGCTTGGCGAGGCGGAGGTTCTCGAACATGCGCGCGATGCGGTCCTCGTGCGTGACGCCGAACGCCTCGTACTCCTCGTCGCGATAGCCGAGCGCGGCGTTGATGATGACGCGCCCGTTCGTGAGTACGTCGAGCGTGGCGACGTCCTCGGCCATCTGCACCGGGTTCTGCAGCGGGATGAGGACGGTCGAAAGCATGTCCATGTCGCCGGTCTCGGCGCTGATGCGCGCGAGCGCGATGAGCGGCTGCATCATCTGGAACGGGTGCGAGAGGTAGTGCTGGCCTGCGTAGATGTAGTCGAAGCCCAGTTCGCGACCGACGCGCACGAGGTGCAGCACGTCCGCGAACCGCTGCACCATGTCGCCGTCGCCGGAGTGCTGAAGGAGGCCTGAGAGGGAGAGTCCGAACTTCACGATGCCGCGTCCAGCCGAGCGACGTCAGCCTGTATCTCTGCGACTACGCCGAGGATGTCCCTGACCCGCTCCCCGTGCCGTTCACTCTGCCGCTGGAGCTCCGTGATCCGCTGGTTGTGCGATCGCAGCCACTGGTTGTGTCCCCGCAACCATCCTTCGTGTGCCTGCCGCGACTGCTCGATCTGACGTTCCCACTCCTCCACCTGTTCTTCGTGCTGTCGCACCCACTCCTGTTGCTGCTGCATGCGCGCGTCGTTGGCCTGCCGCTGACGGTCCATCTCGTCCATGGCAGCCGTGATGTTCTGGATGGCCCTCGCGAGCATCTCCATGCGGTCCGGTGAACTCATCGATGTCTCCTCACGATGCCGCGTCCAACCGTGCAGTGCCGGCCTGCATACTCGTGAGCTCGGTGATGATCTCCCTGATGCGGGCGCGGTTCTGCCTGCTCTCAGTTTGGATGCCCTGCACCCATTCGTTGTGGGATTGCATCCATTCCTCGTGCCCCCGAATCCATTCCTCTATCGTCTGCAGGTGCCTGTCGTGCGACTGCTGCTCCTGCTCCATCCGGTCCATCGCCTGGACTAGGTTGGCTATGGCCCTCGCGTGCATCTCCATGCGTTCCGGTGAACTCATCGACTCTCTCCTCCGTGCGCGGCGATTATAGCAACGGGTGTCCGTCCCAACGACCGCCGCGTGTCACTGATTCGCGCCGTCCCTGCGGACGGGAGCGCAACCCGTGCGCTGCTATCATTTCCCCGCCCACGCATCCCCCCGACGGAGGACGACACCCGATGGACCGCACAGCCCACATCGCGCAGCGCATCGTTGGCGCGCGGATATTCGAATACGGCATCATCGCGCTCATCCTCGCGAGCGGCGCGCTGCTCGGACTCGCCACCTCGCCCGCGATCGTCGACCGCTACGGCGACTCCATCGCGATGGGCAACCGGGTCATCCTCGGCGTGTTCGTCGTGGAGGCGGCGCTCAAGATGCTGGCGCTCGCCCCGACCTCCCAGCGCTACTTCCGCGACGGCTGGAACGTCTTCGATTTCGCCATCATCGTCTTGGCGCTCGTGCCCGCGACCGGCTCGTTCGCGATGGTCGCGCGGCTCGGACGGCTGCTGCGCGTGCTGCGCCTCATCTCCGCCATCAAGGAGCTGCGGCTTATCGTCGGCGCGCTCGTGCGCTCCATCCCCAGCGTCGCCAACATCATGATGCTCATGAGCATCGTCGTGTACATCTACGCCATCGTTGGCTACCACCTCTTCCACGAGGCCGACCCCACTCACTGGCGCACCCTCGGCATATCGCTGCTGTCGCTCTTCCGCATCATCACGCTGGAGGACTGGACGGACATCATGTACGCCGCGATGGAGCACCACGGGCTCGCGTGGCTCTACTTCCTCAGCTTCGTGGTCGGCGGCACGTTCGTCGTCGCGAACCTCTTCATCGCGGTCGTCATCAACAACCTGGACAAGGCGAAGGTCGAGCAGCTGAACGCGCTGGAGACGCCGCCCTCCCGCGAGGAACTCCTCCGCGAGCTCCGCACGACGCAGGAGACGCTCCGCCGCCTGGAGGACCGCCTCAGCGGGTACGCGCCGGACTCCGCGCAGCGCCAGTAGCAGATCTTGCGCGTCCGCCGTTCCTGTAGAACCGGGATCTCGCTGCCACGAACAAGGTGTGCAATCGGCCCCGGAATCTGAGCATCTTGTTACCGGCGCTACGAGTAAACAGGGGGGTTCATTTGAGCACCTTGAGCACCTTGCGTTGCTCTGTGCAAGGCCATGGCCTGCTTCCCGCGCAAACTGAACAAGGTGCTCAACGATTTCAAAAGTTTGAGGGCGGACCCATAGACCATATCTATGGCTGGGCGTTGAGCTATAGACGCTGTCTATGGGTGCTGTCCGCACGACGGTCATGCAACCAGCGTACGCAATCGCGCGGGGACTGCGAAAGGGCCACGTGTCGCGGGAGTGATGGGCTGCGCACGACCAAGAGACCCTCCCCCCTGGTAGTCAGCTGACGGGGTATGGTAAGGAGGAGCGGTAAGAAAGTTGGTTATTCTTCCGACCTGATGAATGCTTGACGGACAATCTGCATGGCTGCTGTAATCTGCCATTGCTCCTTGACATCTAGGAATACACCGCAATAGCTATGGATTACGTTAGGCAAGAACTTGTAGTCCGTAACGTCCATGGCGATTTCCTCTGGATCGTCGACCTCATCGAAATCGAGAGGTACGAGTATTCTAACCTGGTAGGCCATCGGCAACATTTCTACGAAAAAGTCAGCAAAACTATCATAGAAACATACTGACCTATATTCGATAACTTCGATTACGTCACCCAATTCATGAACAAAACCCTGTAGTGAAGTGAGCAAATTCCGGACTTGCGGGGTCATCGCAATGCTGCCAGAGTCTTTTTGTGCCGCACGTCCTCGTAATTCGCGAATCTCCTCGTCGAGGATGAGTCCTTCATCGGCTTGGTGATTCGGCCAGATTGCAATCGCACGGTTTGCCAAGAGACGTCCTCGCTCCTCCATCTCTGCGGCAGTCCATTGCTCTTGTTCCCGTACGTATTGGTTGAGACGGACGGCGCTCTGGTTAAACCCTCCTTGGATCGTCTTTTTCTGCAAGAAGGGCCTGTTTGAGTACGTGCTATTGTAAGCAGTGAGTGTCAGATTCCCCAGTCGATGCAGCCACGTTTCATGTACCTCTTCCCAATCTGCTCCCAGCATTTCTTGCCATTCTGGAACATCTTGAATTTGCTGCGGTAAGATGTGTTCAACTGAATACTCTTGAATTGGACTCGGTTCTCGCTCTCCGTAATTCTCTAGGCGTTCCAAGATGTGACGACAAATGCGAAGCCGATACAAATTGCATTCTTGTAGGCCTGTAATAAACTCTCTGTCAGAAGGAAATCTATAGCTATAATTTTGACGAGCGAGTACCACCTGGAAAGATTCAAAGACTGAATCTTCTTTTATTGAGTGTGCCATACGGGCAAATACCGACCAGTAGTCACGCGTCTGGAGTCCTAGGACTGCCCGGCGGATAAGGTAGCTCTTTATAAGCCTTAGCGCTCGTATGAAGTCAGCTTGAGTAACTAGGTTTCTGTCATAATAATCATAAAGCCGCATGACAAGCGGTGCATGGGTATTCCCGAAACCACCTGAACGAACGTGAACCATGTAAGGGAAGATTGGTTTGTGTGGAGTCATTGACGGTCGAAGGAACGCCACGTAGTATCGAGCAAACCGGCCCATGTCTTCAAGGATAACAGCCGTTGAATCCACATCCGAGAGTTGCCAAAACTTCTTGAAATCTTCGTAGATCTGGTCCGCTTTGCTCTGAGTGGTTAACTTTTGCTTGAGCGCAATGTAATCACGGAGGAATGAATCAGGTGCGTTTCCTGCTTGTCGAAAGTTATGTTCTATCTTGCTCCAGTGGTCATTGTAGAGCTTAGTTTGTTCTTCCTCCTTCAATCCCATGAGAAGATAGTTACGTATAAGGTCACTCTCACTGAGGTCAACGCCTGTTGAGTTGAGGCTTTCGAAGACCAACTGAGGGTTGTCGCGATAATCAAGCTTGACATCAACTATTTCTAGACAACCGATGCCCTTGTAGACGGCATCAGGGTCACTCTCCGAACCTGCAAGCAGTTCCCTGAATAGGTCATACGCTTCGACGACTGGTTCTGATGTATCAGACGAGTCCAACAAATCCTCACCATCAATGAGAGATCTTAATGTTGAATTGTCAGCGCGCCTCAAAATTAACTTGTATGAGCGATTATCCTTTTCATAGATGTTTCGCAAGAAGTAAGCGTCGATTTGATCCGTGCTTGGACTGTCCTCCCCTCCAACCCAACCTGTCTCTCCTATATGGTCCCGAAGAGCGATAAGGAGAAGAGTCAGTGTGCTTAGCCTTTGCTGCCCATCAATCACTAGCCAGGTGCTGAATGCAGCTCCCGCGGTGCCTTCTACATATACAAAAGACCCCATAAAGTGACTAGCTGATTCTTTGCTGCTCGCACGAAGTACATCTTGCCATAGCTGCAGGCATTGCGTTGTTGTCCAACTATAGTCTCGCTGAAAAACAGGTATGATGAATTGCTTATTGCCGTTGATGATTTCTGCAAAGCGGCGATTTACAGCTAGCATTTGTGGTTTCCCTGATGTTGTGGCTGGTTGGTAGGCATTGGAACGTGGTTAGTTTAGAGAGCGTCCAACGAATATGCAACTGATGGGTTGTGGGGTGAGTTGGTCCTTGTTGTGGTACCTGTGTGCCACGCACCCCTTACGCGGTCGCCCTGCCTCCGCATTCGCTGTCCTGTGATTTCGAACAACACAGGGAAGAAACGCACCTTCGCGAGGATGCCTTCCCGCCCTGTCCATCGATGTGAGTTCCGGATGTCGAGGGGCGCTAGTTGCGCGAGGAGCGGCCGCCGCGGCGCGCCGGGGTCTTGCCGTTCCGGCCCGCGGAGCCATTCCGCGCAGCGGCGCCGTTGCGCGGTGTGGCCTTCGCCCTGGGCGGCTTGTGCGCGGTGCGGCTGACGCTGCGGACGCCGCGCACGCCCTCGATCCGCGTGAACAGGCGCGAGAGCTGCTCGATGCTCGTCACCTGCGTGTTCAGGTGGATGACGACCATCCCGCCCTCCGTCGGCTCCGTCGTGGAGCCGGCGATGTTCACGTGCTCGGCGGACGTCGCGCCCGTGATGTCGTGCAGCAGTCCAACGCGGTCGAAGCACTCGACGACGATGCGGGCGGGGAAGACGTTGCGGCTCTGCCCCCAGGTCACCGGCACGATGCGGTCCGTCTCCGTCACGGTGCGGACGTTCGGGCAGTTCACCTTGTGGACAGTGACGCCCCGCGTGCGGGTGATGAAGCCCTCGATCTCGTCGCCCGGCAGCGGGTTGCAGCACTCGCCCATGCGGGTGAGGAGGTCGCCGACGCCGAGGACGCTGACGCTGCCGAGGACGGGCGCGTCGGGCGTCTCCGGCGCGGCCTTCGGCAAGTCGCGCTCAGCCGCCTGCTGCGCCGCGGAGAGCCGTCCGGCGATCTGCGCTATCGTGACGAGACCGGAGCCGATGGCCGCGTACAGGTCGTCCAGGGCCTCGTACTGGAACCACCGGGCTACCTCGGCTTCGTCCACGAGCGCGGAGAGGCGCTTCAATTCCTTCTTCAGGATGGCGTGCCCGCGCTCGATGTTCGTCCCGCGCTCCTGGTGCCGGAACCACGAGCGTATCGCCTGCCGCGCGTTCGCCGTCTTCACGTAGTCCAGGTGCGTGTTCAGCCAGTCCAGGCTCGGCCCGCGCGCCACCTTGCTGGTCAGCACCTCGACGGTGTCGCCGTTCTTGAGCGGCGTGTTGAGCGCGACGAGCCGCCCGTTCACCTTCGCGCCGATGCACTTGTGGCCGATCTGCGTGTGGATGCGGTAGGCGAAGTCGATGGGCGTCGCGCCCGCGGGTAGCTCGCGTATCTCGTTCTTCGGCGTGTAGACGAACACCTGGTCCCGGAATGCGTCGGTCGTGACGTTCTCCAGGAACTCGTCCGTCGCGCTCACGTCGCGCTGCCACTCCAGCAGCTGGCGCAGCCACGTCATGCGTTCCTCGAACTGGCTGTTCCGCGAGCCCCCCTCCTTGTAGCTCCAGTGCGACGCGACGCCGTACTCGGAGATGCGGTGCATCTCGTACGTACGCACCTGCACCTCCACTGGCAGCCCGTCGATGGAGCGCACCGTCGTGTGCAGCGACTGGTACATGTTCTCTTTGGGGTTGGCGATGTAGTCGTCGAACTGGCCGGGAACGGGCCGCCAGAGCGAGTGCACGAGTCCGAGCACGCCGTAGCAGTCCTGCACCGTCGGCACGAGGACGCGCACGGCGAAGAGGTCGTAGATCTCGCTCATCTGCTTGCCCTGAGCGGCGTACGACTGCCCCTTCCGGTAGATGCTGTAGATGTGCTTGGGGCGTCCCGTCACCTCGGCCTCGAAGCCGGCGTTGGCGAGTTCGTCCCGCAGCAGGTCGGTCACCTGCTTGATGTAGGACTCGCGCTCCGTGCGCTTGGTCGAGAGGAGCTGCGAGATGTTCCGGTACTGGTTGGGCTGGATGTAGCGGAAGGCGAGGTCTTCCAGCTGCCACTTCACCTCGCCCATGCCGAGCCGGTGGGCGAGCGGAGCGTAGATGTCCAGCGTCTCCTGCGCGATGGCAACGCGCCGCTCCGGAGAGAGCGCGCCCAGCGTGCGCATGTTGTGCATCCGGTCCGCCAGCTTGATGAGCACGACGCGGATGTCGTTCGCCATCGCGACGAGCATCTTGCGCAGGCTCTCCGCCTCGCTGTCGGTCTTCGCGACGAGCGGCTGAGCGTCGCCGGTGATGGTGTCCATCCGCGTGAGCTTGGTCACGCCGTCGGCCAGTTTCGCCACGTCCTCGCCGAACTCCTTGCGGAGGTCGTCCAGGCAGACGTCGCAGTCCTCGATGACGTCGTGGAGGAGCGCCGCGGCGATGGTGGGAGCGTCCAGGTTGAGGTCGGCGAGGTATTCGGCGACGGAGATGGGGTGCTCGATGTAGTCCTCGCCGGAGCGCCGCTTCTGCCCTTCGTGCGCGGCGGTGGCGAAATCGAGCGCCCGCTCGATCATCCCGGCGCGGTCGCCGGGCATGTACTCGCGTACCTTTTCGAGCAGGCTATGCACGCCCGCATTATACGTGCTGAGTTCGTTAAGTGAGACGTGGTACGAAGGCACGTCATTCCAGCTGAGGCTGGGATCCAGAACGGGGAGTGGGGGTGTGTAGTCCGTCGTTCCTGCGCAGGCAGGGACCTCGCAGCCTGTAGGGGCGGTTCGCGAACCGCCCCTACGTCCCGTCCACTGCCGTCGTCCGTGCTTCAGCGCGAAACCTCCGCAGCCTGTAGGGGCGGGAAGGAGGCTTGTCATGTTGAGCGAAGCCGAAGGCGGAGCCGAAACATCTCTCAGGGGCAGCGCCAGTGGACGACGGGGCGTCACCTGAGAGATTCCTCGACTCCGCTGCACTCCGCTCGGAATGACAACGGACCGCGACCACCCCATCCCGTGAGGTCTGGGGGCGAGGGTCGGCCAACGCCTATAATGAACCGCACCCCGTCCCAACGAGAGGTCCGATGCACCAGGCCCCCAGAGGAACAGCCGACATCCTGCCGGAGCAGCAGCGGTACTGGTCTTTCGTGTACGGCACGGTCGCCGAGGCCGCCCGGGCGTTCGGCTACGCCCGCATCGACACGCCCATCTTCGAGGACACGGCGCTCTTCGCCCGCACCGTCGGCGAGGAGACGGACATCGTCCAGAAGGAGATGTATAGCTTCGAGGACCGGGGAGGGCAGGAGATCACGCTCCGCCCCGAGGGGACGGCAGCCGTCTGCCGCTCCTACCTGGAGCACGGGCTGCACAACCAGCCGCTGCCGGTGCGCCTCTACTACCTATGCCCGATGTTCCGCTACGACCGCCCGCAGGCCGGACGCTTCCGCCAGTTCCACCAGTTCGGCATCGAGGCCATCGGCGACTCCGACGCGACGGTCGACCTCGAGGTGCTGCAGCTCGCGATGGAGAGCATGGAGCGGCTCGGCCTCGGCGGTATGACGCTCGTGCTCAACAGCATCGGCGACGCCGCCGACAGGCCCCGCTACGTCGAGGCGCTCCGCGAGCACTTCACGCCGCACGCCGCCCACATGGGCAAGGACGACCGCCGCCGCCTCGATACCAACCCGCTGCGCCTGCTCGACTCGAAGGAGCTCGCGGGCGAGTCGTTCATGGCCTCCGCGCCGCGCAGCGTCGACTACCTCGGCGACGAGGCGCGCGACCACTGGCAGGAGCTGCTCGGCTACCTCGACGCGCTCGGCATCCCGTACCGGCTCGACCACACGCTCGTGCGCGGGCTCGACTACTACACGCGCACCGTCTTCGAGGTGCACCCCTCGCGCGAGGGCGCACAGAGCGCGGTCTGCGCCGGCGGGCGCTACGACGGCCTCATCGAGCAACTCGGCGGACGCCCCACGCCCGGCATCGGCTTCGCCGCGGGCATCGAGCGCCTCATCATGAACCTGCGCGAGCAGGGGACAGAGCCGCCGGACACGGCCTCGGCGCCGCTGGTGATGGCCTATCGCGGGGAGCGCGCCAAGGCCGAGGCCGTCCGGCTCGGCGCGACGCTCCGCGCCGCCTCGGGCGCCGCGGTTGTCGTAGCGCCGCCGCGCAGCCTCAAGGCGCAACTGCGCTACGCGTCGGCGCTCGGCGCGCGCGGGGTGTTCATCCTGGGTGATGCGGAACTCGAGAACGGCACGGTGACGTACCGCGACATGGCAACGAGCGAGCAGCGTGAAGTGCCGGTGGCGCAGGCGGCGGAGGCAGCGGCCCGCTGAAGCGGGGGGCTAGAACGCCAGGTCGAGGGAGTTCACGTTGTTGCTGGCGCGGGTGACCTCGGCAGTCACGAGAGAGGCTTCCCCGTTTATCCAGAACTCGATGGTTGCGCCGAGGTAGGTGGAGACATTCAGCGATATCGGCAGATCGTACTCACCCGCTTCCAGGGTCGGCCGGGCGAACCAGAGGGTGGGTTTGCCCTCCTTGCTCACTTTCGCATAGATATACGTGCCTGCGAGCGGAGGCTGACCGTCCACCGTGACGTCGCCGAGGAAGACGATCGGGATCTGGGGCGGCGGGCCGGTCGGGCCGGTGGTGTCCAGCACGGGCGGGCTTATCTGCGTGTAGCCGCTGCGCAACTGCGGGATGAGAACGCCCCCGATGTCGGCGGCGGACCCTGCGTAGACCTCCCTCGGCTCGCCGATGCTCTTCTCGGTCAGCCACGATGCCGGCATACGGATGCCCTGCAGTTTCGCCTCGTCGTTGACCAGCGCCCCGCCGTCGAACGCTGAGCTCTCGCCGATGTGCAGGTGGACGTAGCCGTACCCGATGAAGGTTGTGGTGTATCCCCTCACGTTCACCGGACGCGGGTCCAACGAGCCGTTGAACGGGTCGTACTGGACAAGCACCATCCGCTCCCCGATGGTGGGGATCCTGGAGGAGAGCGGAAGGAAGTCGTAGGCGCGCGGCTCGCCGAGCGGCGTGAGCAGCGCGAGTCCCTGTTCGTCGTTCCGCCCGGTCACCCACGCGACTCCTTCCGTGCCGTCGGCCAGCGTGAAAGTCACCTGCGGAGCGTTCCCGAGCGGGCCGGATACGGTGAGTATCTCGCCGCTCTCGCTGATGACCGTGCCGGTCCAGATGGTCTCGCCGAGCGTGAGCTTCACGACCCCGCTGCTGGCCTGGGCCGCAGCCTCCTCCAGCGTGAGCATGGGAACGGGAGTAGCCGTGGCCTCTGGCGTCGGGGTTGCCGTCGGCTCCGGCGTAGGCGTGGCCGTCGGCGTTGGTGTCGGAGTGTAGGTCGGCGTAGGCGTCGGGGTGTGGGTTGCCGTCGGCGTCGGCGTTGCCGTGGGCATCGGAGTGGGCGTTGGTGTCGCCGTGGGCGGGGTCAGGGTTGGCGTGGGAGTAGGCGTGGGCGCAGGCTCTTCCTCGCGGGAAGCGTCGAAGGCAACAACCAGCGCCAGCACGAAGGTGGCTGCAAGGATGATCAGGGTTGGGATGCGCAGGGATTTCCGCATAGCTTATTGGGGTTTCGCCCGCTCTTTCGTTCGCGGCTCGGTTCCGTTCATCGCAGGGAGGGCGGACATGCTCCCGCCTCTCTCAAGCGGGCGTCAGTTGAACGCGATGTTCAGCTCTACCACAGACCCTGCGGGCCGGTCGTAGGACCCCGTTTCCCCGGCAAGTTTCCCGTTCGTCCAGAACTCTACGATGGCTCCGGCGTAGTTGTTGTTCGGCGCGGACACTTCGATGAGGAAGAACCCCAGCTCATTCGTTGGCGCCGACTCCCAGTAGTCGGGTTGACCGGCTTTCTTCAACCGGGCGTACAACTGCGTCCCGGACGGTGCGTCCACGCCGTCTATGGTGAAGTGGCCCTTGAAGATGATGGGGAGAGCCGGTGGGCTGTCGCCCGGCCCGTCAGTTGAGGTTGTGATGTCTCTGATGACGATGCGTCCGGTCCGCAGGGCAGGGATGGCGGCGGTCCCGACCTGTGCCGCGTCGACGGCGCAGACCTCGCCCGGATTGCATACCTGTTGCTGCAGCAGCCACAGGGTCGGCATGCGGATGCCCTGGATCTTCCCCAGGGCGTTGATCAGCATCGCTCCGTCTGCCGTGGAATCGGTGGCCTGTATCTTGATGTAGCTGTACCCGATGGGAGAGGAGTTGTACCCGTTCACGCGGGTGATGCGCTGGTCCAACGCCGGGGAGAAGCTCGAGTACTGGAGCAGCCCGAGTTGATCGCCGATGGTGGGAGGGGTGGCCGAGAGCGAGATGGTGTCGTACGGAGGCGTCGGGTTGACGGGGGTAAGCAGGGCAAGTCCCAGGTCGTCGTCCCTGCCGGTTACCCATGCCTGTCCCTGGTTGCCGCTGCTCAGCATGAAATCGGCGACCGGCGCACTTCCCAGCGCAGCGGAGGTGGTGAGTATCTCTCCGCTGTCGTTGATGACGGCGCCTGTCCAGACAATCTCGTTCGCCGTCAGCCTGACCATGGCCCTGCTGGAGAAGTCAACGACTTCCCCGGCCGTGGGCGTGGCCGTGGCGGTCGGCGTTGCGGTAGGTGTGGGAGTGTGGGTTGCCGTAGGCGTTGGTGTCGGGGTGAGGGTTGCCGTGGGCGTAGGCGTTACCGTGGGCGTGGCTGTCGCGGTAGGTGTGGGTGTAGGTGTTGCCGTGGGAGTAGGCGTAGCCGTGGGCAGCGGAGTCGGCGTCGCGACGACGGGCACGACCGCTGGCTGAGGGTCTTCGCAGGCGACAGTGACCGTCATCGCAAGCGCGATGGCGAGGATGGCGAACATAGGGGCAGCCGGAGATATCCGCATAAGCCTCATTCGGGGTGCAAGTTATGCCGTCCACTGCGGGAACACTGGAGCGATTCTATGCTGCAGGGGGGCCGTCTCCAACGAGTTAGGGTTGCTTGTTTGCTACGGTGTGCCAATGAAGATTCCGGACCGCCTCGGACGCTATGCTATGCTGACTACTACGTTCCCGGACCTTCCGGGGTTCCATTCTGAGAGTGCCCAACCATGTTCGAACGGCTCGACAACCTGCTGAAGCGCCGTGAGGAGATAGACACGCTCCTTGCTTCGCCTGAGGTCGTTTCCGATCCAGCTCAGCTCACGAGGCTGGGCAGGGAGCGTGCTGCCCTGACTCCAGTCGTGAACGCGTGGGAGCGACTGCAGATCGCCCAGACCGAATTGGCTGAAGCCAAAGAACTCGCTTCCGACGCTGACCCGGAGGTCGCAGCGCTGGCCGTGGAGGAGGTTGAGAGCCTCGATTCCGAGGTAGAGAAGCTGAATCAGGAGCTGCGTGAGGCCCTGCTGCCCAAGGACCCGAACGACAGTAAGAACGTCATCATGGAGATCCGCGGCGGAACCGGCGGAGACGAGGCGGCGCTCTTTGCAGGCGATCTCTTCCGCATGTACCAGCGGTACGCACAACGGCACGGCCTTCGCGTGGACATCGTCAACACGAGCGAGACGGAACAGGGCGGGCTCAAAGAGGTGGTGTGCGAGATCGAAGGAGCGGACGCCTACCGCCGACTGAAGCACGAGAGCGGCGTGCATCGCGTGCAGCGCGTGCCGGTGACCGAGGCCCAGGGGCGCATACACACCTCCACAGCCACTGTCGCGGTGTTGCCGGAGGCGGATGAGGTGGACGTGGACATCAAGCCCGAGGACCTGCGGGTGGACATCTTCCACTCCGGGGGCCCCGGCGGGCAGAACGTGAACAAGGTTGCGACAGCCGTGCGCGTCGTGCACAACCCCACGGGCATCATGGTCGTCTCGCAGGATGAGCGCTCGCAGCTGCGGAACAAGACGAAGGCGATGGCCGTGCTCCGTTCACGCCTCTACGAACAGCAGGCGCGCGAGCAGCAGGCAGCGACGTCGGCAACTCGGCGCTCGCAGGTGGGCGCGGGCGATCGTTCGGAGAAGATACGCACCTACAACTTCCCGCAGGACCGTCTCACGGACCATCGCATCGGCATGTCCATGCACGGCCTGCAGGAGATCATGGCCGGTCAGATAGACGCGGTGGTGGATGCGTTACTCCAGGACGAGCAGGCCCGGTTGCTGGAGGAGGCGGAGGCCGCCGTCTGACGTCCGTTGGCCGGGGCCGGACTACGCCGCCACGGGCTCGGCGGACTCGGTAACCGCGTCGGAGGCAGACGCCGCGGGGAGCGATTCGTCCCACTCCATGCCTCCGCGCTTCCATTCGTAGGCCCAGCCCGCGACCATCACGGCGGTGAAGAACAGGATGGCCCCGAACGCGGACCAGCCCATGACGCCTGCCTGAGACGCCCACGGGAAGAGGAAGACGACCTCCACGTCGAACAGGAGGAAGAGGAGCGCGAAGCGGTAGTAGCGCACGTTGAAGCGCTCCCAACGTCCGCGCTCCGGCTCCATGCCGCACTCGTACGGGGTGTACTTGATGGGGTTGGGCCGGAACGGCCGGGCCTTGATCCGGGTGCTTATCTGGGAAAGCACCAGCACGCTGGCGGGAATGACAACCGCAACGGCCGAGAGCATCAGGACGAGTCCATACTGCCGGAGGTAATCTTCCATGTCCTCATGCTATGGATGCTGACAGTTGAGCGTCAAGCCGGAAGAGCGTAAGAGTGGGACTCTTCCCCTGTCGCTTGCGCCGTACGTGAGCAGAGTGCTAGTATGCGCTATTGTGTCCGCTTGTTCCGTGGGAACTCCATAAGCGGTACTTTCCGGAAAGGGGGGCTGCTTGATTGGAAGCGCTTGGTCGCCACGTCCTGCTGGAGCTCCGCTCCTGTAATCCCGCATCACTCGATGACCTTCCTTTGCTGGAAGGCATGATGCTGCGCGCCGCCGAGGAAACCGGCGCGACCGTTATAGGCAAGATATTTCACCAGTTCAGTCCCCAGGGCGTTACCGGCGTCATCGCGATAGCGGAATCCCATCTTTGCATCCATACCTGGCCCGAGTTCTCCTACGCCGCAGTAGACATCTTCACCTGCGGCGAGAACTTCGATCCCACGGAAGCGGCCAAACTCATCATCGCCGGCCTTGAGTCGAGCGACGCGGAGATAACGGAGATCGACCGTGGCGTCGACATCCTCTCCGTCGCCACTCCCGCCTGACATGAACGGGCTCTCTCCCCGGACCCTCTGGTACATGGAATACCTGACGCCTGACCTCGTGCAGGCATCCAGCGTGCAGCAGGTCATCTACGAAGGCGACACCCCCTATCAGCACGTGCAGGTGCTCGAAACCGGCTCCTTCGGCAGGATGCTGGTGCTGGACGGCAAGACGCAGTCCTCCGAGTCCGACGAGTGGGTATACCACGAGGCGCTCGTCCAGCCCGTGATGCTGGCGCACGCGAACCCGCGGCGCGTCATGGTCGCCGGCGGCGGCGAGGGCGCGACTATCCGGGAAGTGTTGCGGCACGACTCGGTCGAGGAGGTCGTCATGGTCGACCTCGACGAGGCCGTGGTCGATCTCTGCAAACAGCACCTCCCCGAGCACCATCGCGGCGCGTTCGACGACCCGCGCGTAACGCTGCTGCACGAGGACGCGCTGGCGTACCTGGAGCAACGGCAGACGCCCTTCGACGTCATCGTCATCGACGTGCCCGACCCGCTGGAGGGCGGGCCTGCCTACCTGCTCTTCACAGTGGAGTTCTATGAACTCGTGCGGGCGCGGCTCGCGCCCGGCGGTCTGATGGTCGCGCAGTCCGGCCCCACAGGCCCCACGAACGTGCGCGAGGTCTTCACCGCCATCGCTCAGACGATGGGGCGCGTCTTCGACCACACGTCCGGCTACCACGCGCACATCCCCAGCTTCGGGATGACGTGGGGGTTCATCGCCTGTGGCGGCGCCGATGCCCCGAATGTCGGCGCGATGAGCGAGGACGAAGCGGACGCGCGCGTGCGCGAACGCATCGCATCGCCGCTGCGCTTCTACGACGGCGCGGCCCACCGGGGGATGTTCGGCCTTCCGAAGTACGTCCGGGAGGCGGTCGCCACGGAAACGCGCATCATCACGCGGGACAATCCCATCTACGCGGTCTGAATTCACGACATCGAATGTGTGACGAGCACAGAGAAGGGGCGCACGATGCGCCCCTTCTCCTTGCAAGTCGCTGCTCCGGCTCAGGCGGCCGAGTCGGAAGAAGAGTCCTCAGTGTCCTTGTCCCCGGACTTCCAGCCGTGCCCCCACCCACCCTGCTTACCGCGATGATGGCCTCCTCCGAAGGCGAACTTCTTGCCGAACTTGCCGGACGCCAACTCCGGAGGGTCCAGGTACCAGTCCAGGTATTCGTCCGCCTGCTCCTGTGTGATGCTGCCGTCCTCGACCATCTCCGCCAGCTTGTCGCGCAGCCGCTGTTCCCAGGCGGCCTTCCGCTCGGCCTGCAGCTCTTCCTTCGTTTCCTCTACCGCCGTCTGGACCTGGTCCTCGTCGATGCCGAGCTTACCCGCGAGTATCTCCACGAAGCGCGACACCGAGGAAGAGTCGTCGTCCGACTCGCTCTGAGCGAATGCCGTTCCCGCGATGGCTCCGGTCAGGAGCAGGGCCGCGAGGGCCGGGATGATCAGCCATTTTCTGCGCATTGATGTTGCCTCCTCGATTGCGATTGGTTCTCTCGTTCCGAACGCGCGCTACAGGACACTACGGATGGGGTCTCCGAGCGGATTCATCGCATCGGGCGGGTTCCCCGAAGCGCGCAGCGCTACGTCGTTGAAGGCGCAGTGCGGCGGGTGCATAGTTGACATCCAGTCCATGCGCCCTGTTCGGGGCGCTTCTCTTAGAAGGGCCGGATACATGAACCCGATGGATCTGCTCATCCTCATCCTGGTGGTAGGCGGAGGCTTCCTCGGCTGGGTGAACGGGCTCGTCAAGTGGCTGTTCGCCTTCCTTGGGTTCATCGTGGGCGTCTTCGTCGCCAGCAGGCTCTATGAGACGCTCGACTGGGCCATCCCGCTGGTCGACAGCGACGGCGTACGGCAGCTCGTCATATTCATCCTCATCGTCGGCGCCGCCTCCATAGGGGGGTGGATGCTGGGACGCGCGATCAAGATGACGTTGAGCATCCTGATGTTGGGGTGGGTCGACAGAGGCGTGGGGATGGCCTTCGGCCTGCTGGTTGGTCTGCTTGGTGCGTCCGCGGTTGCCCTGGCAGTGACCTCCATACCGGTCGACGAGTTGCAGCAGGCGGTCGAGGATTCGCTCCTGACGGACGTGCTCCTCGATGCGACGACCTTCCTGCGCGGCTTCATGCCGTCGGAGTTCGACGTGAAGGGTTCGCTGTTCGGTGGTGCGGATAGCGCGTAGCCCTCGCGGGTGGTTAACGGACAGAGGTTGCCGCCGCTCCATCACACTCTTATGATTCAGGTGTACGAGCCGCCTGGCGTATGGGCGGCTCGTGGGAGGAGACGCTCTGAGCGAGGCTGTTCTCATCCTGAACCAGAACTACGAGCCGTTGAACGTCTGCGGCGTGAGGCGGGCGCTGCTCCTTGTCCTGGGGCAGAAGGCCCAACCGCTCGAGTTGGGAAGCGGCGAGTATCACTCCGTGTCGCAGAACTTCCCCATCCCCTCGGTCATACGTCTGCTGTACATGGTGAAGCGGCCGCTCTTCACGCGCCGCCTCTCTCGCCGCGAGGTCTTCTGGCGGGACCAGTTCTCGTGCCAGTACTGCGGCAGGCAGACGCGGGAGCTGACGCTCGACCACGTCGTGCCTCGTGTGCTGAACGGCCCGCACACCTGGGACAACGTCGTGGCGGCCTGTGTCCCGTGCAATCACCGCAAGGCCGGACGCACGCCCGCGCAGGCGAACATGCGCCTGCTGCGCGAGCCGATGCCGCCGAGGGCGAACCCGTACTACCACCTGATGCACCGCAGCCTGCCCGACGAGTGGAGCATGTACCTGCCATGGAGGGCGCAGCCGCGCCATCGCGTGGAGAACGGGTTCGTGGCGCTCGCAGAGGCCTAGGGATAGCCTGAACAAGTCCTCCTCCGTCGTTCCTGCGGAGGCAGGAACCTCGCCCCTTGCCTGTCATGTTGAGCGGAGCCGAAGGCGGAGTCGAAACATCTCTCGGGGAACGTTCGCTTGCTCAGAGGTTCCCTGGCCCCCGCGTCACCGGCCCTGCCATTCCGAGCGCATCGCCCCTTGTCATTCCGAGCAGAGTCGAGGAATCTCTCGGGCGGCGCGCCGCCGTATGCCAACGTCCCCTGAGAGGGATGCTGCGCGCTGAGTCTGGTCACACACGCGTTGTCAGCGCAGGCGCTTCCAGCATGAACACGTCCAGCGCGAGCCGGACGTTGGCGTTGCGCTCCAGCGCCTCGATGGTGCGGGTCACGTTCTGCGCCCAGCGGACGACGTCCGCCGGTTGCAGGGCGTTCGCGTGCCGCTCCAGCACCTCCCGCCAGGAGAGGTTGGTGATGCTCCCGCCGTGGCCCTGCTGGATGAGCATGATGTCGCGCAGCCACCGCAGCCAGAGGAAGAGTTCCTCCCGGCCTGCGCCGCGGTCGCGGTCGATGCGCCGGGCGAGTTCGCCCGCGTAGGTGAACCGTTCTTCCAGCCCGCCGTCGATGGCGTCCACGATCTGCTCCATCCGCTGGTGCACCGACGCGTAGAGCGTGTCGTCTCCCGTCGCGGCGATGGCCCAGCCGATGCAGCCGCGCGAGAGGCGGGCGAGCACCTGCGCCTGCTCTGCGCCCACGCCGTGCTCCTCCTGCAGGACGCGCGCGACCTCATCCACCGGCAGGGGGCGGAAGTAGAGCGTCTGGCAGCGGGAGCGGACGGTCGGCAGTTGGTTGTCCGCGCTATGCCCGACGAGTATCAGCACCACGTCGTCCGGCGGCTCCTCCAGCACCTTGAGCAGGGCGTTGGCGGCGTCGCGGGTGAGGAAGTCGGCCTCGGTGATGATGAACACGCGGGTGCGCCCTTCGTAGGGACGCAGGTGGGCGGCGTTGATGATGTCGCGGACAGCGTCGATGCCGATGGACGCCGCGTTCTCGCCGAGGTCGATGAAACGCACGTCCGCGTGGTTCCCCTGGGCGATGCGGGTGCAACTCGGGCAGACGCCGCACGGTGGCGTGTCCGCGTCGCAGTTCAGGGCCTGCGCGAACTGGACGGCGAGGGTCGCCTTACCCAGGTGTGCGGGGCCGGTGAAGAGGTACGCGTGGTGTAAGCGGCCCTCGGACAGCGAGCGCTCCAGGGTCTGGACGGGAAGTTGCTGGCCGTGCAGGCGGAGCATGGGTCAGACGACGTCCTGCGCGATGAGGTCCTCGTACGACTCGCGGCGGCGCATCAGGGTCGCCGCGCCCTCCGACGCCATCACGATGGCAGGACGTCCGTTCATGTTGTAGACGCTGGCCATGGACGGGGCGTACGCGCCCGACGCGGGGATGGCGAGGATGTCGTTCGCGTGCACGGGAGCCAGCGACGCGTCGTGGATGAGTACGTCGCCGGACTCGCAGTACTTCCCGGCGATGGTGACGGTCTCCGTCGCTGCGTCGTTGGCGCGGTTGGCGACGGCGGCGATGTAGCGCGAGCCGTAGAGCGCGGGGCGTATGTTGTCGCCCATGCCGCCGTCCACGGAGACATAGGTGCGGACGCCGGGGACCTCCTTGATGGCGCCAACGGTGTAGACGGCGACCCCGGCAGGGCCGGAGAGCGAGCGTCCGGGCTCCACGGTCAGTTCGGGCTCGGCGAGGCCGTTGGCTGCGCAGCCCGCCTTGAGTTCGGCAACGATGGCTTCGGCGTAGTCGTCGATGGGGGGCGGCTCGTCGTCCTCGGTGTAGGCGATGGCGAAGCCGCCGCCGGGGCTGAAGCGCCGCATCTCCAAGCCGTATTCACCCATGCGCGCTGCGAACCGCAGCACGCGCTCGATCGCTTCCGTGTACGGCTCCAGCTCGAAGATGGGCGAACCGAGGTGGAAGTGGATGCCCTGCAGGTCCAGGTTCGGCGCGGCCATCACCTGCCGGACCGCCTCCTCGGCGTCGCCGGTCTCGATGGGGAAGCCGAACTTGCTGTCGAGCACGCCCGTGGTGGTGAGCCGGTGCGTGTGCGGGTCGATGGAGGGCGAGACCCGGATGAGCACGGGCTGCGTCCGCCCGACTGCCCCCGCTGCCTCGTCCAGCAGGCGCAGTTCGTGGAAGCTGTCGATCACGAAGGTCCCGACGCCCCAGGCCACGCCCTGCGCGATCTCCTCCGGCGTCTTGTTGTTGCCGTGGAAGTCTACCGTGGCGAGGTCGACGCCCGCGGCGCGCAGCACCGCCACCTCGCCGCCCGACACCACGTCGAACCCGAGGCCGAGCCCAGCGAGATAGCGCGCGAGCGGTACGTTGATGAACGCCTTGCAGGCGTAGACGACGCGGCTGTTGGCGTAGCGGGAGCGGAAGGAGTCCAGGAAGCCCGTCGCCTGCCCGCGCAGCGTCGCCTCGTCGAACACGTAGAGGGGCGTGCCGAACTCGCGGGCGAGCGCGGTGACGTCGCAGCCACCTATCTCCAGATGGCCGTCGTCGTTGATGGCGGTGGTGATGGGGAACACTTTCGACTCGAGAGGGGCGGACATGGGGTTCTCCTGTCAGTAGTCAGAGCGCCCCGCCGGACGGGCGGGGACGCTGCCTGTTAAGTGTGCCACCTCGGGCTGCGACGCGCCATTGTGTGGTTGAATCCCCTCTTCCTGAGGGGAGAAGGGTTAGAGCCTGCCCCGCACTTGATGCGGGGGGTGAGGGTGAACTGGGAGGCGCGGGGCGTGAGTCTGGTTTCTCAGACGGGGAGCTGGTCGGCGTCCGGGGCCGCAACGACGCCGAACGCGGTGTTGATCGCCGAGATGTATTGGTACTGGCCGACAGTGGCTGCGAGCTCGACGAGCCATCGGACGCCCTTGCGGCCCTCCAGCGCGTCGAAGAGGTCTTGCTCGACCTTGTTGTTCTGCAGGAGTTGCCGCACGAACTCGATGATGTCGCGCTCGTCCTCTTCGAGGCCGCTGGTGTCCTGCCTGTGCCTGACGGCTTCGATGGCCTCTTCCCGCATGCCGGCGGCGCGTCCGGCCCTCACGTGCGCGGCCCACTCGTAGGTCGCGTCCTTCTCCCTGGCGACGGCGATGATGGCCAGTTCGCGCTCGACCGGGCTGAGGGTAGAGCCCAGCCTGACCTGTGCGCCCGCCGCCATGACCTTCTGGGCGAGGCCGGGGCTGTGCATGAGGACGGCGAAAGGCCCGCGCACCCCGTGAAGCGTTTCGACGATCGCGTCGAACTCAGCGTGCCGGTCCTCGGGGATCTGGGCCTTGTCGGTAATCATCTCGATGCGTGGCATGGCTTCTCCTGGGGCAACAATGCCCGATCCGTTCGGGAGAGTTTCTCGGCCATTGTACTGTTTCCTGCCCACCTGACTTGATGGCATCAAGACCTCCTCCGAGCTCTTGTGATTGCCGCCACTGGAAGGGGTGCCCATCGGCGTGATCCTTAGGCGGGGCAATCCACCGCCCGGATGCCGGTAAGCGCTGATGCCCATTCCACTATGCGTTCCCCGTCGTGTTGGAGCGTGTACTGAGTCAGGCGTGAGAGGAGGGGATTCGCCAACACGGATTCGACGACAGTGAACTCGTCGCGCAGCCCTTCCTGCTCCGCATGCAGGTCGCGCCGTTCATACCGCACCGCGGGCAGGCCGTTCAGTTCCGTCTCTCCCTGGTAGAAGGGAGCGTTAACGACACCTTTAGGGAAGGGTGACGAGACGGGCCCTTCCGCGTAGACGCCAAGCCCGGCGACGTATGCGAAATCGTCAAGCCTTCTCAGGGCGATGCTCCCCTCCACGCGCTCCGTCTTCATCCCCACCTCCCCCCCGTCAAACCTTTCTAGTGACAGTTCCAAGGCGCACCCTGATTCGACCTGCGCCCGAAACTCGTTCCACAGAGCCTCGGTCTGCGCCGCGATCCCGCGCGTCACCTCGTCGGCTTCGTCTCCGCCGTCGTCCGGCGCGCACATCCCGGCCTCAAACCCGCTCACATACCGTTGGCGTTCCAGGTGCGTCGAGCCGTCGGGAAGCACGAGGTACTGCTCCTCGCCCCGGATGAACGGGTTGGCCGTGGCGAAGTATCGGACGAGCAGCGTCTCGGCGTGGCTGCCGTCCGGTCCGGGGCGCTCTGTGCGGAACTCGTAGCGGAGGGCGGGCTGACCGAGAAAGTGCGCCTCTCCCACGTAGGTGGCGCCGCGCAGCATCCCCGCCACCTGTTCCACTTCAAAGTACGCCTCGACGTCCAGTTCTTCGCTGAAGTCACCGCGCATCGCGCCACCCCCCGCGCCCCCGATGATGTTGCTTATCAAGAGTCCCATCACCTCGGCCCGGCCATCGAGGGTGCGCTCGATGATGAGCGCCCTGACGCCTCCAGACGGGTCTGCGCCCCACGCCTCACCGGATGGCAGCGTGCGGATGATGCTGTACCTGCCCTCCGTGTGTACGAGAGAGCAGCCGCCTTCTACTGAGGCGATGATCCCGTTGCGGATCTCCTCAGCGGTTTGCAGTAGCGAGGCGGCTCTGGCCGCCAGAGGTGCGGGAGCCGGAGCGGGCGTCGCGGTTGCAGTGGGAGGCGCCACGGTGGGGCTTACGGTCAGCGTCGGCGTGGGCGGAGCGGGCGTTGGTGTAGGAGTTGGCGATAGCGTTGGAGTGGATGACGAACAGGCTGTCAATGCCGCCAACAGTACCGCGAGGAGAGCAACCAGCCATCGAGAGACCATGTGAGCAGTATACCCGTCGCCTGACGCTACGCTCCCATACCGCGAGTCCGGCACTCCTCGGCATTGCAGGTGATGCGACCCCCATAGGGTATACTTTGCCCACCTGACTGGACTTGAACCCCCAGTGGCACGCTGTCAGCTGCCGGTCGACAGCTTGCCCCCAACTCCCCCGTGACACGCGCCCCTTTCGCGTCGACTACAATTGGGCGAGGAGGCGACGGTATGTTCAGGCGCGCTGTCCATCCAGGCGAAATCCTCAGGGACGAGCTCGACGAGTTGAGCGTCAGCCCGACCGCGCTTGCGCGCTCGATCGACGTGCCGCCCAACCGCATCAGCCAGATCATCGCCGGCAAGCGCTCGATAACGGGCGACACCGCCCTCCGCCTCGGCCACTGGTTCGGGATCGACCCTCAGTTCTGGATGAACCTCCAGGCGCAGTTCGACCTCGCCACCGCCGAACAGTCCGCCGGTGCAGCGGTACGCGAGTTGCCGGTCGCGCCCCGGAGCGCGTAGCCCGCGCTTCTCCCCCACCCCCGTGACACGCGACCCTTTCGCGGTCGCCCCATGGCGCCGTACGCTGGTCGGCGAAGGCGCACCGCGTGAGTTCGACGCTTCCTGCGCTCGGACAGTGTCTCAGGAGTGGAATGGCTCAAAATGTCTCACTTTGGCGCACTTCGAACGAACCGGATTTTGCCATCCACGCTTGCACAGCTATCGCGCAGGCGTGAGCGACGCATGACAGAGATGGCCACGCGTGGCCGGGCGCTTGGCAAGCCCCGTCATTCCCGCACCGGCGGGAATCCAGAGTGCGCGGGCAGCGCACAAGGGGCGGGGAAGGGAGCGGGGAGCGTTCGTGCAGTGCGCTCGCCTCATCAACTCTGAACACCTGCCAGGGCGTGGCCCTGCCATGCGGCATCGTGCAGCGTGCGCTAGAATCCGCCCATCCTCAGTGGGGAGGGAGCGTATGAAGGCAGCGGTATTGCAGGGCGCAGACCAGGACCTCGTTATCGAGGATTTCGAGACGCCCGACGTTGACGACGACGACGTGCTGCTCGAGGTGGCGGCGTGCGGCGTCTGCCACACCGACCTGAAGGTGCAGGACGGCTCGATACCCACGTCGCTTCCAGCGGTGCTGGGACACGAGGTCTCCGGCATCGTCGTCGGCGCGGGCAAGAACCAGCGCGAGCACTTCAAGGACGGCGACAACGTGACCGTCGGCATGCGCTTCCGCTGCGGGCGCTGCGAGTACTGCATGACGGGCCTATCGAACCTCTGCCAGCAGATGCCGCTCGGCTCACCGTACCGCAGGGCGGGCGGCGAGACCGTCACGCGCTGGAACGTCGGCGGGTTCACGCAACTGCTGTCGGTGCCCGCGTACATGGTCTTCCACCTGCCGGACGGCGTGGGGCTGGAGGAGTCGTGCATCGTCGGCTGCCGGGTGACGACTGCCTACAACGCGGTGAAGAATGGCGCGCACCTCGCTCCCGGCGAGTCCGCGATGGTCATCGGCTGCGGCGGCGTGGGGCTGAACATCATCCAGATGCTGCGCCTCTTCGGCGCGTACCCCATCGTCGCGGTCGACGTGGTCGGCAGCAAGCTGGAGGCGGCGCTCTCCTACGGCGCGACCCACATCGTGAACGCGACCTCCGACGACCCGGTCGAGGCGACGAAGGAGATCACGAAGGGCGGCGCGCGCAAGACGTTCGAGGCCATCGGCAACCCGGTGACCGCCGACCAGATCGTGCGGGCGACTCGACCCACGGGCACGGCCACCATCGTCGGCGCGATGCCGCCGGGCCCCATCACCATCAACGACTCGCGCTTCCCCTTCAAGGAGATCAAGGTGACCGGCGTTGCGATGCGCCGGACGAGCGACGTGACGGAAGTGCTCGACCTCGTCGCGCAGAGACGCATCGAGATCGGCTCCTTCATCACGAAGCGCTACGGGTTCGAGCAGATCAACGAGGCTATCGAGGACGTGCACCACGGCAACGTGCTGATGGGCATCACGCTCTGGAACTAGGGGCGTGAACGGCGAACAGGAGCGAGGTTCCTGCCTGCGCAGGAACGACAGGTCAAAGGGCGCAAGGAGGGCGGCATGACGCAGGTATTCAGAGCGTATGAGATCAACGCACAGGGCATAGGGGAGCACGTCTCCTTCCTGGAGCCTACGCCCAAGCGCATCCGGGTCACGCTTGGCGGGGAGACGATCGCCGACAGCAAGAGCGCGGTCATCATGTATGAGACGCGCCACCAGCCGATCTACTACTTCCCGATGGCCGACGTGCGGATGGACCTGCTGGAGGAGACCGATAAGAGCACCTTCTGACCGATCAAGGGAGACGCTCAGTACTGGAGCGTCAAGGTTGGCGACCGGGTGGAGGAGAACGCGGTCTGGGCGTACCAGGAGCCCTTGGAAGGCTGCGTGGACGCACGGGACTACGTGGCGTTCTACTGGAACAGGATGGACGGCTGGTTCGAGGAGGAGGAAGAGGTCTTCATCGGCCCGAAGGACCCGTACACCCGCGTGGACTGCCTCCGGAGCTCCCGCCACGTGCGCGTGGAACTGAACGGTGTGACCGTCGCGGAGACGGACCAGCCGGTGATGCTGCTGGAGACCGGGCTTCCCCACCGCTACTACATCCCCGGCAAGGACGTCCGCAAGGACCTCCTCCGCCCGAGCGAGCGCGTGCTCGGCTCCACCTACAAGGGCCTGGCGAGCTACTTCCACGCAGACGTGGCCGGCGAGACGTTCGAGGACATCGCATGGATGTACCGCGACCCCACGGCGGAGTCCGCCAAGGTCGAGGGCTACGTCTGCTTCCCGCAGGGCAAAGCCGACATCTACGTCGACGGCGAACTGGAGCCCAAGCCGAACACCCGCTGGGACTAGGAGCCGAATGCGGCCAGGCTCCCCGCCGCGGAGGATGTTGACGCCTCGCTGGTATCATGGCGGCGAGGAGTAAGTCTGCGATGACGCCGCTGGTGGAAGAACGCATCGTCGAGATCGAAAGGCTCTGCCGGGAGCACGAGGTTGCACGGCTGGAGTTGTTCGGCTCCGCCGCGACGGGAGAGTTCCGCCCCGGCGAGAGCGACCTCGATTTCCTCGTGAGCTTCGAGCCGCGTCCGAAGGGCAGCCGCCCCGCGCCCTACTTCCGCCTCGCTGTCGCGCTCCAGGACCTGTTCGGCATGGACGTGGATCTCGTCGAAGAACAGGCCATCAGCAATCCGTACTTCCGGCAGGCCGTTGATACCGGACCGAGGACGCCGCTCTACGAGTCTCCGACCGCGCCGGAACGCCCACCGCTCGCTGCCCCCCATCCCGCACCGGAGTGCTCCCCCGTGGAACTGCGAACCAAGAAACTGCTCTACGACATCAACCAGGCTGCCGGGCAGATGAGCTGGTTCACAGAGGGGAAGGCGCTGGACGATTACCTTGACGACCTACTCCTCCGCAGCGCGGTGGAGCGGCAGTTCGAGATTATCGGCGAAGGGGTAAGCCGCCTCGGCAGGCAGGACCGTGCAACCCTCGAACGCATCATCGGCTTCCAGGAGATCATCCGGTTCCGCAACCTCATCGCTCATGAGTACGACAGGCTGGAGAACGCCCAGGTGTGGGAGATCGTCGAGCGCGATATCACTGTCCTCTACGAAGAGACGACCGCGCTCCTCGCCGAGTGAGCCGGCCCGCTCGGAGGCCTACTCCGCGAACTCGCCGCGCAACTCGCGATAGAGGCGTGACATGAGCGGCGGGAGGCGGTCCTCCTGCCGCCCCCAACCGGCGAACGGCCCGAGGTCCAGCGAAGCCACCGCCTCCTCCTCGGAGCGTCCTTCCGCGAAGCTGCGCTCTCCCTGCTCCGTGATGCGCAGCAGACACTCGCGCATCTCGTCCATGTCGGCGCGCGTCCCCAGCGGCCCGTGCCCCGGCACCACGACGTCGCACTCCACCTGCGCGGCGCGCTCGGCGGCGTCCGCCCACGCGAGCGGGAAGCCATCCCGCGCGTTCGGGATGTACTGGTGGAAGGAGAGGTCGCCCGCGAACAGCACGCCCTCCGTCGGCAGGTAGACCGCGATGTCGCCCCTCGTGTGCGCCCTGCCGAAGAAGCGCAGCTCGACGGGCCGCTCGCCGAGGTGGAGCGTCAGCGTGTCGCTGAACGTCAGATTGGGCGGCGTCTGCGGCAGGTCGCGCCACTCCTCGTAGATCGCTGGGTAGAGGTCGCGCAGGAACGCGCGGTGCGTGTCCCATTCTGTGGCGAGGTCCTCGCGGCAGGTGTCGTGCGCCACGATGGGCGCTTCCGGCATGAGCGCGTTGCCGAAGAGGTGGTCGCCGTGCCAGTGCGTGTTCACGACGTACCGCACCGGCTTGTCCGTCACGCGACGCGCCTCGGCCAGCAGCCGCTCAGCAAGCGCGGGCGTCATGAGCGTGTCGATGATGACGACGCCCTCCTCCTCGACGAGGAAGCCCGCGTCCGTCGCGCCGCCCGCCTGGATGAACGCATACGCGCCGGGCGCAACCTCGATGGCGCCGGTGCGGTAGTCGCCCTGTGTCACGACCGCAACTCCGGCACGACTCTCGTGCTGAGCAGGTCGATCGTCCGCTGCACGTCGGCGAGGCTCCGCGCCTGCGGCAGAAAGACGAAGTGACTCACGCCCGCTTCCGCGTACTCCGCGAGCGTCGCCGTGATTCGCTGCGGCTCGCCGGTGAGCGCGCCGCGTTTCTCCGCGCCTGCTATGTCCGGCTCGTCACGCAGGTCGACGAGCACGCGGAGCGAGAGCGAGACCGCGCCGTCGCCGCGTCCGTGGGCAGCCGCCTCCTCGTTCATCGAGCGGTGCGCTTCCGCGAGCGCCTGCGGCGTCGTGGCGAACAGCGGCGGGAACCACGCGTCGCCGTAGAGCGCGGCGCGGCGCATGACCGGCTTCGTGTGACCGCCCACCCATATGGGCGGATGCGGCGCCTGCGCCGGGTGCGGATACGACTCCACGCCCTGCACGTTGAAGAAACGCCCCTCGAACCGCACCTCCTGCTCCGTCCACGCTGCGAGCACCAGTCGCAGGCTCTCGTCGAGCGCTGCGCCGCGCTGGTCGAAGTCCAGCCCGAGCGCCTCGAACTCCTCCCGCAGCCAGCCAGCCGCGACACCGAGAATGCTGCGTCCGCCGGAGAGTACGTCCAGCGTAGCGGTCGTCTTGGCCGCAGCAAGCGGGTGGCGCAGCGGCAGCAGCGTTACCGCCGTGCCGAGCTTCACCCGCGACGTGAACCCCGCCACCCAGGCGAGCGTCGTGAACTGGTCGAGGAACGGCAGGCCGGGCGCGATGAGGAACTCGCCGTCGGCGCTGTAAGGGTACGTGGAGGTGTGGCTGGTCGGCAGCACGATGTGGTCGGCGGCCCAGACCGAGTCGAGCCCGGACGCCTCCGCCTGCTCCGCAACGAGCCGCACGGCTGAGGGGTCGTCCATGCCGATGGTGGGGAGCGACACGCCGAACTCGATCATAGGGCGCAATGGTACAGGAGACGGCGGCGCGCGCGTATACTTGCCGTCGCACTCTTGACCGCACGGAGGCCCAACCGATGGCGCTCGCTACCAGGGAGTTTCTCGCCGAGATGCAGCAGTTGCAGGAGCTGAAGCACAGCCGCAAGCACCCGCTGTTTGAGATGATCGAGGAGGGGCAGCTCACACGCCCCCAGCTCAATGGCTTCATCAAGCAGTTCTACCTGCTCTTCCCCAAGCCGTTCCCGAAACCCATCGCGGCGATGTTCGCGCGCTCCCCGCAGGACACGGAACTCGAGCGCATGTGGTTCGAGAACCTCTCCGAAGAGGCGGAGGGCGGCGAGACCGGCACCGCGGGCCACAAGGAGTTGTACATCCAGTTTGCCGAGGCCGCCGGCATCCCCCGCGACGAACTCAACGCCACCCAGCCGCTGCCCGAGACGCGCGGCCTGCTGAACTGGCGTGAGCTGCTCATCGGCCAGCGCTCCTGGCTGGAACTGTACGCGTCGCAGGGACTCGCGCTGGAAGGCACCGCGAGCGGACGGATGAACCGCGTGGTCAACGGCCTCGTCAACCACTACGGCTTCGAGCGTGACAGCGACGACATCCTCTACTGGACGCTGCACATGTCGGTCGACGAGGAGCACATGAAGGTGGGCCCCTACGTCATCGAGAAGTACGCCGTGAGCGACCTCGAGCAGCAGTCCGTCCGGGAGTCGCTGAACGCAACGCTCGACACCTTCTGGCTGGTCTACGACGGCATCGTGCGCGCGTTCGTAGACGAGGACCCGCTCTACGCCGACTGGCGGTAGGGGGAGCCAATCCCACTCAAGTGCTTCAGGTCCGCCTGGCTACCGTGATGCGGTGGGTCTAACGTCGGCAGGGTACCGGGCCACCACCTGGGACCATTCGCAACTGGCGCACTCGAAGACCAGTTCGACCCACACCGTGTTCTCCCAGTCCAAGAGATGCCGAGGCTCTGTTTCGTGCTGGGTCACGGTCGTCTCTCCGCAGTGAGGACACGCGTAGGCGATGACAGGTTTGGGGCCGTTCGGCATCGGCTGACATTCTCCCAGAGATGAGGCTGGCATTGTCTGTTGGGGCAGACGACCCTGCTCAGCGCACCGCGCCATAGGCTTCTTCGACCCGCCGGTGCAACTCCTGCACGAGCTCGTTGGCGGGAGCGTAGCGGCCAACGTCGTCGCGCCAGTAGCCGCGATGGTACTGCTCGCGGTAGCCGCCGATCCTGCTGCCGATGCGCCGGACGGCCTCTTCCTCGTCACGGTAGCGAACCTGGGAGACGATCTCCTCCATGCGGTCCGGGTCGCGAAAGACGTTGAGGGGGTCGCCGCCGTCCTCCACGATGCGCATGTTCTCCTCCAGCTGACGCCGGAGGAAGACGATGGGGATGTCGGTGCGGCCGAGGTTCTCGGCGGTGCGGTCCGTTATGGCGCCCTGCGACCACCACGCGATCATGTCCTGCGTAAAGGTGTGGTCGAGGATGGCCTTCCCCTCCCGGTCCCAGAGCGGCACTTCGTAGAAGGGAACGATTTCCTGCCGGGGCGTGTCGACGCCCTTCGGCGCGGCGGCTATCTCGTAGTGGATGTAGTAGGTGCTGGTGTCGTCGATGGGGACGCGCACCTGCGTCCTGTTGTACATGGTGTTGCCGATCTCGCCGCCGGTCATGACGGGGAAGATGACGGTCGAGTGTCCGGCCTCCCCGTCGAAGTCGGCGCCGAGTGCCCTGGAGTAGCTGATGCCCTTCTCCATGCCGAAGGGCGTGGGCCGGGCGTAGAGGCCCTCGATGCCGATGCCGGAACGGATTGAGGTGAAAGCCCGGTGCGTTCCTTCGTCCGTGACCCGGTCCTCCAGCAGTCCGTCTTTCTCCAGGGCGTACTTGAAGAGCTCGCCGTGAAGCCACGGGTTGTGCGCGGGGTCTCCGGTGTTCTCCCAGCTCTGGAGCCAGTTGCAGGGCAGGAGGGTGCAGGCGATCTGGCGGATGGCGTTGGGCCATACGAAGACAGGCCAGGGCGGAAGCAGCGGCGCCGGTTCCGGCCCGAGGTAGGCCCAGATGAGCCCGCCCATCTCCCTGACCGGGTAGCCCTTGAGTTTGATGCGGTTCGTGAAGGCGCTGTCGTGCGCCTCCAGCGGGGTATCGAGGCATCGCCCGTCAGTACCGTAGAGCCAGCCGTGGTACGAGCAGCGCAATCCGTCTTCGTCCGGGATGCCCCACTCCATGCCCATCGAGCGGTGAGCGCACCTGTCGCCGATGAGCCCGATGTCCCCGTTCAGCGTGCGGAAGAAGACAAGGTCTTCACCGAGTAGGCGCACCTTCATGACCGGCTCCGACAGGAGTTGGGCGTAGGGCCTGAGCGGCAACCAGTAGCGGCGCAGCAACTCGCCGCCCGGAGTCCCCGGGCCAACCCGAGCCAGCCGCTCGTTGGTTTCGGCTGTGAGCATGCCGGCCTCCTCCTGGTTTTCGGCTACTACCGGCTACGCCCGGACGGCCCCCCAGCGGTGGGTGGGCTGCTTCTGCCAGACGTCCTCGTCGATGTTCGTGTCGACGATGGGGCGGTCCGGGGCCCGGATGGCGCCCAGCCGGCCGGCCCCCTCCTGGTTTTCGGCGACTACCGGCTACGCCCGGACGGCCCCCCAGCGGTGGGTGGGCTGCTTCTGCCAGACGTCCTCGTCGATGTTCGTGTCGACGATGGGGTGGTCCGGGTCCCGGATGACGCCCAGCGGGTCTTCGCCGCGTGCGACGCGCTCCATCTGCTCGAACATCGTGCGGCGCAGCAGGACGACGCCACGGTCCGAGTAGGAGAGGTGCTCGGTGGAGCGGTCCGTGACGGGGCCCTGCGTCTCCCAGGCCATGTGGTCCTGCGAGAGCACGGAGCGGCGGTCGTACCACGCGTTCGGGTGGCTCTTGTCCGCGGGCACTTTGTACGGCTCGATGTACTCGACGGGCGGGTCCCACGTCGTGTCGTCGGGCTGGCCGTCATCGGTGAGCCAGAAGTTGATGTGGACGTGCCAGGTGTGCTCGTCGTCTATCGGCGTGCGGAACTGCGTGCTCGGCCCCTGCCGGAGGATGGAGGGGAAGAGGACGGGGTGCTCGTCTACGACGCCGTTGGTGTAGGTGCGCTTCTTCATCAGGCCGTAGCCGGTCTGGTAGAACTCGAACGAGTCCACGTCGTCGGTGAAACCGCGCGTGGTGTTGACGGGCTCGCGCTGGCCGCGTGCGTAGTACTCCTGGTGGAGTATCTGCAGGTGCGCCGGGTCCATGGAGTTCTCCATCGCCTGGAACCAGTTGCAGTCCAGCACGGGGTGGAGGTTTATCTTGCGGCGTCCGTCCTCCCGCACGAGCGTGTCGAACGGGGTGAAGACGGGCGCGGGCTTCGGCCCCATGTACGCCCAGACGACGCCGAGGTAGACCTTGCAGTCGTAGGCGGGCTGCTTCACGGAGCGCATGATCGCCTCGTTCTTCTCAGGCGGAGTCTCCAGGATGTTGCCCTCGGTGTCGTAGAGCCAGCCGTGGTAGGCGCAGGCGATACCGCGCTCCTCGACGCGCCCGTAGACGAGCGACGCACTGCGGTGCGCGCAGTGGTCGGCGAGCAGCCCCCAGCGCCCGGACTTGTCCCGGAAGATGACGAGGTCTTCGCCCAGCCTGCGCACGGCCATCGTCGGGCGCTCCTCCGTTATCTCCGACGCGATGGCGATGGGGTGCCAGTAGCGTCGCAGCAGTTCGCCCGCGGGTGTGCCGGGGCCGACCCGAGTGAGCTTCTCGTTGTCTTCTTTCGTCAGCATGACGTTGTCCTCCCGGGTTTCCCTAGACGGTCTGGCCCACCTGCTTGCGGCGCTCGATGGAGTCAGCGCCGCCCTCGACGCCGCGCTGGTTCAGGATGGGGCTGTACTTGCTCGCCATACCCTGGCGCCTGATGCCCTTGTCTCCCTCGCCGCGCTCCTGGTACTGCTCGTTCCGGCGGGACTTGTGCTCCGTGTCCATGCCCAGGTAGACGTTGGTCGCCGGGTCCCGGAAGGTGTTGATGGGGTCGCCGCCGTCCTCGACGATGCGGACGTTCTCCTCCAGCATGCGCCGGAACATGATGATGCCCTTGTCCGAGCGTCCGAGCGATTCCTTGGTGCGGTCGGCTATCGAACCCTGCGTGATCCACGCGGCGACGTCCTGCGCGGAGTTGGAGTCGAGTATCTCGAAGCGGACACGGCCATCCTCGGCCAGTTGGATGAGGGGTGGGAAGAAGAGGGGCACGTCCTCATCGCGCTGTTCGGGGTCGTCCGGCGACATCTTCGGGTGGCACATCACCCACCAGTGTCCGGTATGGGTGTCGTCCAGCGGCACGCGGATCTGGAACGACGGGCCAACGCCGACGCCCATGCCGCCGCCGCGCCTGCCGTCCCACGTGTCGATGGCGGTGCCGCTGCCGCCCTGGCGAAGGAAGTAGGGGAAGACGATGGGGTGGCCCTGCGCCCACTCGCCGTCATCGTAGCTGCCGCCCTTGACGAGCCTGCGCTTGTAGATGCCGTACTTGAACTTGTCGAAGCCGATGCGCTCGTTCTCGTAGCGCTTGCGCACCTTGTCGCCCTCGCCGCGCATCTCCAGGACGTAGTTCGCCCACTCGCCGTGCAGCCACTCGGAGTGCACGGGGTCGAGCGAGTTCTCCTGGCACTGGAGCCAGTTGCTCGGCAACTCCGTGTAGCCGATGTCCCGCACGACGTTTTCGAGTGCGAACACGTCCCAGTTCGGGAGGAGCGGCACGGGGTCGGGGCCGAGGTAGGCGAAGATGAGGCCCGCCTTGACCTGCAGCGGGAACGCCTTGATGCGCACCTTGTCCTTGAAGCGGTTGTCCGGAGCCTCGGTCTCTTCGTAAGGCTGTTCCAGGCAGCGCCCGGTCTCGTCGAACATCCAGCCGTGATAGGGGCAGCGGATGCCCTCGTCCGTCGGGATGCCGTAGACCATGCCCATGCGCCGGTGCGGGCAGTAGTTGTCCACGAGGCCGAAGACGCCCTGCTTGCTCTTGTAGAGGATGAGGTCCTCGCCAAGCAGGCGGATGGGCTTCGTGGAGCGGTCGTTCATCATGGCGACGGCGGCGATGGGGTGCCAGTAGCGGCGCATCAACTCGCCCATGGGCGTGCCGGCCCCAACCCGTGTCAAGCGGTCGTTCTGCTCAGCGGTCAGCATGCTGTGTCCTCCTCACTCTGCGGTTCTCATTCCCGTTCCGTGGACGGGGTCTTGTCCGTATACGCTCTGTATCAGGCGCTCGCAAGCACCGGAGAATCGACGGTGATGCCGTAGAAGTCCAGGGCGTTCTGGCCCATGATGTCGTCGACGACACCCGGCGCGAGGCCGCCGTCCTCCTTGATGATGCGCATCGCCTCGATCTCGCTCGACTGGTCCTGGTGACCGTAGTCGGTGCCGATCAGGATGTGGCGGTGGCTCACGTACTTCAGCACGTCCGGCAGGTTGTCGTCCGTCTGGGCGGTGACCCAGATGTTGTACGCGCCGAGCACGTCCTCCTCCAGTTCACGGCCTCGCGTCTCCAACCTGCGGCGCAGGTCGTGGATGGCGTAGGGGAGCCACTGGCTGCTCGCCTCAATAAAGCCCCAGCGCAGGTCCGGGAACTTCTTGGGCGTGGCGGTGGTGATGAGCTGGTGGAAGCTGGCGACGGACATGAGGCGGAGGCCGCCGAACGTGCCGCCGATGCCGTCCTTCGCCATGAGGTTGCGGATGTAGGCGTTGGAGTTGCCGATGTGGATGGCGATGGGCTGGTTCAGCCGCGCGGCCTCCTCGTAGAGCGGGTAGAAGTACTCGTCTATCAGCAGCCGCTCGTCCTCGATGGTGCGCATGGTCACGCCGCAGGCGCCGTGCTCGGCTGACCAGCGCAACTGGTCCAGCGCTTCGTCCATCGTGGCGAGGGGAAGGATGGACGTCCAGCGCAGGCGCCCCTTGCTCTGCTCCCAGATGTCGGCGAGCCAGCGGTTGTAGCTCTTTGCCAGCGCGATCTCCGTGTCGGGGTTCTCGCACATGCGCCCGATGTACATGGTGGGGTAGAGCACCTGCACGTCTATGCCCAACTCGTCCATGTGGGCGACGCGTCCGGGGATGTCTTCCATGTAGCGCTTGGAGTCGTCCGTCACCATGTTGCGCTTGACCTTGTCGGAGAGCCCGAACGCGGCGACGGGGCCTCGCGCGCGCCCGCGTATCTCGCCGTCTATCTTCCAGAACTTCCCGCCGCTGCCGTCGTCCACGACCTGCGGCCGGTACTTCTCATCGCCGGGGTCCATGTAGTCCCAGGTCTGCTCTGTTTCAACGACATGCGCGTCAGAGTCGATTACCGGCATGGCTGCCCTCCTTGCCGTTCCCGTTTCCGGCATCCGCTCTGGAGCGGATATGCATACTTCGACAGATGGGACGCTAGCACCGTGTGAACGGAGTGTCAAAGGCATCGGGACGTATATCCGCGGGTGCCGCAGCCTACAATGCACCGACCAACCTACCGGAGGCTGCGCCATGCTCGAACTGCCCGCACGGGAGACGCTTGCATACGTCTGCCACGACATGCAGAACGACTACCTGAAGGAGGGAGGGCGGACGCCCGAGGCGGGTCGCAACCCGCGCACGCCGCAACTCATAGAGAACCACGTCCGGCTGCTGTCGGCGGCCCGCGCCGCTGGCCTGCCGGTCTTCTTCACCGGCCACTTCCTGCGCGAGGACTACCTGGACGCCGCGCGACACGGGCGCGCACGCTCGCTGGGCTCGCTGCGCGACGGCACGTGGGGCGCGGAGGTTATCGACGAGCTCGCGCCGCTGCCGGGCGAGTTCCTCATCCGCAAGGGCGGCGGGATGAGCGCGTTCACGGGCACCGCGCTGGAGAAGTGGCTGCGGCGCCTGGGCGTGTCCACGCTCATCGTGGCGGGCATCGCTACACAGGCTGGGGTCGAGAGCACGGTGCGGGACGCCCGCGAGCGGGACTTCGACAACATCGTCGTCGGCGACGCGTGCGACGGGCGCACCGAGAACCACGAAGCGTCGCTGCTGAACATGGGCACGTTCGCGCAGGTGGTTTCGACGGAGGAGGCAGCCGCAGCGCTGGAAGCGCTGTGAGGAGGGGTGGGCTACGCCAGCGGGTCCACGACATCGAGGAAGGGGAACAGGCGGAAGTCCCGGTCGCGCGTGCAGATGCGGCTGATGCCGTGCTCGCGCATGAGCACTGCCGTATGCAGATCGTGCATCCGCAGGCCTCGGATGTTCGGCACCTCGGCCAGCGTCCGGCCCAGCACCGCGGTATGGCGGGTGGTCGGTGTCAGCAGTGAGAACCCCGGCGACTCCAGCAGTCCGGTGAGGAAGGCCCACGCCTCTGTGGGGTTCCAAGCTACAGGTTGAGCCCGGGAGTGGGTTACGACCTGCAGGAACTCGTAGCAGACTCCCCAGGTCAGGAAAGCGGGAGAAGGGTCGTCGCGGGCGTCATCAAGGCTCCGGCGGCAAGCGTCGTGGAACTCCGAGTCTTCGTTGGCGGCATAGACGAGTACGTTCGTGTCGAAGGCGATCATTCGTCCTGCTTCGTAGCGCTGTCCTGCCGGATGTCGCCCCCGTAGAGAGCGCGGTCATGCTCTTCGTAGAGCACGCGGTAGAGTTCTTCCCGGTTGGATATGTCCACGAGGGGCACTCCGCCGCGCCAACTCGGCAGCGGGGGAAGGTCGGCGCGCTTGCCGGGCTTCTCGTCGAGTATCCGGCGCAGTGCCCCTTCGACGAGGGAAGACATCGTTACTCCACGTCGCGCGGACTCCTCCCGCAGGCGCTGCATCACGCTGTCGGCTATGTTCAGGGTCGTCTTCATCGTATGGTTAACCATACGCTCGTCATGCGCCCCAGTCAAAGCGGCCGGCGTTCATCTCAGCGCTCGCGGCGTTGTGTGGGATCACTCTTCGATGCGACTGAACCCGTCCAGGGCAGCCGACACGAAGGCTTCCGCCAGCGTCGGGAAGCTGGTGACAGACTCCACGAAGTAGTCGAGCCTTCCGCCGTGGGCGATGACTGCTTGGCCTATCTGGACCAACTCCGCGGCGCCCTCGCCCGCGACGTGGACGCCGAGCAGCTCCCGCGTGTCGATGTGGAACAGCAGCTTCAGGACGCCGGACTCGTCGCCCTCGATGACGCTTTTCGCGATCTCCCGGTACTGGGCCCTGCCTACCTCGTAGGGGACTCCCTCATCCGTCAACTGGGACTCCGTCTTGCCGACCATCGCGACCTCCGGAGTCGTCTTGACCGCATACGGGAAGAGGCCGGGCACGCTGTTGGTGATGACGTCGAATGCGTGGTATGCGGCCAGCCGCCCCTGCATCTGTGAGGTCGACACGAGGTCGGGGAAGCCGATGACGCCGCCCACCGCGTAGATGCCCTCCACGCTCGTCTGGTAGTTCTCGTCGACGCTGATGCGCCCTCTCTCATCCGTTGCCAGCCCTGCGGCCTCGAGGTTCAGCCCCTCCGTCGCGCCGGTGCGCCCCACGCAGTACATCACCGCATCGCTCACGATCTGCTTGCCGCTCTTCAGCAGCACGCGCACGTGATTACCGCGTTCCCCAGGGAGGTACTCGATATCGAAGACATCCTCGTTCAGGCGGAACGTCACGCCGTTCTCCCGCAGGTGGTAGACGAGCGCGTCGACTATCTCGTCATCCGCGAACGGCAGCAGCCGCGGGCTCCTGTCAACGAGCGTCACTCGAACGCCAAGCGCCGCGAACGTGCTGGCGTACTCCAACCCGATCGCGCCGCCGCCCACCACGGTCAGTATCCGCGGGAGGTCGGGCAGGTCCATGACGTCGTCGCTGAGGAAGATGAGCCTCCCGTCCGTGTGGATGGTCGGGGGCTGGGTCGAATGCGACCCTACGGCGATGATCACCTTGTCGGTGGTGATGGCGCGGTCCGGGGCGTCGTCGCTATCCTCGTCGAGGTGGATCGTGTGGCGATCGGAGAACGATGCCTCCGCGTGGAGCATGTCCACCCGGTTCCTGGCGAGCTGGCTCCGGAGCATCTCGGCCTGCTGGTGCATCACGTGGTTCGTGCTGACCATCAGGTCGCTCATCGTGATGTTCTGCTTGACGGTGTAGGACTCGCCGTAGAGGGTGCGCTCCCGGAACCCGCTCAGGTGCAGCGCGGCCTCGCGCAGCGCCTTGCTCGCGGTGCCGGTGGTGACGTTGAGGCCGCCGATGTGCGGCAGCCGCTCGACGACGGCCACCTGCTTCCCGATCTTCGCGGCCTGCACCGCGGCTCTGTGGCCCGCCGGGCCCGAGCCGATGACCACCAGGTCGTAGTCGTAGTCAGTCATTGCCGATGTTCCGCTCACGCATGGCACACAGGATAGTGGCAATCCTGATTCCGTGGGGGGAATGCGTCAAGGGCGCTCGCCGAAGGTCTGCTCCGGCCCTGGCACGAACCAGCGGTAGAGCAGCGGGAAGAGCGCACCTGCCACCAGGAACAATACCCCCGCAGTCCAGAGGCTCGCTTCGATGCTGAACATCCCCGCCAGCGCGCCGAAGCCCAGTGGCGCCACGAGCTGAGCCGTTCCCCAGTACAGGCCGACGTAGGCCATCGCCATCCCGCGCTGGTTGGGGGAGCTGTGGTCGGCGCCCGCTATGGGGTAGAGGATGCCGAGCGTCGAACGGAAGACCCCGTAGAGCAGCATCAGCGGCACGAGGGTTGCGTAGGCCCCCGCGCCTGCCGATATGCCGAGCACCACGATGCCCACCATGAGCAGGGCTATCGTGTAGGTCCACTGCCGCCCCAGGCGCGCGAGGACGTGGCCGAACACCATGCCGATAGCGACGCTGCCCCCGACGCCGATCGCCTGCATCCCGCCGATGACGTCCTCGGTGTAGTCGAGTTCGCGGAGGTAGGGGATGAAGAGGATGCTCGTCATGATCATGGACATGGATGCAACGAATGCGGCGAATGCGGCGAGGCCCATGCCGCGGTGCCGCGCGATGCCGGGGATGTGCCCGAGCGGCGCGCGGAAGCCGCGCCGCGCCGGCCGCGCCGCGAGCGGCGGCATCGCGAGGCAGCCTATGAACCCGGCGAGCGCGATGGCCCCCGTGACGGCGAATGCCACGCCATATCCCAGCGTGATGACGAGGACGCCGCTCATGGCCGCTCCGATGAGGCCTCCCCCGCTGCCGAAGGCGTTGAGGCGTCCGTAGATCTCGCCGGAGCGTTCCGGGTTGATGCGGCTGACGTACGACTGCGTCGCCGTCCAGTACGTCGCCCGGGAGTAGCCGACGAACGACTGGCCGAGGATGAGCATCCAGAAGAAGCCGGAGGCGACGAAGAAGACCATGCCGACGATCATCGTCACGAAACTGGCCCAGAGCACCCACCGCTCGCCGAACTGGTCGGCTATCGCTCCCGCGAACAGCCGCAGCACCAGCCCGAAGACGGCCTGCGACGCGACGATGACACCCAGCAGGGTGAGGTCGTAGCCGAGGTGCAGCGCGTAGAGCGGCACGAGCACCTGGATGAGGCCCAGCGTTATCTGGTACGAGAACGAGGCGCCGTAGCTCAGCAGGGCGGCGCGGGTCTGCGTGCGCTGGTCCGGCTGCGCCTGTGGCTGGGCGCTCATGCGGAGAAGCGGCCCGGCGCGTGGGGCGCGAGGTCGATCGCACCCGAGCCTCCGGCGATGAGGTCCGCCATCGCCTTGCCCATGCCCGGCCCCATCATGATGCCCTGCCGCCCGCCGCCGGTGGCGACGTATGCGCCGTCAGTGCCGGGGATCGCGCCGAGCGTGACCGCGCGGTCCGGCGGCCCCCCGCGGCCGGGGCGGGGGGGGGGGGGGCGCCGGCCGCGGGTGGCGACGTATGCGCCGTCAGTGCCGGGGATCGCGCCGAGCGTGACCGCGCCGTCCGGCGTCACCGGACGCAGGCAGGCGGTCTGGAGCACCAGTTCGGCGTCCTCCAGCGACGGCAGCATCCGCAGCGTGGACTCGATGATGGCGTCGCGCGCCTCGGTCGTGCGGGACTCGTCAAAGTCGGCGTGCTCCTCCGTGGTGCCGCACCAGACGAGGCCGTCGGACGGCTTGGTCATGGCGTAGTTCCCCAGATGGCCGATGCTCAGCGCGTACGGAGCGCCGGGCGCCTGGAGCCGGATGATCTGCCCCTTGAGCGGGTGCACCGGCAGCGGCACGCCGAACCACTCCGACGCCTGCGCGGTCCACGGCCCCATCGCGACGACGACCGTGTCGCAGTCGATGCGCTCCGCGTTCCCTGCGCCGGTCGCGATGCTGACGCCCTCGACGCGCCCGCCGTCACTATGGACGGCGGTGACCTCGCCGCTGCGGAGCGTCACACCGCGCTGCTCGGCGGCCTGCCCCAGCGCCAGCGTCAGCCGGTACGGCTCCCTGTTCGACGCACCCTCCCCGCGGGGGGGGGCGGCGGGCGCCAGCGCGAGCGTCAGCCGGTACGGCTCGATGTCCGACGACCCCTCGACGTGGAGTGCGCCGACGGTCTCCGGCGAGATGCGCGGCTCGAGGGCCCGGGCCTCGTCCGGCTTGAGCCAGCGCACCGTGTAGCCCGGCAGCGCCTGCTGCCAGTCGAGGTAGCGCGTCAGCGTGGCAGCCTCGTCGTCGGAGAGGGCGAGCCGCAGCAGCGGGCGGGGCTGGTACTGGATGTCGACGTTCGTCTCGGCGGTGAGCGCCTCGGCGAGCGGAGAGTAGAGGCTCATGCTGTATTCGATGAGCGGGGTGTTGGCGTGCGGGCCGTTCGTGACGCCGCCGGAGAGTCCGCCGTAGGCGAACCCGGAGGCGTGGCTCGCGATGCCGTCGCGCTCGATGACCGTGCTGCGGACGCCCATCGCCGCGAGGTAGTACGCCGTGCCGATGCCAGCGATGCCTCCGCCGATGATGACGACGTCCCGCTCTCCGTTCGTGGTCATGTGCGCTCTACGCCGTCCCGAGCTTGCGCACTGCGTCTCCTACGCGCACGTCGCCGGACTGGACGACCTTCGTGTTGATGCCGCGCAGGCACAACTCCTGACCCACCGCAGTGCTGACGAGCCGCAGCGCGTCCTTGCCGAATCGCTCGCTGAACTTGGCGCAACCCGTGTGGGGCGCGGCCGATACCTCCAGCACCGCCGTTCCGATAGCGAGCCGCGTGCCCGGCGGGAGGTTCGTCCTGCTCATGTCCATGTCGACGTACAGCTGGTCGCCCGCGATGTGCCAGCGCTCCCTGTCGCCCGCCACGAGGTCGGCGACGCGGGAGTTCATGAGCGTCACCTGCATCTCCGGGTTAGCCAATCCATCGGGCGTGACGGTGCTCCCGCGGGTCAGCCAGTTGTCACCCACGAGGCCGACCTCTACGTCGAGGCTGGCCTCGTCGACCAGCTCGCGTTCCAATCTCTCTGGACGCCGCACGATGAGTTGCAGCGTGCCCTCGTCCTTTGGCGAGCTGCGAACGTCGTCGAGCCCCGCTTCCAGTTGCGCCATCGTCGGGTGTTGTGCCGTTCCAGTCATTGTCTTACGCCTTGTAGCCGCCCACCAGGGCGAGCGAGAGATTCTTCCAGAAGCACTCCACGTGGGTGAAGCCTGCGGCGCGCAGCCACTCCAGGTGACGGGCGAGCGTGGCGTCCCGGTGATGGTGCATGGCGTCGTGGGCGATCTGCTCTGGCGTGCGGCGCTCCTCGCGGGGCGCGCGGTTCTCATGGCGCCGTCGTGCGCCCCGCATGGCGTTGCGGAGGAATTCCGTCTCCGGCGACGCGGTGTCGAGGTTGAAGAAGACGCCGCCCGGGTTGAGCGCGCCGTGGACGCTGGCGTAGAGGCTCGCCATCAGCTCGGCCGGGAGGTGGTGGATGGCGCGCGCCGAGACGACGACGTCATACGGGCCGGCGTCGACGACCTCCGGCGGCAGCACGCCGTCCGCGAAGTCGCCGAACACGTAGGCGAAGCGCTCGCCGAACCGGGCCATGCGCGGCTTGCCCGCCTCCATCATCGCCTCCGAGATGTCGAGGCCGACCGCGGTGGCGTTCGGGAACGCGTCGAGGCACGCCGTCGCGACCGGGCCGTATCCGGTGCCGATGTCGAGGATGCGGACCGGTGCGTCAGCGTCGGCCTGCACGAGGCGGGTCATCATGTCGAAGACGGGCTGCCGCTCGTCCTGCTGCTCGTCCATCCGCTCGACGTACTCGGTGACGCGGTCCTCCTCCTTCCAGGAGTGGCCCCACCGGAGCCCCTCTTGCTCACCGTGGCCTCGGTGTTCGTGCTGGTGCGTCGTCATGCTGTTCTCCTTCGCTGGGCGTCCACGAGGGACGCCCCTACATCGAGGGCGAGGTTCCTGCCTTCGCAGGAACGACGGAACCCCGCCCCGCCGACTCACCCCCATCCTGACCTTCCACTATCGAGGGGGAAGGGATCAGACGCTCCTCAGCCCGACTGCCGCATGGCGAGGTTGCCGCCGTCCACGGGCAGGTCCGCGCCGGTGATGAAGTCCGCGTTGTCGGAGACGAGGAAGAGGACGGCCTGCGCCTGGTCGCGGGGCCTGCCCCAGCGTCCGCGCGGCACGCTCGCCGGCACCTCGTCGTCGGGGCGCGCGGGCTTGCCGCCCACCGGCATGCCGGTCTGTGTCGGCGTCAGCGAGTTGACGCGGATGTTGTGCGGGGCGAGCTCCATCGCGCAGGCGCGGGTGAAGTTGAGGATGCCCGCCTTGGCCGACTGGTACGCGATCGCGCCGCTCTTGCCGCGGTGGCCGGACGTGGAGGCGACGTTGACGATCGCGCCGCCCGTGCCCTGCGCCACCATCTGCTTCGCGACGTGCTGCGTGCAGTTGAACGTGCCCGCGAGGATTACGTCCACGATCTTCCGGAACGTGCCGAGGTCCTCGTCGAGCAGGCCGGGGCTGCTGGTGATGGCCGCGTTGTTCACGAGGATGTCGATGTGGCCGTACGCCGCGAGCGCCTGCGAAACGAGGTTCTCCATGTCCTCCGGCTTCGTGATGTCGCCGTCGACGGCGATGGCCTCGTAGCCCCGGTCGACGACCTCGCGGGCGGTGGCCTCCGCCGCGTCACGCCGCAGGTCGAGGCAGACGACGCTCGCGCCGTTCTGGGCGAGCGTCGCCGCTATCTCGCGTCCGATGTTCGGGCCGGCGCCCGATACGATTGCAACCTTTCCTTCCAGCATGTGCGCCCTCCTTGAGTGTGTCTCCCGTCGTTCCTGCGGAGGCCCGCGCTTCAGCACGCAACCTCGCAGCCCCTCGCCCACGCCTGCGACACTATGACGGGCCGTGTGGCGTGTCAACTTGCGGACCGGTGATCAACGAGGATGGACAGGATGTGTGCGGAATGTGCAGCGAACGAGTCGTGATGAGCACGGCCTGCTCGCGAATGAGCGCCGATGTTCCGGCATGTTCATCCCGGTTCACTCGTGTGCGCGGGCACGACAGGAGCGCGCCCACGAAAACTCCTGTACCAAAGTGCAACATTCTGCAACATGCCACCTCTGGCAGCGCTGGCCCTCATCGAGCGGAGTGGGACATTCCGGGACATTGTGAGCCACGGCACTCTCGATGCGAAGGGAGGCCCGCCACCGGAACAATGGTAGGGCGGGCAGGGGCGACCTCGTAAGGGGCGGGTGTCACACTCTAGGAGGAACGTGGGGGGCTTCCTTGCAATGGGAAGCAAAATGGTAGCCGTGAAGGCTAGAGTTAAACCATAGAAAGATATTCTTCAACGAATCTTGCTACTGAGTCACATCCACCCACAAAATCGTCACAGATAACTTGTTGTGGAGCCAATAATTCACTGAAACGACTTGCGGCAGACTTATCCTTATTCACGACATACCAGTTAGTACCTAAAATAGGTTGACTATGTGTTAAGAAAAAGCACATTCCTAAGTCTGATAGTGGCAGTGAATACCCAATGACGAATACCCTTCTTGCACTTCCTAGAACGCTGCTCGATTGTTGCCATAACTGCCTGACAGTCTCATTGTTGAAGAATGTGGTTTTCTCCGTGACCGGGGGAATAAGCAAAGTCTCCTTATCCATAGTATAGAGACGAGACTCTTGTTCGTCTTCACCTAAAATTCCCCAGCGTGAAACATCAGAATAATAAATCGTTTCTCCATAGAAAATCTCTCTCCCAGAGTAATGCCAGTTTACAGAGCCGTGAAGTTTGTAGTATTTGAAAGTGTCTATTAGTGTACTATGCGAAGGGGCCTCTACTCGTGATCGTATGTTGGAGAGATAGGGAGGATACAGGTGGCCCGCTCCCAAACTAAGAGAGTTCATCATGGTCGCGCGTTCCACAAGAGTATCGTAGTTCAAGGTTATTACTGCGGCATTATGTTTATGCCACTGTTTGATCAAAGTGATGAGCCAGGATGGCGGAGGTGAAGTAGTTGTTTGGTTAGTACAGTCTTCAATGATTGCTCTTATTCTACGTCGAAGCTGAGCAGCGGTCGCTTTGTTTTGCAAATTATGGTGAGCGTCTAGCCAAGGCTGGTCTTGAGAGAGATACGTCATCCAAAGTTCTATATTCTCATCGAGTTCTTTCCCATTGGATTGGGCGTTCTTCAAAGGGGCTGGAAGGTTGAGCCCATATTGAGCGGCAGTCTTACTAATCATAATCGTCAAGTCTTTGGTAGTTGGCATCTGCGGATTGATAGCACTAGAGAAACCTGCTCCCAATATAAATACATCCTTCGGACTCATTATTTCCTCCAGCAATAGGGCGAATGCTCAAAGGCGTACGACCGGAATCAATATCGCATGATGGAGAGTATATGTCAACAATGAGACGCATTATTGCACTAGAGTGTGCTCTTCTAGTCGCAATGGCCTGTGTTCTTTATGAACTTAGATCTCCGTAAGGAGGGAGTTGTGACTCCATCTGGAATGCAAACACTGACATCCGCCACTTACGCCGACGCTCCTCCTTCGCGTACGCTGGCTGCATGACTCCGTGCACCTGCCTCACCTACGGGACCGCGCTTGATAGCTCAGGGCCGTTGTTGGAGACAGCGCCCGTGACCGGAATGGTTGCACACGCTTTCCGGTACGCATCTTGATGCCTTACCCCCAGAAGCAGGGAACGGCCTTGTCGATATAGACGTCAAGGCGTCATTTCGCTTGGCAATCACTCGTAAAGGCAGACATCAGGAACGACATCAGGAACCCGAGCCCACCCATACGTCCGCCGCGCGGCCTATCGACCATCCTGGCTACCAGCCTCCGCTGGCATGACAGCCCCATCCTATCCATCCTGTGCATCGATGTGAGATTCCTGACACCCGCCCCTTACGAGATCGCTCCGCACTCCCGTACGCTGTCTCCATGAACGGAGCGCATGGCACGTACCGCACGGATGACTGGAGAAGGGCTGAGGGGCTCAAAAAGGCTCAAAAGGCTCACAAATTCGGGCAAATGAGCCCTTTTGGACCCCCTGCGGGGGCTCATTTTGGGTACGGCGCCAGAGGTAAATGAGCCTTAATGAGCCCCTCGTTACGAGTAAACCGCAAAAAATGTCGTGTGCGGCGGCGCGTAGGGCCGGATTCCCGCTTTCGCGGGAATGACGAAAGGAGCAGGACCAAGACGGGCGGGCGTGGTTCGACAGGCCCCACCATGAACGGCGCGGCGTGGGGAACGCCATCTTGACCCTCTGCGCCGTATCCCATAGGTTGCGGGGCAGACTGCACACGAGAGAGGGAGGCGCGCGATGCTGAAGGACAAGTCCGTGGTCATCACGGGTTCCGCGAAGGGGATAGGACGCTACATCGCCCACGGGTTCGCCAAGGAAGGCGCGAAGGTGGCGATAGCCGACGTCGACGAGACCCGCCTGCAGCAGACGCTCGGCGAGTTGGGCGAGCTCGGCGCGGAGGCGATGGCCGTCCCCACCGACGTTACGAACGAGGACGCGGTGCGGTCGCTCATGGCGCAGGTGAACGAGCGCTTCGGCGGCATCGACGTCCTCATCAACGACGCCGCCATCGTGCCGCACTTCAACTGGAACGACAAACCGCGCTGGCCGAAGATCCAGGACATGGAGAAGACGTGGTTCTGGGACACGGTGATGGGCGTGGCGCTGCTCGGCTCGTTCCTCGCCTCCAAGCACGCCGTGCCGTACATGGAGGCGGGCGGCGGTGGGAACATCGTGAACCTGCATGGCGGCGGCGGACTCACCCCGCCCGGCGCGCTCGCCTACGCAACGGCGAAGGACTCGCTCATCACGTTCACGAAGTTCCACGCGGAAGAGGTGCGCGACTCCAACATCAGCGTCGTCATCATCTCGCCGGGCGCGGCCATCGCGACGGAGGACGCGCCCGAGGAGGCGCGCAACCGGATGCCGGGGCCGGACTACGCGGGAGAGCGCTTCCTGCTCTGCGCCGAGGCCTCGATGGAGCTCTCGGGTCACCTGCTCGACCTGCAGGACGGCCAGTTGGTGGTCCTGAAGTAGAGTCCCGTCATTCCCCTATTTCTACCGTCATTCCCGCGAAAGCGGGAATCCACCAGAGTGGCGCGGGCGTGCGGGTAGCGCAAAAACCAGGAGCGTGAGCTGGGAGTTGGACGAGGGATGCTGACGGTGACGGAAACGGCGTGCGCCGAGTTAAAGAAGGTGGCGGACGCGCGGGCGATGGAGCCGGGCAGGCTGCTGCGCCTCGCGGTCCCGCCGGTGTGGACGGGCCAGGGCGACTGGGGCATCGTGATCGATCAGCGCGGCGCGGCTGACATCGCCTACGCGCACGACGGCGCGACGGTGCTCGTGGTCGAGGAGGTGGTCGCGGACTCGCTCGCGAACGCGGTGCTGGACTACAAGACCAGCGGCGTGCCGAGCCCGCGCTTCACGCTGGATATCTACTAGGTCTCGCGCTCGCTGGTGGGGCCGACCTCGCCGGTGCAGTAGGGGATGAACGCCTTCATGCGGCAGGTCGCGCCGGCCTTCGCGAGGTCGGCCTCGAAGATCTCGTGCCCCGAAGGGCGCCCACAAGGGGTGCCCCTACGCCAGGCGCCATTCCAGGCCTCGCTGGAACGACGGGTTGGGTCACTCGACGACGGCGACTACCTCTATCTGGATCTTCATCCCCCCCGGAGGGGGCTCGTACTTGGACGTGTGGCGGGGGGGGGGGGCCGTCTCCTCGGGGGAGGGGGGGACGGTCGTTCTCGTCGGGGAAGAGCGCGAGCCAGGGCTCGTTGAGCGCCTGGCGGTCACCGAGGTCGGCGAGGAAGCAGGTGAGCCGCACGATGTCGTCGGGTGTCGCCCCCGCGATCTCGAGGAAGGTGTGCATGTTGCGGAAGCACTGCCGCGCCTGCTCGTAGACATCCTCCGGGAGCTCGCCGGTGTCGGCGTTGATGCCCTGTATCGCCGAGCTGTAGATGACGTTGCCCACGCGCGCGCCGTAGGGGATGGGGGCGTTGTGCTGCACGCCGGGGATGTGGATGGTCTGCCGTCTGCCCATAGCCTCGTCTCCTGCCGTCGATGCGGCGGTTGGTGTCGAGGGGGATGGTACGACAGGGCGGCGCGCCGTGCGCTACCCGCCCTGCAGGCCGAACTCACGGGCGACGAGTTCGTAGGAGCGGATGCGGTCTTCGAGGCGGTAGGTGATGGTGACGACGCCTACGTCCGTCGTCTCGTAGCGCTTGGCCATCGCGAGCAGCGCCTCCTTCACCTGTGTGGGGTCGCCGTCGATGTAGCCCTCGGTGAACTGTGCGACGTAGTCCGTCGCCGCAGGGCTGAGGTCGACCTGCGACGCCTCCTCCGGCGGGGCGAGGCCCTGCATCTGCTCGCCGCCCTGCGCCTGGATGGCGCGCCGCGCCCGGTTGAGGTTGCGGCTCGATGCAAGGAATCGCGCTTCCTCCTCCGTCGGGGCGCAGACGACCTGCGCGGTGACGTTGACGCGCGGCTCAGGGCAGAGCGGGGAGGGGCGGAAGTTGCGCCGGTAGATCTCGGCGACGGCGGGCCCGTGCTTGCCCGTGTGTCCGAAGAAGTCGGCGAAGGCGAACGGCAGCCCGATGTAGGCGGCGAGGTTGGCGGAGTAGTCGCTGGAGCCGAGCAGCCAGACCTCCGGCGCGGACTCGGGGGGCGGGCCGGGCCGCGGCTTCCCCGGCCAGAACGGGGGGGCAGGGGGCGGGGCGGCGGGGGCGGAGTCGGGGGGGGGGCCGGGCCGCGCCTTCACCGCCGCGAACGGGTGGTCAGGCTGCAGTCCGTTGTGCAGGTAGCCGATGAGGTCGACCACCTGCTGCGGGAACGTCTCGATGTCTGCGGGCCGCTTCGGGTAGGCGAGCGCGAACATCGTGGTGTGGTCGCTGCCCGGCGCCCGCCCAACGCCGAGGTCGACGCGTCCGGGGTAGAACGAATCCAGTACGGAGAACTGCTCGGCGACCTTGAGCGCCGAGTAGTGCGAGAGCATGACGCCGCCGCTGCCGACGCGGATATGCGAGGTGTTCGCGAGGAGCTGCCCGACGACGATCTCGGGGCTGGTGCCGGCGTACGAGCCGGTGTTGTGGTGCTCGGCGACCCAGTAGCGGGCGTAGCCGAGGCGCTCGGCAGCCTGCGCGAGCAGTACCGTATCGCGCAGCGCGCTCGAGGGCGACTCGCCGCGGCGCATCGGCGACTGGTCGGTGACGCTGAGCGTGAGCGACATGAGGCTAGTGCTGGCTGAGGAAGGCGAGCACTTCGCGCGTGATGGCCTCCGGCTGTTCGGGGAGCAGCGCGTGGCTGGCGTCAGGGAGGTCGACGACGTGAACCCGGTCGGCGCCCAGCTGGTCACGCAGGACGTAGCCGTTCTCCGGCGTGGCCATCGGGTCGTCGAGACCCTGGATGGCGAGCACGGGCGCGGCCCCGGCGTACCCCCACTCGGCGTAAGGGATGGAGTCGCGTGCGTCCCACTGCATCTTCCTGGTCGCCGGAGACCAGCCGTCGAGCCAGATCGAGGCGTCGCGTCCAGGGGCGAAGAACACCCGCTGCACGTCGGCGAGCCGGTCTTCGGCGGGGCGGTCGAGCTCGAAGATACGCATGAGCGTGGGCGGGATGTCCGGAGCGGGCGGCGACTGGCCGCCGGGAGCGATGAGCGTCACGCTGCGGGTGAGTTCGGGGTGGTCGGACGCGAGGCAGCGCACGATGCGGTTGCCGTATGCGTGGCCGATGAGGTGGGCAGGCGCGCCGCCGATGTGCTCGATGGCCCGCGCCACGTCCTCCGCGAAGTCGCGGAGCGTCAGCCCGTCGACGGCGGGCGAGCTGTCGCCCACGCCGCGATGGTTCACGCCCGCGACCCGGTATCCGGCGTCGTCGAGGTCCTCCCCGAGGGCGTCAAAATCTTCGATGCCGCGTCCCAGCGAGGAGACGCAGACCACCAGGTCGCCGCTGCCTCGTTCGCTAACTTCGACATGCCCGTCTTTCACCGGTACGCGCACGGTATCCCTCCTTGCCAATTAGCTTGGAGGCTGAGTATAGCGTGCCGAATGGGGAGTACGGCGTGCGGCAGGTCAGTAGCCGCGCTCCCAGTCCACCTCGTTGATGAGGGGTTCGCCGGCGAGGAAGCTGGCGATGTTCTGCTTGAGCACGTCCATGGCGAACGAGGAAGCCACGTCGACGTGCCCGGAGTTGTGCGGCGTCATGAGGACGCGGGGGTGTGCAAGCAGCTCGGGGTCCGGCGGGCGGAACCATTCGTCGGTGTAGACGTCGAGGTACGCCCCGCCGACCTTGCCGGAGCGCAGGCCGTCCTTCAGCGCGCGCTCGTCGATGAGTTCGCCGCGCCCGACGTTTAGGAGCACCGCGCCGTCCTTCATCGCGGCGACGGAGGCATCGTCGATCATGTCGCGCGTCTCGTCGGTGAGGGCGGTCGTGAGCGCGACGTAGTCGCACTCGGCGAGCATCTCGTGGAGGTCGGCGGCCGGGTAGAGGGTCTCGACGCCGTTCTCGCCGGGTTGCCGTTCCGTGATGGAGAGGCGGGAGGCGAGGACGCGCATGCCCATAGCGTTCGCGAGCCGTGCGACCTCCAGGCCGATGCCGCCGAGACCGACAACGCCCATCGTCCTGCCCGCGAGCAGGCGGAGGTCGTACCCTGAGGCGTCCATCTCGCCCGCGATGGCCTGCGTCACGGCGGCACGGAGCGTCTTGGCGAAATAGAGGGCGGCTGCCATGACCATCTCGGCGATGGGAGTGGTGTCGACGTAGCCGCGCGACGAGGTGAGGCGGACGTGCCCGCCCCACAGGTCGGAGTGCTGGAGGTCGGATATGCCGGCCCAGAGATACTGCGCCCAGAGCAGGTTGGGCATTCGAGGGGCCAGGCGCTTCGGGTAGGGCAGCGTAAGCACGAGGACGTGGGTGTCTCGCAGTATCTGCTCCCGCTGCTCGGGAGTGAGGTCGGTGCTCCAGGGACGCGGCTTCCAGAGGCCGGTCGTCGTGGGGAGCATGCCGGCGTCGTCCACGAACGCCTGTGCGGGAACAGCAGTGACGCTCAGCCTTCCGGGGGCAACGGCCTCCAGTTCGGCGATAGGGGCGTTCTCGGAGTCCATGAACAGGAGGAGGTTGAGGGGGGTTGGCAGGTCGGTCATGGGGGTGATTCTACACAAGCATCCGGGGGTCGACGGCAAGGGCGCCCGTGAACGGCACCGGGGAATGAGTATCTGCGCCGAGAGGTACCTTCAGCCTGATGGCTGCGCTCCGCACAACGTGTATAGTTCCATCGTTCACTGCTGAAAGGGGTAAGAGTGACTCATCCGTCGACACCTGTCAGAGTCATGATCGTGGACGATCATGGGATCGTGCGGGACGGCCTTCGAGAGGTGCTGCAGAACGCCGGCGGTTTCGAAGTGGTCGGTCAGGCCGGAGACGGCGCGACAGCGGTCAAGGCAGCCCGCGACCTCAAACCCGACGTGGTCGTCATGGACATCCTGATGCCGGTGAAGAACGGCATCGACGCGTGCAGGGAGATCACAGACGCGCTGCCCGACACGCGCGTACTCATACTGACCGTCGTGACCGAAGAGGGCGCGGTTATCGAATCGGTTGCCGCCGGAGCGGCAGGAGTCCTCCTGAAGTACACGGGGAGAGATGAATTCCTCGGTGCGGTGCGCGACGTTGCGGGAGGCGAATACCGCATACCCGGCGACGTGATAAGGCGGGTGTTCAGCGGTGTCCGTGCTGCCACCCGACCGGCAGACCCCCCGGGCCTGGAGAAGCTGACCGCACGGGAGCGGGAGATACTCACGCTCTTTGCGAAGGGGTTGTCGTACGCCCAGATCGGTGAAGTCAGGGGCAGCCGTCCGCTGACCATACGCAACGCCATCTACGGGATCCAGAGCAAGCTGGGGACGAAGACGAAGCAGGAGATGGTGGTCTGGGCGGTGCGCAGCGGCCTGCTGGACGACGGCTCCAGGGAATAAGCGGCGGGCCAGCTCGGTCAGGAGCCCAGCGATGAGCGGCGACCACCACCACGACCACGATCACGAGCATGACGGCGAGCACGACCACCGCCGGCGACGGGGATGGAGAGACGCTTTCTCGCCCGAAGCCTGGTCCATCACCATAGCCAACTTCCGGGAGAGCGAGCTGCCGTGGCCCAGGAAGCTCCTCGTCGCGGCCTCCAACTACCGGCGGAAGATAGGAGGGGGGCAGGAGTGCTGCGGCAACCCCGGGCAACCGGGTTGCTGACTGAGGTAGTCCTCGCCGGGGTCCCGGCGACTGAGAGAGAGCAGGCGAGGACCTTCCCCCATCGAGGGGACAGGGACGAGACACCTGCGCGCGCGGCTACCATTCGGCGAAATCCGCCGGTATCAGGCCGATCTGTACGAATATCCAGACGTAGACGCGTGGCCGTACGTCCAGGAAGGTGTAGGCGACGATGTTCAGCGCGGCGATGGCGATGACCAGCCCGGTGATGCAGTAGGTGCGCCGGAGCATGGAGCTCATGGCGCCATCGCTCACGAGGATGGTCCCGTCCTCGGCCTGCCGATGCTCGCTGCCGAGGGACTGCGAAAGCAGGCGATCAGGGAGCCGGCGCATGAGCCAGGGCAGGGCCAGCGCAGCAACTGTCCCGGCTGCACCGACGGCGAGCAGCATCCCGTTCGCGCCGTGCTCTCTCACGTGGAGGGCGACATCGAGGACGTAGACCGAGGGGAGGGCCCACACCGGAACGGCGAGCAGACCGAACGGAGAGCATCCGCGCCTGGACCTAGGCTGCCGTGGAGTGAACTGCTGCACGAGGCGACCTCTCCCTAAAGCGCGGGCACGAAGCACCGCAACAGCGGCGAACGCTAAGGCAGCCGCACGGGAGACGCAAGGGCAGGACTGTTAACGAGCGCAGCGACCGCTTCCGGTGCGAGCCTTCGGTGGAGCGCCGGGGTTGCCCGAAGAGATCTCAGCATGACAGTCTCCATGCTCGTTCCAACGTGTGCGCGGTCCTAGTCCTCCTCCAGCGTCGAGGTGTCGCCTTCGTCGAGGCCGAGTTCGCGAGCCTTGAGGAGCCGGCGCATGATCTTTCCGCTGCGGGTCTTGGGCAGACCGGGGATGATCTCGATCTCGCGCGGAGCGACGGCGGCGGCGAGCTTCTGGCGCGCGAAGCCCATCAGTTCGCGGCGCAGTTCGTCGCTCGGCTCGTAGCCGTCCTTGAGGGAGACGAACGCCTTGACGACCTCCATCGCGATGGGGTCAGGCTTGCCGATGACGCCGGCCTCAGCGACGGCGGGGTGCTCGATGAGGGCCGACTCGACCTCGAACGGGCCGACGAGGTGCCCGGCGGTGTTGATGACGTCGTCGGAGCGCCCGATGAACCAGTAGTAGCCGTCGGAGTCGCGGACGGCCTCGTCGCCGGTGATGTACCAGCCGTTGACGAAGCGGGAGTCGTAGCGCTCCTCCTGCTGCCAGTAGGTTTGGAACATGGAGGGCCAGGGCGTGCGGACGGCGAGGTTTCCCTCCTGCCCGTCCGGCTTCTCGTTGCCCTCCGCGTCGATGATGCCGGGCTCGATGCCGGGGAGCGGCCTGCCCATGGAGCCGGGACGGATGTCCATGCAGGCGTAGTTGGCGATCATGATGCCGCCGGTCTCGGTCTGCCACCAGTTGTCGTGGAAGGGCATGCCGATGGCCTCGACGCCCCACTCGACGGCCTCCGGGTTGAGCGGCTCGCCGACGGAGGCAGCGAAGCGCAGGTTGGAGAGGTCGAATGTCTTCGGAAGCTCGACGCCGGACTTCATGAGCATGCGTATGGCCGTCGGGGCGGTGTACCAGACGGTGACCTTGTAGTCCTCCAGTATCTGGTACCACTTGCGGGCGCTGAACCCGCCCTCGTAGATGACCTGCGTGACGCCGTTCGTCCACGGCGCTGACATGCCGTAAGACGTGCCGGTGACCCAGCCGGGGTCGGCGGTGCACCAGTAGATGTCGTCCGGGTGGAGGTCCAGGCACCACTTGCCGGTGAGGTAGTGCTGGATGACGGCGTTGTGGCGGTGGACGGCGCCCTTCGGCTTGCCGGTGGTGCCGGAGGTGTAGTGCATGATGGAGTAGTCGTCGCGCGTCGTGGCGAGGGGACCGAACTCGTCCGAGGCCTCGTTCATCAGGACGTCGTAGTCGAGGTCGCCCTCGGCGAGCGGCTCGGCGGAGCGCCCGTTCTTGTTGACGACGATGATGTGCTGCAGATCCGGGAGTTGCGGGAGTATCTCCGCGATCTTCTTGCGGAGGTCCGGCTGGGTGACGAGCACCCGTGCGCCGCTGTCCTCCATGCGGTCGCGCACGGGGTCGGGGCCGAACGCGGAGAAGAGCGGGCCGATGACGCAGCCGGCCTTGAGCGTCCCGAAGACGGTGAAGTAGATCTCCGGTATGCGCTCCATGAAGGTGAAGACGCGGGCGCCCTTCTCGACGCCGAGCGCATCGAGGACGTTGGCGAAGCGGTTGGTCTGGCGGCGCATGTCCTCGTAGGTGTAGGTCTCCTTCTCGCCGTTCTTGCCCTCCCAGAGCATGGCGGGCTTGTCGGCGTTGCCGTGGACGACGTGGCGGTCGATGGCCTCGTAGGCGAGGTTGAGCCCGCCGCCGGGGAGGAAGTCGATCTCCTCCTCGACGCTGGCCCAATCGAACGACGCCCGCGTGGCCGCGTAGTCGGCGAGGTTGGGGTCGTCGCGTGAGGTGGAGGGTTTGGTGATGGTCTCGTGGCGTTGCATCGTCATGTCGCGCCTCTCCGGGTCTGATCCCCTCTCCTGGGGGAGAGGGCTAGGGTGAGGGCCCTGCGTGTATGGGGCAGGCGCAAGTGTATGGAGGGGCGGTTGGGGTGGCAAGGGGTGGTGGTTCGACAGGCTCACCATGAGCGGACAGTCCGTCGTTCCTGCGGAGGCAGGAACCTCGCAGCCCTGTCCCGTCATGCCGAGCGCAGCCCGCTCTTCGGCGCGCGACATCCTCTCGGAATCGGTCGTGGCCAGCGTTGTCCACCCCGTACCACTCCTCCGTACGCATAGCGCAGGCGTGGGCTGCGTGGCGCTATCCTTCTAAAGTGAGCCATTTTGAGCCATTTCTGGCCATTTCACTCCCAAGAACCGCCCGGTACCGAGCGGGCGCGCGGACGGCGCTATGCCGCTACTGACCAGCGTACGCGGTCGCGGGACGACTGCGGAAGGGGCGGGTGTCACAGGTGGGTGGGCAGGCGGGCTGTTGACCTCCTGTAAACACAATAGTATCGTTGTGTTGTGATACCGGAATTCAACAGTGCAGGACTCCTTCCTCCGGGAGTCCATTGGGCTGATTGGGAAACGTTGATCCACCGGTTCGGGAACAACGCGTGGAGACAGCGCCTTATGGCCGGTTTGAGGTCTGCCCTCGAGAACCTGAAAAACGCGGGATGCCGAACCGTCTACCTCGACGGGAGCTTCGTGACCATCAAGGTCATCCCGAACGACTACGACGCCTGCTGGGACGAGGATGGGGTCGACCCGTATCTTCTCGATCCCGTGCTGCTGACCTTCGACGCCGGGAGAGCTGCGCAGAAGGCCAGGTACATGGGGGAACTCTTCCCCGCTTCGATTGTCGCGAACGCGGGCGGGCTCTCGTTCCTCGATTTCTTTCAGACGGACAAGGAGACCGGGGACTCCAAGGGCATCGTCGCCGTCGACCTGGGAGGTGTCGGATGATCAAGAACGAGCGGCAATACCGCATCACCAGGGCCCAGGCGGACGGGCTGTCCCGGACGCTGGAGAGCCTCAGCCGAAGGGCGGGAGTAGCGCATCCCCTCATCGCAAAGGCTCAGGAAGACGCGTTGAAGAGCCAAATCGAAGACCTCCAAAGCGAGCTGCGCGACTACGAATCCCTCCTGTCCGGCGGATTCCGGCCTGGCGACCTGCAGACGATCGCCAAGCTGCCGACCATGCTCATAAGGGCGCGCATCGCGCAAGGGTTGAGTCAGAAGGACCTTGCAAAGCGGCTAGGGCTGAAAGAACAGCAGATACAGCGCTACGAGGCCACGGACTACGCCTCTGCCAGCCTCACGAGGATCAGGGAGGTCGCAGGCGCCCTCGGCGCTTCAGAGGGGCAGTGACCCTATGCCGTCACCGACCAGCGTACGCGGTCGCGGGGCGGCCTCGGAAGGGGCGGGTGTCACATGGCGGATCGGCAGGCGCAGGGGCGTGCGTGAGGACGTACTCGTGCTCGGTCAGTTCCCTGGCTCTTCAGGAGTGCAGCCGCGAATTCTTACGCAGGTCCGCGAGTGCTTTCACTGCGAGCGGCGCCGCGGCCGCGTGAACCAGTAGCCCAGCACGAGCACCGGCAGAGGCTGCAGCACAACCTGGAGGACCCAGGCTGTATACCGTGGCGACCAACCCCAACTGGACCACAATTCGTACAGAGGTATCCCGAGCAGGCCCAGTTCTCTCAATACGGGCAGTGCCAGCAGCACCGCGACAAGCCGGACAGGCGGCTTGTCGACGTAGCGGATGAGTGCCCAGAGCAGCAGGACGTTCATCCCCACCGCAGTCGCAACCTGCCAGAGCGCGGTCGCGAAACCCTGGCCGTCAGGGCTCACGATTTCACTGAACAACCACTGATAATTGAACGACAGGCTGATGCCTGCCAGCGCGAGCAGCAGGAAGGCGTGCGGTCTGCTGGCCCGTGCGGCCCGGCGCATGAACCAGACGACCACAACCAGGGAGAACAATCCGTTGAGACTCAGGTGATAGAGGGCGTCCCAGGAGTCGCTCCCGAGCGGCAGCGTCAGGATTGTGACTCCACTATAGGGATGGCCATATCCCAACAGGAGGGGCGTCAACCAGAAGGCCAGAGTCCCGATCGAGAGCATGATGTGGACTTCCCACAGGAGCTTAAGGAGTTCGTGGCCGTACCGGCGCACCCATGGGTATGTTGCGGCAAGCACCACCAGGACCGCTGTCGCGATGATGGAGGCATTAAGGACGACGACAAGCCATTGCAGCGATACAGAAGGCCATCCGGCCACATGAAGCCATCCGGCCAGGGGCGTCGCCAACGCCGAGAGCCAGGCCATCCACGCTGGCACACCCAGCAGCAGGAACACTTCCCACGGGTGCGACCGTGCAACCGGCAAGTTCCGCCATCGCCACATCAGGCCGGTCAACAGAACGGGAGAGAGGACGAGACCTGTCAGCCAAGCAATCGATGCCAGCGCCAACCTGTCGTGCACCATAAGGTCAAATATGTACAACGAAACCGCGAGCAGCAGAACGCTGACCCCTATGGCGATGAAGGCGATGCTGAAGTGTTTCGTTCGGCCTGGTTCCACGGAGGACTTCCTCGGAGACGGGTGACTGTGGTGTACGGGGCGAAACCGGGCACCCTGCGTCGGGTTCATTGGAGACTACCATCCTTCTGATTACATAGGGGTGAAGTTCAGGCCGATTCCAATGACGGTTCGGTGACATCGGAGCAGTCCTGCAGGGCGGCTCACCGGATCCGCCGGGAACGGACGGTTTCACATTCCACAAACAGGTCCCATTCCACTAGAATCCGCCCGCCATCTGGTGACGGGACATGACGAACACTGAACAGACAGCGGGAAGCATCGAGCGGCGGCACGACCTCGACGCGCTGCGGGCGTTCGCGATGTTGCTGGGCATCGTGCTGCACGGGGCGCTCGCGTTCATCCCCGGCGCGTGGGCGGTCAGCGATGCGTCGGTCGAGGGCGACGGGACGCCATACGCCATCCTGGTGACGGCGATCCACGGGTTCCGGATGCCGGTCTTCTTCCTGATGAGCGGCTTCTTCACGGCGATGCTGTGGCGGCAGCGCGGGCTGCAGGCGCTGGTGACCCACCGGGCACGGCGGGGGCCCGTGGCGCCGGGGCTCGCGGGGGTCGTCCTGGTTCCGCCGTCCTCGGGCACGGCGGGTCCTGTTGCCGCTGGTGATCGCGATGATCGTCGTGATCCCGCTGTCGTGGGCCGCGTGGGGCTACGCGGAGAGCGTGACCTCCGACGAGGATGGCGACGTCGTCGAAATGGAGGCCGTGCCTGAGGACAACGTATGGAAGGCCGCGGCGCGGGGCGACGTAGCAGCGCTGGAGCGCCACGCGGCGGAGGGGGCGCCGGTGGACGTTCCCGACCCGGCCCTGGGCACGACGCCGCTGGGCTGGACAGCGTTGCACGGGCACGTGGACGCGGCGGAGTGGCTGCTCGACAACGGCGCGGGGGTGAACACGCTCAACGGCGACGGGAGCACGGCGCTGCACTCGGCAGCGTTCATGGGCAGGGCGGAGGTCGTGCGGCTGATGCTGGAGCGCGGCGCGGACCCTCATGCCAGGCATCCGAACGGAGCTCTTCCCATCCACAGCAGCCGCGCGGACCCTGCGACGACGGCGTACTACGTGGGCCTGCTCGGGTTGACGTACGACCAAGCGGCGCTGGACGCGGGGCGCGCGGAGGTTGGGCAACTCCTGACTGAGGCGATGGAGCGACCGAGGGCGACTGACAGCGCGGCGGCGGGGACGGACGAGGAAGCCGGTGTCGCGGAGGCGCGGACGGAAGCGGCAGGCGGCGTGGCCCCGTACCGGGGCGACCCGGATGCGAGCCTGCACGAGGAGAGAGCGCTGCTCGTGCCGTGGTACTGGGAGGCGCTGTACGCGTATGAATGGGGCGGGCTGTTTACCTACGACGTCTTCAGCCACCTCTGGTTCCTCTGGTATCTCGTCTGGCTGGTGGTGGCATTCGCTCTTGTCGTGTGGGTAGCGGCACGGCTGGGCCTGCGGCTGTCCTGGCTGCCGGACCGGCTGGTTGTGACGCCGGCGCTCTACCTGTGGGCCGTGCCGGTGACGATGGCGGCGCAGTACTTCATGGGTGTCGAAGGCCACTTCGCCGAGTTCGGGGCGGGCACGTTCACGGGGGTCCTCCCCGCGCCGCACGTACTGGCGTACTACGCCATCTTCTTCGGGTTCGGCGCCGTCTACTTCGGTCGCAACGAGGGCGGAGCGCGCATCGGGCGCTGGTGGCAGGCGACGCTGCCGCTTGCGCTGGTCGTGTTGCTGGCGGGCCTCGTGCTGACGTTCCCGGAGGAGGGCGGCACGGCGCAGGGCGGAGCGCGCTGGGGCTCGCTGTTCTTCCAGGCCGCCTACGCCTGGATGATGACGCTGGGGCTGATGGGACTGTTCCGCGCGGTGCTGGGAGCGGGGAACGCGCGGGTGCGCTACCTGTCGGACGCCTCGTACTGGCTCTACCTGATGCACCTGCCGCTGATCATCGCGCTGCAGGGGTTGTCCTTCGAGTGGGCGCTGCCGTCGATCGTCAAGCTGGTGCTGCTCATCGCGGTGACGACGGGCGTGCTGCTGGTCGTCTACGAGTGGGGCGTGCGGTACACGCCGGTGGGGACGCTGCTGAACGGGCGTCGTACGCGGGTAAGGAGCGCGGAAGGTTGAGGGCATGGGGGTCGGGGACTGTGGCGAGGGCTGGTCGCACCCATACCGTGCCCCTCACCCCAGCCCCGCCACCGCGTGCGCTGCCCGCGCACCCTGGGTTCCCGCCGGTGCGGGAACGACGGATGTCGACGGCGGACCGCGTATGAGAATGACGACGGGGTGCGCCGACGTCCCCGAGAGATGTTTCGACTTCGCCTCCGGCTCCGCTCAACATGACAAGCCAGGGGGGCCTGCCTTCACAGGAACGACGGCGGCTCACCGGTAGACGGCGCTGACGTGGTCTCGGAGGGCGGGCATGACCTGCTCGGCGATGCGCTCCATGTTGCCGACCGCCTGCTCGTGGGGCATCGAGCCGAATTGCGGCAGGAGGACGAGCGTGCCGATGCCGGACTCGTCGATGCACTCGCGCAGGCGGCGCGTCACGGTCTCGGCTGAGCCGATGATGATCTGCGAGTTGCCGTCCAGCTGCTCGATGGTGGTGCGCTGCGTGCCGATGGCTGAGAACGCGCGAAGGACGTTCTTCGCGGAGTCGTCGGAGAGGTAGCCGGGCGGGAAGAAGACGGGCAAGGGACGGCGCACCAACTGGTTGAAGAGGTACTCGGCGTGCGGCCTTGCCTCGTCGATTGCGGACTCGTCGGTTGAACCAACGTAGACCGGCAGCGCCCAGCCCATCTGCTCGGGCGATGCCTCGTAGCCGTTCTCGCGCGCGGCGTCGCGGTACTGGCCCATGAAGCGCGCGACGTTGCGGAACGGCGTGAAGGTGACGATGAAGGTGTAGTGGCGCTCCGCGGCCCAGCCGATGGTCTCGCCGCTGCCCTGCGACGGTATCCAGATGGGCGGGTGCGGCTGCTGGAGCGGGCGCGGCCACGGGTTCACGTACTCGAAGCGGTAGTGCTTCCCCTCCCACCGGAAGGGGCCGGGGCGCGTCCACGACTCGACGATGAGGTCGTGCGCCTCGCGGAAGCGGTCGAGGCTGGTGGCCGGGTTCATGGTGAAGTTGTGGTACTCCGGCCCGATGCCGCGCACGAAACCGCAGATCATCCTGCCGCCGCTGATGACGTCCATCATCGCGACCTCTTCCGCGACGCGCAGCGGGTGGTCGCGCAGGGGCGTGGCGTTGCCGAGGATGGCGATCTTGGCGCTGTTCGTGCGGGCGACGAGGTACGAGGCGATGACGTCAGGCGACGGCATGAGGCCGTAGGCGGTCTGGTGGTGCTCGTTGACGGCGATGGCGTCGAAGCCCAGCTCCTCCGCGTAGACGAGCTGCGAGAGGTACTGCTCGTAGACCTCGGCGCCGCGTTCGGGGTCGAAGTGAGCGTTCGAGTAGGTGACCCACGCGGAGCGTTCGCTCTCGAACGATTCGTCGAGGTGCGGCCAGGGCATGAGGTGGAAGTAGACGAACTGCATCGGGGGCACCCTCACCCTAACCCTCTCCCAGAGGGAGAGGGGAATTCATGGAGGAACGCGGCGACGAGCTCGGCTGTTGCGTCGGGCTGCTCACGGGCCGGGAAGTGGCCAGCGCTGTCGACGACGGCGAGCCGCCCGTCCGGCGCGCCGTTCGCGAGCGCCTCGCCGTGGGCGCGCGAGAGGAAGTGGTCGTTCGCGCCCCAGACGACGAGCGTCGGCGTGCGCAGGCGGTGGAGGCGTCCGGCGAGCGCAGGGTTGATGTAGCGGGGCTGCCAGACGAGGCGGGCGGTCATGCTCTCGTTGCGGATCGTGGTGTCTTCGTCCACCTCGGGCGCGCACTCCGGGTCATTGAAGAAGAGGGCGGGCCGCTCGTCCTGCCGCAGCACGAAGTAGTCGAATGGCGGGTCGCCGGGGATGTCGATGCCAGGCGCGCCGATGGCCACGAGCGCCGATGCGGGCGCGCCGCGTACCGCGGCCTCGACCGCGAGCCATCCGCCGAGGCTCGCGCCGACGATGGCGGTGGGGACGAGCGCGTCGGCGAGGTCGGCGACCACGAATGCCAGGTCGTCGAGCGTGTCGGCCCACTCGGGGCGTT
>MPMJ01000062.1 GCA_002238425.1 SAR202 cluster bacterium bin16 | reverse complement strand
GGGGCAGCGAGGCGCGTCTCCGGGCACGCCGCTGCGGCAACGGCTCCCTGCCGGTGCGGCAACGCGAGCGCACGCCGTGGAGCGTGTGGTACTCGTTGCCGTAGGTCCACGTCCGCTCCAGCCAGAGGCGGTCGGTCTCGCCCTCCAGCGCGTCGCGGGACTCCACCGCGACGTAGCAGTCGTCGAGGTGGATGCGCTCGCACAGCCGCGCCGTCAGCCGCTGCTCCCACGGGCTCGGCACGAGCACCAGCACCACGCCGGGACGCAGGGAGGGCTCATACTGCGCTATCGCACGCAGGCGGTCGTGCAGCGAGCGCCTGCGCAGCCCAAGTCCCTGGCGCACCACGCCGAACGTGCAGCCGTTGCGCAGGGTGATCGTCGCGTCGAACCGTCCGCGGCGGTGGAGCTCCACCCGGGACCGGAGCGAGCGGTACCCCGGCGAGAGCGCGGTCGCCAGGCGGTAGACGCTGGCTACCGCGTCCATCCGGCGCAGCAGCAGCGTCAGCCACTGCTGCGAGACCGGGTACGCGCGCACGAACTCGGACGGCGTCGCGTAGCCCAGCACATCTGTCGCCTCCTCAATGCCCTCGGACGTCAGGAACCACCTGCCGCTCGTCGGCAGGTGGACGGTCCCGTGGTTGACCCGCGCGGCGATGCCGTCGGCGAGCAGGCCGGTCAGCGCGCGGTGCACGGTCGAGTACGCCTCGCCGAGGATGACCGCGAGCTCCAGCGTGTCGGCGAACGGGATCCGGGCGAGCGCGTCGAGCAGTTGTTCTTCGGTGAGCCTCATGGAACGAGCGTAGCAACGGGGGAGCCGTCCGCGCAGCCGGCAGATGTCACAAGGGCTCTGTTACCGTGGGTGCGTGCCTGCATGCGTCGTCCCTCCCGTTCCGAGATGGGGTCTGACCTTCGATTGTGAGCGGGGATCGCTTGCCGGGTAAGGGCTTGGAGGACCCTGCCGAGGAGGAGGCCTCCTGGTGGGCGCATCTCCAGCGAGACGGTGCCTTACGAGCCCCCACCCACCATCGGGAGCCCGACGGTGGCAGCGCCTGCGGGCGCGGATCATCGGGAGCGGGAGCAGTGGCAACCTCGGGGCGTTAGGGCCCGACGTCTTCCTCATGCCTTGGCAAGTACTCGGGCACGTCTTAGATCCGCTCAAGCGCACCTGGGAGCGCGGCGTCTACGTGGGCCCGGACGCCACCGCCCGCCGCTAGCGCCGCCCGAACGGCCACCACCAAGGTCGGCGGCGCGCCTGCATGAGCAGCCCCGAAGGCGGAGTGCCCAGGTACTTGCTCAGGCGGCGGACCAGTTTGTCCGAGTCGAGGCCCTCCGGCGCGGGCGGCATCGGCTCGCCAGCGCGCAGGAAGGCGCCCTGCAGCCACATGGTGCCCTCGGTGTCCCACGACCACATCATCGTGCTTCCTGCGTCGGACGCGTGCTCGACGAACGGGACGGTCAGCAGTCCGGCGAACGTCAGGTGCACACCGTCCAAGTCCGCCGCGAGCGCGCTCCAGTCCGGCACGAGCATCCCCGCGCGGTCCGGGCCCTCCTGTTCCAGGCCCAGCGGGGCATAGGCCCGTCCCCATCGGGGAGGAAGGCTCGGCTCCGGCTTCGACCTCTCGCGCGGGTGCGACGCGCACAGCACGTGCCAGTCGGCGGGCGTCACGATCTCCCGGACGCGCGTCGCCGCATCCACCACCGCCGTGCGGCGCACCAGCGGACCGTCTCCCCAGTCGCCCACGCCCGACGCGATGACGACGTCTCCGCATGAGATGCCGCCGCGCAGCGTCGATGTCATCCGCCAGTCTGCGGGGCGCTCGGCGTAGTCCTCCCAGTTCCACCCCGAGGCCGGAGTCGTTCTGCTGGCGGGCTCAGGGTCAACGAGCAGCACCTGCCGCTCCCGGTCGACGGGCGCTGCCCACCAGTCGGCACCCGGTTGCTCCGCCAGGTCGTGCGCGAGCCGCCCCAGCTGTGATGCGCGGGCCAGTACCGCGGCGGTGGCCTCATTGAAGCTCGGTATCCAAGGGTTGAGCGTGCGGAGCGCCTCTGCCGCCCGCGTGAATGCCTGCTGCGGCGCGACTGCGAGAGCGGCCGGTATGCCGTCGCGCTCGACCGTCAGCAGGAACGCGCAGCCGATAGGGCAGCGCAGCAGGGCTGCGGCGAGGGCCTCTGGCGTGATGGTCACGAGTGCTCCTGTGCGGTGCTGTACCGGTTCCAAAGCCCTCAACGGCCTGCATGGCACAGCCAGCCACGCCGCGAACCCTACAGCACTCGGTGACCGGGAGCACTGCGCTGAAGGGACAGCGCCGCACATGCGGAGGATTTTGTCCCGTGACACGGTGAGCTGCGGTTTACGCGGTCGAAGCCCGCTTGCCGCCCCTTGAGACGCCGCGCAATGCTGCGTCCCTCACCTCAAGGGCTGCGACTTGCGCGCTCCTGGCAACCACGGCGCTCACCTGCGTGAGGCTGACATTCCGGGTGGCCCTGTTGGCAAGCAGGCCGGCCGTGAGTCCTGCCAGCAGGGCCACTCCGGTCGGCCCTCCCGCGACGCCCACAACCGAGACGGCAGCCAGCGTGCTGCCGGTGCCGACGAGGCCTTTCGCCTGGCCGTCGATGAAGCCCTCATAATCGCCGGTACGGTGAGCCTCGTGGAACGCCTTGGCCAACGCGACCACGGTGACAACGAGGAGCGCCGGATTGGCGGACGCAACGGAGGACAGCCCCAGCCCGCCGGCCAGCCTCGCAAAGGCTTCGGTGTCGGCGCGGTTCCAGCGCAGCGCCAGCGCGACCGTGCCGATCGTTCCGCCCAGAAGCTCGGCGGCGTCATAGGTGTTGAGGTCGTAGAACCAACCCTTCGGTATCTCAAGGTGCGACTGCAATGCCTCCGCCACCCTATCGAAGGTCGCTTCGTTCCAGGTGACGATGGGTAGCCCCATCGACGTCGTCCCGTCCCGGAGCAGGCCCAGCACGGTGCCGAGCGCCTCTTGGATGATGCCGTCGTCCGCCGACGCGCCGTGGCCGGCGCTCACCGCCCCGGGGATCGTGTGTCCTCCGTCGAACAGCCGGTGCTGAGCGCCTCCCTCGTGGGTAGCGTTGTAGACGGCGTCCATCGCCTGGTCATAGATGGTCGGAGCGCCGTCGACCGCGCTCTCCATCAACCGGTTCAGGTCGTTCGACAAGTTGGTTGCGAGCAGGGCCTGTGCGGCCCCGGCCAGGTCCATGGCCCGCCCGGTCGCCCTGTCAAGGGCCCCCCTGGAGCCGGAGGCGGCACGCCTCGCAGACGCCCCAACGGTTCCGGCAACACTGGCGGAGGCGTCCTTGACTGACTCTCCGACGCCTGACGCGCGACGCCTTGCCTTCCGGGACGCGACCACGAGACTGGCGCCGGCTTCGGACAGCGCCTGCTCTCCCCGGCCTGTAGATGGAGCCCTGTCCTGTCCATCACCTACGTGGGCACCATCCTCAGGTGACCTAGGCTTCTCTTCCTGACACTGACCCGGGGACGGTGAGGCCTGCTCCCTGCTCTTGGGCAGCATCTTCTTCAGTCTTTGCATCTCCCCGTTCCTGCCAATCGCGGTCCTTACCCGCGTGGATTCTACAAGCGTGCGCCGACCCAGAGATGATGTGGAAGGACTATCCCACGGCCCTCGTGAACTCCACCACGACGTACTCCCCGTCTTCCATTGCCCCCTCCGGCGTCGCCGCGAGCGTCGGCACCTCGATCCCCATGCGCTCGAACGCCGCCGCGGGGTTGCGGTAGAACGTCAGGTACGCCCGACCGCCCGGCGCGAGCAGGTGCCGCGCCTTCTCCACGACATCCACGCCCGTCACGTGCGACGCCGAGCAGCTGATCCCGCCATGTGACGATTGCATCGAACCGCAGCGGCGTCGACACAAGTTGAGGCCGTGGCGGTCCTGTGTGCCCGATTCGCCATGCTCCGCCTGGGTTCAGAGCGCAGAGGATGGCGATAGGGGCCAGAGCGCGCAGGGAGCCGCCGCTGGGACGACGGGGGCAGCGAACAGTGCGTGTGCGGGTCCCTCGGCCGGCGATTGGCCGTTCTTGGGTCATCGGGGCTAATCTGTGGAAGGTATATGGCCTTCTACTCCGACGCTCTGGGCTCCTGCTGGTTGGCTGTCGTTACCTGCGTCCCTGTAGCCCGGAATTCACCACCTTCTACCAGGTTCTCCAGCACTTTGAGCGTTTGGTTCCTCGTATTCTGGGACACACTCCTGAACCCTAGTAGTCTGGCTGCCTCCGTCGCCGCCTCCTCGCGGTCCACGCCGTACGAGTGCTTAACGACCATCCTGAGGGCTTCGGCGATTTCGTCTGGCGAAACCATCTCGATTCTCTTCCCTCGAACTGCTCCCCGGTCGCGCACAACCGGAACCTCCATGTCGGTGTTCCAGAGGAAATCTCCCTTCCTCGAGACCATTCCCCTGCGCTCCGCATTGTCGATTGCCCAGCCTAGATTCTGCCCTATCCTGGAACCGATTCTCGACACACCCACGGCGTCCGCGATTCGGCGCTGCACCTCGCTAACGTGCACGGGGCTCTCGATCCGGACAATCTCAGCGATGGGGCCGAAAAGCAGCGGTCCTGGAACTTCATGAAGTTCGTAATAGCCAATGTTCACATGGGGGTTGGCCAGTTCGTATGGCTGGGAGGTTAGAGTGCTCGCTACAGCTCCTCTGTCCGCACGTTCGATGTCGGGTCTGCTGTTTTTCTGTGTCTGACGATTGGTCGACGTAGCCGCCTTCGCCCCCTCGATGGCTTCAACGGCGCGATTCAACTCCCTCTCCGGGTTGTGGAACCAGTCAGTGCTCCAAATCCGGTAGAGCCTCCAGTCGAGATTCCGGAGGTGTTGCTCTCTGAGCCTGTCTCTATCCCTCGCCCACCTAGAGCTGTGGTATGAGGCCCCGTCACACTCGATTCCGAGAATGTACCTACCAGGATGTTCCGGGTCCACAACTCCGAGGTCTATGAACTTGCCGCCCGTAGCCACCTCTTCATGTATGTCGTATCCCCGAGAGCGAAGCTTGGCCGCCACCGCCCTCTGGAACGGCGAATCTACCTCACGCCCCGACTCGCCAGTCGCATCCTCAAGAACTCCTGTTTCCGCGTAGGCCAGGAAGGCCTTCAAGGCTCGCACACCGCTAGAGCTGGTTCGATTTAGGTCGATGTCGGCGGCACGCAGATTCGTGAAGACGTGGCAACGCCTCTTGGCTCTGGTGATCAGAACGTTCAGTCGCCTTTCGCCGCCTTCCGATGTCAGCGGCCCGAAGTTCATCGCAACCCGTCCTCCGGCGTCCCGCCCGTATCCGATGCTGATGAATATGACGTCCCTTTCGTCCCCTTGGACATTCTCCAGATTCTTGACGAAGAACGGTTCCTCGGGATGGTCGTTGAAGAACGCCTCGCATGAGGGGTCCTGTCGGCGGAGTCTCTCCAGCTCATCCTGGACGGCTTCTCTCTGAGCGGAACTGAACGCTGCTACGCCTAGGGTCAATTCAGAGCTCTGTCTGGCATGCTCCATGACATGTGCCGCGACTGCAGCGGCCTCTTTGCGATTCGTGCTGCTCCTCCCACGGTCGTATTGGGTCTCTGCAAGGTGGTGATACCTGAGGCCGATGCTCTCCCTACTGGAGTCGGGGCTTGGGAAAATCACCAGCCCATTCTCGTAGAACTCTCGGTTCGACACGGCTATCAGAGACTCGTGGCGGCTCCGGTAGTGCCATCGCAGCATCCTGTCGGGCGCGCCCTCAGCGCTGAACAACCCCAAGATGCTCTCCATGTCCGCGACCGCGTTGTCATCATCATCGTCGTCGTCGGATTGCGTAATGCTGTCGAAGAACCTGGTCGGCGGCAATTGCCTGCTGTCACCCACGACTACGGACTGATCACCGCGCATTAAGGCGCCAAGAGCATCCACGGGTCTCACCTGACTGGCCTCGTCGAAGATCACCAAGTCGAATTTGACGCTGCCCGGAGGCAGATACGTTGCGATGGACATCGGGCTCATCATGAATACGGGCTTTATGGCTTGGATGGCATTCCCTGCCTGAAGCATCAACTGTCGGATTGGGAGATGGCCGCGCTTCCTACCAAACTGCCACCGTAGAGTCCGAAGTTGGCCGCCTCCTTCGTACTTAGGGAGCTTTGACCAGTGGGTATGGGCCACCCTGGAGCGATTGTGGTCCAGCGCTAGCTCGTCCATCCAGCAGAATTGTTCTATCAGTTCGTTCTGGATGTTGCCATCGAAGCTCGCAAGGGCACGCCGCTCCTTCAGAGCGTGGGACAGGACATGCTCATGCCACGCTCGCTGCAGTACGCTTGTGAGATGGTCAGCCGCCCCCGACCACTTCGACCCGACTATCACAAGGGATTCCAGCCCTTCCTCAGTCGCATCATGGGCCGCGCTGTTGAACCCTACAAGGTCATGAATGCTGTCTATCGCTTCCGACCAAGCGGTGAGGATGTCGCCCTGCGTCGCAAATGGGAGAGTTGCCAGCCCTTCTAGCTGCGCCCCTGCTGCATTGGTCAAACTCACGCGGGCGGAATCCCTAGATTGCTTGGATTTGTCCATTTCAAGGAAGGATTGAAGCGCGTCTAGGCGGTCGATGTGAGAGTCCACCGCTGCTCTGACCTCATCCGTCAGATGGCCCACGACCTCTGCGTCTATGTCGTCACGAAGGGCCTTGATGGCATCGATTGGTATCACGCCGCTGTCAACGTCGGTGAACAGCGCTAGCGCCCACTCAACGGCTTGGCCGATGGCTTTCCAGTCGGAATCCTCACCCTTCCACTTCGGTCCCAGGGAAGCTCCAGCAACTGAGGACATCGAGTCGAACATCCGCCGAAGCTCCTGCTCCTCCAGAATTCCATCCAGAACCTCGATTTGCCGTTCGACACCAACTGGCGGTTCGGATATGAAAAACGCGGACAGGCTGACGTTGGTTTGGGTAAGATTGCTGTTCTCTTTGCTCAGGGCGCTGAGGATGTCACCCTGTTGGGCATGGCTAAGGGACAGGAGCCCGTCCCCGCCATCGATGTCCAATGCGATGATTGAGGAAAGCGTCTCGATGCGCTCGGCGTGGGTATCCGTGGCCTTTACAACCTGCGCCAATAGGCCCTGTATTTCCCGTGCGTCGATGTCGTCACGCAGGGCCTTCACGGAGTCGACGGAAACGATGCCGCTGTCTACTTCAGTGAACAGGGCAAGCGCCCACTCTACGATGCGGTCAACCGCCTCCCAATCGGAATCTCGACCCTCCCACTTCGCCCCAAGGACAGCTCCGGCAGCCGGGGACAGCCGCTCAAACGTGCGTCGACGCTCCTGCTCCTGAAGAATCGCATCCACGATCGCTATCTGGTCTTCAATGCTGTCGGGGCGTGCGATGAGACACAGGTCTGAGAGATGTCTTTGGGCGCGTCGGTACCTCGGAGACAGGAATTTCCAAAGCCTTCGTCCAACTGTCGAAAGAGCATCGTGCGTCTCTCGGACGTCTGCATCCCACGCTCCTGGGCCCAATAGGTCGTCGTATTGAGAATGCAGGTCAACCCACGATCTGCCGGCGGCCGCAACGCGCTCCATCGTGCTGCGTTGGGACTGCTGCTCAAGTGCGGGTAGGTCAACGCCCCGGATATCGGGGGCCTTCGCCGCTCGTCCGGCTACGGTCATGAGACCTGCAACCTGAGTCGCCTCTAGCTCAGTCAGTGCCTCGAGCGATTCCAGTCCTGCGTCTATCCATTCCCGGGATATGCTTGGATTATTGGGAGCAAGGTGGAATTCGGGTTGGACGCATGATTGGAATTTGCGCCCAACAGTAGAGAGGGTGTCATGAGCCCGGCGCACATCAGCATCCCATGAGTTGGATTCCAGGATGTCGTCATAAGCCGCGTGCAGCGCACTCCACCTCATCCCGGCGGCCACGAGCTGTTTCATCGCCCAGCGTTGAGAGGGCTGCTCGAATGCGGATAGATCAACGCCCACGATGTCAGGAGCCTTCGCCGCTCGGAGGGCGACGGCGAGCAAGGTGTCGGTATGGACTAGGTCTTCAGGCGTACTCAATCCCAAGGCGCCAGCGAGGTCGCGTACATTCCTTGCTGCCGTACCCAGCGACTCGACAGCGCTGTCAATCCTCTCCTTCAGGACCGCCTGACCGTTCGGCAGTAGCAGGCGCAGCCTTGAACCCCAGAAAGGGTGCTGCTCAGGAACTCCTACCCGTGCGAGCCTGGTCTGAAACTCTGAGATTACCCTGAGCTTCGACTCGCAATCGGCCGCTGTCCATGAGCCGATGCCAGCTATGTCCACACGCGGCAGCGGTGTGCCCTCGTGCTCCTCGTCTCGTATCCGAATGAGTTCGCCGTATGCCACATATGGGGAAACCCCGGTTTCACCAACCGACGCATTGACCTCCTCGGCATACGTGTTGAGCCTGCTCTGAAGGCGGGCAAGTCCAATGAAATCGTCTTCTATCCCGTCGACAGTCGGTGCGCCCAGGTCTAGCGTTCTCTTCAACTCGTCCAGGACAGTCCGTTTCGTTGTCTTATGGCTGTGCAGCTCAAGGCAGGCCACGCCAAGTCCGATGCTGTCGAGTCGGTGCTTAACTACTTCAAGCGCAGCCATCTTCTCGGAGACGAACAGGACTTTTCTGTCGTTACCTACCGCCTCCGCGATTATGTTCATGATGGTCTGAGACTTACCTGTTCCCGGCGGACCCTGGATGACGAGGTTGCGGCCTTGGTTGACGTCGAAGATTGCCAGCGCTTGCGACGAATCGGCGTCCATGACATGGTGAATGCCCTCAGGCCTGAGGTGGTCGTCCAAACGGTCTCCTTCGCCAATCTTTGGATCAGGTTCCGAGAACCCGCCTCCAAAAAGGGCGCGGATGATGCCGCTCTCGCGAGGGCCGTATCCTGTCCCTTCGGGCCAGGTGGTTGGATCAAGGTCTCTGTACATGAGGAATTTGCCGAATGAGAAGAAGCCAAGAACAACGCTGCCACGGTCCACGGACCAGCGATTCAGCTCTCCTATGCGGCTCGCAACGTCGCCGAAGTAACCGTCCACGTCAAGGTCTTCATCACTGGGCAGGTCGGGTATATCTACTCCGAAGTCGTTCTTTACTTTCTCCATAAACGAGAGGTTGGCCCCCAGCTCTCCGCCCGTATAGGCGATGCGGAATCTCCCTCGAACGTCCGACCGGGTAATCTCCACCGGGACCAGTATCAGGGGTGCTCGACGCACGATGTCACTGGAGTCGGATGCGTACCACTCGACCATGCCGAGGGCAACGAAGAGGGTGTTGACACCCTGCTCTTGAATCAGTGTGCTTACGGCGTGGTGGGTCTTGAGAAGTCGCGTTTGCAGTTGGCTGGCAGAGTCGTTGGTTTGCAGGCGGCTATCGGTGTGCTGCGGTGCGGCGCCGCTCTCCTCATCGGGTTGATCTAGTTCGTCAATAGGCTCTGCATTCGAAGGTGGGGATAGGCCAAGGGGTACCTGCTGGTCTTCGTCCTGGCGGGCCAAGAAAGACATAGGGCGGGCCTGATGCACCAGAATGTCGAAGACTGCGGATGGGATTTCATCAACGACTTCTACGCCCCTGGACCTGAGCGGGCGATAGTTGACCAACGGGTTACGAAGGCTTAGGTCAAGAAGTTCCGTCCTCGTCCTTTCAATCTTGTCGATTATGGAGTCGCTGGCGTCCTCGCTTGAAGATGCGGAACCGCCGTCGGTGTAGTCCCATTCCAGAGTGGCCTCAGACTCCTCGTCGTTCAAGCTACTCATTCGACTGTCGTCAGGGTTGATAGCGTGTGTCACCTGCGCCTCCACTGAAGTACATGGTGTTGGCCACTCGTCTCGCTAAGCACCACGACCTGGCAGCAGGCGACGCCGAGGTGATCCTCGGTGCTGGCGATCTGCAATTCGTTCCATGCCCCGCCTCTGAAGAGCCCGACAAGATGAGCGCTTACTTCCTTGGCCCGTTGTCTCTGCCTCCCCCGGAGGGCTTCCCGGTGGTGCTAGGGTAGCCTGCTCCCTTGCCTCCGCCCTTTCCACCGCCACCCTTGCCACCTTTTGCCAATATCGTTGTAGTTCCCATGTATCTCCTTCCAGTCAGCACGAATTCCCGCTTGGGTGCCTGATTGTACCCTACCGGCCGACGCCCTGAAACTGGTGGCGAGGAAGCTCCAATCCTCGCTGGCGGTGGAGGGCGAACTGCCGGAGGACGGCCTTGCCGCCTACGGCGACGACGGAGACGACCTCATGCTCGCGCTCGCTCGCAAGATCGTGAACGGCGAGGAGGATGAGGCGGAGACGGTGGAGGCGGTCTTCGCGGCCGCGCGGGATGCCGAGTCCGACGCCGAGGAGTATCTTGTCGACGATGGCTGGCGGGTCGTGGAAACCGAGCCCGTCGTCTTCGATGCGGGTCACAACGGGGTAGAACCTGAAGATCTGCTGCCTGAACCCTGCGGCATAGACGACGAGGCGCAGCAGACGCTGTTCTCCTGGGCCGAGTTCATGGCGGAGGTTCCGGCGGTGCGGCGCAGCCGCAGCCGGAAGAGGCTGGAGCCCTCGGTGTCGCTCTTCTCGTGGGCACTGACCGTGGAGCAGGAGCGCGAGGCCGAGTTCGTCACAGCCTCGAGGTGACGGCCCTGGTTGCGGGGATACCGCCGGTTACAACCGGCGGTATCCCCTGGTATGTGTGGGAGTTTCTGCGTTTAAGCCCCCATCGAGACAGGGGAGTCGACGCGACCTACAGCCTGGACGATGTCCGGGTCCATTCAGCAAACGCCCACGACTAGATTACAAGCTGGGCACCTATTGGACGCGCCTTCCCGCCATGCACCGAAGGCTCTGCGCACCATTTGGCCGACAGCCTCCGAACTCCCCAGTACACGTCCTCGTCGAAGCCCAAGAGGTCGCAGAGCATACGCCTGTCCAGCAAGGCGCGGTTAGGGTCGGCGTCGGCAAGGTAGGCAGGCTTCAACTCCTTGATCCTGAACTCGTCGAAAATTCTATTAGCCATTGCCAGTTGGTCATCAGAGAGAGTACGGAAGTCCAGTACAGGGAGGGATTCAGCGGCGCGACTGGTAGTGGTTCCACGACCCGCATGCTGTCTATTGGAGTGCCACCAGTGCATTAGGAACCCGAGCGTGCTGTTGCTCCAGACCGAGAACACATGGTCAAACCTCCTGTCCTCGAATTTCACAGTTGGCCACGCCCGACCTCCTATACTCTCTCGCTCGGTGAATGCCACCCCCAATGGCTGAGAATTGAACCTGAAATCAAGATTGAGATGGGACCGACTGGAGGTTTCCCAAAGTGTTTGGGCCTTCCCTTCCATTCCCTGTCGTACGATGAGTTGTGAGTCAACCTCGCAAACCATCCGCGTTTCGTTCTTGGCGTTATGGCTCCATAGTGCCGGATACGTGGCCGTCGGGCTCGGTGCTGTCTGGTCGAAAGGGCCGCGGGGTAGTGGTCCCGTGATGTCTCGGTGATGCAGGCCGGTTCGAGCCAAGGACGCCAAGCATGTCATATTGATTTCGACGGTAGAAGCATGACCCGGAAGCGATATCTTTGCATTAGAGAGGGCGAATGCTGCTTGAGCCAGGGAGGCATCCGATAACCGCACTGCACCAAACGGGTCCCCGCTTTGCGAGAATGGGGCAGAGATAACCTCTCCTATCCTTTCCTCCCCACTCATCAGGGGAGTGGCTCCGTAGGGACCATCTTCAATCCGTCTCACCGCGCTTACGGTGGTCATGGTTCTCGACACCTCACTGGCTTGAATGAACCCCGACGGCCTGCGACTCAGGGACGCTAAACGAACTCTCAGATCTGAGGCCTCCGCGGGTCTGCACTTTCGGGCAATGACCAAGCACTCGGCCATGCCCGTATCCGCTGAGAAAGACAAGTGGTCGTTGTCCGAAGCCGCGATGCTGAGCACAGTAGTGTCGGCATAGTTCTTGGCAAGCATCTCCCTGAACGCCTGCCAGGACAAACCGGCGGCTGCCGCAAGAGGCAAGACCAAGGCGAGGACTCCGCCTGGCTTGAGCTTCTTGTGGGCCAACGCCGCAAATGCGGATGCGATTCCCGCATTGCCGTGGTAGCAAGTGCCCGTCTTGAGAACATCCATGCGCTTGCCCATTTCCCTTTGGTCCTGGTCGCTGGCCTCAAAGGCAGCGAAGGCCGCGTTAAACGTATTGGCGTATTGGCCTTCGTTGGTGGTGTTTCGAGTGAAGGGCGGATTCATGATTACCAAGTCGAAGTTCGCGTCTGGGATGTCCACGTTTATCTGAGCGGCGGTTTCCTCGCCTACGCTGCCGGTGCGCAGAGCTGGGTCGCTGGTATTGAACAGGGTGAGGGCTGTGGAGGCTTGGAGTAGCTCCAGCGAACCTATCTTCACCGTGCTGTCCTTCTGCTTTCCGTAGGGCATGGTGTAGAGACGGGACTGCTTGAATCCCACGTTGGGCCGCCTACCGGACAGAGTGGAGCCGGTGATGTGAATAGCCGAGGGCATGACGTCGCATCCGTACAGAATCTCCTCCATCATCATCGGATGCAGGACCACGGAATCACCCCCGGCGCGCTCGTGGTGGGAAGCAACTTGCTCGTACACCGCCGACAGCAGGGCACCAGTGCCGCAAGCGAAGTCCCCGATGCGAAGCCTGCCGATGGCCTCGGCGTCGGCCCAGTCCACACCGTCCATCTTGGCAACGGCTAGCCGGGCCAATAGCGCAGCCGAGGCTGGAAGCGTGTAGAAAGTAGCAAGGTACTTTCGGTCGGCGATGAGTCGTTGGAAGATGCGCCCGGTCAGATCATGAGCGTTGTCGACGCCAGTGGCTTCAACTTCTTGGGCGGTCTCCAGCAACTCCCGCATGGTGCTGGTGGCAACATCTCCGGGAAGCTGTTCCAAGATGTCCTTGGCTATCGCAAAGATAGGCCAGTAGTTGATCTTCAGAATGTCTTCCCAAGCCGCTAGCGTCTCAACTTGGGGGGTTGCAACATTGGGGCCGCACACTAAGTGTAGAGGCTTCACGCCCTCATGTATGCCCGCGATGCGCTGGTGGAAGACCATAGCGTTGGCGATGATGGCGCAGGCCATGCGGCGAGTCTGGGGAACGTCGCTCATGCCTAGCAATCGGGCGATAGCAGGGGTGACGTTGGGACGCAGCTTCGCCATCTCCTCCAAACGAGTTGCGGCCTGCCCAATGCCTTGCTCAAGCGTGTCAGCTGCCTGCTCCACTGCTTTCTGTGGGATGGATACCAAGCGGACAAGGTCGGCCAAATCGATTACCGAACCTTCTAGCCATCCTGCCTCGGGGTAGCGAGTGCCGTCCGCGTGCAGGACGTAGTAGGCGAGACGGGCTTCGGAGAGGACTTGGCGCACATCATAGGCATCCTCTACAACCTGGGGGTAGCGCACCGCTATAGCGGCCTCGACTGTTCGGGGTTGCCCCTGTACGCGAAGCCCCAATCGCTCGGAAGCATCCTTCTCCACTTCAGCAGCCGGCTCAAACTCAGCCTCGACGACCACCGGGGAGTGGCCCGGCGCGACAATCAGCACGTCGGCATGGCGGCCGGGGTGGTCGATGAAGGTCTGGGTGTTCTCAGAGCGGACTTCACAGCCTGACATCATGCCCCGCAGGATGTCGCCCAGTGCGTTGTTTGCGTTCGGTTCTGTCTGTCGCGGCATGTTGAATCAATCAGCCTGCGCCTTATCCGGTTGCTCAGCCTCTATTGGATTGTAGGATGGCCGAATACAGCGGCGAATGCCTGGTCAAATGTCTTGATATCCCTGATGCCGCGCCGTCGGCAACTTGCTAGGTGGCAGAGGTCCCTGGCCTGCAAAGTGGGGTGCTGCTCGTGTAGTTGACGGGCCAGAGCCACGTCCGCTTCTTCCAGCGGCCAGA
>MPMJ01000061.1 GCA_002238425.1 SAR202 cluster bacterium bin16 | reverse complement strand
TGCGGGGCCGGCAGGCCCGGCTGCTCCCTGTGGTCCCTGTTGTCCCGCGGGTCCTGCGGGGCCTGCCTGTCCCGCTTCGCCCTGGCATGCCGTAGCAACCAGTGCGACCGCGAGCATCAGAACGCAGATGACTGGAATCATTCGCATCGGAGTTCCTCCCTCTCATGCGCATTCGGGGTCAGCCGGACAGCCACCGCCGCCGCCATTCACCCGCCCGGCATAACCTCCCGTCATGCCGGAGCGCGGCGCATTGTAGATAGGCGTAAAGCGCCTGTCAAATGAACAGATATATATAGAATCAGTACGCTAGCACGCTGTTTTTCAGCGAATTCCAGCAAACCACAACCAGACGTCTTGCCGTCTCACTGTCCTCTAAAGAAGCCACCAGCAGGGAGCGTATATCCTGTTCAGAGCACGCTTGTGCACCGGAAATTGCTCTGATGTCCACCCTCACGAATGAGTTCGGCCAACCCATCGGGCCTGTCATACCCGGGTGGACACCGCCTGCGCGTCCTGTCCGCACGACGATGCAGGGGGCATATTGCACGGTGGAGCCGTTCGACATAGACGCGCACCTGGCGGAGCTGTTCGAGGCGTTGTCGGCGATCGAAGCGGACTGGACGTACCTGCCGTACGGCCCGTTCGACGACATCGCCGCGTTCCGGGAGTGGGCGCAGGCGAGGTGCCTCGGCGACGATCCGCTGTTCTACACCGTGCGCGACAACGAGACCGGTAAGGCCGGCGGCGTGGCCAGCTACCTCCGCATCACGCCCGCTTCCGGCACCATCGAGGTGGGGCATATCCACCTCGGCCCGGCGCTCAAAGGCAGCCGGACGGCGACCGAGGCGATGTTCCTGATGATGGAGTACGCCTTCTCGCTGGGGTACCGGCGGTACGAGTGGAAGTGCAACGCGTTGAACGAACCCTCTCGGAACGCTGCGCTCAGACTGGGGTTCGTGTTCGAGGGCAGGTGGCGGCAGGCGACCGTCAACAAGGGGCGTAACCGGGATACGGACTGGTTCTCGATCATCGACGCCGACTGGCCCCACCTGCGGGAGGGGTTCAGGCGGTGGCTCGACCCGGCCAATTTCGACGACGACGGGCGTCAGCGGCGCCGGTTGCAGGAGTGCGTGGCGTCCGGGGGTTAGGCATACCCCATCCGAGGGCACCCACAAGGGATGCCCCTACACCAGGCTGGCCCAATCCCGGCCCCGCACCACCCCCACAGTACCCTCACCCTAACTCTCTCCCCTTGTAGGGAGAGGGGATACACCCGCTGCCGTTATAACTGGTGTAATCTTGCGCCGGAACCCCATGCGGGGAGGGTGCGGGTATGCATTTCGACCTGACGGGCAGAGTCGCCGTCGTTACCGGCGGGAGCCAGGGCATCGGGCGCGGGATCGCGCTGACGCTGGCGGAGCACGGGGCGGACGTCGCCATCGTGGCTCGCGTGCCGGAGGCGGTCATGGGCGGGACGGGGGGCATCCACCGTCCCGGCGAGCCGGTCGTGCAGGAGATCGAAGCGCTGGGCCGCAAGGGGATGGGCGTGCTCGCCGACGTGCGGGACTCGGAGCAGGTGCAGGGCATGGCGGCGCAGATCACCGAGGCGTTCGGCCGCGTCGATATCCTTGTGAACAACGCGGGCGCGACATGGGGCGAGACGTTCAAGATGGCCCCGCTGCTGGAGCTGACGCCGCGCGACTTCCAGGAGTGCCTGCGACTGAACCTGGTGAGCCAGTTCCTGTGCAGCAGCGCGTTCGCGGCGGGGATGGTGGAGCGCGGCGAGGGGTGCATCATCAACCTGGCGTCGATCTCCGGGCAGGGGCCGAGCCCCGGCAACGGCGCGTACGGCGCGTCGAAGGCGGGCGTGCTTTCGCTCACGCAGACGATGGCCGTCGAGTGGGCGCCCGTGCGCGTGAACGCCATCGCGCCCGGCAGCGTGGACCATTCCGACCGCGCAGCCGTCCACCCATACGCACGGGGCCGCGCGCCAGTCGCACAGACGACCGCGGTGGGGCGCGGCGGCACGGTGGAGGACATCGCCGCCGCTGCGTTGTACCTTGCGTCCGACGAGGCGTCGTACGTCACGGGGACGGTTATCAACGTGAACGGCGGGCGGCAGCCCGGATAGGACAGTCCCTGAACAGGAAAGGGGAGCGAAAGGAGCAGCCATGACGACCGAGGTAAAGACGCTGGTGGTGGACGCGGACGCGCACGTCGTGGAGTCGCCCCGTACGTGGGACTTCCTGGACGCGGACGAGGAGAAGTACCGCCCCGCGCTGTTCAGTTCGCCCGACCGTCCGCAGAGCGAGTTCTGGGTGATAGACGGCAAGCCTCGCGGCACGAAGCTGCCCACGCTCGCGGAGAAGCAGCTGGAGGAGCTGTCGAAGCGCTCCGGCTACAACGTCGTGACCGCCGTCGCCGCTCGCGAGATGGACGACGTGCAGCTGCGGCTGAACCACATGGACGAGCTCGGCGTCGACGTACAGGTGCTCCACAACACGCTCTGGATCACGAACATCGCCGAGCGCCCGGACACGGAGGCTGCGCTCACGCGGTGCTGGAACCGCTGGATGGCGGACGCCTACCACAAGGGGCAGGGCCGCCTCCGCTGGTCGTGCGTGCTGCCGACGATGACGATGTCTGAGGCCATCGTGCAGATGCGCTACTGCAAGGAGAACGGGGCGGTCGCGGTCTGTCTGCGGGCGCACGAGGCGAACCGTCACCTGGTCGACCCGTACTTCTACCCGCTGTACGAGGAGGCGCAGCGCCTCGACCTCGCGATCGTCGTTCACGTCTCGAACGCTGACGCGTGGCTGTCGGATCGGCTGAAGTCGTCGTACGACATGGGGTCGAGCTTCTCGAACCTGCGGGTGCCGACGGTGACGAGTTGCCACGAGTACATCATGAGCGAGGTGCCGACGCTGTTCCCGGAGCTGCGCTGGGGGTTCATCGAGGTGAGCGCGCAGTGGGTGCCGTGGCTGGTGAAGGAGGCGCGCCGCCGCGCGCGCAAGCTGAGCCGCGACGTGCCGTACGACATCTTCCCGGAGTACCGCATCTACGCCGCGTGCGAGACCGACGACGACCTGCCGTTCATCCTGAAGTACGCGGGCCCGGACAACATCGTCATCGGGACGGACTACGGCCACACGGACATCTCGAGCGAGACGGACGCGATCGGCATCTTCCGCTCTACCGACTACGACATCACCGAGGAAGAGAAGATCAAGATCCTCTCGGACAACCCGCGCAGGCTGTACGCGTTGTAGGGGGCTCGAATCACGCTCTCGGCTCCGCGTGCAGGCAGGTAAGCGATGGAAGTTCTGAACAGGATCGGAGTGTGGTCGGCAGCGAGATTGTCCCTTGCCGGAGGCGTAGTCCTCGGGTTGATCGCCGGGATCATCTATTCCTTCGGCGGCGCCATCATCGACATACTCGTCAGTGCAGGGTGGGTAACTACGGACGAAACGCCCGGGCTGAGCTCCGGGACGGCACTTGCCTTTGGCGCTCTACTTGGAATGCCGGTTATCGGCGGAGTTGCGGGGCTCGTGACGGGAGCATTCGGAGCCTGGCTGTACAACTCGGTGGCCAGCCGAGTTGGAGGCGTCAAGATCGATCTCCAACGATAAGCTCCGCCCTTCAAGGGTGAGGGGATTCGGTTCACTCTCCAGCAGCGCCGCTCTCGAACATCTGCGTGACCGTGGTGTCGTCGAGGCCGATGACCTCGGAGAGGACGTAGCGCGTGCCCTCGCCGTATTCGGGGGCGGATGCTGACGGGAAGTATGGCTCCGCGTCGCTCAGGATGAACGGCGCACTCTCCACGACCCCACCGTCCGGGAAGCGTCGGTAGAAGCCGCGGCTGGCCATCTGTGGGTCGTCGTCGATGAGCTGTCCGGCGTGCAGCACCGGGCTCGCGGCGACGCCTGCGGCCTGCAGGGCCTCCGCCGCGTCTTGTGGGCCGTGCTGCGTTGTCCACGCCTCGATGGCCTCGCCGCTCTCGTCGTGGCGGGGCGGGCGTCGGGGGGCGGGGGCGGCGATGCGGCGGGGGGCGTCGGCGAAGCGGTCGTCGTCGGCCCAGGCGTCGCGTCCGATGAGGCGGCAGAGCGCGGCCCACTCGTCGTTCGAGGCGACGGTGAGCGCGCACCACTGGTCGTCGCCGTCGCAGCGGTAGACGCCCTGCGGCGCGAGGTGGCGCGAGCGGCTGCCGGTGCGCGCGGGCTCCTCGCCGTTCGCCTCGTACTCCAGCAGCGCGGGGCCGAGGAAGTTGATGGTCGATTCGAGCTGGCGGAGTTCGATGTGCTCTCCCTGTCCGGTGACGTTGCGCCGGTGGAGCGCGGCGAGCAGCGCGACGAGCGCGTGGCCCGCGTTGCACGTCGTGTCCGCGTAGGCGAAGCCGACGTCCGTGATGTCGCGGTGGGAGTAGCCGATGAGGCCGTCGAGCGCGGCGCGCGCCTGGAAGTAGGAGCCCAGCCCCTTGTAGAGGCGGTGTGGGCCGGTCTTGCCGAGGGCGGGCATGCTGAGGGTGATGATGCGCGGGTTGATCTCGGCGAGGCGCTCCGGCGTGAAGCCCCAGTTCGGCAGCACGTCAGGCCCGAAGTTGTCGACGACGATGTCGCTGCGCTCAACGAGCCGCACGATAGCGTCGCGCGCCTCCTGGAAGCTCATGTCGAGCGCGAGGGAGCGCTTGCCGACGTTCAGGTTGTTGAAGCTGACGACAGAGTCCGGGCTCATGTTGCCGCGGTTGAGCGCAGCGCCTTTCTTGAAGCGCTCGATCTTGATGACCTCCGCTCCGTAGGCGGCGAGCCACTTCGTGTGGAGCGGCCCAGCGATGACCCATGTGAAGTCGCAGATGCGGAGGCCTTCGAGGGGAGGGACGCTGGATTCTCGCTTTCGCGGGAATGACGGAGAAGGAGGCGGGAATGAGAGGGATGGTCGTAGGGAGAGGGGGCCAGACCCCTCGCCGAGGGCGGGCGCGGGCGCGCCTTCGCGGAGGGCGCCGGCGAAGCGGGAGGGCGGGGCCGCGGGGGGGGGGGGGGGGGCCTCCGGGGGGGGGGGGGTCCGCGTGCGGGGAGGCCGCCGGCGAAGCGGTAGGGCGGGCCCGCGTCGGTGAGGGTTGTGCCGTCGTGGGGGGTGGATTCCCGCTTTCGCGGGAATGACGGGACAGGAAGGGCGATCTTGCGGAAGAAGCCTTCGTCCGCGAGCTGGGGGTCGGTGGTGAGCTCGCCGACGCTGTTGAACGCCATGAGCATGATGCCGCGGTCCTGCGCCTCGTGCATGAGCGTGCGGGCGTCCATCGTACGGAAGAAGCGGTCGAGGAGGGGTTCCAGTTCGGCTAGGCCTGCCGTCCGCGCTGCAGGGTCGAGCCAGCGCTCGTCCCGGAGCCCCTCGCTGTGTCCGTGGGATTCGAGCCAGTCGAGCAGCAGGGGCCACTCGCGGTCGGAGCTCTGGCTGAGCAGTTGGAAGCGGACGAGGCCGGGGTTGCACTCCCAGATGCGGCGGTAGCGCTTGCCGCTGGAGCCCTGGCCGTGTCCCGCGCGCTTGATGAGCGTCTTGTGCGTCACGTACATCGGCATGACGTCGTACTGCATGAGCGCGATGCCTTCCTGTAGCGACACATCCACGAAGCCGCCTTCGCCGGTGGCGTCGCGGCGCGCGAGCGCGAGCAGGATGCCCGCCGCAGCGTGGGCCGAGGTCTGGTGGTGCGCGAAGCCCTCGCCCATGCTGTTCGGCGGGTCCTCCGGGAAGCCCATGCGGTACATCAGGCTGCCCGCCGCCTGCGCGACGAGGTCGGACGACTTCCAGTGCGCGCGGGGGCCGCTCGCACCGAAGCCGGTGATGCGCGCGTGGAGCAGGCCGGGATTGACGGCCCGCAGCGCATCGTGGTCGAGCGATGGGGACGACTCGTCCTCGATGAGCACGTCCGCTGACTCGACGAGCCGCTCGAACGTGTCATAGCCCTCGGGGGTCTCGCGGTCGAGCACGACGCTCTTCCTGCCACGGTGGAAGTGGAGGAAATGGAGGCTGACGGAGGGGTCAGAGTGCATGAGCGGCGGGAGGCGGCGCTCCTCGGAGCCGCCGGGGGGTTCGACGTCGAACACATCGGCCCCGAGATCGGCGAGGAGTTTGGCGCAGTACGCGCCTCGTTCGCCCGTCAGGGCTATGACGCGGATGCCGTCGAGCGAGGGCACGAGAGCATCACCTGCGCTAGCCCGTGCTCAGCATGAGCACCCAGCTGGGGACGGCGTCGAAGCCGAGCGCCACGAGGCAGTTCTCCAGCCCCGGCACCTGGCGCTCGCCCGCGCGTCCCATCACCTGCATCGCGCCCTCGCGGACGTGGCCCATGCCGTGCAGCCGACCCTCGCCCTGGCTTCCGCCGAACGTCGTCACCGGCAGCGCGCCGCCGGGCCCGATGCGCCCGTTCCTCGTGAACTCGTGCGCCTCGCCCTTGCCCGCGAACCCCAGCTCCTCCAGCCATTTCCAGACCACGGGGCTGAAGCCGTCGTAGAGCTGCGCGGCCTGCACGGCCTCACGGCCGATGCCTGAGGCCTCGAAGATGGCGTCGCCGCGTTCGCGAGTGCTCACGAACCCCGATATGTACGCGGGTTTGTGGGGCAGGGCAGTGGCCCGGTCGGCGGTCGTCAGTACGACGGCGCCCGCGCCGGTCACGGGGATGTCGTAGTCGTAGAGGCACATCGGCTCGTAGACCCATCGCGACGAGAGGTAGTCGTCGAGCGAGAGCGGCTTGCCGCGCCAGTAGGCGTAGGGGTTCAGTTGCGCGTGCTCGCGCAGCGCGCTGACGACGTCGAACAGCTCCTCGCGGGTTGCGCCGTAGTCGTGCATATAGCGCTGGAGCCACAGCGCCATCGCGCCGATGCCGACGCCATAGGGCGCGGTGTACTGCTCCGGCCCACCCGACGCCGACGACTCGGAGGCCGCGTAGCGCACGCCGGGGCGCTCGTACATCGCGCGGAGGCAGAGCACGTAATTCGCCGTTCCGGTGACGAGCGACTGTATCGCCGCCGCGACGGCATCCCCGACGACGCCCCGGTTGAAGTCGGACGCCCAGCGCAGGTTCAGACCGAGTGCGCTCCCCATGTAGCGCTCACTGATCTCGTCGACGCCGTCCCAGTGGAACGCAGAGGCGTTGGGCGCCTTCGGCGTGCCGGCGTAACCGTCGATGTCGGCAGGCGTCAGTCCAGCATCGGCGATAGCGTTCACCGCCGCTTCCATCGCAACGTTCGGCAGGCTGCGCCCGGATTTGCGCTCCATCTGCGTATAGCCGACGCCGACGATGGCGGTCTTATTGCGGAGCGCGGGGTCCATCAGGCGCCTCCCTCGGGGCGGAACTGCGGCACGGCGACGCCGTCGCCACGGTCCTCGAATGCGACCTCGACCCGCATCCCGATGCTGGCCTCGTCCGGCGTGCAGTCGATGAGGTTCGTGGTGAGGCGGAGGCCGGACTGCTCGTCGAGTTCGACCTGCGCGACGAGGTAGGGCGGGTCGAAGCCGCGCATGTAGCTCTCGTGCATGGTGGCGTAGGAGTAGACCGTGCCGCGTCCGCTCATTGCCACCCATCGCAGTTCGCCGAGGCAGCGCGTGCAGGTGGGGCGGGGCGGGAAGACGTAGCGGGCGCAGGCGTCGCAGTACGGCAACTCAAGCGCGTGCCGCGCTGCGGCGTCCCAGTAGGGCTGCGACTCCGGGTCGGGGATGGGGATGGGGCGGGCGTTCGTGGTCATCGTCCGCCTACAGCCCGTAGAACGCCTTGGGGTTGTCGTACAGGATCTTGTCGACCGTGGACTGCGGGATGTCGCCGTTGTCGGCGCGCTGCTGCAGGAGCTTCTGGAACTCCAGCTCCTTGGACTGGTCCTGGTGGGTATAGTCCGAGCCCGCTAGCAGGTTGTCTTCACTGATGTAGCGCAGCGCGTAGGGCAGGTCCTCGTCTATCTGCACGGTCACGTAGATGCGGTTGGCCTTGAAGATGTCATCCGCGAGAGTGAACGACGGGTCGGAGCCGATGTTCGACTCCTGGCTGCGGGCGAGCCTGCGGCGCAGGTCGTAGTCGACGAACGGCACCCACGAGACGCCGGACTCGATGCAGCCGAACCGCAGTTTCGGGAACCTGTCAGGCACCCGGTGGAGGATGAGCGAGTAGATTCCGTGGATGGCGGGCATCCGCAGCTTGATGAACGCCCCGTAGGAGAGCTCCCGCGCGGGCGTGTAGTCCGGTGTCCCGGAGCCGAGGTGGAAGCAGATGGGCATGTCCAGCCGCTCGGCCTCCTCGTACAGCGGGAAGTAGTACGGGTCGGCGCTCCACTTGTCGGCTTCGAGGTCGCCCTTCTTCAGCACACCGCACGCGCCGTTGTCCTTCGCGAAGCGCAGCTCCTCGAGCGCGGCGTCCATGCTCCGCGCCGGAGGCACGCATACCCAGCGCAGCCGCCCGTGCGACTGCGCGCAGCGGTCGGCCAGCCAGCGGTTGTAGCTGCGGGTGATGGCGAGCTCCGTCTCCGCCGAGTCCGACGGCTCCACGAGGAAGAGCGACGGGTAGATGACCTGCGTCTGCGTGCCGAGTTCGTCCATGTGGCGCAGGCGCGTTGGCACGTCCAGCAACTCGCGGGCCTCGAGCGGCGTGCCGCTCTTGCCGTCGTCGCGGATGCGGCGATGCTTGCGCTTGCCGTTGACGAGCCAGTAGCGCACGGGCGGACGGTTCGGGTCCGGGTTGGACGGGTACTGCGTTGTGGGCTTGTACGCCTCGTCCTCAGGAGCGATGAAGTCCCACGTGTCGTCGGTCTCGTCGACGTGCGTGTCGCTGTCTATGACTCGGAACTGCTCCGCCATGGCGCGCCTCCCCCGTACGGTGGGGCGCAGTATAGCCTGCGCCCCTGTCCTCGTCATGCCTGTGCAGACAGGTAGAATGACAGAGGGCCATTGCCCACACACCTGGGGTTGGATGATGCGTGATTACCCAGTGGAACTGGAAGAAGACGACGGCAGCACCCTGGTAACCGCGCCCGACTTCCCGGAACTCACCACGTTTGGGGAAGACAGGGACGATGCGCTCATGCGCGCGGTGGATGCGCTCCAAGAGGCCATCGCGGCCCGGTTGCACGGCGGGCGCGACATCCCCGAGCCCTCGCAGGGCGAGGTGCGAGTGGTGCTGCCAACTCGGAACCACTAGTAGGTGCTGGTGCAATCGTATCCCTGACCGGGCGACCAAACCGCTCACGCGCCCCTCCCGGTGCGGTATCCTATGAGGCGCAAGGAACCCCCGTTATTCGAACGGCGTCCGCCACTGCGGGCGCCGACGCATGTACAGCACTGGACGGCACATGACGGAAACAGCCCAGTCCCACCTCCGCAATATCGCTATCGTCGCCCACGTCGACCACGGCAAGACCAGCCTCGTCGACGCGATGCTGCGCTACAGCCGCGTCTTCCGGCCGGACCAGCAGGTAGACGAGCTCATCATGGACTCGGACCCGCAGGAGCGGGAGCGCGGCATCACGATCCTGGCGAAGAACACCGGCATCCGGTACGGCGACGTTACTATCAACATCATCGACACGCCGGGCCATGCCGACTTCAGCGGCGAGGTCGAGCGCGTCGTGAACATGGCCGACGGCTGCCTGCTCGTCGTTGACGCGGTCGAGGGACCGATGCCGCAGACGCGCTATGTCCTGCGCATCGCGCTCAAGCAGGGGCTGCGGCCTATCCTCGTCATCAACAAGATCGACCGGCCGACGGCCGACGCTTCAGCCGCCCTGTCGGCGGTACAGGACTTGTTCCTGGAACTCGCGACGGACCCCGACCAGCTCGACTTCCCGGTGCTGTACACGTCGGCGCGCAACCAGTACGCGCTCGACGATGAGACCGATACGCCGAAGGACATGGGGCCGCTGTTCGACGCCATCGTCGAGCGCGTGCCTGCTCCCGTTGCCGACCCGGACGCGCCGCTGCAGATGCTCGTGGCCGCGCTGGACTACGACAATCACCTTGGCCAGATCGCGGTCGGGCGCGTCTCGCGCGGGCGTATCGCGAAGGACGAGCAGGTCGTGCTGCTGGGCCAGGACGACAGCGCATCCCCGTACCGTGTGGAGCGGCTGTTCACCTTCCGCGACCTCGCTCGGCACCCGATCGAGTCGGCGTCCGCCGGTGAGATCGTGGCGCTGTCCGGCCTGCGCGGCGTCCGCATCGGCGACACGGTTGCATCGCCTGCCGCGCCGGAGCCACTAGAGCGCATGAAGGTGGAAGACCCCACGGTGCGGATGACGTTCAGCGTCAACACGTCGCCGTTCTCGGGGCGGGAGGGCCAGTACGCGACCTCCCGCATGCTGTGGGACCGGCTACAGCGCGAATTGCAGACGAACGTGGCGTTGCGCGTGGAGCGCACCGACAGCGCGGACGAGTTCCTCGTGAGCGGTCGCGGCGAGCTCCACCTGTCCGTCCTCATCGAGAAGATGCGGCGCGAGGGCATCGAGTTCCAGGTGTCCCGTCCCGAGGCCGTCACGAGCGTCATCGGCGGGAAGTTGCACGAGCCCTACGAGCTGCTCTTCGTCGAGACGCGCGACGACTACATCGGGCCCGTCACGCAGGAGCTGTCGTCGCGCCTGGCGCAGATGATGGACATGCAGAGCGACGGCTCAGGCAACGTGCGCCTGGAGTTCCGGCTCCCGACGCGCGGTCTCATCGGGTTCCAGAGCTTCTTCATGCGGGCCAGCCGAGGCAACGGCCAGATGAGCACGGAGTTCAGTGGCCTGGAGCCGGTCACCGGCGAGGTGAAGGCTGCGCGCGCCGGTGCGGTGGTCTCCGCCGAGAGCGGCGTCGCCGTCACCTACGGCCTGCAGAACGCGCAGGAGCGCGGCGAGACGTTCGTGGAGCCGCAAACGCCGGTCTACCAGGGCATGATCGTGGGACGGCACAACCGTGAGCGCGACATGGACCTGAACGTCTGCAAGGAGCGCAAGATGACCAACATGCGCTCCGCGACGCAGGAGATCGTCGAGCGGCTCGCGCCCGCCGTGAAGTTCAGCCTTGAAGAGGCGCTCGGCTTCATCAACGACGACGAACTCGTGGAAGTGACGCCGAAGAGCTTCCGCATGCGGAAGCGAATCTTGAACCCGGACGAACGGTACCGCGTGCAGCGCGCCCGCGCGAGGGCAGGGAGCTAGCGAGACCTAGCCTTCTGTACGTGACGTATCGTCTGGGGTGCTGGCAGTACTCACGGCCAGTCGCTGAGCCAGCTGCTCACGTCGTTGCTGGTGAAGGGCTGAGCGTCAGTGGGCACGCGGAACACGACTGCATCCGCATCCGATGCGATGACCGCACCTTTGAAGCCGCGCCGCGCAAGTTCGGATAGTGCAGCGCCGAGGCTACTGTCGTTCCGCTCTGCCAGCGACCGCGCAGCCGCGAGCACTTCGTCGTCGATGTTCAGCGTCGTCCGCATGATGGCGTCATTTTATCAGCGCTTCGGGGCGTACCACTGACACCCGACCCTTACGCAAGCGCTCCGCCGCTCCTACCATGGTGGGGACTCAGGCGTAACTCTAGCTGTTCACGTAGACGCTGTCGGCGTGGCGGCCGTCCTGCTGGCGGTCGCGGAGGGCCTCGTAGTTGACGCGCTGGTTCTTGATGGCCGGGTCCGTCGCGGCGTTCCGCATGATCTCCAGCGGCTCTTCGCTCACCGACTCGAACCAGTAGGGCGTGCCCTTCGGGATGAACAGCGCGTCCTTCGGCCCCAGCTCGACGGACTCGCCGTCCTTGCCGTAGAACTTCGCGCGGCCTGCCAGCACGAACCAGACAGCGTCCTGCCCGGAGTGCGCATGCAGGTTCGTCTCGCCGCCGTCCGGGCTGACGACCTGCACGTTCACGCTGAGCAGCCCGCTGTTGGCCAGCATCGAGCTCCGCTTGGGCGAGCCTGCCAGGTCAGGGGTCTCGTACCGGATCGCTTCCATCCCGCCGATGGTCTCTCGTTCCATGGGCATGCGCCTCCTCCTCGCTCGTGCGTTCGCTGGGCCAACCATACGCCTGTTCGTGCCGCGTGTCGTATAGTGCGGGCACCACCCGAGGAGGCGCGCCATGAGCGACGGCGACCTGAAGATAGGGTTCATCAAGCCCGGCGCGGGGAACACGCATTACGACGAGTTCGCCGCCATGATTCCGCCCGGCATAGACCTGGAGATGGTCGAGCTCGGCGTCCTGCGCACTGCACTTACCGACTTCGCAGGGCGGGCCGACGCCATCCTCGAGCGCGCCGTCACTCAGACTCGCGAGTCAGGCTGGCAGGGCGTCATCATCCCCGGTGCGCCGGTCGAGGTGCAGAACCCCGGCCTGCGTGCGCGGCTGGCGGAGGCGCTGGACGTGCCGTTCACGACGGCGCTCGGCGCAGGGGAGAACGCGCTTCGGGCGTTCGGCGCGAGCCGCATCCTGCTGCTTACCCCGTTCGACGCGTACATGAACTCGCTCGTCGTGCCGCACCTGACCGCAGCCGGGTTCGACGTGCAGCTCGCCGACCTCGGCTTCAACAGCGAGCAGGAGGCGGTCGACCTCGACTCGAGCGTCGTGTTCGACATGGCCCGCGGCGCGGTGCGGGCTGCGGACGGCGTGCAGGCGATCTACTTCCAGGGCGCGGTGCTGAACCCGCTGCCGGTCATCGACGAGATGGAGGCTGAGTTCGGCCTGCCCATCGTGGCGAGCAACCCCGCGATGCTGTGGTCGGTCGCCTCGCAGCTGGGCGGAACGTTCAGCATCGTGGACAAGGGGAGGCTCGTCCGGGAGTGGCCGGCGCTTCCGTAAGGTGCGCGTGCGACATCTGCCCCTTTCGCGGGTGCTTGTCGCACGGTAGCCTGATGGCTTGAGTGCGGGGGGCCATCCGGAGAAAGCAACGAAATGCAACACATTTCAGAAAACGTCGCTCCTCGCTGCTCCTGGCAGCCTCTGTTGTGGCGTGGCAGATCGTTGCATCTGCGTTGCTTTCGCGTTGCATTCTGTCCGCATCGGTGTTGCATATCGTCCGGGTCGGCGTTGCATGTTCCGTGGGCATAGCATCCGGCGGAACGACCGGGAGATGAAGGCAGAGAGGAAGGCGTCTTGAGACTCGGCATAGCGTTACCCATCGACTTCGGCGCAGAACCTGCGGGCGTGCAGCCCGAGGGCGACATCATCTCGCAAGGCGCGCGGGCGGCGGAGGCGAGCGGCTTCGACAGCGTATGGTTCTTCGACTCGATAGGGCGGGGGCGGATGGCGCTCGACCCGCTCATGGGAGCGGCCGTAGCAGCAGCGGCGACGGAGCGCATCGAGGTCGGGCTCGGCATCCTGCAGGTGCCATTGCGCCATCCAGTCGAGCTCGCGAACCGCGTCCTCACCGCGCAGGTGGTCTGTGGTTCGCGTCTCCTGCTGGGCGTCGGCTCCGGCTCGACGCGCGGCGACTTCGAGGCCGTCGGCCAGCGGTTCGAGGACCGGATGACGCTGCTGCGCGACGGGCTTGCGACGATGCGGCGGCTGTGGGACGGCGAGACGGTCGATGGAGTGAACCTGGCGCCGTCGGATGCCGTCCGAGGCGGGCCGTCCGTGCTCATCGGGAGCTGGGCCGGGCCGCGCTGGATCGCCTCCGCGGCGAACGACTACGACGGCTGGATAGCCTCGGGGTTCTTCTCCGGCTACAATACGCTCAAGGAAGGGCTCGACCGTTACCGCGCCGCCGGCGGCAAACGGGCCGTCGTGACCAACATCTCGCTCGACCTGAACGCACCGACGGAGTTCCTGCGCGATACGGAGAACGCCTTCCACCTGCGCTGCGCCCCGCCCGATGCAGCGGTGCGCCTGCAGCGGCTCCCCGCCGGGGGCTTCGACGACGCGGTCGTCGTGTACCGTGGCGGCGCCCCACCGGACCTCGCCGCGATACGCGCACTGCTGCCGTAGCGATGGGGGAACCAGG
>MPMJ01000060.1 GCA_002238425.1 SAR202 cluster bacterium bin16 | reverse complement strand
GCCCTCACCTTCCATCCACCGCGTGCAAGAATGCCCCATCCACTCGTAGCGGTTGTCCACTGACCCGGTCACCGCAGGTTGCAAGATTGCAATCGCCAGGCGTGGCCCTTGCAATCCCTCCTCGCCATCGGCGGTAAACCCCAAGTGCTTCCAGCATTGCGCACGCGCACGCGCGGAACCCCACAGTGGCCTTCCCCACGACCCCGTCGTCCCCTTGCGACGTACCCCGTTGCTCTGTCCTACCCCCGCACCCCGACCACCCCCTCCGCCATACAGACTAAACAACGGAGGCGCAAGGCCCCGTCCTGCGGAGCGTGTCACTGAGAGTCCGCCTCCGGCAGCTTCCTGGCGGCCTCCCTGAACCTTTGCGTGCGGGCCTGCCGTTCTCCAGGCACCTGCCGAGGGTGCGATAGTTGACACCGAGCGTCTCGGCCCCGACGACGACTCCCTGCCTGTCGACGAACCGTTGGAGCCGGTCGAACAGGACCGCCTCCTGCTGCGCCCTGGGGTCCCCGGTCTGCTCGGTGACGTGCTGGTCGGTGCTCATGCGGCCCTCGTTCCCCGCGCGGAGAAGTACAAGAAAGTGCAATCGGCGGGTGCAATAACTGCAATATTCCTACAATATTCGTGACATGGGCCGTCAGCAAGCGACCGGTGTCGCTCGCATTGTCGAAACGCCGCTCACACTCCTGTAGGGCCTCCCACGACGGCGTGGTTCCACTGCGTACTGAAGTCTTTCTCTTGTACAGGCCGCCGACAGGGTAACCTTTGCCACCAACGTGACGTCTTCCTGCGCCCGATCGTGTCCGTGACGTGTCAGGACCGTGTCCTGGAGCCCATGGCGCCCGGGCTGGCGCGGGAGCGTCCTGACGGGGTCGTCGTCGGTGCCTGCGGCTCGGTGGCTGAAGTTGGCAACCCCGTATGCGCGACCTGCAGGCTCGGCCCCCGCCTGAACCTCATCTACTTCCTCATCCGGATCGGTTTCGCGACGTGAGCGGAGGGTCCTGTAGAGGATGAAGTGCTGCTTTCGGGAGCAGCGCGGCCTGCCCATTACGGATGCTGAAGCGAGACAACGGGCACGGCAGAGGGCTGACCGCTACTCGACCGGGTTCTTGCGGGGTCTGCCCCGCCGCCGTCCCTCCGATGACCAGAAGTAGACCACGTTCTCCGTACGGCGGAACTCCAGATTCTTTCCCAACGCGGTGGCAGCCGCGTTCAGTCTCAGCCTGCGCCTGATCGCCCAGGTCGTCTCGTCTTCACCCGCCTCGAGCTTAGTGCTGCCGGTCCCCATGCTACTCGTTACGAAACACGCCTCACCCCCGGCCATCAGGACACGCTTCCCCTACGATGGGACTGCCCCCGTCCCTTCGTCCGCATCTCCGGGCTTGGGCAGCACGCCGACCACCAGCCAGAACACCGGCAACGTCAGAGGCCACAGCGCCATCCACCGCAGGCTCGCGCCTATGTCGCGTAGCCTCCCCACCAGAAGCAAAGCCCAGATGTAGAGGGCGAAGGGCGTGAAGGCAAGCCATGCATAGAGGAGCACCGTGGGGAACCACCCGCCTGCAAAGCCGATGAGTGCAGCCGGCCAGAACCACACGACCCGGGTCAGGAACAGCCAACCTCCCACCGTCCAGACCGCGTGCGGGTGACGTTGTCTCGGAAGGTGAGCAGCGTCCTTATCGCCGTGGCTGCCTCGGGGGTCAGCAGCCCCACGATGGTACCGTCTTCATCGTCGCCTGAGCCTTTCCTCAGTCGGCTGGGTCACTCTTCGTTTCCCTGAACGTCAGGTAGCCGCCGCCATAGCGAACGTCGTCAGGGGAGACCCTCGGTATTGCAGGATGGCATGAGCGCTGTCTCAACGTCCCCCGCTCACGGAACGGCGACCGGCGTGGGGGTGGACTCCCCGCCGGGGGGCGCGGGCGGAGCCGTGGGCGTGGCGTCGTCCACGCCGATGTCCGGCAGAGGGTCGCCCTCGCCGGGGACGGGCGGTGGCTGGGCAGGCGGGTTGTCGGGGTCGTCGTACGCGCCGGTGCTGACCATGAACTCGTCCAGGTCATGAATGTCGGAGATCAACGACGGCAGTCTCGTATCCGCGCCGATGCGTCCGCCATACTCGCTCACGCGGGCCTGGTGCGCCGCGACTATATCCTGCTCGAGACGCGACAGATCTGGCTCGAGTACGGACAGATGCCCCCCGTACTCATTCGGTCTGAGGCTTCTCCAAGCATCTCTGCCCGGATGGACAGCGATCACCGTCCCATCCTCCTGCCGCTGCACATCCATACCCCCGAATGCCTGCCATACTTCTGTCGCATGATCGATAGAGGGGAATAAGAACAGGACCATCTCCCTACCTATGATTCCTCTTGTACCCGGCTCGCCTTCTACGAGAAAGTGCTCATAGAACTCTCGTAGTCCTTCAATCACTTCCTCTCTGGCCCCGTAGAACTCCCAATACACCTGAAGGGTCAATCGAGAGGGGCCGTGGCCCAGAATGTAGTCGTGAACCCGTATGTCGGCAAAGCATTTGATTTGGCCTATTCCATTCCATTCCTGTGATTCCTCACCCAAGTAGGGAGGAGAACGATATCGCGTGCCTGAAGTACATCGTTCTGTGCCGGGAAGGTATGTGCCGCGCACCACAATGTGAATCACGAACTCCGGTGTGTAGTCAAGTGTGAGGGCCTCTTTCGCCCCTTCGGGTGCGTCCCCGAGATAAGGGGGAGCACTAACTGCTGCAGACGGCACTCGTGGAACTGTGCCCGGTTCGCATGGGTCCACGGGGGAGCCCAGCACGGGTGTGCAGGGCGGTATCTCCTCCGCCAGGTAGCCCGCATAGGGTGAAGGGGTCGGGGTGGAGGTTGGAGTCGGGGTAAGCGTAGACGTAGGCGCCGCTGTGGGCGTAAGTGTGGAGGTAGGCACGGGGGTGGGCATTGACGGTGCGTCCATGCATGCCCCGAAGAAGATAACTCCAACGAGAGAGGTCGCAACTATCATCATGTGCTTGAGCATCGCTGTCCTCTTCACCGGGATTGATAGTTCGCCATGACTGCGAGGATGTCGAAGGGCTGCGGTTTGCAATAGCTCGCCTTGTCCTTGTAGCTCATGACGGAATGCAGCGTGTTCGTCGGATGTTGGTTCACCGGCCTACCGATGCCCAAAGCGTGCCCCGCCTCATGCACTACCAATTGGCGCAAGTACGAGCAGCCGTTGTTATTCTGAGTGCTCCAGTGGACTCCGTGAGAGGCTTTCAGCAGGATCGATCCTTTCTCAATCCCAGACAGTGGAGATCCATGAGCAGCTAGAATAGAGTTCTTCCATGTAATCGAGCGCCAGCATCCGATTGCAGCTTTAGGAACAAGAGCAATCTCTAATACACAACCTGCGTTTACCATCCCCATGTCAGAAGCGAACATCACTTGATTGTGCTTCTGCGATTGGTTAGTAAGCAGGTTCGCAATGAGATGTGGTAGACTTACACACGTCTCACTAGTGGGCAGAAGATACCTCTGCATTTTAATAATGTTATTGTCGCTCGTATCCTTCCACTTAACAGTGGTCTCCCAAGTCTCCATACCGGAATGGATATCCGCCGCAGCGATTGAAGCAGTGATAGTGGACGGTATCGTTTTCTCGCATATCACGTAGCGGAACTCATGGCTGCCCTGTGTATTGGCGGCTTGGTAACCGTACAGAGGAGCAGTCCCAATCAGAATCCTGTGGCCGGGGGCTTTCTTGGTTGGATAGACGAAGGTGATGTCCGACCAACTGGATCCTCCGTGCGAATTCATCGCGCGGACCTGGAGACGGTATTCTGTCGAGAGGTTCAACTGGTTCTTGCCCGGGCCTGCGGTGAGTTTCGTGTTTTTCGTCGAGATATTGGGTACCGGGCTCCAGCTCCCGGGGCCGCAGTCAGCCCCTCGGTCCCCGTGGAGTTCGGTGCAGGTCTCGATGGCATAGCGCAGGTCATAACTGGATACGTCGGCTGAAGCATTCCACTGAACAGAGACCTTGCCGTCGACGATGTGGCCGTTGGCGCGGAGATCGGTAGGTATTGACGGTAGGTGGTCAGGGTTTGCGGCCGGCGTGGCGCTCTGGGGCGCAGACCAGTTGCCGCAGTCGGCGGCGTTGCACGCCCGTACTTGCACGTCGTACCACTTGCGGTTCGTCAGCCCGGTGAAGGTGATCTCCGTATCGGACGTCCTCCAGGCAGATTCATCCGTAGTGGGCATACTCGTAAAGGCCTCGGACGATTCCGCCGGCCACGATGAGTCCGTCGCCAGCTTGCGCTGCACCTCGTAGCCCGTGATCGGCAAGCCCCCGCTGTCGGCAGGCGGATCCCAACTAATACTCAGGCTGTTGGTCTTCGAGTCCACCGTTGGAGCGTGCATCCGCCCCGGCGGCCATACCACTTTCGCCGTCAGCAGGAAGTTCCCTGTTGTAGAGGCGTGTTGGGTTGTCGCCTCGATGGTGTATTCTTCCGCAGGCAAGTCTTTCACGAGCCGGGAGTTGTTGCCTCCTCCACCATTGTTGTCCTCGCTGTGTATCGTGGCGCGGCTCCCGGAGCCCGAGAGCAGGTAGAGGTACGTGTCCTTGTCTGAAGTCAGGGTGATTTCGACGTAGCGTTGTTCGATCAACCTGAAGGCGTAGGTGCGGGCGTAATACGTGTCGGTACTCCCCGAACCACGGCGTTCAGAGGTGCACGCTACCCCCCATGCTGCGGAACGCGTCAGGGTATCAGACAGGTTGCCGGTGTCCTCATGGCAGTCGAATCGTCCGGGCGGGAGCGGCGTGGGCGTGGGTGTAGGTGTCGGCGTCGGGGTGGGCGTCGCAGTGGGAGTGCGTGTCGGAGTGGGTGTATGGGTCGGCGTAGGCGTGGGCGTAGGAGTCGCCGTGGCCGTTGGAGTTGGCGTGGGAGTCTTGGTTGGTGTCGGCGTGGGCGTCGGATCGTTGTCCAGGACGCGCACGGAGTCGCTGCTGCTCCTGCCAATCGTGTACCCGGTCCCCCTCTGTATCGTGACGGTGACCCTCCCATGGGGTTCGGGTACCCGGTCATTCAACGTCTGCAGGATGACCCACGCCGACGTCGATCCCTTCGCGATGGCCACTGAGCGGGGGATGGTCCCCGTCAGGAAGCGGCCTGTCTGCCTCACGGAGATGTTCACGTTGGTCAGGGAAGCCGGGGCTGGATCGGCAGTCAGTTCGAAGTAGACGGCCTGCCCCTCGGTGACGGGGCTCCCGTCCTTGGCAATGGTGACGGAAGGAGTGGCGGTCGGCGTGGGGGTAGGGCCGTCATCGTCGCGGACTATCGTGGACGCGACGGAAGGGCTGCCGACAGTGTATCCGCTTCGGCTGAAGACGTACACGGCCACCCTGCCGTCGGGTTCGTCGACCGCGTCGTCGCTCGTGCTGAGGATGACCCATGCGGTGGTGCGGCCCTTGGCGAGCGTGACATACGTGGGGATGGGCTCGGTGAGGAACGCGCCGCTCTGCCATACGTGGACACGCACCTGGAGATTGGCAGCGGGTGCGGAGGAAGCGGTGAGCTTGAAGTGGAGCGTCGACCCTTCCGTTACTTCCTTGGCTTGGCGGGAGATGGACACGCTGGGGACCGACTGTCCAATGACCCCGCCACCCGACGGGCCGGGCTCTGCGGGGGGCGCCCCGCCCGGCGTGGGCGTAGCCGTGGCCATGGGCAGCGGGTCCGGCAACGCGAACGCTTCGTTGGGCTCCGGGGTGGGCGTAGCGGTGGGGCGCGCCGGTGCGGTTGGGGGTTCCGTGTTCTCCTGCGCCTGCGCAGGAGGGTCTCCACCACCGAACAGCAAGATCAGCATGCCGATAACCGCCAGCACAGCGGCTGGGAGCAGGGCGAGAGACGAACGCGTGACAAGGGAATTCTGGCTCATTGGCACACCCCGGGAAGTGAGGAATTGGGCTCACTCGGGTGTGCCCGAGGAGATTTCTACACTATGCAAGTATGGAGTGTCAAACAGACCTTCACAGTGTCAGCCGTCGCACCATTTTCCCGTCAGGCACCGATGTCCACGGCCTTGGCCACACGACCAGGCCAAAACGGATAATGAATGAATCACCATCCCCGGTCCCAGGAGAGACACCGGGCCGTTGACTTTGCGTGAGCCCGTACCAGACCATCGAGCTACGCTGGCAAGCCAGCAGAACATATGCACAAGAGGCACTCCAAATGACCGAACGACAGACCCCCATCACCGCAGCCGTCTACGCGCGCGTCTCCAGCGACCGCCAGGATGTCGACCTCTCCGTCGCCGCCCAGCTCCGCGCTCTCCGCGAGTACGCAGAGCGCAACGGCTTCATCATCGTCCGCCAGTACGTCGACGAGGCCGAGAGCGGACGCGTCGCAGACCGGCCCCAGTTCCGCCGAATGATCGACGAGGGGAGCAGACCCAGTTCACCCTTCGAGGTCATCCTCGTCTGGAAGTTCAGTAGGTTCACCCGCAAGCGCGAGCACGCCGTCGCCTTCAAGTCCATGCTCCGCAAGAAGGGCATCCGCGTCGTCTCCATCACCGAGCACGCCGACGACACCCCCACCGGCAAGCTGATGGAGGCCATCATCGAGAGCGTGGACGAGTTCTACAGCGAGAATCTCGCACAGGAAGTCTTGCGGGGGATGCGGGAGTCCGCCTCACGCGGCTTCTGGATGCCCACCCTCGCCCCCTACGGCTACCGGAAGGTGCACGTCCAGGACGGCGTGAAGAAGCGGCCCAAGCTCGAGCTGGACCCGCCAGCCAATGCCGTGGTGCGCCGCATGTTCGACATGGCCCTGCACGGTTCCACGACGCTGGACATCGCCAAGGCCCTCAACGCAGACGGCGTGCCGAGCCCGTTCTGTGCGAAGTGGCTGAAGGCCACCATCTACCGGATGCTCTCCAACGAGGTGTACACGGGCACGCTGGTGTGGGGGACAAAGGCGAAGGACAACGTGCCCCCGGTGCGCGTGGAGAACGCCTTCCCGGCCATCGTCAGCCAGCAGGAGTTCAAGCGGGTTGCCCGGATGCTGGTCTCCCGTGCTCCTAAGAGCGTGCACCCGAGACGCATCGCCAGCCCGTACCTGCTGAGCGGTCTGCTGAAGTGCGAGGCGTGCGGGAGGGCGCTCTCAGCGTCCGAGGCGCATGGCGGCAGGTACACCTACTACGTGTGCCACTCGCTGCTGAACCGGGGGAAGGGGACGTGCACGACGCCGCGACTGCGCGCGAAGCGGTTCGAGCGCCTGATCGTGGAGCAGATACGCGAGCACATCCTGACCGAGAGCAACATGCGCGACCTCGTGCGGATGGTCAACGAGGAGATGGACAGTGTGATCGCGGGGGAGCGTGAGCGGCTGGAGGCTGCTGAGCTGGAACTGCGGGAGGTCCGCCAGCGGATGGACCGCCTGTGGCATCTGGTGGAGAAGACGGACATGACGCTGGAGGACATCCTGCCGCGCATCCGGCACCACCAGGAGAACCAGGAGCGATTGGAGCGTGCTGCTGATGAGGCTCGGGTGGAGTTGGATGCGCGGCTGGCGGGGGGGCAGGATGCCGAGGTGGTGGCGGCCTATAGCCCCGGCAAGGGGGAGCGGGAGCTGGGGAGGGTGGCGGGGGTGCAGGATGCCGAGGTGGTGGCGGCCTATGCCCGCGACATGGGCGAGTGGCTGCTGGAGAGCGGGCTGGCGGAGACGAAGGCATTCCTGCGGACGTTCGTGAAGGAGATCGTGGTGCGTCCGGGGCGTGCTACGATCCACTACGCGGTCCCGACACCGGAGGATAGTCCCATAGGGGGAGCGGACGTGGCGGAGGTTGCGTTGGGGCGTCGGTTTATGAAATCAGTATCGCGTGGGGAGCTTGTCGAACCACCGAACAGACTGCCGGATGACGGGGAGTGCAGAGGGGGAATCCCCTCTGCCGGGGGCGTGGAGGTGTCCCCCACAAGCGTAACGGGCGGGTGGGTGGGAAGAGCCGCGCTGCGCTAGAGGCAGTTACGCAAAGGTCCCTCGATGGCGGAAGGTCACGAAGGGGTTGAACCCACAGGTTTCCGCGGCGGCGTCGCCAGCAGCAGCGCCAGCACCACGATCACCAGCGCCCCGAAGAAGATGAGGAACGCCAGCGTATAGCTGCCCGTCGCGGTCTGGATCGCGCCCGCCAGCACGGCCCCGAACGAGGAGAGCGGCGCGGACAGCAGTTGCGACAGCCCGCGTATCGCCCCGAGATGCCTCCTCCCGAAGTAGTTGGCGAACAGCATCGTCTGCGCGATCGTCCACCCGCCCGTGCCGAGCCCGAACAGTACCCCGAATATCGACGCCATGAGGATGTTGTCCGCGAACATGAGGATGATCATGGCGGCCGCCGAGAACACGGTGGCTATGGCCGTCCCCCATCGCACGTGGAACTTGTCCATCAGCGCGCCCCACCCATAGGCCGAGAGCGCCGCCGTCCCCATGATGATGAAGACGAACGCGCCCGAGAACGCCTGGCTCACCCCTCTGTCCTCCACGCTCGGCACAGCGTGCAGGTTCACGGCGGTCTGCGCGAAGATCACCGTCATCGTCGCGATCGTCAATAGCCAGAACGCCGGAGTGCGCTTCGCCTCCGCCAGCGTGAACGACACCTCCCCGTCCGGGTCGGGAGGGGGAGCGCCGGGCGCCTGCAAGGCGGCTTCGCCGGGCTGCACGCCGTCCGGCGGCAGACCGTAGTCCTCCGGCCTGCGCCGGATGATCAGCCAGCCGGGGAGTGCGACGAACAGGAACGCCATCAACGCAAGCGCGAAGTAGGCGTGCCGCCACGAGTAGGCAAGGATGAGCGGCGTCACGATCACCAGCGGCACGAGCGCCTGCCCCGCCCGCAGGCCGATGCTCATGAACGACACCGCCCGCCCGCGCTTGCGGATGAACCAGTTGCCCAGCGCAACCGTCAGGCCCAGGTTCACGCCGGTGAGCGCAGCCGTCCGCCCCACCCCGAAGAACAACCAGAACTGCCACACCTCCTGCATGACCGCCAGCCCCAGCAGCGCCGCCGTCACTATCATTCCCGCGACCACCACCGCCGTCCGCGCGCCGTACCGGTCCAGCAGATGTCCGACCGCCGCCGACCCGATCGACCCGCCCAGGCTGCCGATGGTGAACGCCATGGCGGTCTCCCAGCGCTCCCATCCCAGCTCCTCCTCGATCGGCGTCACGAACACGGACAGCACTGGCCCGTACATCGACACCTGCGCGAACGTCACCACGACGGACGTGCTGACGATCGCCCAGCCGTAGAAGATGCCCTTGAAGGGCCAGAGCCGGGAGAGCGGCTGGTGGTGCTGCTGCTCGCGCATCAGGCCGCCGCTCCCGCCGTCGCAGGTACGCGTAGCGGCTTCGCGAGGTAGAACGCGGCGCAGCCCACGGCGAACGTCGCGGCCGCTGCCACGAATGCAGCGTCGTAGCTGCCAGTCGCATCGAACACGAACGCCGCCACCAGCGGCCCGCTGATGCCCAGCAGCCCCTCGACCGGCGAGATGAACCCCTTGATGGAACCGGCGTGCAGACGCCCGAAGTAGTTCGGGATCATGATCATCTGCGCCACCGTCCAACCGCCCGTCCCGAGGCCGAACAGCACGGCGAACAGCACCGCCATCGGATACGTATCCGCGACGAGCAGCACGCCCATCGCCAGGAAGAACAGCCCCATCGCCGCCATGCTCACGTAGCGCACGTGGATGCGCTCCACCAGCATCCCCCAGCCCATCATCGAGACCGCCGCCACGCCGGTGAAGATGCTCGCCACCGTCACCGCCAACCCTTGCGAGATGCCCTTGTCCTCGAAGTTCGCCACCGCGTGCACGTTGATGGCGATCTGCGCTGAAAGCCCGGCCGCCATCCCCAGGGTCAGTAGCCAGAGTGTCCGCGTCGCCCGCACCTGCCGGAGCGTCCACGAATACTCTTCCGCCACTATCGTCGTTCCTGCGAAGGCAGGAACCCCGCCTGGTCCCTTCCCCCTTGATGGGGGAAGGTTAGGATGGGGCTGGTCCGGAGCGCTGTCGCCGTCGGGGCGCAGCCCGAAGTCCTCCGGCCTCCGCCGTATGAACATCAACGACGGAATGGTGATGAAGAGCGCCGCCACGACCGCCAGCACGACGAACGACTCGCGCCAACCCAATGTAAGCAGCACCGGCAGGATGAGCAGCGGCACGATGGCCTGCCCGCTGCGCTGCCCGGCGGCGCGCATCGCGATGGCGCGTCCGCGCTTGCGGATGAACCAGTTCGCGATGGCAACCGAGGTGCCGAGCCCCACGCCCGCGACAGACACGGTGCGCGCCACCCCGTACGCCACCCAGAAATGCCACGGCTCGGTCATCGCCGCGATGGCAAGCAGCCCCGCCGTCACCAGCAGCCCGGTCACGCTCATCACGCCCCGCGCCCCGTAGCGGTCCACGATCGGCCCGACGACCGAGGCCAGCATCGCGCCCCCCAGGCTCCCCACCGTGAACGCCACCGTTATCGTCGTGCGCGACCAGCCAAGCTCATCCTCGATGGGCTTCACGAACACCGAGAAGACGGGGCCGTACATCGGGACCTGGGCGATGGAGATGAAGAAGCTGGTGAAGACGATTGCCCAGCCGTAGTAGGCGCGCGACGGCCACAGACGGGGCAACTGCTGTATGCGCGCGGGGCCGCTCTCCATGAGGCCCCTACCATACACGCCCCGCGTCCCTTGTCATGTTGAGCGTAGCCGGAGGCGGAGCCCGCGCTTTAGCGCACAACATCCTCTCGGAGGTTCCCCGTCATTCCCGCCCTTTCCCGTCATTCCCGCGAAGGCGGGAATCCAGCGTGACCGCAGGTCACACGGCGGGGCCGGGGCGTCGGGGTGGGACGGCTGTCATGTCAAGCGGAGCCGAAACATGTCTCAGACGGCTAGGTGTAGGGGCACCTCTTGTGGGTGCCCTCCCCCCACGCGGCAGGGCATACCCCGTTCACGGTGACGGCTACCCCGCTCACGGTAACGGCATAGCCCGCTCGTGGTAACGGCATACCCCGCTCACGGTGATGGCATAGCCCGCTCATGGTGAGCCTGTCGAACCACCCCGCGCTTCAGCGCGCCGCCCGTCCGCCCCGACGCCCCTACGACCTCCGGACGCGCCCCAGCAGCGCCAGCGCAGCCAGCGGTATCGTCACGACGCCGATGATCGCGATGCCCAGCAACGCCACGAAGATGTCCTCCGGCACCCAGCCGTCGCTGATGAGCGAACGCATCCCGCGCAGTAGGTAGGTCACCGGGTTGTACCGGACGATGGTCTCCATCCAGCCGGTCATCGCTTCCTGCGGAACGAACACCGGGCTCAGGAAGACCACGGGGAAGAAGATGATGAAGCTGGAGTTCACCGCCGCCGGATTGCCCGTCTTCAGCGCGATGGCGTACGGGAAGCCGTTGTAGGCGATCGCCCAGATAACCGTGAGCACGAGCAGCGCGACGATGCCGAGCAACCCCGTCGCGAAGTCGACGCCGATCGCGAACGCCAGGATGAACACCGGCACCGACATCGCCACCGCGAGCGCCATGTCCGCCACCATGAACCCCAGCAGCATCGCAAGGCGGTTCACCGGCGACAGCGCAAGCCGGTCGAAGTAGCCGTTCTGTATGTCCAGCACCAGTATGTTCGCGCGGCTCAGTCCTGTTACCGCGAACAGGATGGCCACGGGTATCTGGAACGCCTTGTAGTCGAAACCTTCCGAGGCGGCCCCGGTCGGTATCTCGGTCAGGTCCTGGAGCGCGCCCACGTTTATGACGAAGAAGAAGACCGGGATGATGAGCGCCGGGATGAGCGTCTCCACGTCGCGCGGGATGGAGCGCAGCGCCCGCCCGCCCAGGCTCATCACGTCGCGCAGGAACCCCGCGCGGCGCGCCGTTACCGGGGTCATGGAGCGTGTTGCGGTGGTCACGAGGCCACCCCCTGCGGCTCCCCGTCGTGCTCCACGTCTTCGGCTTCAGCTTCCATGCGCGCGCCGGTGACGTGCAGGAACACGTCGTCCAGCGTCGGCGTGCGCAGCGTGAGCGAGCTCACCGTGACACCCGCCTGGTTGAGCGCGAGCGCAACGTCGCTTACCAGCGCCGCGCCGTTCGCCGTTGAGATGGATATCTCGTTCTCGTACACGTCCACCTGCTGGACCGACCGCACGCGTTCCAGCGCGGCGCGGCCCTGCTCAGGCTCGCCCACGGTCGCAACGATCACGTCGGAGCCGACCGACCGCTTCAGCTCGGCCGGCGTGCCCTCAGCCGACACTACGCCGTGATTGATGATGCCCACGCGCTCCGCGAGCGCGTCCGCCTCTTCGAGGTACTGCGTCGTCAGGAAGATGGTCACGCCCATCTCACGGCTGATGGCGCGCACGTACTCCCACACGCGGGAGCGGCTGATGGGATCGAGGCCCGTCGTCGGCTCGTCGAGGAACAGCACCTCCGGCGCGTGGATCAGCGACGCCGCTAGGTCGAGGCGGCGCTTCATGCCGCCGGAGTACGTCCCGATCATCCGCTTGATCGCGTCGCCGATGTCGACGAGGTGCTCGAGCTCCTCGATGCGGCGGTTCGTCTCCCTCCGGGACAGGCCGTACAGCGAGCCCTGGAGGCGCAGCAGTTCGAGACCGGACTGTTTCGGGTCGAGCCCCACTTCCTGCAGCGCCGTCCCGATCCTCAGACGGACCTGCACCGCCTCCGACACAACGTCGAACCCGGCAACCGTCGCGCTGCCGCTCGACGGAAGGAGCAGTGTCGTCAGGATCCTGAGTGTGGTGGTCTTGCCTGCCCCGTTGGGGCCGAGGAATCCGTATATCTCGCCGGGACTCACCGCGAGGCTGACGCCCTCAACAGCGCGCACCTCGCCGAAATGCCTGTAGATGTCTGTCGCTTCTATCGCGTAGGTCGTACCAGTCATCCTGCCTCTATCCTCCCAAATGATACTACTCCTCTGTCGTTCCTGCGGAGGCAGGAACCCCGACCCCCACTCACGGTGAACCACTCTCCGCTCACGGCGCAGCCCCCTCCGCTCATGGTGCCCTCACGCCCGCTCATGGTGAGCCTGTCGAACCATCGGCTATCATCGCCCTCGAACCAACCTACCGGCCCCCACCGCGAGCGCACAACGGGCCGGTGTCACAGGAGCCACGACATGCACGTCACCGACCGCCGACTACGCCTGCGCGACTACTTCCAGCGCGAGGGCTGCATCCGTCCCGCGTCCGTGTTCGACCCGGTCTCGTCGCGCACCGCCTACGCCCTCGGCTTCGAGGTCGGCATGCTCGGCGGCTCGATAGCGAGCGCCGTCATCCTCGGCGCGCCGGACGTCGCCGTCATGACGCTCACTGAGCTCGCCGACCAGGTCCGCCGCATCACCCGAGCCTCCGACATCAGCCAGGTCATCGACGCCGACAACGGCTACGGCAACGCGCTGAACGTCATGCGCACCGTCCACGAACTGGAGGACGCCGGCGCCAGCGGCATGACCATCGAGGACACCTCGCTCCCCAGCCGCTACGGCTCAGGCGGCAAGGAGGAACTCATCTCGCTGGACGAGATGACCGGCAAGCTGCGCGCCGCCGTCGCTGCCCGCCAGGACGATGCCACCGTCATCATCGGGCGCACGCACGCCATCAATGCAACGAGCCTCGACGACGCCGTCGAGCGCGTCGCCGCCTACGCCGAGACCGGCGTGGACGCCATCTTCCTCATGGGCATCCGGGAGGAGGCGCACCTGCAGGCCGTGCGCGCCGTCACGAGCCTGCCCTTCATGCTCGGCACGACGCCGGAGTCGCTCACGCCCGATGTCCTCGCCCCCTACGGCGTCAAGATCGCCCTGCGCGGCCATGGCACGTTCACCCAGACCGTCCGCACCATCTACGAATCGCTCGAACACCAGGCCTCCGGCGCCCCCTCCGCCGAGCTCGCCGACCGCGAACCCACCCCCGAGATGATGGCCACCGCCACCGGCGCCGCCGACTACCGCGACGCCCGCGACGCCTACCTCGCCTGATAAGGTTCGTCGTTCCTGCGAAGGCAGGAAGGTGAATTCACATTCGAAGTGCAACACCTGTTCTCGTAGCACTTCGGCCGGGGTCAGGTAGCCGAGGCACTTGCGCGGCGTATTGTTATACACCCTCAACAGCGCCGTGAACTCCCTC
>MPMJ01000059.1 GCA_002238425.1 SAR202 cluster bacterium bin16 | reverse complement strand
CGTTGTCCAGTGACCGTGGAAGCTGCTGTGGACGCGAAGTGCTTCCCGCCATTGTCCTGTAGAGGCGTTCCTTCCGACCGTGGCCTTGCCCACGACCCCGTCCTTCCTCAACGACAGACCTCAATCTCCTGTACACGTCCATAACACCACGGGAAGCCCGCGGATCGCCATGCGTCATAACGGGTGTCACGCATGACACCCCCAGGAGTGATGGGGTCTTCCACGGCGTGTGCTGCGGCCTCGCCGAACAGGTCGCCTGCGGCATGAGCATCGTCATCGCCGACCTCAGCCTCCGCTACTGCCCCGGCTTGGTCCCCTTATGCGCCGCCACGACCATCCCTCCATTGGACGACCCAGCAAGTTGCCTACGGCAACACCCAGCATCACACCGCGAGCCCTGTCCACGATTCGCCCGTTTTCGGAGGCCGTAGCAGTAACTTCGGTGAGGTAGCGTACCAAGCTTGGTGCCCCTCCCACAGGCTTTGGGGGCACCATCTGGTCAGTACCACCGAACACAGTGTTGCACCCGATGCATCGAAAGGGTCGGCCACGCGAGTGCCAATCCCGGCGCAACCTCGCTTTCTGGCTGGCGCATTTCGGACATCGCTTGATTAGCGTTCGACCGAAGGGTTCGCTACAACTCAGGCACCGCAGCGCGTAGTAGCGCTTATGCCAATCCCAACGGAGCCGAGCGTTCTGACTCTTGCACTTAGGACAGGCTCTCTCCATCGCTGGGAAGGTTGGGACGGCGGTGCTAGATTTCTTCGGAAGCGGTTTGGCCGATGCCGGTGTTGACGTGGGCAATGGGACGCTTTGGGATGGTGCTGGTCCCACGTGCCAAGCCGGCGGCAACATCGATGCCTGTGGCGTAGGCTCCGTGGTGCTACTCCCTGGCGGGGCCGGGTTGGAGTTCTCCTCTAGGATGTGAGCCCAGGCATCAGCGGAGGGGCGACCGATGTGCGAAGCCATCGGCGAGAAGGCCTGCTGGAAGGCATTCCGCACAGGTTCAGGCATCGATTCCCAACTCTGCTTCTGGCCCGGCGTGGGACGCCAATGGCCTTCCCTCGGCTGGTGAGCGAAGCGATGCCCTTTGATCCGTTCACGGATGTTGGACACCGCATCGGCGGCCGACGTGTCTATCCCCTGGTACGGATGGCTGCCGTTGCCGAGGAGCTGGTAGAGCAGCACCGCTAGGGCGAAGTTGTCGCTATCCTGGGACCGGAACTGCCGCCGAAAGTCGTTGATTTCGGGTGCCGTGTACTCGGGGCTGCCCACCACGCACGGATACGGCTGGTGCCCCGGGCGGCTCGGTATCTGGAAACTGTCGCAGTCGATCAGCATGACCGAGCCTGCTTCGCTCACCAGGATGTTGGAGGGGTTCACGTCCCCGACCCGCACGCCGATGGCGTGCAGCCCGCGAAACGCCTCCGCCATCCTCACGCCGAGCTTCGTCCGGTATTCGTACCCCTGCTGATGCCGTGGTAGTTGCCTTCTCTCGTTGGCGCTGATGAACCGGTAGGCCGTTCCGGTTCCCTTGGAAGCCTTGGCCATCTGGTAACGCAGCCCGCTGGCGTCATACTCCACCACGTTCGGCCAACTCAGCGCCTGAGCGTTCTCGGGCAGGTTGTCGCGCATCGCCTGGAGCTTGGCGGCCCGCTCTGGAGTGGCGTACTGCTGGTGCAGCACCTTGATGACCATGCGCGGGTCGTCGCGGTGCTCATACACGGAGCCCTCACCACCACTCCCGATCAGCTTGCCAATCCTCAGTGGACTAGACTTGGCCGACACGTTCTCCTGTCCACCGGTCTGACCGGACCCCTCCCCAGCCCCTCTCATGCCAATCCACCTCATCAACCTTCCCTGGCTCTGACGCACACGGCGATGGTGCAATCATCGGTCGCCTTGTTTGCATCGGCCACTTTCTGAAGCATTGCCTCCAGCACGGTGCCGGAAGACGACGATGAGGCTCGGTTCAGCGCACGGTACAGGGGCGTCCAGAAGCGGTCATAGGGGGCGCTGCCTCGGGACAGCGCCACGTCCTGCAGCCCGTCTGTAATGGCGGCTACGCACCTGATGTCGGAAGAGACAGACACCGCGACGCGCGGTAAGTTCCGTGGATTAGTCAGAAACCTGGTCTCATTGGCGAACTCTCCGTTGTCCGGCTCGCTCAACAACCGCCAAGCCTCTCCGTCGCCAGCCACAATGCACCCGTCCCCAACGTGGGCCACGCCCACCAGTCTTGCACTGGTCAGCGTCAACATCAGGGTACAGGCGTACTCATTCAAATTGACCGCTCCGTGTGACTTATGCGCCGCCGCTGTCACGCTCTGCCTGGCGTTACGTACGGCACGTTTCAGTGCACTTCGGAGTAGGTGCTCCTTCATCGCTATGGCGGGATTCCGATTGAGCCGACGGGTGAGGCTGGCGACTCCTGCGACGCAGGCAGCACTAGAACCATGCTGGGAGTAGCTGGCCGAACCGGCACCATCGCTCACCGCCATGATTGCTACGGGTCCAAGACGCCCCGCGGACAGCGCCGCTACCACTACGCTGTCCTGGTTGGGGGTGCCGTCCTTCAGGTGGGACGTGCCCTGCCGACTAGCGCAGGTAACCTGCAGCCCCGAGGCCCCTTCTGCCCCCTTCCGTGGGGCACTCTCAGACATTAATGGTGGTCCAGTCGGTGGGGGGCAGGTTCACCGCCTCGCCTGGCGTGCTGCGAGAAATCGCTGAGACCGACTTGCTGAGCCACACGAAGAAGTCGCTGAACCGCAGATTGTCTAACTGCTGGGGCTGATACCTTGAGTTCGGATTCGGCAACACCCTAAGCATTGCCTGCACCGCATCAGCATTGACTCCCACCTTGAATATGGTCAGCTTGCCTTCGTTCTCCATGTCGACGAGGCGCTGATTGGCGTTCTTCATTTCTGACCGGGGACTGGTGGGCAGCCCATCGCTGAAGAGCACCATGATGGGTCTAAAGTAGGGCACGCCGCCCCGCCTGTATTGCTCCTTCCGTTCTTCCAAGAGGTCGCATCCCTGCTCAATGGCCAGGTGCATGTTGGTAGAGCCACCCGCTCTCATATTCGTCTTGTCCCACTCGCCGACTGTGCTGAAATCCTGCTCCACCCTCGCCTCTGTGCTGAACGACAATAGGGCCACCTCCACCCGGTTCCTCGCAATCTCGTCGCCCACGATGGCTTGGTACAGGTCATCAACGCCTCGGTTCATCGCATCGATGGGACGTCCTGACATGGAACCGCTGCAGTCGGCGATGATCAGCACGGGACAGCGCGGCTCTGGATTGTCGGCGAACTCCATGTCCACCAACTCGTCCTCGGTCTGCACTTCCTCTTCGACTGTGACATCCTCGGGGGGGCGTTCTTCAGTGAGGTCGTTCATCAAGGTTCACTCCTGTGCCATTTTGGAGGCAATCTCCGCCTCTGAACTGCCTGGCACCTGCCCACCAGGATTCTGCTCGACGGTGGCGGGCACACCGATTATCAGGATTCTTCCGCAGCTTTACAACCCTGACTTGAGGTGACACCATCCTCACCGCTAGATACGAGATTGTCATCAAGGGCCCAAGCAACGCGAGAGGTTCCCCACCGCGCATACTCTCGCTCAAAGAGGGGTGGGTCAAGAATCGTCAACATACCTGTTGATACTTGCCGTGGCGAGCAAACTCCGGCACTCAGCGGGCGGAACGTGGGACGCTACCGTCTCCGCCAGCACTTCTCCCTTGTTCCGAAGCCATATCTTCCACGTAAGGCCTGCGTGCTGACCAGGAACGAGTGCATCCTCGCGCCGGTGGACTTCCACCACGTCACTGGCCACTGTAAGGCGCATCCCCAGTTCATCGGCCAACGGGCATGCCTCACTAAGCGGTAAGTCCTCCAAACTGTCCAGCGTCAGATCGAAATCGCGAACGCTCTCTTCCAGTGCCGCATCCACCTCCTGGCTGCTCCAACCCTTCATCCACTTGCTCCATTCTTCAGTATGCGGCTGCGGGGGCCAGTCGGGCGTTGGCGTCCATGTGGGAATGAGAGTGGGAGTGGGAGGCGGGAGAGGGACAATCGACAAGCCGTTGCTGGGAGCAGATGTAGGGGTGGGAGTGGCCGTTCCCTGAACCGGAGTCGCCGTAGGAACCACAGTCGGTGTTGGCGCTTGGGGTGCCAAATCAGGGAGAACCTCCCCTTGAGGGAATGCAGTACCCGCCTGGGTGTCGTGGGAGACATGCCAGTAGAAAGCGCCGACGCCGATGCCCGCAATGAGTATCAGCACGGGAACAAGGTGTCGCAGCGTTCCAGTCTCACTACTGCCTGTTACACGAGTAGGTCGGGAAGAACGTAGCGTCTGGGATTTGGGTGGTGGCTTGCCGCCGCTTGAGACACGCGCCGGTGTTGTGGTGCTGCTCTCTGGCAGGGCCGGGTTGGGGTTCTCCTCCAAGATGCTTGCCCAGGTGTCAGCCGTGGGGCGTCCGATGCGGGTAGCCATCGGCGAGAATGCCTGCCGAAAGGCATTCCGTACTGGTTCCGGCATGGCCCTCCAGCTTCGCAACTGTCCGGGAGTGGGGCGCCAACGATTGTCCCTAGTATGGTGGGCGAAACGATGCCCTTTGATGCGTTCCCAGATGTTGGATACCGCATCGTTGGCCGATGTATCGATTCCCTGGTAGGGATGGCTGCCGTTGCCGAGGAGTTGGTAGAGCAGCACCGCAAGTGCGAAGTTGTCGCTGTCCTGGGACCGGAACTGCTGTCGAAAGTCGTCAATCTCGGGCGCGGTGTACTCGGGGCTGCCCACCACGCAGGGATACGGCTGGTGTCCGGGCGGACCCGGAATCTGGAAGCTGTCACAGTCGATCAGCATGACCGAGCCGTCGGCTCTCACCAGGATGTTAGAGGGATTGACGTCCCCGATGCGTACATGGACTGCGTGCAGCCCGCGAAACGCCTCCGCTATCCTGACGCCGAGTTTCGCCCGATATTCGTACCCCTGCTGGTGCCGTGGCAGTTGCCTCCTCTCGTTGGCGCTGATGAATCGATAGGCTGTTCCGGCTGCCTTGGATGCCTTGGGCATCTGGTAACGCAGTCCGTTGGCGTCATATTCCACCGCATTCGGCCAACTCAACGCCTCGGCATTCTGCGGCGGGTTGTTGCGCATGGCGTGAAGCTTGGCGGCCCGCTCCGGCGTGGCGTGCTGCTGGTGCAGCACCTTGATGACCATATGCGGGTCGTTCCGATCCTCGTACACGGCACCCTCGCCGCCGGACCCGACCAGCTTGCCGATCCTCAGGGGCCCCCTCATGGCAATCAACCTCATCAACTCTCTGAATGCAATGGCCTCGCCCCCGCAGAGTTCACGTCTACCATTCAAGTGGCTAAGGCGAGGTTTCGCAGCCTATCACGCCCCACTTGACCAAGGGGCGGGTGTTGAGGCATGGCGACAGAACACGAGCATAGGCGATCTAATGACCGTCGGTATGACAATCAGCAGAAGACCTGAGTGAGGTAAACTGCTTCGTACCCACGCCACTTGCCGAACGACGCGCCGATGCCGGTTCTGTCGTACTGCTTCCCCAGCAGATTGGTCCGGTGGCCCGGGCTGTTCATCCATCCCCGTACCGCTTCAGCCGCAGTTCGCTCCGGGTCACCGAGGGTGGTCTCGATGGCTAAGTTCTCGGCTACTCCGTAATGGGTGCCCTTCCAGCAGCTGTAACCTGCGCGGTCGATTCGGTCAGATGGCCCCAGCCCTTCCGGGGTGTCGTGACTGAAGTAGCCCCGACTACTCATGTCATCGCTGTGGGCACGGGCCACGGTGGCCAACTGTTCATCCCAGCTGAGCGGGGCTCCTCCGGCCCTGATTCGTTCTACGTTGATGCCGACGTGCACTTCCTGTTCTGTCTCCCACACTCTAGCCTGAGTCTCCAGCCGGGCTCTCGCTTCGCGTTCTTCCCAAGCGTCCGCCAGCCAGTCGATTGGGTTCTGGGGTACGCGCAATTCAAAGTCGGGGTGTTGATACCAGTACATCCCGCCGCCTATGGCAAGGCCGATGATCACCACCACTACCGCTGGCAAGGTTCTTCTATTGCTTCTCCTATTCCTCCTTGATGGCATAGCGATTTCCTGAGATTCACCCGACCGCCTGTTCAATTCAGTTAGGGTGCCACCTGTGTCCCGTCAGTTGAACCCCGCCCGCCTGCTGCGTCCTTATCGCACAAACAGTGCCTACCATTCTCTCCAGCGATAGTGCCCCGTTCCCGTGGCTACGGTCAGCACCCGGTATACCGCAGGCATCATCAACTTTCTCTGAAGAGCGACCTGAACGCGTATGGCAACCTGATGCAGGGTCAACAGCATCGATACAACGATCACAATCGTCAGACCCTGTTCCGTGCCGGTCACCAGATCAGTAGCGCCGTAGGTAATGCCCAAGGCAACAGCCAGCATTGCTGGTGGAGCCCAGAAGACCGACTTGCGCCGTCGGTAGTTGTTGCTGACCAATATCGCCAACAAGGCTACTGGTATGGGTCCCAGCGTGACAACCGCCGCCTGCACTGGAGACACCGCATAGAGATATTCCCTCATGGAGGGCAGCAGCAGCGCAACAGCACCAATACCACTGACAGGCGCGTCAATGCCATCCAGGGTCACCCAAGGCTGCATCATCGCCACCAGGGGCATGAGTGTCGCCACGAAGGCCGTCAGCCGGACAATCAACGTAACCAGCTCACGAGTCCTGGTCTGGTCTCGACTACCTTGAGACATAGTGTTGATCTCTCTGCCTCATGCTTCAGTCCGCCTCGAACGGAGATGCAGTGGCGGCGCGAATGGTCTCACTGGCGGCCCGGAATTCACTTAGATCGGCGTTCAACTCCGATATTGCCGCTGGGATGTCCTGAAACGACGATGTATCGAAAACAAAGTCCGTCCGCAACTCCAGCTTGCGCAGGATCGCATCCATATCATCGAGTTGCGTACCGATGGCCTCGGCCTTGGCTAACGCAGACTCCGCCTGCGCTTCCCACTGGGAATAGAGAGCCCACTCTCGTTCGTCATCCTCCTGTGCCTGTGCCTTGGCAGCCGGGTCATTGATCGACTCTGTCAGTGCCTGCTGAGTCGCGAAGTAGCCAGGTGCGCTGGCCTTGGCGTTGTCGATTGCCGCCTCGAACTTCACATAGGCCAGTTGGGCTTCTTCGTAGAGAGGTTCCCACCGGTCAATGAGCGTATCGATGTCGCTGATCTCAGAGATTGCGGGTTGAGACCTCGCTTCGGAACCGTCGCCGCCAGGATTCCCACTGGCAAACAGGCTCACGTCCCCCAACGCGCGGTCCATGTTCTCGGCCTGATTCTCGGCCAACCGAACGGAAGCGGACACTCTGGTGGCTTCGGTCTGGGTCACTTCCTCGAATACCGCGAGTCCTCCGTAGCCGACTACCACCGCAGCAACGAATATCAGGGAGTATTTGAGTATCCCGCGAATCACGACCATGCCCGGGATTGTCTCCGATCAGGGAAGGATAGTGGCCGAAGGAAGCCAATCGCGTTCCAAGGAGTTCATGGCGGATGCTACCACAACACCCCGACCGGTCGTACACAGAACCCCATCCGCAGAAGGGCACCAGCGAGAGCGGAGACGGCGCACCTGAGGAGGGCTCGGCTCCACAAGGTGAACCGGTAGCAGATGATTGATGCGGGTTTGGCTGTTTCCCGGGGCGGTTTGCCTCGGCATCCCGCGGTTGCACGAGACATCGATTCGATGTACGGTAGACCTATAGAAGAGTATTCTACCCGTACAGGGAAGGCTGCGGTGAGCATCAACATCAAGAATGAGGAGACCTGTGACCTCGCTGTCGAGTTGGCGCAACTCACCGGCGAAACCATGACCGGCGCGATCAAGGCGGCTCTCAGGGAGCGCTTGGAGCGCGAGAGGAAAGAACGCGGCACCGAGGCCCGCGTTCAGCGGCTCCTCGCCATCGGGGAGCGCTGCGCAAGGATGCTGGGCGACGGCCCATCGGCCGCCGAGCACGGCGACTTCCTGTACGATGAGCGAGGGTTGCCCAAGTGATCGTGGACACCTCTGCGGTCCTTGCGGTCCTCTTTCACGAACCGGATGCGGAGCATTTTGCCAGGGCCATCACAACGGCGACTTCCCGCCGGATGTCAGTTGCCACTCTATTGGAGACGACGATCGTCCTAGAGAGCCGCAGCGGGCCTGCGGCCGGTTACGAACTTGATGCCTTTCTCCAAGAGGCCCGCATCGAGTTGGAGCTGGTCACTGCCGACCAGGCGCAGGCCGCGCGCAGGGCCTGGAGGAGGTTCGGCAAGGGCAATCACCCGGCGGGTCTGAACTTCGGCGACTGCTTCGTCTACGCTCTCGCGGAAACCACGCGGGAGCCCCTCCTGTTCAAGGGCAGAGACTTCGAACTCACCGACATTGAGGCAGCTTGATCCAGGCCGTCCCGCCACAGGCGACGAGTTGGCAGATTTACCCCCAGGCGCATGACTTGGTGTTCGCGCTTGGCCACGCCTATGCGCTGCAGCACGTCGTGGATTATCCTGACTACCTAGCGGACGTGGTCTGGGCCGACGCCAGCACCGCGTCCGAGGCCGAGGCGCGGGAACTGTTCGATCAGGAGCTGCGCATCCCTCGCGAGACTCGCCGTGCGGCCTACCTTGGGCGGAGGCGTCGCTGCCCACTACGGACCCCGGAGAGCAATCCCTCGACAACCCGAATGCGGACTGAGGTCGGTCTGCGCGGACTGCCGACCCCCAGCTCAGCAGCGACAAGGAGGCGCCGCGGGAGAGTCACCGCGTGTATCACCATGGCTAGGTGCTCTTTGGTTTCCGTAATTCCGCGACGTATCGGGTGAGTCAGTTGGACGGCGCCACAAAGTGCAGCAACGTTCAACGACGCGGTCGTGTACTAACCAACCCTGCTACTTGAAACGACAGCCCCCTGTATCACTGGACACGAGCAAACGGATTCTCTTTGCGCTACTCAACTAAGCGATACAGGGACTTGCATCGAACCAAGACTCAGCTTCCCTAGACGTGAGCAGTGTGACGAAGCTCTCCGGGGACCATGTATCGCCCAAGCCTAGCGATGTAGTTGGATATGAGAACAAGTTGATTCCTGACGGGGTGGTACAGAACCAGTTGGATTTCAGAGTCCAGCCTCCGTCCAGCCAGGCGGACAGAGGAATAGTCGAGCTATACGCGCGCAGATAAGTAATGAACTGGTCGTCACTGGCAATGACACTGGAGGCGCGGTATGAGTCACGGAGATGACTACTAGCTATGGAATCGGCTTGAGCTTCGTTGTAGCCGAAGATGGTCAACACTCTGGTCAACGCCGGGTGACTGTCAGGGTATTGGTCCATAACCCATATTTCCATGAGGGGGTCGGAAGATTCTCTGAGCGCATATAGGGTAGGACCGTAGCATGTCGGACAACGGCTTGAGTCAGTGCCGTCGTAATAGCGGAGAATCGTACCATCATGGTACATCTCTCCATGCCAACAACCTTGGCGGCTGCCAGTTATCGTCGAGTCATCTGGGCATACGGGACCCCCCAGCGCTCTCATTAGCATGGAGTGCGCCGCCGGAAAGCCAGGCGTCGGTGTTGCGGTCGGCGTTGGTGTTGGGGCCTGGGTCGGCGTTGCGGTCGGCGTTGGTGTTGGGGCCTGGGTCGGCGTTGCGGTCGGGGTCGGGGTTGGGGTCGGGGGCGGGGGTGCGGTCGCGGTGGGGGGGGCGGTGGGGTTGGGGCCTGGGTCGGCGTGGCGGTCGGTGGCGGCGTTGCGGTCGGTGTCGGTGTTGCGGTCGGTGTCGGTGTTGCGGTCGGCGTTGGTGTTGCGGTCGGCGTTGGTGTTGGGGCCTGGGTCGATGTTAGGGCCGGCGTCGATGTTGCGGTCGGCGTTGGTGTTGGGGCCTGGGTCGGCGTTGCGGTCGGTATCGGCGTTGCGGTTGGTGTCGGCGCTGGCTGGCATGCGCCTATGAGTAAGGCGATGTGGGCGATGAAGATCAGGGTTCTCATGGCCGCATTATTGCACGGGCCCAGGTGGGGGGTCCCGGCCGGGGGAAGATAAGCGCATCTTCCGCCCGGCCATGACACGGGTTACGGGGCATCGGTATCGGACTCGCCCATCCTTTGGGGGCAGCTCACGACCGGCCGCCATGGCCGCAGGCGGCACCTGGGACACCGGATCGACACCTGGGCGCGGCAGACGAGGCACACGGACGCGGTGACGTGGTTCCTGTCGGAGCTGGCGGCGGAGACGCTGGCCGATGATTCGAGCGAGCTGCTGTGGACGCTGCCGACCGAGCGGGCGACGCGGTCCGTCAGGCGCGGGGAGCCGGTCATCGCGCCCGATGCCGTGGGGGAGCTGATCGCCGGGGAGAGCCGTGTGCCGTTCTACCTCGAGTGCGAGCACCGCGCGCGCCACCCTCGCGCGCGCCACCCCCGCGGGATCAGGGCCAAGCTGAGGCCGTACCTGCGCTACTACAGTCAGGGGAAGCCTGAGGACGATTACCCCTCTGTGTCATAAGGAATCCCCTGTCCCTTCTCTGCGGGTGCTCCTCTTGCGATGGAAACTACCAGTATCAACAACGACAAGGACGTGAATACCACAATTCCGCCGAGTGCCGCGAATGCAAACGCGTAACCTCGCCCGCCACCCAGATCGCATCCGGGTGGGCTGCTACAATCTACACTCCAGCTACTTCCAACCATATAGAGTATCACTAGTAATGCATTGAATCCTATCAACGTTGCTATCACTCCTATTGCGATAAGCACCGGTTTGCATAGGAGAAGCACCCCCGCTGTCTCTTTCAAGCGTGTAGGATTCATGACATGCAATCTTGCTGTTATGAATACCATAGCAGGCATTGGGAAAAGATAGTAATATGCGGAGAGTGAGAACGATATGGCAGAACCAACCAGAATCAGCAATAACACAACGCTACTGATTAGAAGATTCGTGCGCTTAGCGCGTTTGATCGTAATAATTACATCATCGAATCGTTGTTGTGGGGAGAAGATAATAATGGCTATTAGCGCAAGGAAGGGCCAGGGCGGGAATGACAATTGGATAAGGGTTGACTACAATTTCGTTATCGACAACTAAATAGAATAACAAGAGCAACCCGAATAGAGCCATCCCCGAGCCAGTGAGGACACGTACGACTACAGAGGCGTTGCTAGTGCCACGTTTCACGAGTTCCTCTACCATGGCGCTATGTCTCTGCCCTACGTGTCGCCCAGGGCGTGGAAGCGGCGAGCACCGTTGTTCTGTTGTGTAGTGTCCCTTGCATGACTGTCGTCTCCTAAGCCATTCGTCTCACTCAGGGGATGCCAACAGGTTATCAGAGGGGAATCGGATGACCGCGGTGCGCACCGCACAGGCACCGTTCCTCGTCCCCGTCGTCCCGGTGGCGGACGACGAGGACGAGGGACGCGGGGGAGTTTAGGCCGTCTCCTCCGAGTAGAAGTAACCGCGTATGGCCCGCTTGGCGATGGCGCGCCACCGCCGCGAGCCCTCAGTCGAACCCCGCCAGTCGACGGGCTCCGTGACGAGTTGCAGCAGCTCGCGGTACTCCGACAGCTCCTCGACGGGCATGACTACCTCCGTCTGCGACCTGCGCTTGCGCAAGAGCTGTCCGTAGGCGGTGCCGCCCTCGTGCATGGCGAGCACCCCGTCCACCGCGGGGTCGCGTATCTCCACCGTGCCGCAGAGCGGCTGCTCGATCAGGTCCTCGATCTCGTCGAGGTATTCGAACCAGACCCAGCGCTGGCGCTGGGCCGACCACGCCACCTGGACGACCAGGGGCGCGGAGATGTGCTGGAGCTCGTCCCGCACCGGCACCGGCCGCGGGGCGTAGCGTGCGTGTGAGCGCACCTTCGGCGAGGTCATGCCCCACCTCCGCTGCGCCGCATGGCGGCCGCGATCCGCTCGAAGAGCTCGCGGTCGTCCATGCGGTTGATGCGCTCGCTGTCCCGCCTGAGCCAGCGGGGCTGCGCAGGCCTGGGCGTGCGCTCGATGTACGGCTCGTTACCCACCCTCTTGAAGAGCGCCGGTGCGTGCGTGGTCATGCCGCACCTCCCGCGCGGTACGCGCTGGCGAAGAAGAGCTCGTCAGGGGCGACCCCGAGGGCGACGCTGAGCGCCTCGATGGTCCGCGGGGATGCGCCCCGCTGGTGTGAGACGATCTTGCCCAGCGTGTCCTCGGCGAGACCGATGCTGCGGCTGAGGGCGCGCTGGGTGAGTTGCAGGCGCTCGCTCGCCGCGAAGAAGACATCGCGGTTGAGCAGGCGCACCGGCCTGCGGCCCATGCCGGGCCGGTCGCGGTGCTTGTTCACGCTCGTGCGGACTGCGTTGGCGAGCCGCTCGGCGGCGGCCTGCCATGAGACGGTGCCCATCCGGGCGCTGTGGACGTCGCGGAGTGCCAGCTGGAGCTGGCGGGTGCTCTGGATGAGGTAGGTGGCCATGGCTACACCTCCTCCGTCGCGCCGGGGCGCGTGGCCCAACGGCAGTCGAGTCCTCGTGGGTCGTATGCGTGTCGTGCTAGCATGGGTCGTACCTCCTGTTGCGCCGGGCCTTGCCGCCTCTGCCGCGCAGGAGCAGAGAGGCCGGGGAGGTCACAACTCCCCGGCCTCTCGCTATCCCTGACTTCCTGTGTTCCTGTCAGTGCTTGCGCACCTCCTCGGTGTTGTGTTGCCCCACGCCGCCATCCGCGGCGGTGGGTGTGTTCGATTGCGTTGTGAACGGACAGACGTCGCCCCCGGTGTGGATGCCGACGCGGAGACGGAGCGTTGTGGGAGATGGGTATGCCCGGCCTGCGCGGATCGAACGCGGAGCGGCCGTGGCGAGAGACGTGCGGAACCAACCAGAACCCTTCGGTGGGGAACCGGCTGATGGTCAGTGGGGAAGATTGGTGGAAGGGCCGCCGTGCGGGCTGGATGGAGGACACGCCGGACAGGCGACGGCGGCGTTGGGTGCCGCGCCAACGCCGCCGTCAGGGCACGCCGGTTCACCCAAGGGAGGTCCAGGCTCCCGGCGCACCGCACAACCTAGCACGTCTCCGCCCGCGCCGCGAGAGACGCGGAGAGGCCGTGGCAGTTATCCTACCGGTCGGTGGTGGGGTGCCGATCCAGGGGACACAGGGATCGGCACTCCATCGCCACCCTGGTGAAGGGAACCCGGGCGTCAGGACGCTGCGGGCTACCGGGACCCTGCGGTGGGGAAGCCAGTCGTCGCGCCAACGTCACTACTCAGCCTGCGGTATCCGCGGCAGACGGGTGCGTGGGAAGAAGCCTCGGCGTCGGCAACGGTCCACGCCGCGCACGCGAGGCAGCACGCCAGGGTCACTCCCGCTCCGGCGCTTGTGTGAGGCGAGGCTTGTCGGTGTGCCTGCCCGGTGTGTCCCGTCTTTCGATGCGGCCCGGGGAGAGCAGCGCTCAATCCCTCCTGCCGTATCCCGCAACGGGAATGCGGTTCGTCCCTCTTGGGTCCGCCATCGGGAGAGCAGCGCTCGATCCTCCTGGCAGTCCCGGGTCAGGGAACAGACCCCCAGCATTCTGCGGTGCGAACGCTGGCAAGCCAACAACGGGTTCAGTATCCCGCTGGACGTCTGCCCGTTCAAGGCTTTGCCGCCCTCGCTCCGCACATCGCTCGCCACGATGACGCTCCGATGCAGCAGTTTTCGCGCAGCAGCGGTGTCCTACTCCCACCAGAACCCCAGGGTCAGCGCCCTGAGCAGCCACTTCCGCCGCCGCAGTCTGCCGCGCTCCCTCCGGTTGATCCGCTGCAGCTGGCGCCGGTTCCACAGCTGGTCCTGCCGCTCGTATTGGCTCCACGGGGACCACGCGGGCGGCAGCGTCAGCCCGTGCTCCCCTATCAGCTCGACCTCCAGCTCCAGCCTCCGCTCGTTCACCGCGTTGCACCGCAGCGGGGGGCCTGACTTCACCAGCCGCATCATCTCCGCATACGTCCTGCGCCACTCGGCGACCACCGGAGCGGCCTCCCCGTACACGAGCTCCTCGCCCTCCTCCGCCTCCTTCGTCACCAGCTGGGGGTACCTCCTGGGCGGCACGTACCGGGGCCGGTCCCCCGGCTGCTGTCCGCCGGTTGCCGCCCCCGAGGCCGCGTCGCTCCCCCGCCGTTCCGCCTCCAGCGCCGCCAGGCGCCGCTCCACCAGCTGCATG
>MPMJ01000010.1 GCA_002238425.1 SAR202 cluster bacterium bin16 | reverse complement strand
GCTTTCGGAGAGGGAGTTCACGGCGCTGTTGAGGGTGTATAACAATACGCCGCGCAAGTGCCTCGGCTACCTGACCCCGGCCGAAGTGCTACGAGAACAGGTGTTGCACTTCGAATGTGAATTCACCCTCCTGCCTGCGCAGGAACGACGGGGCTTAACGCACCAGCAACGAGATCGCCGCCCCGACGATGACGACCTCTACGATGTAGACGAACGCCTTGTCGGAGACGCGGTTGGTGATGGCGCCGCCGACGTACGCGCCTACGACCATGACGAGGCCGAGCGAGAGGGCGAGGATGAGGGCCTGCGAGTCGAGCAGGTCGAAGGTGCCGTAGATGCCTATCTTGACGACGTTGATGATGGTCATGCCGGAGGCCATCGTTCCGACGAACGCGCCGCGACGGAGCCCGTAGGCGAGGAAGAACGATGCGCCGAAGGGCCCCGCGCCGCCGAAGAGCGCGGAGAGGAAGCCCTGTCCCGCACCGACGCCGGTGAATGCCCGGGGGCTCATCCGCATCCCGCCCTGCGCCAGGCGCGTATGCCTGAAGGCGACGATGAGCAGCAGGAAGACGGCGAACCCCTTCTGCAGCAGGTCCGCCGGGAGGTTGGCGAACGCCGTCGCGCCGACGATGGACGTCGGGAACGCGCCGATGAAGAACCACTTGACCACGCTGCGGTCGATCAGGTGGCGGTTCACCCAGATGCGCGACCAGGTCTGCATCATCACGGCGACGGTGGCGATGGGGACGGCCTCGCGGATGCCGACAGCGAACGTGAGCGCCGGGATCATGATGATGGCGGAGCCGAGGCCCGCCATCCCGCCGATGACGGCGGAGAGGAAGGCGACGACGCCCAGCGCGGCGATGACGGTTGGGTCCACGGCTATCCCGTCGCCAGCAGCAGCAGGCCGGAGACGATCATGAAGAACTCCACCGCGTAGATGAAGAGCCGCTCAGGGACGTGCTTCACGATGTGCGCGCCGGCGTACGCCCCCACGGCCATGATGAGGCCGATGCCGACGGCGATGAGGAACGTCTCCATCGTGAAGAGCGAGAAGCCGCCGTAGACCACCGTCTTGACGATGCTGACGAGGAACGTGCCGACGGCGACGGTGCCGACAAACGCGTTCTTGGTGAGCCCGTAGGCCATGAAGAAGTGCGCGCCGAACGGGCCCGCGCCGCCGAAGAGCGCGGAGAAGAAGCCTTGGCCGATGCCGACGGGCAGGAAGGCGCGGAGGGGCATCGCGCGGCCTGCAAGGAGGGGTATGTGGCGGTAGACGACGAGCGCGAGCAGGAAGACGCCGAGCGCTCTCGCGAGCCAGTCCGTGGGGATGTTCGCGAAGACGACGCCCCCGATCGCGGCGGCGGGCACCGCGCCGAGGCTGTACCAGCGGGCGACGCGCCAGTCCACGTAGTCGCGGTTGGCGACAGAGCGTGAGAGCGTGTTGAGCAGCATCGCGACCGTGACGATGGGGACGGCGAGGCGTATGCCGAAGGCGAAGATGAGGATGGGGATGGCGATGATGCCGGTGCTCATGCCCGTGACGCCGCCGATGAGCGCGGCAACCAACGACGTTGCGACAACCGCCGCAGCGACGAGCGGGCTGATTTCTACTTCCAGCATCGGCGCGGGCTACAGCCGCTCGAGGATCATGTCGGTCATGTGCTGGGTGGTGGAGAATTCCGCGCCGGGAGGAGCGAGGTCGGCCGTGCGGTGGCCGTCGTTCAGGGCGCTCTCGACGGCGGCGTTGATGGCGGCGGCCTCCTCGACTAGCCCGAACGAGTACTGCAGCATGAAGGCGGAGCTGAGGATGGAGCCGACGGGGTTCGCTTTGCCCTGCCCGGCGATGTCCGGCGCGCTGCCGTGGCTGGGTTCGTAGAGGCCCTTCACCTTGCGGGGCTTGCCCTTCGCGTCGTTGCCGGGGAGCCCGGCGAGGCTGGCGGACGGCAGCATGCCGAGCGACGCGGAGAGGACGGCGGCCTCGTCCGAGATGATGTCGCCGAACATGTTCTCCATGACCATGACGTCGAAGCTCGTGGGGCGCGTGATGAGGACCATCGCGCAGGAGTCGACCAGCTGGTGCTCCAGCTCGACGTCCGGGTAGTCCTTCGAGACCTCAATGGCGATGTCGCGCCAGAGGCGGGACGACTGGAGGACGTTCGCCTTGTCGACGGAGGTGAGCTTCTTGCGGCGGGAGCGGGCGAGCTCGAAGCCGACGCGCAGGATGCGCTCGATCTCCTTCTCGGTGTAGAGGAGCGTGTCGACGCCCTTGCGTCCGGTCTTCGTCTCCCAGCGCTTCTTTGGCGTGGCGTAGTAGAGCCCGCCGGTGAGTTCGCGCAGGATGACCATGTCCGCGCCGCGCACGCGGTCGTCCTTGAGCGGACTTGCGCCCTCCATGCCGGGGAAGACCTTGACCGGGCGGATGTTGGCGTAGAGGCCAAGCGCCTTGCGGAGTCCGAGGATGGCGGCTTCCGGGCGCACCGGCTCGTTGTCCCACTTCGGGCCGCCGACCGCGCCGAAGAGCACAGCGTTCGAGCGGCGTGCAGCCTTCACCGTTTCGTCTCGGAGGGGCGTGCCGTAGGCGTCGATGGCGCCGCCGCCGACCACGTCGGTCTGGTAGCGGAAGTTGTGCTTCCAGCGCATCGCGACGGCGTCCAGCACCTGCTGCGATGCGCCGGTTACCTCCGGGCCGATGCCGTCGCCCGGCAGAACCATGATGTCGAAAGTGGCCATGTGCGTACCTCGGGATGTGCGCGGTCAACCGCGGAATGGGGTCGGGGGGTCAGGAGTTGGCGCCCTCGAAAGCGTCTATCGCCGCCTCGTTCTGGAGGGTCAGGCCGATGTCGTCCAGCCCCTGCACGAGGTTCTCTTTGCGGAAGGGGTCGATGTCGAACGACGCGGCGAGGCCGTGGCCGTCGGTCACTTGCTGGGCCTCGAGGTCGACGCTGAGCTCGTAGCCCTGGATCTCCTGGGCGCGGGCGATGATGGTGTCCACCTCTGCGGCGTCGAGCATCACGGGCAGCAAGCCGTTCTGGTAGCAGTTGTTGCGGAAGATGTCGCCAAAGCTCGGTGCGATGACCACGCGGAAGCCGTACTGCTGGATCGCCCACGGCGCGTGCTCGCGAGAGGAGCCGATGCCGAACTGCGGGCCGCTCACGAGGACGGTGCCACCGGCGTACTGCGGCTGGTTCAGGATGAAGCCGGGCTTCGGGGAGCCGTCCTCCTCGTAGCGCAGCTCGTAGAAGAGCAGTTCGCCGAATCCGACGCGGTCTATCTTCTTGAGGAAGCGCGCCGGGATAATCTGGTCGGTGTCGACGTTCGGCATGTCGTAAGGAACGACCTTGCCGGTGTGTTTCGTGAAAGCGTCCATCCGTCTACTCCTGCCCCGGAACCGCGTCCGGTCTCGTTAGTTGAGTTCCCGCACGTCCACGAAGTGCCCCGCGATGGCGGCTGCGGCTGCCATCGGCGGGCTGACGAGGTGCGTGCGTCCGCCGGGGCCCTGCCGCCCCTCGAAGTTGCGGTTGGAGGTCGAGGCGCTGCGCTCGCCGGGAGCGAGCCGGTCCGGGTTCATGGCGAGGCACATCGAGCATCCGGCGTCGCGCCACTCGAATCCGGCGTCGGTGAAGACCTGGTCGAGCCCTTCCGCTTCCGCCTGCTGCTTCACCGCCCATGAGCCGGGAACGACGAGCGCGCGGACGCTGCCAGCCTTCTGCTTACCCTTGGCCACCTCGGCGGCTGCACGCAGGTCCTCGATGCGGGAGTTGGTGCACGAGCCGATGAAAACCGTGTCTACCGCGATGTCCTGGATGCGTTCGCCGCCGTTCAGGCCCATGTAGGCGAGCGCCTTCTCGACAGCGCCCTGCTCCTGCGACGACTCGAACTCGTCCGGCTTCGGAACGCGTCCGCTAACGGGAAGCACCTGCGCGGGGTTCGTGCCCCACGTCACCTGGGGCTGGATGTCGGCGGCGTCCAGCGTGACGACGGTGTCGAACGTCGCGTCGGGGTCGGTGCGGAGGGCCGCCCACCGCTCGACGGCGGCGTCCCAGTCGGCGCCGCCGGGGGCGTACTCTCGTCCCTTCAGGTAGGCAAACGTCTTCTCGTCGGGCGCGACCATGCCGGTGCGCGCGCCGGCCTCGATGGACATGTTGCAGACCGTCATGCGGCCTTCCATAGACATCTCGCGGAAGACGGAGCCGGTGTACTCGATGGCGTGCCCGATACCGCCGGACGTGCCGATCTTGCCGATGATGGCGAGGATGACGTCCTTGGGCGTCACACCGAAGCCGAGCGTGCCGTCGACGCGAATCTCCATCGTCTTGGGCTTCGCCTGCCAGATGCACTGCGTCGCCAGAACGTGCTCGACCTCCGACGTGCCGATGCCGAACGCCATCGCGCCGACCGCGCCGTGCGTCGCGGTGTGGCTGTCGCCGCAGACGATGATCATGCCGGGCTGCGTGCGTCCCTGCTCAGGGCCGATGACGTGGACGATGCCCTGCTTCTCGCTGAACATGTCGTGGTACTCGAGGCCGAACTCGTCGGCGTTGCGCTGCATCGCCTCGAGCTGCGCTTTCGAGATCTCGTCTGTGAGGGGCTTGTCGCGGTCGTTGGTCGGCACGTTGTGGTCGGCTACGGCGACGGTCTTGTCGAGCCTGCGGATGCGCCGGTTGTTGAGGCGCAGGCCGTCGAATGCCTGAGGCGAGGTGACTTCGTGGACGAGGTGCAGGTCGACGTAGAGCAGGGAGGGCTTGCCCTCCTCCTCACGCACGACGTGCGTGTCCCATATCTTCTCGAACATCGTCTTGGGGGCCATCTGATCCTCCGCTTCTCTTCAGACGGCGAAATCGTCCAGAACCAGGTAGGGGAGTTCACTGTTCCTGGCGAATGCGCGGTCGTTGCCGATGATGACGTCGCAGCGGTCGGCCGCTGCGGTCGCTGCGATGATAGCATCCGGCGCCTTCAAGTTGGTGGAGGCGCGCACCTGCGCTGCCGCCTGCGCGATGTCGCTGCTCATGGGAGTGACGTACAGGTTGGGGTGGAGGGTGAAGAACCGGCGTATGGAGAACAGCAGGCCCCTGTCACGTATGCGGAGCGGGCGCACCAGCGTCTCCATCTCCACCATGGTCGATACGAAACCGACCGCTGCGCCGCTTGCGAGGAGCGAGAACGCCTGCGCCGCGTAGACGCCATACGGGTAGGTGCCCTCCAGGTAGTAGATGACAGCGTTGGTGTCGAACGCTATCCGTGTCCTGCCCGCGAGAGCGTCGCTCAGGGCCGACGTCATCATGCGGCCTTGAGCGACGCAGCTACCTCGCCGTCCAGCCGGTAGCGCTCCGGCTCCTCATTCTGCGCCGGGATGCGGCGCACCCAGCGGTTGGACGTGAGCCTTTCCAGCGTGTGAGTCAGGTCGGTGGGGTGGCCATTCTCGGGGATGAGCCACGCCAGGTCCGGGAAGGTGGCTACATAGTACGGGCAGTCCATGAGGGTGTCAGCGACTGCCCGCACGCCGCTGTCCGTGGCATAGAGGTCCTCGAACCGTTTGCACCACTCGCGCGGATCCGTATCGCTCATGTGTTCGGACAGCGGCTCGTACCAGCTCTCGCGTTCGCGGAGCACATAACGGTCGATGCTCTCTTTGGTGCCGCCGTATGCCCCTTTCATGCTCCCTTGAAAATACTGCACCCAGCTCTCCGGCTCCTTGACGAGCACGATGTCTCCATCTATGACGGCTGCGGCGAGCGTGTCGCCGGGATTGATGCCGATCTCCCGGAGGATTGCGACGGGGATGGTTATCTGGTTCTTGCTGCTGACGGTTATCGTGCGCATGGCGAGCCTCGGCTGCTTGGTATTCCTTACCAGTAGGACAAATGGTAAAGCGTACCAAGCAACCGGTCAAGCCCTTATAGTCAAGCCCTGCAACGGAAGAGGCGGAACCCCGTTAGACGGCGTTTGCTGCCTCCGGTGAGCGCGTGGTGTCGCCCATCGCGATCAGGCGGTTGAGCGCGTTCATGTAGGCGCGGGCGCATGCGACGATGATGTCCGTGTCCGCCCCGCGTCCGATGTATGGCTTGCCGTCCTGCTCGATGCGGATGCTCACCTCGCCGATGGCGTCGATGCCCTCCGTGACCGAGTTGACGCTGAACTCTGTCAGCTCGTTCGGCACACCGACGATCCGGTTGATGGCCTGGTAGACGGCATCGACCGGTCCGGTGCCCGTCGCCGCGTCGGTGCGGACCGTCCCGTCCTCGAGGGACAACCGGACGGTCGCCGTCGGAATCTCGCCGGTGCCGCAGGTCACCTGCACATGCTCCAGTGAGTACGTCTCCTCAATGGCCGTGCGCTCGTTGCCCATGAGCGCGATGAGGTCGCGGTCCGTCACCTCGCGTTTCTTGTCGGCGAGTTCCTTGAAGGACTCGTGCACCTTGTCGAGTTCCTCGTTGGTGAGCGCGTAGCCCAGCTCTTCCAGCCGCGAGCGCAGGCCGTGGCGTCCGCTCAGCTTGCCGAGCACGAGTTCGCTCCTGGGGACGCCCACGTCCAGCGGGTTCAGAATCTCGTAGGTGGTGCGCTCTTTAAGCACGCCGTCCTGGTGGATGCCGGAGGCGTGCCGGAACGCGTTGCGCCCGATGACCGCCTTGTTTGGCTGCACCGGGAAGCCGCTCACCTGGCTCACGAGGCGGCTGGTGTTGTACAGCTGCTTCGTGTCGATGTCCGTGTCTACGCCGAAGTAGTCGCCGCGCGTGCGGAGCGCCATGATGACTTCCTCGACGGCGGTGTTCCCCGCGCGCTCGCCGATTCCGTTGATGCAACCCTCCACCTGGCGGGCCCCCGCCTTCACCGCGGAGAGGCTGTTGGCCACCGACATACCGAGGTCGTCGTGGCAGTGCACGGAGATGCGGACGCTGTCGCCCAGTTCCGGCACCTCGGCGCGAAGGTAGGTGATAAGGCCGCCGAACTCCTCGGGGACCGCGTAGCCGACCGTGTCCGGGATGTTGATGGTCGTCGCGCCCGCGTCGACGGCCGCTCGCACCATGTGCGCGAGGAACTCGCGCTCCGTGCGGCTCGAGTCCATTGGGGAGAACTCGACGTCGTCGGTGTACTGGCGCGCACGGGAGACGGCCTTCACCGCGATCTCCACGACCTCTTCCCGGTTCTTGCGCAGCTGATGCTGGATGTGCTGGTCCGAGGAAGAGATGAAGATGTGGATGCGCGGGTGCGCCGCGTCTTTCAGCGCCTCACCGGCGCGGTCCACCGCGGTTTCGTTCGCGTGCGCGAGCGCCGCGATGATCGGCTTACGCACCTCGCGAGCGATCTTCTGGACGGCTTCGAAGTCGCCGGGAGAGCTGACGGGGAAGCCCGCCTCGATGATGTCGACGTTCAGCCGCTCCAGCTGCCTGGCGATCTCCACCTTCTCTTCCACTGTCATCCCCGCCCCGGCGGACTGCTCTCCGTCCCGGAGCGTGGTGTCGAAGATGAGCACTCGGTCTTCCATGTCATTCCTCCGCAAACAGGCCGCTCGCGGCCTCCGCTGTGCCGGCGGTTACTTCTTCCCCAGGAACGTCATCATCCCCCGGAGCTCTGCCCCGACGGTTTCGATCTCGTGACCGGCAGCCGCTTCCCGCATCGCCTTGAAGCGCGGCTGCCCTTCGTGGTTCTCGGCAATCCACTCGCGGGCGAACGAGCCGTCCTGGATCTCCTGCAGCACGGCCTTCATCGCCGCGCGGGCGTGCTCGTCCACGACCCGGGAGCCGCGGCTGTAGTCGCCGTATTCCGCCGTTTCGCTCACGGAGTAGCGCATGTACTTCATGCCGCCCTCGTAGAGCAGGTCAACGATGAGCTTCAGCTCGTGCATCACCTCGAAGTAGGCGATCTCCGGCTGGTATCCCGCCTCCACGAGCACCTCGAAGGCGTTCGTGATGAGGCTGGTGACGCCGCCGCAAAGCACGGTCTGCTCGCCGAAGAGGTCTGTCTCCGTCTCTTCCTTGAACGTCGTCTCCACGATGCCAGCGCGGTCCGATCCGATGCCTGCGCCGTAGGCCAGCGCGTTCGCCAAAGCGTTGCCCGAGGCGTCCTGGTGGATCGCCACGAGCGACGGCACGCCCTGGCCTTCGACGAACACCTCGCGAACACGGTGGCCCGGCGCCTTCGGAGCGATCATCGTGACGTCCACGTCCGGGGGAGGCTGTATCTCTCCGAAGTGGATGTTGAAGCCGTGCGCGAACATCAGCGTCTTGGAGCTGTCCAGGTTCGGCTCGATGGACTCCGTGTAGATGCTCCGCTGCGCGGTGTCCGGCGCGAGCACCATGATGACATCGCTCTCCTTCGTGGCCTCCGCCGGAGTCCCGACCCGGAGTCCCTCTGCCTCCGCCTTCGCGCGGCTGGCGCTGGTCTCGAGCAGGCCCACCATCACGTCGACGCCGTTGTCGCGCAGGTTGAGCGCGTGCGCGTGTCCCTGGCTGCCATAGCCGATGACGCCGACTCGCTTGCCGCTCAGCAGGCTGATGTCGGCATCTTCCTTGTAGTACACCTTCGCCATATCGCAGTCTCCTCCTCGTGTTCTGGTTCGCCCCTCAGGGGACGACTTCCGTATCCGGCGCGCTCTCCGCGGCGGGAACAGCCGCCTGCCTCGTGCTCGCGGCCACGCCGCCACGGGTCATCGCTATCCTTCCCGTACGCATCGTCTCGCGGACACCGAAGGGCTGAAGGAGCTTGATGAGTGCGTCTATCTTCCCCTCGTCGCCCGTCACCTCGACGATGACCGTGTCCTTGCCCACGTCCACGATGCCTGCGCGGAAGATGTCCACTATCTGCATGATCTCCGCGCGGTTGTCCTTGTTCGACTTCACCTTCAGCAGGGCCATCTCGCGCACGACGCTGCTCTCCGAAGAGATGTTCGTGACGCGCACGACGTCTATGAGCTTGTAGAGCTGCTTCGTCACCTGCTCCACGACCCAATCCCCGCCCTCCACGACGAACGTCATGCGGGAGAGCCCTGCCGTCTCGCTGTGGCCGACCGCCAGGCTGGAGATGTTGAACCCGCGCCGCGAGAACAGCCCCGCGACGCGCGCCAGCACCCCCGGCTTGTCGTGGACAAGCGCCGTGATGGTGTGGACGTGCCCGTTCAGGCTTATGTCAGCCATGACAGCGCTTCATGCCCCGCGGGCGATTCGATCATCTCGAACACGCTCTCTCCTGCGGGAACGTGCGGGTACACGTTCTCCTCCGGCTCCACGTGGAAATCGATGATGGCAGGCCCATCGACAGCCGCGGCCTCTTCGATGGCAGACCGCACCTGCGGCTCGTCCGTCACGTGCTTCGCCCAGATGCCATAGGCCTCGGCGATCTTCACGAAGTCCGGGTTGCCGGTGTAGCCGGACGCCACGCGCGAGCCGCCGTAGAACAGGTCCTGTAGCTGCCGCACGAGGCCGAGGTTGTTGTTGTTCAGGACGGCGAACTTCACCGGCACGTTGTGCTCCACGATGGTCGCCAGTTCGGACATCGTCATCTGGAAGCCGCCGTCTCCGGCGATGCTCCACACCTGCCGGTTGGGCTGCGCGAAAGCCGCGCCCATCGCCGCAGGTACCTCGAAGCCCATCGTCCCCAGCCCGCCGGACGTGATCCATGAGCCCGGCTCCTTGAACACGTAGTGCTGGGCCGCCCACATCTGGTGCTGTCCCACGCCGGTGACGACGATGGCACGTCCGTCCGTAACCGTGCACAGCTCGCGCACCACGTGCTGCGGACGAAGCCCGCCGCCCTGGCCGGGACCGAGCGGATGCTCTGAGCGGAGCGCGTCTATCTCCGCGATCCACTCGGGGCGGGAGACCTGCTCCACCTGCTTGGCGAGCGCGTGCAGCACGCGCTTCGCGTCGCCGACGATGGGCACGGTGACGCGCACGTTCTTGCCTACCTCGGCGGGGTCTATGTCTATGTGGATGACCTTCGCGTTGGGCGCGAAGGCGCTCAGCCTGCCCGTGACCCGGTCGTCGAAACGCATCCCGACCCCGATGATGAGGTCCGCGCGGTCGATCGCCCAGTTGTTATACGCCTGGCCGTGCATCCCAGGCATGCCCATGCTCAGGATGTGCTCGCCGGAGAAGCTGCCGATACCCAGCAACGTCGTGATGACGGGGACCTGCGCCTTCTCCGCTATCTCCCGCACTTCCGCGAACGCGCCGGAGATGATCGCGCCGTGCCCGACGAGAAGCAGGGGCCGCTGCGATTCAGCGATGAGCTGCGCAGCGCGCTTGATCATCTGCCCGTGGCCCTCCATCGTCGGCTTGTAGGAGGGAAGGTCGACCTGCTCCGGGTAGTCGAAGTCGGCGCTCTCGGTAAGTACGTCGCGCGGCAGGTCGATGAGCACCGGGCCGGGCCGCCCTGTGCGCGCGATGTGGAAGGCCTCGCTCATGATGCGGGGGATGTCCGCCGTATCCATCACGAGGTAGTTGTGCTTGGTGATGGGCAGCGTGATACCGGTAGTGTCGGTCTCCTGAAACGCGTCCCGTCCGATAGCGGCGCGCGGCACCTGCCCCGTTATCGCCACGACGGGCACGGAGTCCATCATCGCGGTTGCGAGCGGCGTGACCAGGTTCGTGGCCCCGGGCCCCGAGGTCGCGACCGCGACGCCCACCTTGCCGGACGCGCGTGCGTAGCCGTCCGCCGCGTGGCCGGCGTTCTGCTCGTGCCGCACGAGGATGTGCCGCAACTGCGGGTACTCCGGCAGCGTCTGGTAGAGCGGCAGTATCGCGCCCCCGGGGAGTCCGAACATGATGTCCGTCCCCTCCCGCACCAGGCTCTCACAAACCATCTGCGCGCCTGTCAAACGCAAGATCGACTCACCTTTCCCTTTCGTTCGTCCATCATTCCGTAACCGGAGCGCCTCTCCGAAGGTAAAAAAAGACCCGCCCCATGAAGGGACGGGCCGTTAACCCGCGGTACCACCCTAGTTCCCCGGCTCACGAAGGGCCGAGGCAGCTTTGCCTGCGCGGTAACGGCGCGCTCCGCTGGCCCTACTCTTGCTGTTCAGGCCAGCCGCTCGGGGACGAGTTCAGGGGGGCTTGTCCATCGCCGGTCTCGCACCAGAACGACCGGCTCTCTGAGATGCGCTTGCCCCGTACTACTTCCCTTCCCAGCGGAACGGATGTTAGAAGCGGCAACATGATAGTACAAAGTCTCACGTCGAGTCAACTTTCAGGCGTGCGTGGTGCAGTTTCACGCATCGTGGTACTGAACACGCTAAACTGTCCGCCATGTTGGACCGTCTGGAAAGCGCCCTGTCCCGCGCACGGGACGAAGGACGCATCGCTGTCGCTCCCTACGTCACCATCGGGTTCCCTTCGATAGAGGACACCCTCGCGATCATCCCCGCCATCGAACAGGCGGGAGCGGACATCATCGAACTCGGCGTGCCGTACAGCGACCCGCTTGCCGACGGCCCCACGATACAGGCCGCGAGCTACCGTGCGTTGACCGGCGGCGTGGACACCCACGCCTGCTTGGAAACGGCACGCCGCCTCCGGGACACCGGAGTAAGCCTGCCGCTCATCTTCATGGGCTACTACAACCCCATCCTGCGCTACGGCATCGCCGAATACGCCACAGACTGCGCGGAGGCGGGAGTAGATGCGCTCATCATCCCCGACCTGCCGCCGGACGAGGCGGGCGAACTGCGCGAGGCGCTGGAGCAGCACGGTCTGGGCATCGTGAGCATGCTTGCGCCCACCAGCACCGAGGAGCGCATCATGCTCGGCTGCGAGCACGCGCGCGGCTTCGTCTACTGCGTCAGCGTCACCGGCGTCACCGGCGCCCGGAGCGACCTGCCGGACGACTTCCCGGACTTCGTCGCTCGCGTGAGGCGGCACACCGAGCTGCCCGTCGGGGTTGGCTTCGGCATCGCCGAACGGCGGCACGTGGAGCGCGTGGGGCAGGTCGCGGACATCGCGTTCGTTGGAAGCGCGCTCATCGACGTGATAGATTCCGCCCCGCCCGGCGAGGCCGCCTCGCGGGCTGGCGCGTTCATACGGGAGCTCGCTGCGGCGCAGTGACGCCGGCGCAGATGCGTTCGGCAATGCCGTTCCCGCCGTAGGAGTGAGTGGAGAGAACACCATGCCGACCTTTGGACTGCGCGGCGCAACTACAGCCGACGCCAACACGCCCGAGGCGATCCTCGACGCCACGGAGGAGTTGTTACGCGAGCTTACGGCAGCTAATGACCTTGCCGAAGCAGACATAGGCGCAGTATTCTTTACCGTAACTCCAGACCTCACCGCGGAGTTCCCGGCCAAAGCGGCGCGCTTACGGCTGGGCTGGGAGCAGACGGCGCTCATGGACAGTTGCCAGATTCCGGTGCCGGGTGCGCCGGAGTCCGTGATTCGAGTGCTCCTGCTCCTGAATACGGAGAAGCGGAAAGAGGACCTGCAGTACGTCTACATGAAGGGCGCCCATGCATTGCGGTCGCCCGACAGCGAATGAACCGGCGGAGGGAGATGCGCACAACGCTCGCAACCGAGCCTCGCATCCGTGGCGTCCGGGCCCTCGACGGGACCCGGCGGTTCTTTCTGTTTACGCGGCGGGGCAGCGCCAGCTACAGCTATCGCTAGGCTCCGCTTTCGTTCTTTCGCCTTCCGCATTGCCAGACAGAGAAAGGGGATTGCGTCATGGCGCGTTCCGTTACCGACCTGCATATCAAATCGATAGAACCGCTAGCTCCGCCAGAGGAGCTCCAGCGCAAACTGCCGCTCACGCCCGCGATGGCGCAGACCGTCGCCGAAGGGCGGGACCAGGTGGAGCGCATACTGACCGGCCAGGACCCCCGCCTGCTCGTTATCACCGGGCCGTGCTCGATCCACGACGAGAAGGCCGCGCTCGAATACGCCGGCAGACTGGGCGAACTTGCTGCGGGGATGAGCGACTCGCTCCTCATCATCATGCGCGTCTACTTCGAGAAGCCCCGCACCAGCCTCGGTTGGAAGGGTCTCATCAACGACCCGAACCTCGATGGCTCGTTCGACATCTCGAGCGGCCTCTACCGCGCGCGAAGGCTGCTCATGCAGCTCGCTGAGATGGGCGTGCTGGCCGGGACCGAGTTCCTGGACCCCATCACGCCGCAGTACCTCGCCGACCTCGTGTCCTGGGCCGCCATCGGGGCGCGCACGACCGAGAGCCAGACGCACCGGGAGATGGCCAGCGGCCTGAGCATGCCCGTGGGGTTCAAGAACGGCACGGACGGCAACTCCCAGATCGCCATCGACGCGATGAAGACTGCCCGCGCGCCGCACTCTTTTCTCGGGATCGACCGGCAGGGCCGCACCTGCATCGTCAACACGAACGGGAACCTCTACGGACACCTCATCCTGCGCGGCGGCACCGGCGGCCCCAACTACACCGAGGCCAGCGTGCGGGACGTGCAGGCGAAGCTGGAGGGGGCGGGACTGCCCCCCCGCATCATGGTCGACTGCTCCCACGCCAACTCGGAGAAGGACCACAACCGGCAGCCCATCGCCTTCCGTGACGTGGTGCGCCAGCGCCGTGCCGGCAACGACCTCATCGTCGGCCTCATGGCGGAGAGCCATCTCTTCGGCGGGCGGCAGGACCTCGGCGACGACCCGTCGCAGCTCCAGTACGGCGTCTCCATCACGGACGCCTGCATGGACTGGGAGGAGACTGCGGCGATGCTCAACGAGGCGCACGAGGCACTCGCTGTCGAGCCCGTAGCCTGACCTCGCATGGAGCGCCTTCGTGCCCGACCTCTGTGAGGAGCTGACCGCATACCGGCCGGACCGGCCAGTGGCTGTCGCGTTCGGCGTGTTCGACGGCGTCCACCTGGGGCACCGGCACGTGCTCGCCACGCTGGTCAGAACGGCGGAGGAACGCCGACTCGCACCTGTGGCCGTGACGCTTGCGAATCATCCGTTCTCCGTGCTCCGCCCGGACGTGCAGCTGCGGATGCTCACATCGCTGGAGGAGCGGCTCGGTCTGCTCACGGACTCCGGCGTGGCGGCGGTCGTGCCCGTCACCTTCACGAAGGAAGTGTCGCTGCTCAGCCCGCGCGAGTTTATGACCGCCCTGCGGGACTGCCTCGGCATGGCGTACTTCGCTGCCGGGCCGGACGTGACGCTCGGGCACAACCGGGAAGGGACGCTTCCCGTGCTCGAAGCGCTCGGGGACGAACTCGGCTACACCATCGAGAGCGTCGAGCAGTTCACGCTGGACGGCGATTCCGTGCGCAGCACTGCCGTACGCCAGGCGTTGGATGCGGGCGACGTTGCACTTGCCGCTCGGATGCTGGGGCGTCCATTCGCGCTCGATGGCCCGGTCGTCGAGGGTGAGCACAGGGGAGGTGGGCTCCTCGGTTACCCCACGGCGAACGTCGGCGTGGGGCCGCACCAGGCGGTGCCCGCGGACGGCATCTACGCTGGCTGGCTGCTGCACGGGACGGACCGACTGCCCGCAGCCGTGAGCATCGGGCACAAGCCCACCTTCCACGAGAGCGGGCCGAGCGTCGTCGAGGCATTCGTCCTCGATTTCGACGGCAACCTCTACGGCGAGCAGGTGAGGCTGGAGTTCATCGAACGCCTGCGCGGGCAGGAGAAGTTCGATGGCGCCGACGCCCTCATTGCCGCCATGCGCGACGACGTAGCGCGCACGAGGCATATCCTTGCGCTCCCGCAGGAGGCGTCCTGACCATGCCCGCACTCGACCAGCAGACCATCGACCGCATCACGAAGCGCGGCGTCGCGCACATCATTCCTGAGGACGAGTTCATCAAGCGCCTGCAGGAAGGCAAGCCGCTCCGCCTCAAGATGGGGTTCGATCCCAGCAGGCCGGACCTGCACCTCGGCCACTACGTCGGGCTTCGCAAGCTGCGCCAGCTGCAGGACCTTGGGCACGAGCTCATCCTTATCGTCGGCGACTGGACGGCGCAGATCGGAGACCCGTCCGGCCAGTCCGACACGCGAACCATGCTCAGCGCCGAGGACGTGCGCGAGAACGCCGAGACGTACATGCGCCAGTTCTTCAAGGTCGTCGACCCGGACAAGACGCGCGCCGTCTACCAGAGCGAGTGGTTCGGCAAGTTCACCCTGACCGACGTCATACGGCTCACGGCGCACTTCACCGTCAACCAGTTCCTGCACCGCGACGACTTCGCCACGCGCTACGCCGCGCAGCGCCCCATCGCCGTCACGGAGATGCTCTACCCGCTGTTGCAGGCGTACGACTCGGTCGCTATCGAAGCGGACGTGGAGTTTGGCGGCACGGACCAGCTCTTCAACCTGCTGGTGGGACGCGAACTGCAGGAGAAGGTGGGGCAGCGGCCACAGCTCGTCTTCACCATGCCCATTCTTCCGGGCACGGACGGCGTCCGGAAGATGAGCAAGTCGCTCGACAACTACATAGCCCTCGATGACACGCCGCGCGACATGTTCGGCAAGGCCATGTCGCTCCCGGACGACCTGATCCCCCTCTACTTCGAGCTGTTGACCGACGTACCGGACGACGAACTCGACGCCATCCGCGCAGCGATGAGCGGGGACACGGGTGCGAACCCGATGGACATCAAGAAGCGCCTGGGCGAGGAGCTTACCGCGGTTTTCCATTCACCCGAGGCCGCGACCGCCGCCCGCGAGGAGTTCGAGCGGGTCTTCCAGCGACGCGAGAACCCGGAGGACATCCCGGAGGTCGCCGTCGACCTCACCGGCCCCGCCGTCGCCTCTCACGACGCCGACGGCTTCGACGCCGACCTCTCGCACCTGCTGCCCGCACTCAACCTCGCCGCGAGCCGCAGCGAGGCGCGGCGCCTGCTGCAGCAGAACGCGGTGCAGATAGACGGCGAACGCCCCGACGGCGAGCGCGTCCGCATCCCCTACGGTGCGCTGATCCGCGTCGGCAGCCGACGCTTCGCCCGCGTCGTCCGCGGCTAGTCTGCGCCGACGCTCCCTACAGCGGACCGAACCGCCGAACGACCAGCTTCCCGGTGACGATCGTCGCGGCGAAGCCCACCAGCAGCCCTGCCAGCAGGATGCCCCACTGCTCCAGTCCCAGAGGCACAGTGTCGAACGCAGCGCTACCTATGGGCGTGTAGAGGATCACTGCCTGCATGAGCAGGCTTACGGTCACGGATGCCCAGAGCCATCGGTTCGTGCAGACCGGCATGCCCTCCTGAACGCGGATGACCAGCAGCCGCAGATACTCCTGTACGACGAAGCCGGTGAAGGTCATCGTCCGGGCGGTCTCCAGGTCCCACAGCCGCAGCCCGACGAAGAACGTGGCGACGAGGATAATCGTGATGATCACGCCGACACTGCCGACGAGCGCCGCCATCGAGCGGCCCAGCACCGCGCCGTGACGCGGAGGCTCGCGCATCGCTCCCTGCGGCGCCGGGTCCGACGCCAGCGCGACGGCGGGGCCGGAGTCCGTGACGAGGTTGATCCACAGGATCTGCACGGCGGTCACCGGCAGGTAGCCGAATACGGTCGCCACCAGGATGACGAGCACCTCGGCGAGGTTGCCCGTGAGCATGTAGTTCACGAACTTCTTGATGTTCCGGAATATCCGGCGGCCTTCTTCGACGGCGGCGACGATGGTCGCGAGGTTGTCGTCGAGCAGCACCATGTCCGACGTGTCGCGGGCCACGTCTGTGCCCTTGATGCCCATCGCGACGCCCACGTCCGCGTTGTGCAGGGCAGGGGCGTCATTCACGCCATCGCCCGTCATCAGCACGACGTCGTGCTTCTCCTTGAGCGTGCGGAGGATGAGCACTTTGTGGCGCGGCTCTGCCCGCGCGAAGATGCTCGTCTCGTCGATGACGCGCTTGAGCTCCGCCTCGTCCAGCCCGTCGAGCTCCTTCGCCTCGATGGCCTCCCCGTCCAGCCCCACTTCCTTGCCGATCGCCGCCGCGGTGAGGCTGTTGTCGCCCGTGATCATCACCACGCGGATGCCGGCCCGGTGCGCCGCCTCGATGGCATGCACGGCTTCCGGCCTTGGCGGGTCGCTCATCGCCCCCAGCGCGGCGAACGTCAGCCCCTCCTCGACTATCGGCGCGTCGGCGGGCTGCTCCTTGTACGCGAGTGCCAGCACCCGCAGCGCCTGTCCCGCCAGCCCGACGTTCAGCTCCAGCAGCGCGTTGCGTTCGTCGTCGCTCAGCGAGGTCACGCCGTCCGGCGTCCTGATGCTCGTGCAGAGCGGGAGCACCGCCTCAAGCGCGCCCTTCGTCAGCAGCAGGCCGTCGGCTGCTATGGGGTGTTGGACGGCTACCGACATCATCCGCCGCTCCGAGCTGAACGGGACTTCTCCCGTCCGCTCGTACTCTTCCAGCGGCGCTCCGGCGCGCTCCGCGAACTCCAGCAGCGCCGTCTCCGTCGGGTCGCCCACGTAGCCGTGCTCAGGGTGCCGCTGTGCGTTGTTGCACAGCCCGGCGACCAGAAGCGACACCGCCAGTGGCTCCGCGTGAGCGCCGGGCGTGATGTCGTACGCGTCCAGCTCCCCGGAGAGCGTCGCCACGCGGCGCATCGTCATGCGTCCCTCCGTGACGGTGCCCGTCTTGTCGGTGCAGATGACCTCTGCCGCTCCCACGATCTCCACGACCGGCAGCGAGCGCACGAGCGCCTTCCGCTCCAGCATTCGCCGCGTGCCGAACGCGAGCGCGAGCGTGAGGACGACCGGCAGTCCCTCCGGTACCGCCGCGACGGCTAAGGCAACGGCAGTGATGAACGTTTCCAGCAGGCTCAGGTCGCCGGTCACCAGTTGCAGCACGACGACGATACCGATGAGCACCGCGACGGCCCAGCCGATACGCGTCGCCAGACGCGCGATCTCACGCTGGAAGACGGTCGGCTCGCTCTCCGTCGTCTGTACCTCGGCAGCGATGCCGCCGACCTCCGTCTGCATGCCGGTGCTCGCCACCAGCATCCGCCCCCGGCCGCGCATCACGACTGTGCCGCTGTACGCCATGTTGAACCGCTCGGCGAGCGACGCGTCGGCGGAGACGGGTTGCGTGCTCTTGCGGACGGGCAGGCTCTCGCCGGTGAGCGCCGCTTCGTCGACGCTCAGGTCGATGCTGCGGATGACCCGCCCGTCGGCAGGGATGCGCGAGCCTTCCTCCAGCAGCACTACATCGCCGGGAACGAGCACCTTGGCGTCCACCTGCTCCGCCACGCCGTCGCGCAGCACCGTTGCGGAAGGGGCGGCGAGGCGGTTCAGCGACTCGATGCCCCGGCTCGCGCGGTAGTTCTGCGTGAATCCGAGGCACGCATTAAGCACCACGATGAGCGCGATGAGTCCGGCGTCTATGTAGTGGTCGGACTCCTCTGCGATGAGCGCAACGCCCAACAGCACTGCCGCCGCGCCGATGAGCACGAGCACGAGCGGACTGCGGAACTCGTCCAGCAGCAGTTTGAGCGCGGAGACAGGAGGAGCGCCGGTCAGCTGGTTCGGCCCGTACGTGGCGAGGCGCGTTGCCGCCTCGCGGGAGGACAGCCCCGAGGCTGACGACGCGAGGCCTTCGAGGGCGTCCTCCACGGACGAACTGTGCCAGGATGCCTGGGGAGTGTCCTCGACGGGGGCCTGCATGCCCTGGATTATACCCGGGCGCCATTGACACGCTGTTGAAGGTTCGTTAAGGAGCTTTATCGAATATCGTCGGAAGAGGTGGCGCTGCGCCTCCTCCGGTTGACCTGGCGCCCGGCGATTGGCACACTCGCGGCTGGCCGGATGCACGGCCATGGAGGAACCCCTTGCGCATCGGCGTGCCCGACCTCGTCTCGAACTCCTACTTCCCTGCAATCGCCGCCGTCGACCTCGGTGCGTTCGCGGCTGAGGGCCTCGACGCCGATATCGAGCTCGTCTTCCCCGTCACACGGGCGATGGAGATGCTGCGCGACGGCGAGCTCGACTACGTGGCGGGCTCAGCGCACGCGGTGCTGACTGCGTTCCCCCGGTGGGAAGGCGCATCGCTGCTTGCCGCGCTCGCGCAGCACATGTACTGGTTCCTCGTGCTCAGGAGCGACCTCGACGCCCAGCGTGGCGACATCGAAGCGGTGAAGGGCCTCCGCATCGGCGCGGCGCCCGGCCCCCGTGACGGCCTGGAGCAGATGCTCCGCGAGGCAGGCATCGACCCGGAGCGCGACGGCGTGAGCATCGGCCCCGTGCCCGGCGCCACCGGCTCCGGCGTGTCGTTCGGTGTGCAGGCCGCGGGGGCGCTTGCCGACGGCGCGATAGACGGCTTCTGGGCGAACGGCATGGGCACGGAGGTCGCCGTGCGCTCCGGCGCGGGCAGCGTCGTGCTCGACGTGCGGCGCGGCGACGGCCCGCCTGCGGCCCGTGGCTACACGTTCCCTGCACTTGTCACCTCTAAGCGCCGGGTTGCCGAACAACCGGACGAGGTCGCAGCCGCAGTGCGCGCCATCGTGTCCGCGCAGCGTATGCTGAAGGCGGATCCGTCACGGGCAACTGCGGTTGGTGAGAAGCGCTTCCCCGCGCAGGAGGCGTCGCTCATCGCAGAGCTTATCGAGCGCGACCTGCCGTACTATGACCCGTCGATAACGGAGGAGACGGTCGAGCAGATGAACGGGTTCGCCCGGCAGATGGGACTGCTCGACGGCCCTGTCCCGTACCGGCAGGTCGTGGCGACCCGGTTCGCCGCGCTATGGACGTCTTAAGAGCTGTAAGAGAGGAGTGAACGTGGCGAAACCTGAGTTGGAGTTCTTCGATCCCTCGGGCATCCCGAGCGAGCCCATCCCGCCGGTGGAAGGCCTCAGTCAGCAGATACTCTCGCGCGACGACGTGAGCGGCGACTACACGCGCCTGCTGCGGTTCGAGCCGGGCACCGACACCTCAGCGATGGGCCCGCAGGTGCACGACTTCTGGGAGGAGGTCTGGATCATCGAGGGCAGCATCCACGACATCCCGCTGAACGAGACGTTCACTGCCGGCATGTACGCCTGCCGCCCGCCCGGCATGCCTCATGGTCCCTGGATATCGCCCGACGGATGCCGGACGTTTGAGGTGCGGCACTATGAACGCTAACGGGACAGAAGTAACGAAGAGACCCAGCCGGATGCTCACGTTCGACCACGCGGGGTCGCCGATGCGCTTCCTCGCTCGCAGGCTGCTCGCCGGTGGCTACACGGGCCGCGACCCTGCGGCGGTGGAGGAGCACATCGCCGAGCTTGCGCTCCTGGGCGTGCCGCGCCCGGCGCACGTGCCGTGGATATTCGTAGCGAACCCGCAGGTGCTGCAGGTGGACGGGACGGTCTACGCGTACGACGGCACGTCGTCCGGCGAGGCCGAGTACGTGCTGCTCATCGGCAGGGACGACATCTTCGTCTGCATCGGCAGCGACCACACCGACCGTGGCCTCGAGAGCCTCTCCATCGAGAAGTCCAAGCAGATCTACCCCAAGATACTCAGCAGGCAGATCTGGCGTCTCGACGACCTCCTGCCCCGCTGGGACGACCTGCGCCTCCGCAGCCGCGTAAGCGAAGGCGGTGAACTGGAGGACTACCAGGACGGAACGCTCTCCCAGCTAATGCGCCCCGAGCGGCTGCTCGAACTCATCGGCCCGGACCCCGGCGCGGGCACCGCCGTCTTCTCCGGCACGCTGCCCGTGCTCGGCGGCAACGTTCGCCCGGCCCCCCGCTTCGAGGCGGAGCTCTTCGACACGGACGGGATCCCGCTCGCATCGCTCGGCTACGACGTCGTGGTGCTGCAACAGCAGGTGCAACCCGACGAACGGTGAGGGGCCGCGTCCGATTCAGGCGCTGGCGAACTGCCGTCCGCGCTGCGGCAGGTATTCACCGCAGAATTTGCGGTGAATAAGGCCGCTAATCTCCGCATCCCGGTCCGCCACTCTTGTGACATCTGCCCCTTACGCGCCCACCCGCCCGAGCGGTACATTGGTGACAGGCTGAGGCTAGACCTGCGAGACCGCCTACCGGATGCAACACAATGCAACAGAATCTCGGGGAACGCCCCTCCACCACACTCCTGATGCCCTCCTCTTCAGGAGTGAATGGACTGTTGCATAGTGTCGCGACTGCGCTGCATCCGTGTTGCAGGGTGTCCGGGTACCCGTCGCATTCTGTTCGCATCCGTGTTGCAGCGTGCTGCCCAGACACCTGCCGCGCTTGACGAATCGCGCGCCGCGAGCGAGAGTCCACACAGACAAGCCTGACAGGCTCGGAGGAGAACTATGGCGCAGCAGACAGACGTAGCAACGATCGGGAAGGTCAGCATAGACACGGACGCTCGGGCGCCCCTGCACCCCTACGATCAGTGGGTCGAAACGCTCGACCTACCCGTCCACAAGGGCTACTACGTGGAGGACGTCCGCAACCTGGAAGTCGCCCCGTGGCCGGAGATGGGCTGCAATGCCGCGTTCATCCAGCTCGCCGGCATGGAAGGCGTCGCCGACGCCCGCATCACCGAGATCCCGCCAGGCGGCTCGACCAACCCCACTCGCTTCGCTCTGGACGAGGTCGTCTATGTCGCGGAAGGGCAGGGGCTCGCCACGGTCTGGGCTGAGGGCGTCGAGCGCAGGACGTTCGAGTTCAGCCCGCGCAGCCTGTTCGTCATCCCCCGCGGCGCGGTCCGCCAGTTCGCGAACGCGCGTGGCGACCGTCCTGCACGGCTCATCACCAACACGTACCTGCCGGTTGGCATGTCGCTCGTTCCCGACCCCACCTACTTCTTCAACAGCACCTACGAGGACCCCACACTGCTGGAGACCTCCGAGGACGAGCTGTACTCGGTCGCCAAGCGCTCGCCGGGCGGGCGGGGCGCGAGCTGGTTCGGCAACTTCTTCACCGACCTTGCGGCGTGGAACGGCCTCGTCCCGCACCGCCAGCGCGGGGGCGGCGGACACGTCGTGGACATCCAGTTCCCGCACTCGGAGATGGGCGGGCACATGTCCGTCTTCCCGCCGGGCACCTACAAGAAGGCGCACCGCCACGGGCCGGGCGTCGTCATCATCATCCCCGCGGGCGAGGGCTACTCCATCATGTGGCCGGAGGGCGAGGAGAAGGTCATCGTGCCGTGGCACGAGGCCAGCATGTTCGTGCCGCCGAACCGCTGGTTCCACCAGCACTTCAACGTCAGCGTGGAGCCTGCGCGCTACCTCGCGCTCTCCCCGATCCGCCAGATGCGCGGCCTCGCCAACCGCATGAACCCGCTGCTCGACCAGGTGGAATACCCGAGCGAGGAGTCCTGGGTCCGTGAGATGTTCGAGGAAGAGCTAGGGAAGCGCGGTCTGGAGAGCCTGATGCCGGAAGAGGTCTACACGGACCCCCACTACAAGTGGGAGTACGACGCCTCCGAGGAACAGGGTGCCGTCCTCGACGCCTCCGCAGGCCGCGGTCTGTAGAAGGAACTCGTCCGAGGAACGATGCTGCTGGCGCCGATTGCGGTCTACCTGCTGCTGGTCAGAGGTGACAGCATCCTGATGCTGCGTCGGTGCAACACGGGGTTCGCGGACGGCTCCTACAGCATGATTGCGGGCCATGTCGAGGCAGGCGAGAACCTCAAGACCGCCATGATACGCGAGGCGAGGGAGGAGGCGGGTATCGACCTCTCGCCGACGGACTTGGAGGTGGTTGGGGTTATCCACTCGATGAGCGACAGGGAGTATGTCAACTTCTTCCTGAAGGCCTCGGAGTGGTCCGGCGAAGTGACGAACATGGAGCCGGACAAGTGCGACGACCTGCGTTGGTTTGATATCGCCAACCTGCCGGGCAACACGGTACCGTACGCTCGGCAAGGCGTTGAGAACTACCGCAACGGCGTCTGGTTCGGCAGCATGGGAAGGGAAGAGGTCTGAGGTTCTTGGGAGGACAGATGAACTTGATTGACCTGGCTGACAAGCTGTCACAGTTTGATGAGTACTGGAGTCCCCGAATCATCGGGGAAGTCAACGAGTCCCTTGTGAAGCTGGCCAAACTCAACGGAGACTTCGTCTGGCACAGCCACGAGCAGGAGGACGAACTCTTCCTTGTGCTGAAAGGGCGCTTAACCATTCGATTCCGAGACCGGGACGTCCACTTGGAGGAAGGACAGATGGTTATTGTTGAGAAGGGAATTGAGCACCAGCCCGTCGCTGAATCCGAAACTCACGTCCTCATAGTGGAGCCGAGATCAACTCTGAATACGGGAAACGTAGTGAACGAGCGTACCGTCGCAGACCTCGAACGGATATAAGGGCCTGACCCTCGCGGTGCGCGGCCTAGGTTCGCGCAGGCTCGGCCTGCGGCAGCGCTACATTGCGCAGCGCCGCCCCGAGCAGGGCGATAGCCAGGGCGACAGCGACCAGGGCCACCCCTGCTCCGGCTACGGCGCTCGGCGCGCCGGTGCGCTCGGCGATGCTGTTCATCATCGCGCCGCCCACCGGCAGCAGCGCCCAGTGGACGCCGTACAGCGCCATAACGCGCCCGCGCAGGCTGTCCTCCACCAGCGTCTGCAGGATCACCTGCCCCGTCGTGATCTGCATCACGCCAACAGCCCCAGCGAGGAACAGCAGGACGAGCGCCGCCTCGAACCACGGCGTGAGCGCGAACGCGACCAGCATGGCCCCGAACAAGCCGGCCGAACCGAGCAGCACGCGCCCCGCGCCCCGCTGCCTGAGATAGCGCGAGTACACGAACAGCCCCACCATCGCTCCGACCCCCGCCGACGAGTACATGAACCCCAGCTCCCGCGGGCTGACGTCATACACCTCGACCTGGAACACCGGGAAGGTGAGCATGTATCCCTGCCCGAACGCCGAGCAGGCCAGCGCCAGCAGCAGCAGCGGGCGGAAGACCGGGTGGCTCCACACGTAGGAGGCCCCTGCCTTCAGGTCGCCCAGCATCGTTCCGTGCCGCCCGACGGCTGCCTGCTGAGGATGGACCATCCGCATCACCGCGGCCATCGCGGCTGCCCCGGCGGCTGCAACGAAGAAGCTCGGCCCCGCTCCGGCTGCCGCGATGACGAACCCGGCGACGGACGGCGCCACGATGCGCGTGGACGACCACGCCACCGACGTGAGCGGCACCGCTATCGGTATGAGCGACCGGTTCGGCAACAGGCGTGGGAAGAACGACGCCCGCGCCGGTTCGTCGAACGACTGCACCAGTCCGATCATCACTGCCGCTGCTGCCAGGTGCCACACCACCGCTTGGTCGGTGATCGCGAGCACGGCGAGGGCCATCAGCACGGCGACGGCGGTCGTCTGTGCCGCAACGACGAGTGTCCGCGGGTCGAACCGGTCGGCGAGCACGCCGCCCGCAAGGTTCACGACGAGGCGAGGCGCGGCGCTCACGAGGTTGATGAGCCCAAGAGCCAGCGCCGACTGCGTCAGGTCATACGCCAGCCACCCGAGGGTGACGATGGTCATCTGCTGGCCGGTGACCTGTGCGACCAGCCCGAACCAGAAGAGCCGGAAGTCCCGGTAGCGCAGCGCAGTGAAGAACTCGGCGAAGCCGCCGAACAGCCTCACGGCTTCTCCGGTGTCTCGTCGTCTTCGGCCGCTACTGCTGTCTCCGGTGGTGCAACACCCAGGTGGTTCCTGAAGAAGGCGAACGTCCGCTCCAGCGATTCCGCCGCGCCCGCCTCCCGCCGCGCCGAGGAGTCCTGGTTCGGGTTCAGGAACGAGTGCCCCAAGCCCTCGTACATGAACAGCTCGTACTGCTTCTCGTAGTGGTCGAGGGCCGCGCGGAAAGCCTCGATCTCCGCGATGGGCGTCGTGTGATCGTTCGTGCCGTAGTGGCACATCATCGGCACGCGGATGTTCTCCAGTTCCGCCGAATCGGGGAATAGGCTGTGGTAGTAGACCACGCCCGCTCCGAAGGTGTTCGTGCGCGCCAGCGCCAGCAGAACGAGCCCGCCGCCGAGGCAGAAGCCCACGACGCCCACCGGCGCGTCGTCCGGTGTCCACGGCAATGAGCGCAGGAAGTCGGCCCCGGCGCTCAGGTTCTCAACCGTCCGTTCCACGTCCAGCGAGTTCTTGTAGTGCAACTGCGTGGCGCGGCCCTCTGGCAGCGCGCCATCGAACAGGTCAGGGGAGAGAGCGACGAATCCGGCGCGGGCGAATGTCCGCGTGATCTCGCGCTGGAACCAGTTGAGCCCGCCCATGCCCGAGATAACGACAAGTCCCGGGTGCGGACCCCTGTCTGCCGGTCTGCCGACGTAGCCGTCCACGAACCCGTTGGGGCCGTCGTATCCCGCGTGGATCGAGAGGATGCGATGCGCCATGCCACACCTCCTGCGGCCTGCATCATAGGGCGGGTCACCTGCGGCGACAACCGCTGCGACCTGGAACGGGTCTCCCTAGGCCCCTGAGCGGCCGTTGTAGACGCGATGCTCGCTCAGCGAACGCTTGCCGACGGCGATGGCATTGCCTTGCCGAGCGCCAGTGGGGCGAGCGGGACCGCATCGTTCAACGGGTCACGGCTCTTCGCTGCTTCTACGTAGCGATCCGCGTCCTCTTCCAGCAGGAACCTCGCAGCCTGCAACTGCCTGGCAGCCTCGGCCACCTGACGTACGTAGTCCTCGTGGGACGCGTACCGTTCTTCGATGGAGTGGCGAGGGTCGCCGCTCGCCTCCCGCTCAGCGCGCGTTCGGGCGAAGGGCACGAAGCTGCCAGCCAGCGAGGCGAGGTCGCCCTCGGCGAAGCCCGCCCTGCGCAGGTTCCAGCCCGTGTGCGTGCCGACGGGGACCATGACCTCCGGCGAACGCAGCCCGCCGAGGTCATTGCCGTCCTCGTCCACCAGCGGCATCTGCACCGTGTATTTCTTGCCCGGCACCGGCTGCGGCGGGTGCTCGGTGACCAACCCCCGGTCGAAATCGGGCCCGTAGTCGTACAGCGGCAGACGGCTGGGGCTCGCTGGAGTGGGGAAGCCGGGCACCTTCGGGAACGCTGCAAGCGCTTCTTCGGGACTGACCAGCGTACCGTCTGCCTGCCGGGGCACGATGCTGGGCGGTGGCGGTGTGCCTTCGGTCACCCAGCGGTGCATCCTCGTGAGGACTGCCCGCATCAGGGGGCCATTGTTCATCACGTTGGGGCGCTGCTGCGACACGTCCTCCGGCGGTGGGTTCGCGCCCATGTGCTGCGCGCTCGCCAGGAAGTAGACACGCACCGTTTCGGGGAATTCGATGTCGTCGCCTGTCCTCGGGTTCGTGTGCCCGAGCGACGCGTGACGGTTCCAGTACTCGGTGTTCGTGTGCGTGTGTACGACCAAGGGGTCCGACTCGGAGCGTTTCATGACGCAGTCCAGTGAGTCCGAGAAGGCGTCCGGCGCGACGGAGTAAGCGAATGGGTAACGCTCCGACGGCCACTGGTGCTCCTCGTGCTGGCGCGGGTAGCGCCCGACCTGGGCGAACCGGGCGTTCGTGAACAGGCGGCCCGCGCCGGAGACGTGCGGGTAGGCGGCGGCGAAGACCCTCCGGCCCTCAGGGTCCATGTTGTACCCGTCATAGATGAACTGGCGGATGACGCGCGCGCTCAGCGACGCTCCATACATGTACGCCCGTTCGTGTCCCGCGAGCGGGTTCGGCGCGCCATCTGCGTCGACGGCGTCATGGAGCAGCATCGACACGAGGTCGCGGATGCTCACGATGCCGAGCCCCATTACGCGGGAGCCCTCCGTTTCGTAGACCAGCTCGTAGATCCAGCCGGGTTTGAAACCATCCTTCATGTAGCAGGCCGTCGACGACGGGCGCACCTGCAATGCGCCGTCGACCATCTCCGCCTCAGCGAAGGCCCAGGCGTCCGGCGGGAGAGGAACACGCGGGTCGCGCTCATGTTCGCGCAGGGTCATCGTTGCGTGGGACGTATCGAGGTCGAGCGTGGGGTAGGAACGGATGGTTGGCGCGCCGCTCAACGGCATCCAGAGCACGCCTTCCTGTTCGGCGATGAACTCCTGCCGCACCTTCCCCCGTACCGGCGCACCGTTCTCCAGGGCCTCCGGCAGATCGATGGTGAGGAGGCCGTCGCCCGCCAGGAGGTCGCCCTGCCAGCCGGACCAGACGATAGTGTAGCCCTGCCGCATCAGAAAGCCGTTGCCGGCGGCAGCGAGCGTGAGGGGATCGTTGTCCGGCGGGGCGTCGTTAAATACCCGCACAACCGTCTTGTTCCCCCGGTTGTTCACGCCGTACAGCAGGCATCCGTTGCCCCGTGCAAGGTCGACGGGCTTCAGGATGTCGAGGTCTGCTCGGAACTCGACGGCGCCGTTCGCGTTGCGGGGCGCCAGCGCCAGGTCGACGACGTTCGCGTTGGCGGGGTCGTCGGGGTCCAGTTCGAAGAACGCCGACCCGGTCAGGCGTTCGTAGGGCCCCGTATCTCCGAAGGGAAACCCCTCAGCGAAACTCACCTGTCGGTCGATGCTCAGTCGCACCCTGGTGTTCATGCTCTTCCTCGGCTTGGGATAGCGCCAAGCAGAGATTAGACGAGTCCGGGGCGTTCGTCGACGGCGAAAACCGAGAGGCCGACGGCAGCGTACAATCCCCACCATGCGGCAGAACGGTGAGGGGAGCCAGAGCGAGACGCCGGCCCGGAGGGAGCTTCATCCGCAACTCCGCCTGATCCTGGGGCTCCACGTTCCGGCGATCGCGCTGGGACTCGGGAACGGCATCGGACTGCCCGTGCTGCCGGAGCTGACCAAGCTCTACGGGGTCAGCATCGTCGAGGCCTCATGGGTGTTCGTCTCCTATCTCCTCGGCACGCTGGTCGCCTCGCTCCCTACGGGCATGCTCATCGACCGTATCGGCCGCCGCTGGATCCTGCTCGCGGGGCCGCTGATAGTTGCGGTGTCTTCCCTCCTCATCGCCAAGGCCGCGTACTCAGGCTCGTTCAACGAGTTGCTCGTGTACCGGTTCATCGCCGGGGTCGGCACGCAGATGTGGATGCAGAGCCGCATCACGGTCATCGCCGATACCGGGGCCGTACAGCAGCGAGGCAAGCAGGTCACGCAGATGTTCGGCGTGCAGCAGGTCGGCGCGCTTGCGGGCCCGCTCGTCGGCGGGTTCGCAGCGGTTACCTGGGGACTGTGGTCGCCCTTCCTCATCCACGCCGTGCTCACGCTCCTCTCCATCATCCCGACCTACTTCGTGATTAAGGAGACGGCTACGGCGGCGAAGCGTGCGGCCGACGCGGCCATGAAAGGACCACGTTGGGGGCTGCTGCTCAAGAACCCCATTCCCACCGTCTTCTCGATCCAGTTCCTGACGAACGTCACCCGAGGGGCTGTCTTCGAGGGCGGCGTGATCCTGCTCTACCCGTCCTACGCCTATGGCCTGGATCCCGCGGAGCTGGGCGTGCTGCGCAGCGTGATGGCGGTGGGGACCGTCCCCATCCTGTTCTCGACCGGATTCGTGATGGACCGCTTCGGAAGGAAGTACACCATCGTGCCGGGGCTGATACTGACGAGCCTTTCGATGGCTTCTGTGTCGGTCACTGCGTTCGCGGGGTTGTCGCTGGCCTGGTTCATCGCGAGCTTCGTGTTTGTGCACCTTGCCATCAGCATCATCTCCGGCAACATGCAGACGCTCGGCACGGACGTTGCGCCGCCGCAGGCGCGCGGACTCTTCTTCGGTATGTCGCGACTCGTCGCGCAGGGAGGCTCGACGGCCAGTCCGATGAGCTTCGGCCTGCTGTCGGGCGCGTTCGGCTTCGGCGCGGCGTTTGTGCTGCTTGCGTCGACCGCGTTTGCTGCCGCCATCGTCGTGGTGTTCTTCCTGGAGGAGACCCTCAGGAAGCCGGACAAGACGGCAACGGGCGGCTGATACGCCTAGCGACCGTAGGCGCTGCTGCGCAGGAGCCGGCCGGGCAGGGCCCCGGTGTGCTCGCCAGCCTCTATCAGCACCTCGCCGTTGACGATGGTGCAGGCGACGCCTTCACTGGGGCGGCGCATCCGCACGGCGTCTCCGGGGTAGTCCGCGACCTCTTCCAGCTCGCCTGCACCGATGGTGTCCGGGTCGAACACCGTCAGGTCTCCGGCCAACCCCGGCCTGATGAGGCCACGGTCGTGCAACCCGAAGGCGCTCGCGCCCATGAAGGTGAGCTTCCGCACGGCCTCTTCCAGGGAGAGCGCCTGCTGTCCCCGCACCCAGAACGACAGCAGGAAGGTGGAGAAGTGGCTGTCGCAGCGGCGGGTGACGTGCGCCCCGCCGTCGGAGAGTCCGGGCAGCACGAACGGGTCAGAGAGCACCTCCGCCATCGCCGATATGCTCACGTCGGAGCGGAAGTAGAAGAGCGTCTTGAGGTCCTCCTCAAGCGCAAGGTCGAGAAACGTGTCGAGTGGGTCCTTTTCGAGCTCTTGCGCGATGTCGTTCACGCTCCGCTCCACGAATGGCCGGTGCTCGTCCATGGCGACCCTGGCCACGTGCAACAGGTCCCAGCGCACCTGGGGAGAGCCGGGGTTCCGCTTGTCCGGCGCATCGGCGTCCGCCCTGAGTCCGGCGCGCACCGCGGGGTCCTGGAAGGCCACGCGCTTCTCCTCGGGCGAGCTGCTCATCACGGGGAGCCAGTGCGCGAAGCCGTCGAAACTGCCCACGGTGAGCAGCGTCCAACGCGCAGTGTTCTCCATGAAAGGCGACACCATCGCGTACATCCGGGCGTCGTTCCGGGTTGTGCCTGCGCGTCCCGCAAGGCTGGAGATCACGGGGCGTCCCGTCGCCCGCGCCGTTCGCGAGAGCAGGCCCTCCGACATCTCGATACGTTCTGAATCCCCGAACTGGATGGAACCGGCGCCGACCTCCGCAAGCGCTTCTGCCACGGCGAGGAACTCGTCGGGCGGCGCGGCATTCGCCGGCAGCAGGCGGTTCTCGAGGTCCATGTGGCGCAGGTTCCGCTCCGAGGACAACCCGAGCGCTCCCGCGCGGATGCCCTCGCGTACAATCTCCTTCATCTGTTCGATCTGCTCGGGAGTCGCGACTGCCGAGTAGGCCGCCTCGCCCATCACATGCCGCCTCACGGCCGAGAATCCGATGAGCGAGCCGACGTTCACGCCGAGCTCGCGGTCGATGGTCTCCAGGTACTGCGGCACCGACTCCCACGACCACTCGACACCGGCCTGCAGCGACTCGACAGGTATGGCCTCGACCCGGGACAGCATGGAGACGAGGTCGGCGCGCTCCTCGGGCCGGGCCGGGGCGAGTCCCAGCGAACAGTTCCCGTTGATGACGGTCGTTGCGCCGTGGTAGCAGGCGAACGTGCACAGCGGGTCCCAGAGCACCTGCGCGTCGTAGTGGCAGTGGTTGTCGATGAAGCCGGGAGCGATGACCTGCCCCTGCACGTCGATAACCCGCTTCGCGGACGAGCCGAGCCTGCCGGTCTCCACGATGCGTCCGTCTACGACGGCAACGTCACCCTCGTAGGAAGGCCCTCCAGAGCCGTCCACCACCCGCCCGTTCTTGAGCAACAGGTCGTAAGTCATCGTCATCCTCCCCTAGAGAGCTTCCGGTATCGCTATGTCGTACAGACGGCAGACGTTGGTGCTGAGGACCTTCGTGCGTGTTTCCGCATCCAGGTGCCCCAGGTGCTCCGCGATCACTCTTCGCGAGTTCGGCCAGGTGGAGTTCGCGTGCGGGTAGTCGTTGGACCACATGCAGGCGTCTGCGCCCCAGCTCGACAGGTATCGCGTGCCGATGGCGTCGTTGAAGAACGTCGCGTATATCTGGTCGGCGAGGTAGTCGCTCGGCATCTTGTCCGGCGCGGGGCCTGGTTCCCGGTCCCTGTGCCGGCCCAGGTAGTAGCCCCACTGCTGCAGCGCGAACGGTATCCAGCCTATCTCGTTCTCCACGATCACGATCTTGAGGTTGGGGAACCGGTCCAGCGCCTTGTAGAAGATCAGGTCGAAGAGGCTGTCCATCACTTCCGCGATCTTCAGGTTCACGCTGGAGCGGTAGTGCTCCGTGCCGTGACGGAGGTGGGCCTTCTTCATGTAGCCGTGCCCGGTGAGGATATGGAGGCTCACGGGCATCCCGAGGTCCTGTGCCGCAGCCCAGAAGCGGTCGTACCGGTCCGACGAGAACGGCATGTCCTCAGGCGGGTTCTGCCAGACCATCGCTCCTCGCAGCCCAGCGTTCCGGCAGCGCTCCAGCTCGGCGACCGCGTTGTCGATGTCGTACAGCGAGATGAGGCCGACGCCGAACAGGCGCTCAGGGCTCACTGCGCAGTATTCGATCAGCCAGTCGTTGAAAGCGCGGACGCACGCCTCCTGCAGCGGCACGTCCTCCAGGCGGAAGAGCGTCATCCCGCGCGTGGCGTAGAGCACCTCGAGGCTGACGCCGTCGACGGCCATCTCCTTCAGCCGCTCGGTCGGGTCCCAGCCACCGGGTTTGGACTGGTCGGATACCGCGTCTGTGAATGTAGGCGCCTGGTCGCGCATGGCCCTGGGCACGCGCGTTGTCCAGAGGTCGCCCGGCTCCATGACGTGGGAGTCGGCGGAGATCAACAGCTCGTCGACGGCCCCTTCCGTACCTGCACTCGCAATCGTGGTGGTCATGGCGGTCCTCCCCTCGCGCTCTACGCCCTGCAGCACTGTAACGGCACTTAACCACTGCACCAACCGCCTGTCAACGAACGGCAGGCCTACGTTCTCCACCGCCACGGATTGGGGTCGCCGCCCTCCGAGCGGAACCAGTGCGCGACGCGGTCCCAGTAGAGCTCGGGATCGACCCTCAGCACGTCGCCATCATCGGATCGCGCGATCACGAGTTGGCCCCACTCCTGGGGGTCGCGTTGGGCGTCGTCGACGATGCTCCGCTTGCTGTGGGCGTCGAGGCTGGTCATGAGGTTGAGGAAATCGGACAGCAGCGCCCTGTCGAGTTCCCAGACTTGCAGCGCAGTAGTGCCCTCCTCGTCGACGGTGAGGAGGGCGTCTTCGTCGCTACGGTATCGCCACTCGATGCGCATCGGCACGCTCCTCCTAGAAGAAGGTGTTGACCACCTTCGGGAGGAGCACGTTCTGGTCCAGGATGACATCGCGCTTGACGATCTTGAACACCGTGTCAGGGTCCCGCCGGAGCGTGTCGTACCGCCTGCCAACGAACAGGTTCACCTCGTCCTGCAGGCGGTTCTGGTAGCAGAAGAACTTACTGCTCACCCTGACCTCATCACCGTTCACTTCAAGCAGCAGGATATTGGAGATAAGGTGCGAGAACCGGGAGACTGGCTCTTCCGCCCAGTGCACACCTGAGTTGATCTGCCGGACGCGGCCGGTCAGGATGTCCTTCCCCTCGTCGAAGTAGGAGATCTCCGATTCCGGGTCGCTGTACTCCAGGTCCCAGTCGCCGAACTTGATGTTCCTGCGGATGGGCATCCAGTAATGGATGTCCTCTGCCAGTAGGTCGAGCCATTCGTTGAGCCTGCGCTCATCCAGGAGAAGTGCTTCCCAGTAGAGGAACTGTTCGATGTCTTTCAGCAGGACGACCCGGTCCATCCCCTCCAGAGCCGCGTTGGCGCGTTCCGTCATCCCATGACTCCCTTCGTGCTGCCTGCCCCGGTTCCCCCGGTTGCGCTCCTACCAGATCCGGTGCGACTTCGCTCGGTTTATCGGGTAGAGGTCGTCCCAGCTGGAGGCCTCCATGAAGGCGAGCCATCTGCTGAAGCGCGCGCGGTGCGCCTCCTCGGTGTGCGAACCGTTGAACACGACACCGGGGTGCTGGTCGCTCTCGATCCCGCGCCCCAGGCCATTGGCGAAGAAGTAGTTGCGCTTGCGAGCCCTGGCCCCCTGGCTGGCGGCGTAGACGTAGTTCCAGTTCTCCATGTCGTCCGACTCGGTGGCCCCGGTCGGCCCGTTGTACCGCATCACGTAGTGGCGAACGGCGTCCTTCACGTGTTTGGGCGCGTTCTTGTCGACACCGAACAGGCTCCACCGCTCGACGACTCCAACGGTGTGTGGGTGCCACCAGCGCCAGCGCCAGCTGTCCATGATGAAGTTGGGGAACACGCAGAAGTGCCCGCCCTCGTGGCCGTGGGGAGGGAGTATCCGGTCGGCGTACTTCGCTGCCTTGCGGTCGCGAGCCTCGCGGAAGTAGTCGTCGACACCGGCCTCGAACCAGGTGTCCACGTACTCAGGCACGCCGGGCTGCTGATACACGGTCCAGTTGCCGCCGTGGCCGAGATTGTGGTCGCCGGCAGCAAACCGGTCTGCAGGGAAGGGAGCGCGCCTCTTGTGGCGTTCGCCCCCGGACATGGTCCCGCGGTCGGGTCCTATGGCCGCTGCATTCACCGAGCGATGGGTCATCGCTGCGTGCGTCAGGTCGGTCGATGAGGAGAACGCAGGCACCTTCCAGTTCGTTGGCAGGCGCCACTTCTGAAATGGCCTGAAGACCTCGATGCCGGCCTCTTCTCCGTCGCTCGCCTCGCAGTCGTACCGGATCCCCTCGGCGAAAGGCCCGACGTAGTCCTCGAACGAGGGGGCCTTCGGGTCCCAGGTTGCCCACAGTGAGCCGTAGTAGTTCTTGAACTGCGCCACCGGCGTCAGCCCCCACTGCTCCCTGTCGATGCCACCGTCGTAAGCGTAGGGAGCGTACTGGTAGGCTGCTCCCACCAGGGCGCCGTTGCAGTCGTAGGTCCAAGCGTGGAACGGGCAGGTGAACACGAGAGCGTTGCCCTGGTCGTAGCGGCAGACCTTCATGCCCCGGTGCGCGCACGAGTTGAGGAAGGCGCGAATCTGGTTGTCCTTGCGGCCACGCACCACCAGCACTTCCTCTGTGCCCATACGCGTCACCATGAAGTCGCCTGGATTCGGCACCTGGCTCTCATGGCCCAGGAACAGCCAGCACCGGCCGAATATCTGCTCTTGTTCCTGCTCGAAGATGTCCTCGTTGACGTACAACTCCCGGCTCACCGTCCCGCCTTCGGTGTCGATGAGCGATCGAAGAGACCGGTCCCCGCGTGCCGTGATGAGATTCGCCATGGCGCTTCTTCCTCTCTACTTATGCGTGGGCGGAAGGGTGTCCGGGAGGTTTGCCGCAGATCTGCCTGATAGGAGGCACTAAACCACCGGGACTCCCGGCTGTCAAATGAGCGGTTGGAGGAGCGATCAGGTGCAAGCTGGGCCTGGGTGGCCCACTTCGGTCACTCCCACTCGGCGAAGGCCATCGCGCAGCCGACGCCGGCCAGGTTCCGGTAACAGGGTTGGTAGTCGATGACCCGCCCGGCGTTGTCGCTCGTGGCTGCGGCGATGATCCAGTTCCTAATCTCGGACGTTCCACCGACCAGCACGTCGGGGTCCATCGCCGCCATGTAGGCGATGTCATGGGCTTCCACCGCTTCGAGGTACTCACGGTCGATCTGCTCGTCGATCATCATGTGTGAGAGCCCGCCAGACGCGATGACCACGACGCGCCGCGACTCGTCGAACGACTCGATGGCCTTCGCAAGCGCGCGCCCGAAGTCCACGCACCGCCGCGGCGAACTCGTGGGCGGGTAGTACGTGTTGACCATGACCGGGACGATGCGATAGCGGGCGTCGTCATTCGTGGTGTGAAGCGGACGGCCGAACGCGTGGCCGAGTCCCTGCTCATGCCGGGTGGCGGTCGACCACGCGGGGTCGAACCCGGAATCGAGCAGCGAGTCGATGGTCCACCTGGCAAGCGGGACATCGACCTGGTACCTCGTGATCGTGTCGGTGAACTCGTCGCCGAGGCGGTAGTGCGAAACCCGGGTGCTCGCGTCCGCCTCATCCCCGATGTACACGAGGAATGGAGGCGTGTTGTCCGCGAGCAGGTTCTCTCGCTGGTCGTCCCCGATCAGCACGATCGTGTCGGGCGCGACCTCGTCGACCCTGGCGCGGATGGTGTCCATCGCTTTCATGCACGCGTCGTATCGACGCTGCATCATGGCCTCCGAGGTCTGCTCACGCATCCCCGGTTTCTCGGCGCCCATGTCGTCTCGGCGGAGGATGTTGGGCCACAGCTCGGGCGGCACGTAGAGCTGAGGGCCATGCGACATACCAAACCTGCCTGCGATGGTTGCCATTACTCCCCCTCTCGCTTGAGCCAATGGACGGAACGGCGCCATTGTAGACGAGCCGTCGTAGCGTCGCGCTTTCCCTATGTTTGGCTATCGGAGATGAGACTCCTAACGATTCCCACGGCTCGTTCGACATCGACATCGACCGCCACCTTCACTGTCCCGCCTCCGTATCTTGCGACGGTCCGCCCTCGTTCGTCTCCCTCCGTCACGACAGAAACCTGTGCCGGGCGGGACGTCAGGATGTCCGGGTCGATCGTCGCCGCCACGGCCAGCGGGTCGTGCAGGTAGAACTCCTGCAGGTCGGCCCGTTCCTGGAACCGATCCGCCAGGATGCGGTTGCCCAGTTCGGCTGACCTGGACTCGCCTTCGAACCACCGGGGACCGTCTCGCCGATGCATGGACGTCTGCCGAGTGACATCGAGGCCGACGACGGTCACTAGCACACCCGAAGCAAAGACGGCGTTGGCGGCTTCAGGGTCCTCGTGGATGTTGAACTCGGCGTGCGGAGTGATGTTGCCCGGCGCCTCGAACGCTCCGCCCATGACGACTACCTCTGCGAGCGCATCCACGAGGTCCGGGCGACTGCCCAGCGCAGCGGCAACGTTGGTCAGCGGCCCGAGCGCGATGACGGTCAGCGGCTGCACGGCCTGAAGGGCGCGGTCGCATATGAACTCGACCGCGCTCATCGCGTGCGGCTTCAGCGTGGGGGCAGGTAACCGAACACCGAGCCCGCCTGCCCCGTGAACGTGGTACGCATGGGTGAACGAGCCGTGCACCGGCCGGTCGGCGCCGACTGCCACGGGTATGGCGCCCCGCTCCTCGTCGAGGTATTCGACCAGCCTGATCGCGTTGTCGGTCGTATCCGTCAGGCTGGCATTCCCGCCGACCGTGGTGACGCCCTCTACCCGCAGGTCAGGGGAGTTCAACGCCATCATGAGCGCGAGGGCGTCGTCGGTGCCTGGGTCGGTATCGAGTATGACAGTACGCATGGCGAGGTACTCGCTTTCGTGGCAGTGGAAGAGACACTATCGTTCCTGAGTGCCGGACATCGGGGTCCCTCCCGTTGGGTAGTATCTCCGAGGGCCGTGAGGCCGGCGCCGGCGGGCGGCGGGAACCGCGCGGTGCGCACGTTCGCGGGGCTGAGCCTGGGGGATGCTAGGAGCCGCCCTCGGAGGCGTCAAGGTTACTCTTCGCAGCGTCACCACTCCTCATCCTCCGGCGGCGACGACTGATCTTCGCTGTCGTCGCCCCAGCAGATTGGAGCGCCGTCCTCTTGCAGCGCGCAGGTGTGCGTGTTGCTCGCGGCGACCGCCATGAACGTCGAGTCTTCCGGCGGCAACGCCCGCCCATGCGTATTGTCGCCCCAGCAGACTGGAGTGCCGTCATCCTTGAGTGCGCAGCTGTGTCGGCTCGCGCACGATATCGAAACGAATGTGTTGCCTGCTGGCGCGGACAACAGGTTCCATTTACTGGAGTACCCCCAGCAGGCTATGGAGCCGTCCGTTTTGATGCCGCAGGTGTGCAGGTAGCCCGCGCTCACTGCCTTGAACGTCTCGCTCTCCGGCGGTGTCAACTTATCGTGGTCGCCGTTCCCCCAGCACTCGACCTTCCCGTCCGCTTTCAGTCCGCACGTATGTGTTTCACCCCCGCTGATCGCCGTGAACGTCGTGTTCGCCGGCGGGGATGCCCTTTTGTCCTCATCGCTTCCCCAACAGACGGGCGTGCCGTTGCTCTCCAGCGCGCATGCGTGGATGTACCCAGCGCTGATGGCCGTGAACGTCTTGTCTGACGGCGGCGACGATTGTTCGTAGTCGTCGTCTCCCCAGCAGGCCGGCGTGCCGTCGTGCTCGAGTGCGCATGTGTACGCCCCCCTCGCAGTTATGGCCGTGAACGTCTTATCGGACGGCGGTGTAATCTGTCCCGCCCCATCGCTGCCCCAGCAGACCGGCGAGCCGTCTGATTTGAGCGCACACGAATGGACACCGCCCGTTGCGATAGCGGCGTAGGACGGAGTCGACGCAGGCGTAGGCGTGGGGGTAGGCGTAGGTGTGGGAGTTGGAGTCGGTGTCGGCGTGGGAGTAGGTGTAGGCGTGGGCGTAGGCGTAGGCGTAGGGGTAGGAGTCGGTGTGGGCGCAGGATTGGGCGTTGGTGTGGGAGTAGGCGTTGGTGTAGGAGTAGGCGTTGGTGTAGGAGTAGGCGTTGGTGTAGGAGTAGGCGTTGGTGTAGGAGTAGGCGTTGGTGTAGGAGTAGGCGTTGGTGTAGGAGTAGGCGTAGGCGTAGGCGTAGGCGTAGGAGTAGGGGTAGGGGTAGGAGTAGGGTCCAAACTGGACGGCGATGATTGCCCCGAGTCGTCGTTGCCCCAGCAAGCCGGCGTGCCGTCCTCCTGCAGTGCGCAGGTGTGCTTCTCTCCTGCGCTTATCTCAACGAACTTCGAACCGGCCGGAGGAGTGGACTGGCCATCATCGTCCTCGCCCCAGCAGACTGGCGTCCCGTCGGAAATCAGGGCGCAGCTATGGCGCCGCCCGCCCGAGAGCGACGCGAACGTCTGGCCCGTAGGAACACCGGACACCTGATTCTTGTTATCCAACCCCCAGCAGGCGATGGGACCGTCCGACTTGATGCCACAGGTATGGAGGTAGCCTGCGTTTATCGCAATGAAGGTGGTGTCCCCCGGTGGCGATACCTGGCCATGGTCGTTGTCCACGCCGCCCCAACAGACAGCGGTACCAGTAGCAGTAAGGGCGCAGGTGTGAGTCTCCCCTGCGCTGATCGCGGTGAATGCCGACCCTGCGGGAGGCGACGACTGCCCTTTCTCGTCGTCACCCCAGCAGACCGGTGTGCCATCGCTCTCCAGTGCACAGGTATGGATGAACCCGGCGCTGATAGTGACAAACGTCTTGTCGGAGGGAGGGGAGGCCTGTCCGCTGTCGTCCTCTCCCCAGCAGACGGGTGAGCCGTCCGCCTTGAGCCCGCAGCTATGGCTTGAACCGGCGCTCAGGGTAGCCAGTGTCGTGCCTGCAGGAGGCGATGCTTGACCGGCTCCGTCGTCACCCCAACAGACCGGCGTGCCGTCAGCCTCCAGCGCGCAGGAGTGGAGCCCGCCCGCTCCAACACCATGCTTCGACCCTTCTACGATCGGCATCGGGATTGGTGTCGGCGTGGGGGTCGGCGTAGGCGTGGGCGTCGGAGTAGCGGTAGGTGTGGGAGTAGCGGTAGGCGTAGGTGTGGGGGTTGACGTAGGAGTAGGTGTGGGCGTAGGCGTGGACGTTGGGGTCGGGGTCGCCGTGGGAGTGGGCGTGGAGGTCGGATTCGACCTTCGCCCGTGGCTGGGAGTCGGCGGTGGCCCAGGTGGAGTTGCATCGAACGGGGGCCGAGGCGTTGCCGTAGGCATAGGGGTTGGGGTGGGCGTCGGCATGATGGTAGGCGTAGGAGTTGGGACGCGAGTGGGTGTAGGGGTAGGAGGTGTAGCCGGGGTTGGAGTAGGCGTGACGGTCGGCGTGGGAGTAGGCGTAGGAAGAGGCTTAGTGGTTGGTACAGGCGTACTGGTAGGCGTGGGCGTAAGCGTTGGAGTCGGCGTAGGAAGCGAAGTAGGCGTTGGCGGAGCCTCGGGAATTCCCTTCACGGATGAGGCCGAGACGTCACCGCACCCGCATATCAGTACAACTAGGCTGATGCATAACAGTAGAAATGATGCTGAACGGACTGGTGCCAAAGCACATACAAGTACGGGGCAATGCTCCCGATAGGTAGGATAGCATTGATGAACATACTAGTTCTAGAGTACCTAATCAACCCATAGGGTCGCTTGCACCCATGGGCAGGCTGGGATAGGGCGAACTCACCGGGCAGGGTGTTGCTACGCAGCGGAGCGCTGCTGCATCGGCTTGGGACCGGGGCCGACGGTCTCGGTAACCTCTCTTCTATGCTGAGCGGAGGCTGCGGGGTGGGCTAGGCGCTGCTGTACTTCTCGAGCGCCTCGTCCGTGAAGTTGGCGTTGGTGAAGACCTGTTGGATGTCCTCCAGGTCCTCGATGTTGTCGAGCAGTCGCAGGGTCTGTCCGGCGTGCCCACTGTCCAGTTCGACGGTGTTGGAGGGGACCATGGTGACGGTGGCCTGGGCGGGCTCGACGCCGGCCTCCTTGACGGCGGCGGCTATGGGCTCCAGCCCGTTGGGGGCGCCGGTGATCTCCAGGACGCCGTCCTCCACCTTGAAGTCCTCCGCGCCGGCGTCAATGGCGGCGAGCGCGATCTCCTCCGCCTGCTCCTCGGATACTTCCTCGACGGTGACGACGGACTTGCTCTCAAACATCCAGGCGACGGAGCCAGCCTCGCCGAGGTTGCCGCCGCCGCGCGAGAAGACGGCGCGCATGTTGGAGGCGGTGCGGTTGCGGTTGTCGGTGAGGGCCTTGACCATGATGGCGGCCCCGCCGGGGGCGTAGCCCTCGTAGACGATCTCCTCGAACGAGATGCCGTCGCCCCCGATGCCGAGTCCCTTCTTGACGGCGCGGTCGACGTTGTCGGCGGGCATGTTGGCGGCGCGGGCCTTGTCCATCATCAGGCGCAGCCGGAAGTTCATGTTGGGGTCGCCGCTGCCGCCTTCACGCGCGGCGACGGCGATGTCACGGGCGAGCTTGGTGAAGAGCGCGCCTTTCTTCGCGTCCAGCGCGGCTTTCTTGTGCTTGATGGTGGACCACTTGGAGTGACCGGACATACTTGGGACTCCTCTCACATGGGTTGGACGGAATCAGGATAGGACAAAACCGCGCCTGCGTTCTACCCGCCAGGCGTGGGTTTCGGCCTGCGCGCCGCGCGTCGACGCGGCTTCTTCTTCTCGCGCGGCGGGTTCAGGGCGCGCCAGGCCAGCCCCTCCGGCACGGCGGCGGTCATGGTGTTGGTACCGACGTCAACGCTCACGACCACGTCCGCCACCGCAGGGAGGAGCAGTTCCGCGCTCTCCCCGGTGACGACGTACACGTCGTTCGCTCCCGTGGCGATGATCTCGGTGAGCGTGCCCAGGCGCTCGCCGGTCTCGTCCTCGACGCTCATGCCGACGAGCTGGTAGTGGTAGTACGTGCCGGGCGGGGCATCCGGCGCCTCATCCGCCGGCACGTAGAGCGTCTCTCCCTGCAGGGCCGCAGCGTCATCACGTGCGGCGATGCCCGCGAAGCGCAGGAGCAGGGAGCCGCCGGGCATCAGCTGTACGCGTTCGACGTGGAGTTCCCGCTCGCCCGCGAGGAGACGGGCCCCCTTGCGGAAGCGTTGCGGGTTGTCGGTCTCCGGTTGAACGCGGACACGGCCATCGCTGCCGTGCGCGCGGAGGACGACGCCGACGGCGACGAGGTTGTCAGGCTGGTTCTGGAACGTGTTGCCGGAGGTTGTCGGCACGAGGCGGGATCAGACGATCTCCAGGCTGGTGCGGGTGCCTTCCTTGATGGCAGCGACGCGGAGCAGCACGCGCATCGCCTGCGCCACGCGGCCCTGTCTCCCGATCACCTTCCCCTTGTCGTCAGGATGGACTTCCAGCTTGAGGATGAGCTGGCCGTCCTCTTCCTCCTCGGTGACTTTCACGTCGTCGGGATGAGTGGCGATGGCCCTGGCGATGTATTCCACCAGTTCCTTCATGGATTACCCCGCTTTCTCGACGACTCCTTGCGTCTGGAGGATGCGCTGAACGGTGTCCGTGGGCTTCGCGCCGACCCCGAGCCAGTGCCGGGCCTTCTCCTCGTTGACCACGACCGTGGGCGGGTCGGTCAGCGGGTTGTAGTGTCCAACCTGGTCGACGAACCTGCCGTCGCGAGGCGACCGCACGTCAGCCACCACGATGCGGTAGCTCGGCTGCTTCTTCTTGCCTACTCGGCGCAGTCGGATTCGGAGCATGAGAAGTTGTCGCCTCCAATGATTGGACGGTATAAGCCTACAGAGTCTATCACCGAGTCAAGGGCTACGGAAGGGGTGCAGGTCAACGCCCCGCGCTCAGACGTGAGATGAGCGGCTCCGGCAGACCGACCTGCTCCATCGCGCGCTGCGTCGCGGCGAAGTCGTACGCAGCCCGGCGCAGCGATAGCGCATCCACCTCGCTGTCGTAGACGGCAAAGGCGGCGCGCGGGTCGTGGTCGCGGGGCTGCCCCACGCTCCCCGGATTCACGACGAGACGCCCGCCGTCCCGCGTCACGGTGAGCCCGCCCGGCCCCGGCAATGCCGCGCCGCGCCCGTCCTCGAACGCGAACTGGTGGTGCGTGTGGCCGACGAGCACGTCGCGGGTGTCGATGCTTGCCAGCGCTGCAACGGCGTCGGCATGGCCGGTTAAATACTCCCAGAGCGGGTCCCTCGGCGTGCCGTGAACGAGCGTGAAACCGGCGACGGCCACGGTGTCGGGAAGACCCTGCAGGAACGACCGCGCGTCCTCGTCCAGCTGCGCCCCGTTCCACCGGCACGCCTCCCCCGCGGCGTGGTTGAACGTATCCAGGCTGATGCGCCCGATCGCTCCGGCGTCGTGGTTGCCCTGGATGCAGACCGCATCGAATGAGCGGATGCGCCGGACAGTCTCGAGCGGCCACGGCCCGTACCCAACGATGTCGCCCAGGCACCACACGGCGTCCAGGGGGCCCTCCGCCTCGGCCGCCGCGAGCACGGCGTCGAGCGCGGTGAGGTTGCTGTGCACGTCGCTGACGATGAGCGTTCGCATGAGGCCATGCTACTACCCGCGGACGCGAGGGGGTCCCTGTCCCTCCTGGCTACGCGACGCTCGTGATCGAGCGGCTCGCCTGGGGGTGCAGCCCTGCACCGTAAGCCGTCATAATGCACACCGCCGGTGAGCCGGAAGGAGCGTGGAATGACGACACGAGACGCAGGCGTGGAAGAGCTGACTTCGGTGTGGGCCCGGTTCGGCGCGGAGCTGACGTACGACGATCTGCCGGACAGCGTGCGCCGCACGGTCCGCTCGATCACGCTGGACACGCTCGCGACTTCCATCGCGGCCAATACGCTCGGCATCGGCATACCGGAACTGCTCGCGTGGGCGCGCAAGGCAGGCGGAGTGGAGGAGGCGTCGCTTATCGGCCTGCCGGACAGGCTCCCCGCTGCCGTGGCCGCGATGCTGAACGGCGGCATGGCGCACGCGCTGAACTTCGACGACACCACCGCCGTGGGCTCAGGCCATCTGGGGCCGGTGACGCTGCCGACCGCGATGGTGGCTGCCGAGCTGCAGGGCGGCGCCTCCGGCAGGGAGTTCATGACCTCGATGGCGGCAGGGATGGAATTGATGTCGCGCATCGGCATCGCCATCACCGCGACACAGGGCGCGTTCACCGAATCGAGGCCGCAGCCGACGCAGATGCCGGGTTGCTTCGCCGCGGCGCTAAGCGGGTCGCGGATGCTCGGATTCTCGGCGCATGAGACGCACAGCGCGCTCGGCCTCGCGTTCATGCAGGCGTCCGGCGGACGGCAACCGGTGCTGGAAGGACGCCCCGCGAAGGCCATCTACGCCGCGTTCTCCTGCCAGGCCGGGATGCAGAGCGTGCTGCTGGCGCGCGAGGGCTTGCTGGGCGACTGCGATGCGTTCGAGGGCGCGGCAGGCTTCTTCCCCACCTACTACGGTGGGGTGTTCGACCGTCCTGCGATGAGCGACGGCCTCGGCGAGCAATGGCGTCTGCTGAACGTGGGCATCAAGCCGTGGCCCACCACCGGCGTCGCGCACGTCTTCATCGAGGCCGCTTCGAGGCTGCGTGCGTCCCGCTTGTCCGATCCGTCGGCCGTGAGGCGCGTGCTGCTGCGGGGGGAGCCTCACATACAAACGTTCTGCGAGCCCCTGCAGACGCGGCGCAACCCGCTGGCGCCCGTCGAGGCAGAGGACTCAATCATCTTCGCCACGGCGCGAGCGCTCACCACCGGCAGCGTGACCCTCGCCGACCTCCAACCGACGCCGCAGGGGCTGTTCGAGGAGACGTGCTTGCGCATCGCCAACGTGACCGAGTACGAGGTGGACGAATCGCTCGGCAAGTCCGGCATCGTCGAGGTGACGCTCGCCGGCGGCGAAACGCTTTCGGAGCGCGTCGACGCCGCCCCGGGCCATCGCGACAACCCGCTCACGGACGAGCAGCGGCACCAGAAGTTCCGTGCCTGCGCCGTCCACGCCGGAACGCCCGTGAGCGACGCAACGATCGACGAGGTCATCGACATGACAGAGCGCCTCGACGAGGTGCCGGACGTCACTGCGTTTCTCCGTCTGCTGCGAGGAGGGTAAGCCGACTCGTTGACAGGCTCACCCTGCGGGGCGTACAACCATCCAAACTCAGGGATCATGCGAGGAAGCCCACGATGCTTTCGACCAGGGACAACGAACGACTCACCCGTGTGGGGCCCGGTACGCCGATGGGCGAGGTGATGCGCCGCTACTGGCAGCCGGTCCTCATCTCCAACGAGTTGCCGCACCCCGACTGCGACCCGCTGCGACTCCGCATCCTCGGCGAGGACCTCATCGCGTTCCGCGACACGTCCGGCCGCGTCGGCCTCATGAGCGAGTGGTGTCCCCACCGCCTCACGTCGCTCTGGCTGGGCAGGAACGAAGAGAACGGCATCCGCTGCGTCTACCACGGCTGGAAGTTTGACGTGAATGGCACGTGCGTCGACATGCCCAACGAGCCCGAGCAGTACGAATTCAGCCGCAAGGTGCACGTCACGGCGTACCCCACGGTGGAGATCGGCGGCGTCATCTGGACCTACATGGGACCGAAGGAACAGACGCCCCCGGTACCCTCGTTCGAGTTCACGCGCCAGCCCCAGACCCACCGCCACGCCTCCAAGGTCATCGAGGAGTGCAACTGGCTCCAGGCGCTGGAGGGCGGCATCGACTCGGTGCACTCGTCATTCCTCCACCGGAAGTTCGGCACCGGCGGCGCGATAGGGCTGGACGGCCTGCGAGCGAAGGGCATCGCCTCGAAGCTCGAAGTAGAGCCGACGGACTACGGCTACCGCTACGGCTCGATACGCGCTCTCCCCGGCGAGGACGCCAACTACGTCCGCACCTACCACTTCGTGATGCCCCACGTTCAGATCCGCGCGGCGCAGCTGAACAACGACGGCTCCTGGTTCAAGTTCAAGATCGCCGGCCACCACTGGGTGCCCATGGACGACGAGACCACCATGGTCTGGAACTGGTTCTACACGCTGGACGAACCGCTCACCCAACCCGAGCGCGACGAACTCGCCACGGGCAACGGCCCCGACGACGTCGACCAGAGGACGTGGCGCAGCCTGCGCAACCCGCGCAACAACTGGATGATCGACCGTGACCTGCAGCGCTCGGACACGTTCACCGGCATCAAGGGCATCAACGCGCAGGACCGGGCCGTGCAGGAGGCGATGAAGCCCATCGTCGACCGCAGCCAGGAACACCTCGGCCAAACCGACCGTGCCGTCATCATCGCGCGCAAGATGCTGCTGGAGGCGGTACGCACCGTCGAGGACGGCGGGACGCCCCGCGGCGCGAACGACGCCTACTACCACATCCGCGCCATCGAAGAGGTGCTACCCGACAGCGTCCGCTGGCAGGACGCCCTCATGCAGAAGATGTACGTGGGCGCAGCCTGAGCGCATGGGATACCTCGGGAAACTGACCTGTACGCGGCTCGCGGGACGCTTCGCGAGCCGTAACACTCCCTTAACGTTCATGTAACGGGGACGCAACACTCTGTCGGTAGTATGAGAGTTGAAGCGAACACCGACACGGACATGGGTGGCTCCGCCCTAGATACGCAGAGGAGCGACGGACAAGAGGTGTGCCGGGAACGCTGGCAGAGGAATGAATGGCGGGGAGACCCGCCTTCTTCCTTTTAAGCGGGGAGGGCTAGCTGCTCTCGTAGCGGGCGGTGTCCGGGTGGAACGAGAACCATCCGTGCCAGAACGACGTTATCGTCGGTATGCGCGCCAGCGTCTCGGCGCCGTCCGCCCGGTTCAGCGCATCCTCGCCGATGGTCCACGAGTTCCCATCCTGGTCCCGCAGGCCGTCGCCTTCCTTGGCGAACGTTCGTCCACCCCGCTCGTAGACCCTGCCCGTGCCCCAGGTGCTCGACCCTGCGATGACGATCTCCTGCCCGCCCACCACGTCGTTGATGACGGGCTCGTCGGCGAAGGCGGAGACGGGGTACGCCTTGTAGTCGTCGTTGATGCCCACGCCGATGACCGTCTCCTTGGGGAGCAGCGCCTCGTCCCGGTTGAAGACCGGGAACATCGTCCTGGGTGACGAGAAGTAGTCGAAGTAGATGGCCTGCGGCTCCCATTCGTGGGCATAGACGGTCGGTGAGTAGACGCCGGTATCGACGTTCAGGACCGTGGTGTCCGGGTGTTCTGCCAGCCACTCCTCCCACGTCGTCAGCACGGACGCGAAGAAGTCGAGCTTGATACCGCTGTCCGCCAGCGGGCCGACGACGGGCTCGCCGGTGAACTGGTTCCATATCGAGTTCGTCGTGCGGTCGTACATCAGCTTGTTGCTCTGGTAGAGCATGCCGGACGTGCCGAACGTGGTGGGTTCCCCGTCTATCTTTGCGGAATACACGATCCCGCTGAAGCAGAGCGTTCAGTAGGCGAGCGCTATCGGCTCGCCTCCTAACCGGTCGTTCGCCATCTCGTGCGGGTTCATGATGCGCAGCGGGTAGGCGCGGTGCTCGCCGTTGATGGAGACGCCGAATACGCGGTCACGCGGGTTGAGGTAGTCCGCCTCGTCCGGCGTGAGCGTGGGCGCGAACTGCAGGTCGGGGATGCCGTCGGTGCGCACGCCGCCCCAGACGGCCTCCGTGAGATCGATGCGCTCCGAACCGGGCGCAGAGGTGAAGAATGCCGCCATGCGCGGGTCGATGAGCCCGAGGATGTTCACCTTCCAGTCCAGGTAGTCGTCCGGCGGAGGGAACTCGTCCCGTCGGGGGCCGAGCCACTCCATCGCCGCGTTCCACGCAGGCGGATCGAGCCAGAAGTCCTGGCCGGTGAGGCTCACGAGTGCCTCCCGGTACGCGTCCATCACCGCCGGGGCGCCGCTGAAACGCATGATCTCCACTATGATCGGCACCTGGGAGACGTCGTTCGCCGCAACCGCGTCGTCGAGGGCAAGCTGCAGGGCCTCAAACGTCTGTTCGGTGGTGCTGAAGATGCGCCACATCGTGTTGTTCGGGTCGTAGGAGGCGTCTGTAGTGGAGGGGGAGACAGGGGTGTTCGTAGGAGTGGGAGTGGCCGTCGGCCCAGGGGTTGGCGTGTGCGTCGGGGTCGGCGTGGGCGGCTCGGGGGTGTAGGCCGTGGACGTGCACCCCGCAACGAGGAAGGCGGCGGCGACCAGGGTGGTGAGGGATAGTCGTGACATGTTGCCCTGCAACCAGTATACGCCCCGCCATAGCCGCTCGGTTTTGCGATAATGGCCCTATGACAACGGTCGGAGAACTGGGGGAGACGGCGCTCATCGAGCGCATCGTCGAGCGCGTGCGACGCGCCAGCCCGCTGCAGACGATGGGGGGACGCGTCATCGCCGCCATCGGCGACGACGCCGCGGCGTGGCGCGTTGCCGGCGTGCAGGCCGCCACGACCGATACGATGGTCGAGGGCGTCCACTTCCGCACGTCCACCATGTCGTGGGCGGACGTGGGCTGGAAGGCGTGGGTCTCCAACGTGAGCGACATAGCCGCCATGGGAGGCTCGCCCTTCGCAGGCCTGGTGACGCTCGGCCTGCCCGCTGACCTCGACGTGAACGACGTCGACGCGCTGTACGACGGCATGCTGGAAGCGTGCGCCGCCTACGGGACCGAACTGATGGGCGGAGACATCGTCGGCTCGCCCGTTCCGTTCGTTACTGTCGCCATGACCGGCGTGTGCAGCGCCACCCCGCTGTCCCGGTCGGCGGCCCGCCCCGGCGACGTGCTCGCCGTAACCGGCCCGCTCGGCGGCTCTCGCGGCGGACTGCTGCTGCTGGAGAGCGGCGCCGAGCTGGACACCCCCGCCCGGCAGGCGCTCGCGCTGGCGCATCGCAGGCCCGCGGCGCGGACGGACGCAAGCGCCGTGCTCCGTCGTGTCGGTGTGCGCTGTGCGATGGACCTGTCGGACGGGCTCGCCGCCGATCTCCCCAAGCTCGCGAAAGCGTCCCGCGTCTCGGCGCGTGTCGAGGTCGACCACGTGCCAGCGGCGGATGCGCTCCGGAGCGAGTTCCGCCCGGATGCGCTGCGGCTGGCGCTGGGCGGCGGCGAGGACTACGAACTGTTGTTCACCGGCCCGTCCGACCTCGTGCAGGACGTCGTCTCCGAGGTCCCCGGCAGCGTGGTTATCGGCGAGATCATAGAAGGGCCCGCAGGCAGGATCTCGTTCGTTGCCGGGCGCGGCGAGCCTGTCACTATCGATGTTGAAGGATGGGAGCATTTGCGGTGACGGATACACGGTTCGAAACCTACAGCGCCGAGGAGACGCAGGCACTCGGGCGCAGGCTCGGCGCGCTCGCGGAACCCGGCGACCTCTACCTGCTGCGTGGGAACCTCGGCGCAGGCAAGACGACGCTGACGCAGGGCCTCGCCTGGGGAGCGGGCGTGACCGGCTACGCGCACAGCCCGACGTTCGTGCTCGTGCACGAGTACGAGGGCCGCATCCCCGTCTACCACGTGGACCTCTTCCGCATGGATGGCGGCGACCTCGAGATAGACGACCTCGCGTTCGGCGAGATGCTGGAGGAGGGAGCGTGCGTCGTCGAGTGGCCCGAGCAGGCGCAGACCGTCTTTCCGGACGAGCACCTCGCGGTCGGCATCGCTTTCGGCGACGCGCCGGATGCCCGGGTGCTGACGCTGGAGCCGCACGGCGAGCGCTACGTCCGGCTGCTCGACGCGTTGCAGATGGAGGCGCGATGACGGCCTACCTCATCATAGACACCTCCACGCGCTACGGTGCGGCGGCGGTCTGGCGCGACGGGCTGGCGCGCTCCGTCTCGTGGCGTTCCCGCAACAACCACACGGCCGAACTCATGCCCGCTGTTCGCTCGCTCACGGAGGCGGAAGGCATCGCGCCGGATGCGCTGGACGGCCTCGTGGTGAGCGTGGGCCCCGGCGGGTTCAGCGCGCTGCGCACCGGCATCGGTGTCGCGAAGGGGCTGGCGGTGGCGTGGTCGCTTCCGGTTGCCGGCGTGAGCACGCTCGAAGCATCGGCGTACCCCTACCGGTTCACGGCGAATCGCGTCTGTGCGGTGCTCCCTGCGGGCCGGGGAGTGGTCGCCTGGGCCGTCTACGGCACGACTGACAGGTCATGGAATGCGCTGACCGAGGAGCAGGTCTCCCCCATCCCCGAGTTCACTGCCGCGCAGTCCGGCCCGACGCTCTTCTGCGGCGAGTCTGTCGTCGACGTGGAAGACGCATTGCGCGAGCACATGGGCGCGGATGCGCGGTCCGTCACCGAGTCCGCGCCGCTCGCGCGCCTGTCGGGCGCGGCGGAGCTCGGCGCCGCGCTCCTAGCCTCAGGCGAGGCGGGCAGCGCGACGGCTATCGCTCCGCGCTACCTCCGCTCACCGCGCATCACGCCACCGAACGCCCCGAAACCCGTCTCAGGCGGCTAGCGGCTTTCCCCGTCGTTCCTGCGCAGGCCCGCGCTTCAGTGCGCAACCTCATAGCCTAGGGGGTAGAAAGAGGGTGTCATGCTGAGAACCGGGTGGGGTTGGGAGTGTCTGATGAAGGGAGTGCAGAGGGAGAATCCCCTCTGCCACGGGCGCAGGCCGCGGCGTGGGGGTGTCCCCCAAGCCTGTCCTGAGCCTGCCGAAGGGCGTACCGGCGGGTGGGTGGGAAGAACTACGCTCCGCCGAACAGAGTTGCGCAAAGGAAGCGGGGGGAACGCGGGAGGACACGCCCAGCCCACCCTCGATCCCGTCAGTGTGATAGCCTACGGATTCCGCCGTATTGATACTGGCGAATCGCCATTCAGGCCTGCCGTGCTCCTGGCCGGCGGCACGAAGGAGTAACCAGCCTTGTCCGAGCGTACTCTCGTTCTGCTCAAACCGGACGCGCTGCAGCGCGGCCTCGCGGGCAGGATCATCTCTCGATTGGAAGACCGTGGCCTGAAGATCGTCGGCATGAAGCTCATGCGGATGGACATGGCCGCCGCGCAGCGCCACTACGCCGAGCACGTGGAGAAGCCGTTCTTCGCGGGGCTCTCCTCGTTCATGATGTCCCGTCCGATCGTCGCGATGGCGGTGGAAGGCAAGAGCGCGGTCGAGGTCGTGCGCAAGACGATGGGATCTACGAACCCCCAGAACGCCGAGCCCGGCACCATACGGGGCGACTTGGCGGTGGACATCGGGCGGAACCTCATCCACGGTTCCGACTCGCCGGAGTCCGCGGAGCGGGAACTCGCCATCTTCTTCGAGGATGCGGAACTGCTGGACTACGCCCGCGAGATCGAGCCCTGGGTCACTGAATCCTGACGAGCTCTCTGCCCGCCCGCCACACCTGCTCCAGCCGGTAGAAGTCCCGCTGCTCCTCGCTGAAGACGTGCACCACCACGTCGCCGAAGTCGAGCAGCACCCAGCCGGACTCCGCTGAGCCTTCCCGGTGATGCAGCGCCGGCCCCGCCTTCTCCACCGCTTCGATCAGGTCATCCGAGAGCGCGTTCAACTGGCGTACGCTCCCTGCCGTCAGCACCACCATGTAGTCGGCGAACGCCGACACCTCTCGCACGTCCAGCAGCACGATGTTGGAACCCTGTTTGTCCGACGCCGCGTCGACAGCCGTGCGCGCCGCCGCGCCCGCGTCCGGGGATGTGCTCTGCTGCGTTGCCATGCGGGGAGATTATAGGCGGCGCGCTGCTATCATGGACACCGGTGGACGAGAGGCCGCCGCAGCGAATGGGAACGAAGGACAGCACAACAAGGCATGGGAAGCGGGTCATCGTCGCGATGTCGGGCGGTGTCGACTCGTCGGTAGCCGCGTACCTTCTGCACCGGCAGGGCCACGACGTCATCGGCGTCACGATGCGCCTCTGGTCGGCGGACGAGGACGACGTATCGCCGGACCACCAGGGCTGCTGCTCTATCCAGGACATCGAGGACGCCCGCCGCGTCTGCCAGGTGCTGGGCGTCCCGCACTATGTCGTCGACGCCCGTCGCGAGTTCCGCGAGCACGTCGTCGCCTACTTCGTGAGCGAGTATGAGCGTGGGCGCACGCCGCACCCCTGCATCGCCTGCAACGACCGCATCAAGTTCGACTTCCTCATGCAGCGCGCCGCGATGATGGATGCCGACTACGTCGCCACCGGCCACTACGCCCGCATCGAACGCGACAGCGTCGAAGGCACGTGGACGCTCCGCCAGGGCGTGGACGCGGGCAAGGACCAGTCCTACGTGCTCTTCGGCCTCGGCCAGGAGCAGCTCGGCCACGTGCTGCTGCCGGTGGGCGCCTACGCCAAGGAGGAGATCCGCGCGCTGGCCAGAGAGGCCGGGTTCCACCTCGCGGACAAGGCGGACAGCCAGGAGATCTGCTTCATCCCCAGCGGCGACTACCGGCGGTTCATGCGGAAGGAGTCCGCGCCGGAACCGGGCGAGGTCGTGGACGCGGCAGGCCGCGTGGTCGGCGAGCATCCGGGCATCGAGTTCTTCACCGTCGGCCAGCGGCGCGGCATCGGCGTCGCGCCATCGGCCCTGGGCCTGCCCGAGGGTGAGAAGCTCTTCGTGACGGCGGTCGATCCTGCGACGCGGCGCATCACCGTCGGCGCAAGCCGCGACCTGCTCCGGCACGGCGTTCGTGTGGGGAACGTCCGCTACGTCGCGGGCGCGCGCCCCGCTGACCCGTGCCGCGTCGCGATCCGCATACGCTACAACGGACGCCCCGCCTCGGCCGTCCTTCACCACGACGGCGACGGCGCGGTGCTATGGTTCGACGAGCCGCAGCGGGCCATCACGCCGGGCCAGGCCGCCGTCTTCTACGACGGCGATCGCGTGCTCGGCGGCGGTTTTATTGAGGGTCCAGCGGAAGCCTGGCTGCCTTCTATCGCTGAGAACAACGGCCCGGCCGGAGTACCGGCTGCCGTCTGAGGCCGGACGACGAACGGACACCCCATCCCAACGCAGAGCGAGGAGCACCGCCTCCTGCTGGAGGGCTATGCGCGCGTCGCGGGCGTGGATGAGGTCGGGCGCGGCCCCATCGCCGGGCCGGTCGTCGCCGGCGCCGTCGTCCTCCCCGACCTGACCGGGTTCGAGCACGACGACCTGCCGCTCCTGCGCGACAGCAAGACGCTCAAGCCCGCCGAACTGCGCCGCGCCGACCGCCTCGTGCGTGGCATCGCCCTCGCCATCGGCATCGGCGAGGCGAGCAACGAGGAGATCGACAGCGAGGGCATCGCCCCCGCCTCCCGCATCGCGATGCGCCGGGCCCTTGAATGCCTCTCGGAGCCTCCCGACCACGTGCTCGTGGACGCCTTCCCGCTCGATTGGCGTCGCAAGCCGTGTACCGCCATCGTGAAGGGCGATGCCCTCTGCACTGCCATCTCCGCCGCTTCCATCGTGGCGAAGGTCTACCGCGACAGGCTTATGCGGCGGCTGGACAGGCGCTACCCCGGCTACGGCCTCAGCGCGCACAAGGGTTACGCCTCGGCCCGGCACCTCGCCGCGGTCGCGGAGAAGGGCCCGTCGCCGGTACACCGGCTCACCTTCTCGCCGTTCAAGCCGACGCTGTTCACCGATGCCTAGCCCACGCTCGAAACTCGGGGCGCAGGGTGAGCGCATCGCAGCCGCGCACCTGGGATCGCTCGGACTCGTCATCGAGACGCGGAACTACCGCACCCGCTTCGGCGAGGTAGATCTCGTCGCACGCGACGGCGAGGAGACGGTGTTCGTCGAGGTACGCACGAAACGCAGCACGACCTACGGCACGCCGGAGGAGTCGCTGACGCTGCGCAAGCAGGCGCGGCTCGTGAAGGCTGCGGAGCAATACCTTGCAGAGCGCGGGCTCGCCGGAGCCTCGTGGCGAGTAGACCTCGTCGCCATCACGCTCCAACCCGACGGCCCTGCCCACATCGCGCATATCGAGTCCGCGGTCGAGGCTCCTGACGGGTAGAGTTGTCCTGCGCCGGGGCTAGCTCTCTTTCACCACCGCGAAGCCGATGACGCCGGGACCCGCATGCGCGCCGATCGACGCCCCGATCGCACCGCTGACGACAGGGTTCGCCGTGAACCCAGCGAGATGCTCAACCATGGCGTTGGCTTCCTCGTCGGTGACCCAATGCATCACCGCTGCCTCGCGGTACGAACCTCCGGACGCGGCGATATCCCGCATACGCTGCACCGCCTTGCCCTTGGTGCGGACCTTCTCGTGCGGGTGCACTTCGCCGTCCATGAGCTTCAGGATGGGCTTCATGGAGAGCAGGGAGCCCAGCAGCGCCTGTGCCCCACCGATGCGGCCCCCGCGCTTCAGGTACTCCAGCGTGTCGGGCACGACGAAGACTTCGGTGTTGGCCGCCGAGCTGCGGGCGGCCTCCGCAGCCTCGGCCGCGTTCGCGCCCCCGGTGGCGGCGTCTGCGGCAGCCTTCGCCGCGAGCGCAACCCCCATCGACGCCAGTTCCGTATCCACTATCTCCACCGTGGTGTTCGGCAACTCCTCGGCTGCGAGGCGCGCCGAGTTGACCGTCCCGCTCAGCTTGCCCGAAACGTGCACCGACACGATGTCGTGGCCTGCCTCGGCAAGCGGCCTGTAGACGTCCAAGAAGTCCCCCACTGAAGGCTGCGTCGTCGTGGGCATGATGTTGCCCGTGGTCAGCCGGTTGAAGAACTCCTCCTTGGTGATCTCCACCCCGTCCTTGAACGCCTCAGCCCCGAAGAAGACCGTGCAGGGCACGACAGAGATACCGAGCCCCTCGGCGAGTTCTGTTGGGATGTCCGAAGCGCTGTCGGTTACGACCTTGACTGCCATGCTGTCCTCCTTCGCCGTTCCCGCCGTTCGCAGGAGACGCTGTCTCCCGGTTATTCGATGGAGACGAGGTAATGATAGTGCGGCTGCCCGCCTTCGTGTACTTCTACCTCGATGCCGCCGGGGCGCGCGCCGATGGCGGCTGCCGCTTCTTCCGCCGTCTCCTCGGCCAACCCCGCGCCGTAGAAGAGCGTCACCAGCGACCCGTCGTCGAGTTCGGCGGCGTCCAGCATCGCGGCGAGCGCGTCGTTCGGACTCGCTGCCGCTGCGGCGAGGCTGCCATCGAGTATCGCTATCGCCTGCCCCTCCTCGACGTCCACGCCGTCTATCGTGGTCGAGCGTACCGCCGTCGTGATCTCGCCCGACCGCACGCTGTTCAGCGCGCCCCGCATCGCCTCCGCGTTCTCCTCGCCGTCCAGGTCGGGATTGAATGCCAGCATCGCCGCCATACCCTGCGCGACGTTGCGCGACGCTACGACCGCGATTGGCGTGTCGGAGAGTTCCGCGGCCTGCTCCGCCGCGAGCACGATGTTCTTGTTGTTCGGCAGCACGATGGTGAACGCCGCGTTCGTCTTCTGCACTGCGGCGATGATGTCAGCCGCGCTCGGGTTCATCGTCTGCCCGCCGGGGACCGTCGTCGCCGCACCGAGGCTGCGGAAGACCCGCGCGATGCCGTCGCCCGGCGCGACCGGGATGACGGCCAGCGGCACAGCCTCCGCCTGCTCCGGCTCGTCCTCACCGTAGCCGTGAAGCGACATGAACTCCTGGTGCTGCAGGTCCATGTTCTGGATGTTGATCTGGTCGAGCGCGCCCAGCTCCGCGCCCATGCTCAGCAGCGGACCCGGGTCCTCCGCATGTGCGTGGATGCGCACGACGCGGTCGTCGCCGACCACGACCGTCGATGTCGCCATCACCATCACGCGCTCGCGCACCGCGTCCGGGTCGAGCCCTTCGCCCTGTACGACGAACTGCGTGCAGTAGCCGTACATCTCCTCTTCCGTGTGTTCGAGGAACTCGTGGCTCACGTTCGCCGCGGCGCTCTCCAGTCCGCCCTCCGGCGCGGTGATGCGCAGGACGATCTGTTCCTCGCTCACGAAGTTCACCATCCCCGCGAGGAACGCAACGACGCCCTGGCCGCCCGCGTCCACGACACCCGCCTGCTTGAGCACCGGCAGCTGCTCCGGCGTGTACGCGAGCGCGCGCTCCGCCGCCTCGTACGCCGTGCGCAGCACGTCCGGCGCATCCGACGTTCCATCCGGCGGGTGGACGGCCTCCGCCGCCGCGCGCATCACGCTCAGCATCGTGCCCTCGACCGGGTTGCCGACCGCCTGGTAGCCCGCGTCCGCCGCTGCCTGCAGCGCCGTTGCGAACGCTGCGCCGTCCGCGCGTTCGCAGTCTGCCAGCCCGCCCGCCAGTCCCTTCATAAACTGGGAGAAGATGACGCCGCTGTTGCCGCGAGCGCCGAGCAGCGCCCCGCGCGCGATCGCGCTGCTCATCGAGCCCACGGTCGCTGACGCGGCGTCCGGAGATTCGGCGGATGTCGCCGCGCGCAGCGTCAGCAGCATGTTGATGCCGGTGTCGCCGTCCGGCACCGGGAAGACGTTGAGTGCGTTGATGGCGTCGGCGTTGGCTTCTAAGCAGCCTGCGCCCGCGAGGACGAGTTGACGGAAGCCCTGCGCGTCGAACGCGGAAGATGTCTGTTCGTTCATGGGTTCGCCAGCGGCGCGAGAGTTTGCTAAACTATGCGTCTGCGCCTCGTTGAGAGTGCGCGTATTCTAACCCCGCCGGGCAGTCCGGCGACAGAGAGCGTCATGGCCAGCTGTGAACTATGCGGAGCCCGCCGCCGCGCGGGCAAGAACGTCAGCCACTCGAACCGGCACACGAACCGCTGGTTCTTCCCGAACATCCAGCGCGCGATGCTCACCATCAGCGGCAAGACGAAGCGGATGAAGGTTTGCACCCGCTGCCTCCGCACCGTCCAGAACAAGCGGATGATTTCCGCCTAGCTCCTCCGCCTTCTACCCCTCACCCAGCTCGAACGCGTCGTGCAGTGTCCGCACGGCGTCATTCACCTGTCCCTCGTCCACGACGCACGTGATGCGTATCTGCGATGTCGTGATCATCTCGATGTTCACGCCCGCCTCTGCGAGCGCGGAGAACATGACCGCGGCGACGCCCGGCGCGTTCTGCATGCCCGTGCCGACGATGCTCACCTGTCCCAGGTTGTCGTGCGAGACGCACTCGCCCGCGCCGATGGCCCCAGCGACGCCCTCCGTCACCTCGAGCGCCGCGCGAAGGTCGGTTCGGTCCACCGTGAAGGAGAGGTCGGTCAGCCGCTCGGCGCTCGCATTCTGGACGATGGTGTCCACGCTGATGTTGGACTCCGCCAGCGGCTCGAACACCGCGGCGGCGATGCCGGGGCGGTCCGGCACGGCGCGCAGCGTGATGCGCGCGACACCGCGCTCGTAGGTGACTCCCCGCACTTTATTTGCGACTTCCATCCCTTCTCCCTCCACGCCAGCCTCTGTTGGCGCAACCTCATGGATCAGCGTGCCCGGCACGTCCCGCGCGCTCGATGCCACCAGCACCGGCGTGTTGTACCAGGCCGCAAGTTCTATCGAGCGAGGGTGCATCTTCGCCCCGTAGCTCGCCAGTTCCAGCATCTCCTCGTAGCCGATCTCCGACAGCTTGCGGGCGTCCGGCACGATGCGCGGATCGGCGGTGTAGATGCCGTCCACGTCCGTGTACACCTCGCAACGCTCGGCCCCCAGCGCGGCTGCCAGCGCGACCGCGGTCGTGTCCGACCCGCCGCGACCCAGCGTCGTCACGTCCATCTCGTGTGTGACGCCCTGGAACCCGGCGACGATCACGATGCGCCCCGCGTCCAGCGCCTGCTGCACGCGCTCCGCGTCGAACTCGACGATGGAGGCGCTCCCGTGCGCCGTGTCCGTGCGTATGCCCGCCTGCGCCCCGCTCATGCTGACGGCCTCTTCGCCGATCTCCCGGAGCGCCATCGTGACGAGCGTGCAGGAGACCAGCTCCCCGGTGGAGAGCAGCACGTCCAGCTCGCGCGGGTCGGGCGCGCCGCTGACGGACTCTGCGAGTTCGATGAGCCGGTCGGTCGTGTCCCCCATCGCCGAGACCACGACCGCGATGCTGTTGCCGGCGCGCCGCGCCGCCGCAATGCGTCCTGCGACGTGGCGTATCTTCTCCGCGTCGCCGACGGACGTGCCGCCGTATTTCTGGACGAGGACTGCCATCTACTCCAGCCCCTTCGGGTGCGGTATCACTTCCGCGCCGCCCCATGCAGGCTTCAGCACCTGGAAGGTGCCGATGAGGCCGGACTTGTCGCCCGCGTCCGCCATCTCGTAGCCGATAGTGAACGCCCGGTTCTCGCCCTGTTTGGTGAACGCGACCACTGACGAACCCGCGCCGGAGAGGAACACCCCCCGAGCGCCCGCGGCAAGCGCGTGGTCGAAGATCACCTTCATCTGCCGGTACACCCCCTGGCGCTGCGGCTGGTGCAGCCTGTCCTGCGTCGCGAGCCGGAGGTACTCCGGCCGGTCCAGCGTGAGGCTCGCCACGAGCAGGGCAGTGCGCCCAGCGTTGAACACGGCGTCCGCGCGCGGCACCTCGGAGCCGAGTACTCCCCGCGCCTCGTGCGTCGCCATCGGCATGTCCGGGATGTAGACGACGCACTGCAGGTCCTTCGGGACCGGCACCGGCGCCGCATGCACCGTCGCGCCGTCCGCGACGACGATGCTCATGCCGCCCATGAGCGCGGGCGCCACGTTGTCCGGGTGCCCCTCTATCTCCGTCGCCAGTTCGAGCAGCCGGTGCGGCGACAGCGGGTAGCCGAGCAGCGCGTTCGCGGCGTAGAGGCCGCCCACGATGGCCGCCGAACTGCTGCCGAGCCCCCTGCTGAGCGGTATCTCCTGCCACGCCTCTATCGAAAGGCTGCTCCCGGCGTTGCCGGTCTCCACCAGCACGCGTTCCGCGGAGCGGTACATGAGGTTGCCGGGGTCGCGCCGCAGGTGCTCCGCGCCCAGTCCGTGCAGGGTTATCGTGGGCTTGTCGGCCCACCCCACGCGCATCGTGTTCCACAGCGACAGCGCCATGCCGAGGCAATCGAAGCCTGGCCCGAGGTTCGCTGTGGTCGCGGGAACGCGGATGGTGAGTACGTCTGACATGGAAGGCAGCGCGCCGTTTCCGGCTGCCCAGCGATTATACAGGCTATCCCCCGGCGTTCACGGTGAGTGGGAGTCCGGTTCCCCTCTCCCTACAAGGGCAGAGAGGAAGGATGAGGGAACCCAGGGTAGGGCTACGATGGCGCCATCGCCTGTGTCCGCGTCCTCGGCCACGCCGCAGACTCAACCGCCGCTGACGAATCGTGGCATCACCTTCGTCGCAAACGTCTCCAGGTTCTTCAGCGTCTTCCCCAATGGGATCCCCCTGTGCGTGAACTCGACGAGGAGGTAGTCCAGGTGGCATACCTCCTGCAGCTCCTGGAGCCTCTCCACCACGTGCTCGGGAGAGCCGACGAGCAGGGTGCGCGGCTCCAGGAAGTCCCAGTCCAGGTTCACGCTGGGGTCCAGTTCCTCGTCCGGGTTCGTGAAGACCTGCCTCCCGCGGAAGGGATCGTTGAAGATGAAGGAGGACATGATGCCCTCTTCGGCGTCGCGGCGTGCCTCCTCCATCGACGATGCAACGTACGTGGAACGCATGACAGCCTGGTCTTCCCCCAGGCTGAATGGTCGCCCATCACGTTCGGTCCGGACCTGCGCGTAGAGTTCCATCCGCTGCTTGATCCTGAGCGGAGGAGGCTGCCAGTAACATGCCTTCAGTCCGAGTTCGGCAGCGGTTGTTACGGAGCGGTCGGTGGAGACGGTCATCCACAGCGGGGGGTGCGGTTTCTGGAGGGGCTTCGGCGTCACCCGGAGCTTCGTTACCTTGTCTCCGTCCTGCCAGGCGGGGTTCGACGGATACTTCGGATGGGAGAACTCTGTGCCCTCGGCAGGGAAACTGTAGTTGGTCCCGTGGTATTCGAAGTACTCATTGGCCCATATCTCCCGCACTATCTCCACCGTCTCCTGGAACAGCTCCCTGTTCTCGCTGTCCTTCCGAGGGTCCGCGTTGGGATGGAACTGCGGGCCCTCGTATGGCCATATGCCTCTGCCGAAGCCAACTTCCAGGCGCCCCCCGGACATGTTGTCCAGTATCGCGAGGTCTTCGGCGAGCCGGATGGGATGCCAGTGCGGGGCGATGTTCGCCATCTGCCCGATCCGGATCCTGGACGTTCGCGCTGCGAGGTCTGCCCCGAGCAGGACCGGGTTGGGCAGATCGCCTACGCCATAGGGGCCGAAGTGGTGCTCTCCGAGCCATATCGCCTCGAAGCCGAGTTCCTCGGCCAGGATGGTCTGCTGCCTGAGGTTGTCGACCATCTCCTCGGAGTTGGTGGCTTCCCCGGCAGACCCTGCCACGGTGGTGAACGCTGCGAACTTCATCTCGCGTGTCTCCTTACGCCCCTGAACGCGTACTGCTACACTCGCGCATCAGCATATGGCAGGGAGCACGGCGATGCCATCAGGGCAGAATCAAGGCTTGGTCCAGACTGTGCTGGGTCCGGTGCCTCCATCGGAACTGGGCGCCACCACGACCCATGAACACCTCTACATCGACTTCTCCTTCATGTTTCGCCCGGCTCAGGACTCGCCGCGCCCGGAACTCGCAGACGCGTGCATCGCGCTGGAGAACCTCGGGTGGATTCGCCGCAACTACTACAGCAACCGCTTCAATCTGCACTTGATGGACCTCGACGAGACAATAGGAGAGGTCACCAGGTTCAGTGACGTTGGCGGCGGTGCGATGGTGGACGCTACCTCGAGGGGGATCGGGCGCAACCCGCACGCGCTGGCGCAGATATCTCGAGGGGCTGGTGTGCACGTCGTCATGGGCTCCGGCCATTACGTGGCTGCCGTCCATCCGGAAGACATGGACGATCGCACCGAGGATGACCTGGCGCGGGAGATCATCGTCGACGTCGTTGAAGGCGTCGACGACAGCGGCATAAGGGCGGGCATCATCGGGGAGATCGGCTGCACGTGGCCGTTGGCCCCGAACGAGCGCAAGTCGCTCACCGCTGCGGCGCTCGCCCAACGTGAAACGGGCGCGCCGATATCGATCCACCCGGGACGGAACCCGGATGCGCCTTCGGAGATCCTGGAGACACTGGCGAACAGCGGAGCGGACCTGTCCCGGGTGATCATGGGACATCTGGACCGCACCGTGTTCGATTTCGATGCGCTTCTGAGTCTCGCCGCGTCAGGCTGCTACCTTGAATGGGACCTGTTCGGCAACGAGGGGTCGTACTACCCCCTCGCCGAGCTCGATATGCCCAGCGACGCTCAGCGGCTGGGCTTCATCAAGCGAATCGCCGACGCCGGCTACTCCCACAAGATCGTTGTCGGCCACGACATCTGCACGAAGCACCGGCTCGTGCGGTACGGCGGACACGGCTACGGCCACATCCTCGAGAACATCGTCCCCAAGATGCTGCGCAAGGGGTTCTCGGAAGACCTCATCCGAGAGATAACCGTCGAAAACCCCGCCACGGTTCTCGCCTTCGCATAGGCCCTTCCGGGTTCCTTCTCCCTGCAAGTGGAGAGGGCTACGCGCTTCAGCGCGCGGTGAGGGTACCCGTGCGTAGCCCTACGCCCCGTCCTCTTCTGACTCTTCCGCCTCAGGGAAGAGCGGCGCATCCATGATGTGCCACATGGACAAGGTCGTGCCTTCGGCTACGTTTGCCGCCGGGTCGGAATCATCTTCGGCGACCTCGGCAACCGGCGATGTGCCGCTGGGCGTCTCATCGCTCTCGACGGCCTCGTCTGCATCCCCGGCTTCGCTGTCTTCGAGCGCAGTTTCAGCCTCGGGAGCGTCCTCGTCGCCGGCTGGCTCCTCGGGTTCGGGGGCCTCCTCAGCGGTTGTCTCATCGAGCACCGCGGCTGACGCGTGTCCGTTCGTGGACGCGGCGCGCGCCTTCTTCGGCTCTACCTTCGGTAGCTTCTCGAAGTCCTCCCACGTGCGCTCGCGGAACGCGCTCATGGAGATGACCACGTCGTCATCGGCGAGCTTGGTCATGATCTTCACGCCCTGCGTGTTACGGCCAAGCGTGCGTATCTCCGCGAGCGACGTGCGGTAGATTATCGCGTTGCGCGAGCCCACCATGATCTCCTCGTCGTCGGAGCCGGTGACGACGGCGCCCGCGATGGGGCCCGTCTTCTCCGTGATCTTCATGGCGATGACGCCCTGGGTGTTCCGTCCCGTGGTGCGGAACGTCTCCACTGCCGTGCGCTTCCCGTAGCCAAGTTCGCTCATGATGAGCAGCCGCGCGTCAGGCGTAACAACTTCCATCGCTACGACCTCGTCGTCGTCCAGCAGGCGCATGCCGCCGACGCCGCCCGTGCTCCGTCCCTGCCGCTCAGTTACCGCGTCCAGGCTGAACTGCACGCCTTTGCCCTTACGGGATATGAGCACTGCGGTCATGCCCTCTTCTGCGAGACGCGCTGTGAGCAGGCTGTCGTTCGGCTCGAGGTCGAACGCCGCGAGTCCAACCCTGCGGATGTTCTGGAACTTATCCAGGTGCATCTTCTTCACCTTCCCCTTGCGGGTGGTCATGAAGATGAACAGATCTGCCAGCGGGTCCGGGATGGCCACGACGGCGGTGACCGTCTCCTCGTTCGGGTTGATGGCCTCGATGAGGTTCTGGATGGGAGTGCCGCGCGTCTGGCGCGACGAGTCCTCGCCCACCTCGAAGACGCGCTTGCGGTAGACGCGTCCCTTGTCGGTGAAGAAGAGCAGGTAGTCGTGCGTGTCCGCCACAACGAGTTGCTGCACGGCGTCGCCTTCGCGGCGCTCCTGCCCGCGGACGCCCTTGCCCCCGCGCTTCTGCAGGCGGTAGAGCCCGATGGGCAGACGCTTGATGTAACCGCGGTCGCTGAGCGTGAAGACCACGTCCGCGTGGGGCGTCAGCTCCTCCTGCGACTGGTCCCGCGCCTCCTCGTCCGATATCTCGGTGCGGCGGGCGTTCCCGAACGTCTTGCGCAACTCGGCTGTTTCGGTCTTGACCACCGCCAGCACCTTGGTTGGATCGGAGAGCAGGTCCTGCAACTCCGCGATGCGCCTCATCAACTCCTGGTACTCGTTCTCGATGCGCTCGCGTTCCAGCGCCGCCAGGCGCCGCAGCTGCATCTCCAGGATCGCCTGCGACTGGGCCTCGGTCAGACCGAATTGCTGCATCAGGCCGTTGCGCGCCGCTTCGGCGTCGGCGGACGCGCGGATGAGCGCGATCACCTCGTCGAGGTTCTCCAGTGCGATGCGCAGACCTTCCAGGATATGCGCGCGCTCCCGGGCGCGGTTCAGGTCGTACTCGGCCCTGCGGCGGATGACCTCCTTCCGGAAGTCCAGGAAACGGTTCAGCGCGGAGCGCAGGTTCATCACCCGCGGCTGACCGTCCACCAGCGCCACCATGTTCACGTGGAACGCATTCTGCATGGACGTGTGCTGGTAGAGGTTGTTCAACACGACGCCCGCCGAGGCGTTGCGCTGCAACTCGACCACCATGCGCATGCCTTCGCGGTCGGACTCGTCGCGCACCTCGGAGATGCCGTCTATCTTTTTCTCTTTGGTGAGCGTGGCGATCTTCTCGACCAGCGCGGCCTTGTTGACCTGGTACGGCAGTTCCGAGACCACGATGCGCTGGCGAGCGCCCTTCTCCATGTCTTCGACGGTCGCCCTGGCGCGGACCATGATGCGCCCGTGCCCGGTCTGGTACGCCTGCTGGATGCCCTCCCGCCCCATGATCGTCGCCGCGGTCGGGAAGTCCGGCCCCTGCACGAACTGCATCAGTTCGTCGGGCGTCGCCTCGGGGTTGTCGACGAGGTAGTCGAGCGCGTCGCACACCTCGCGAAGGTTGTGCGGCGGGATGTTCGTCGCCATGCCCACGGCGATGCCGGACGCTCCGTTGACCAGCAGGTTCGGCACGCGGGCGGGGAGCACGGTCGGCTCGCGCTGCGAGCCGTCGTAGTTGTCAACGAAGTCGATGGTGTCGCGGTCGATGTCCTGCAGCAGCTGCTCGGAGATGGGCGCGAGCCGCGCCTCCGTGTATCGCATCGCCGCGGGCGGGTCGTCGTCCACGGACCCGAAGTTCCCCTGGCCGTCGACCAGCGTGTGCCGCATCGAGAAGTTCTGCGCCATGCGGACGAGGGCGTCGTATACCGGCGAGTCGCCGTGCGGGTGGTACTTGCCGAGCACCTCGCCGACAACGGCCGCGCTCTTCTTGTACGAGGATCCGGGACGCAGCCCCATGCCCTGCATCGCGTAGAGGATGCGCCGGTGCACGGGCTTCAGCCCGTCGCGAACGTCCGGCAGCGCGCGAGCAACGATAACGCTCATCGCGTAGTCCAGGTACGCGCTGCGCATCTCCTCTTCTATGCGTACGGGTCTGACGTTGTCGCGGTTCCCCGTTACCATGCGGCTCCTTTCGCGCTATGGGGGGAGTGGCCGCCGAACTACCACAACATGTGGTGGGCGGGGGGACTGCCGTCTCCCAGATGTGCCGAAATAGTCCCTAGCATTATAGCAGGTGCGCGCGCAACACCCAACAACCCCGCGACACCCGCTTCAACCCCGCCTCATCCCCTCTCCCTACGAGGGACCCTTGCATAACTCTCATCCCGCTCAAGGTTGAGCATCTCTCGGAGATAGACCGCTCATGGTGAGCTTGTCGAACCACGGCACAGACTGCCGGATGACGGGGGGAGTGCAGAGAGGGAATCCCCTCTGCCACGGGCGTAGGCCGCGGTGTGGGGGTGTCCCCCAAGCCTGTCCTGAGCCTGCCGAAGGGCGTAGGGGCGGGTGGGTGGGAAGAGCTGCGCTGCGCTGAAGGCAATTACGCAAAGGTCTCTACAAGGGGAAGAGGGCAACGCGCTTTAGCGCGCGGTGAGGGGACTGCGGGGGTTGGACATGCGCCCTGCGCACCAGCCAACCAGACACACCTATCCACCCGGATGACCCTTGTAGATCGCCACCGGCAACCGCGACCACCGCAGATGCTCGATCAGCAGCGTGTCGCCTTCCTCGAACAGCCGGTACGTCGACAGGTCGATCGGAAAGCGAACGCGCCCCAGCGCCGTTACGTACGGCTTCGGCGGCAGCGGGTTCATCGGATGCCGCTTCGCGATGGGCCCCAGCTTGCCCGGAACGAACCCGTGACGAGCGTACAACTCAAACCCGCCCAGCAGCGTCCGCGTGAAGAAGAGCACCGCGATCACGAGGAAGACCGACGCCAGTATCGACGCCCCCCCTATCGGGAACGCCTGCGCCGGCACGAGCAGGATGACCGCGATGATCGCGAAGATGAAGTTGCGCGTCGTCGGCTTGACCAGGTCGCGCCGCTCCGACGCCCACGCGAGCCGGAACTGCATCCCGCAGTGAACGCACTTCGCCTCGCCCGTCAGGTACAGGTGCCGGCACTCGCCGGACGCGTCCACCTGCTGCTGCGGCTGAACGTTTCGCCGTCTCATCTCGGCATGTCTCCTGCTTCGTATCGCTCCGCCCACCCCGCGAGCCACTCGAACAGCCTGGCGAAACTCTTCGGCACCTCGTCCTCGCGCTCGGGATGGCACTGCACCCCCACGAGCCACGGATGCTCCGGACTCTCCAGCGCCTCCACGATGCCGTCCTCCGGGTGGTACGCCGACGCCATCAGCGACGGCGCGCGCTGCGCTTCCTTCAGCCCCTGGTGATGACGGCTGTTCGTGCGGTAGATCGCTCCCGCGCCGATGATGGCCCCGAACCGGCTCCCCGGCGACACATACACCTGGTGCACCGCCGACTGGAATTCCGGCAGCGTGTGCCCCGGCAGGTCCTGGATGAGCCTGCCGCCCATCGCCACATTGATGAGCTGCATGCCCCGGCATATTCCCAGTGTGGGCATGTTCTCCTCTATCGCGTAGCGGAACAGCGCCATCTCCATCTCGTCGCGCTCCGGCTCGATGCCCATCGACCCGTCGAGCGCTTCGCCGTACAGCGCAGGGTCGACGTCTCCGCCGCCGGTCAGCAGCAGACCGGACACGCCGTCCATCGCCTCCTCGATCGAGGTGAAGTGCTCGGGAGTCAGCACCCGGGCCTGCGCCCCGCGCGACTCCAGCGACGCGACGTACCTGCCCGCGCTGCTCCCGTTGGACGTCGTTACCCCGATGAGCGCCACGCGTCAGCCCCCGAGTGCCGCGCTCAGCGCCGAAGCGTCGACGCACTCCCGCGCCATCGCGCCCGCGCGCTCCGCCTTCGCCGCGTGGTGCACGCTCACCGCGCCGCTCAGCGACTCCAGCGCCGCTGCGGTGTCGTGCGTGTTCGACCCCACCGCGATGAGCGGCACGTCCAGGTCGTCCGCGCGCTGGTACACGTACTGCGACGGCGTCTCGCACCCCGTCAGGAACAGTGCGTTCAGCGGGAAGTTCAGTGCGCTCATCTGGATGTCGATCCGCCCGCCGCGCACGACGACCGCCTGGTTCGGTAGACGCCCGAAGTAGTTGCCGCCCCACTCGGTGATGAGCCCGCCGATGAGGAAGTGCTCGATCAGTTCGCTGCCGCCTTCCTCGCCCGTGAAGTACGTGCCGCCCAGGTGCTCCGCCGCCTGCTGCACCGTCGGCGCGAGCAGCAGCCGCTCCTCCGGCAGCACCCCGAGCACCGGCATCCCCGCGTCCTCCAGCTCGACCGCCAGCCGTGCCGAGGCGTCGTGCTCGGCATACCGCGTGCGCTTGTTCACGACGCACCCCGCGAGCGCGTCGCCGAACGCTTCGCGCCACGCCCCGGATGCTCCGGCCCCCAGCGTCCGCTCGTACTCCAGCACCCCCACCACCGCCGCGCCCGTGCTCCGCGCCAGCTCCGCTGCCCCGTCAGCAAGCGGCGGCCCCTCCACCACGACCACGTCCACGCCCGCCGCCGCGCCCTGCACGATCTTCGCCGCCTCCGCCATCTGCTCCGCCGACGCCGCCCCCTCGACCGCCACCGTCTCTGCCGATCCCCCCAACGACGCCAGGAACGCCGGGTCAGCGTCGCCAACAGCCGACAGCGGCTTCACGAGTGTCACCCGCTTCCCCTCCCACCGCAGCACCGACGCCACCCCCCCACCGCCGCCAGGAACGCCGGGTCAGCGCCGCCAACAGCCGACAGCGGCTTCACGAGTGTCACCCGCTTCCCCTCCGACCGCAGCACCGACGCCAGCCCGCAAGCGACCGTCGTCGCGCCCGCTCCCGGCCGCGCCCCTGCAATCTGCACCACGCTCATCCTAGTTCCAGCCCCTCTCTCACGGATCCCGGCGAGTATACCAGCGCCCTGCTCCCGGCCAACCCTCACTGTGCGCCGAAGGGCGTTCCCTCTCCCGCTCAGCAGGAGAGGAGGGCAACTCGACTGCGAGCGATGTGTGGACCGGATGAGTGACACCCGCCCCTTCCGCCGCCACCCCCCACCCGCGTACGCTGTTCGCATGACCGTCATTCCGGCAGCGCCCAATAGACCCCGGTATGGCTCACGGCCCAGCCACAGGTGCGTTCAATGGGCTGCAGTGTGCACACCCCTTTCTCATGCGCTCATTGACCAGAAGAACGCGGAAGCAGGCCACGGCCTTGTCGTTCAACTGTTCAATGAGGAGAATTCGCCCTGCATGCACTCCTGAGTGTCGACAATTGAAACGACCGGTTGATCGCCGGGACGTCGGACCTGCAGGGGCCCTCACCCGACGCGCAGGCGCGTCTACCTCTCCCCGAGGGAGAGGTAGGGGGCGAGGTTCCTGCGAAGGCAGGAACGACGGAAGGGGGTGGGGATGGCGGGTAGGGGTGCGGGAGTGACGGATGTAGCGCTCCGTATCCGACCTGCCCCCCTCACCCGCTGGGCGGGAGAGGGCAGGGGGCGCCACGCGTCCCCTTGCCCTCCGGCACTCCTATCGCTTAGAATCTCTTGGTTGCCATGAACTACGCAATCATAGAAACAGGTGGGAAGCAGTACCGTGTCCAGGAGGGCGACTCCATCACCGTGGAGAAACTCCCCGGCGAAGAGGGCGGCACCGTCGAACTCGACAACGTACTGCTCGTCTCGAAGGACGCGAAGGTAACCGTCGGCCAACCCCGCGTGGACGGCGCGAAGGTCGTCGCGGAGGTAGCGCGCCAGGGCAAGGCGGACAAGCTCGTCATCCTCAAGTACAAGCCCAAGACCCGCTACCACGTCAAGAGCGGACATCGCCAGCCGGTTACCAAACTCTCCATCAAGCAGATCGTCGCCGGATAGGAGGCTCACTCGTGGCGCACAAGAAAGCGGGCGGAAGCAGCCGGAACGGGCGGGACAGCCACGGCCAGCGGCTCGGCGTCAAGCGGTTCGCGGGCGAGAGCGTCCGCGCCGGGACCATCATCGCGCGCCAGCGCGGCACGAAGATCCACCCCGGCGTCAACGTCGGCATGGGCCGGGACTTCACCCTCTACGCCCTCGTGGACGGCCAGGTGATGTTCGACCACGCCAACAAGCTGCGCAAGCGCGCCAACGTGTCGCCGGCATAGCAGGAGCACGCGAGCGATGAAGACAGAGATACACCCCGACTACTACCCCGACGCCGTGGTGAACTGCTCCTGCGGGAACACCTTCACCATCGGCGCCACGAAGCCGCAGATCAAGGTCGAGATATGCAGCTCCTGCCACCCCTTCTTCACCGGTGAGCAGCGTATCGTCGACACGGAAGGCCGCGTGGAGCGCCTGAAGAGGCGCTTCAACCTCCAGTAGGACCCCACCGTGTTCATCTCTCCTCAGTACTATTCCCTCTCCCTTGATGGGGGAGGGCTAGGGCGAGGGTGAGAATGAGAGTGAAGGCCGGGTAATGGCTCAGGCGCAGCAGCATTCGGTCTACGGAGGCCAGGCGGTCATCGAGGGCGTGATGATCCGCGGGCGGCACGTCTACTCCGTGGCCGCGCGGCACCCCACCGGCATCATCAAGACCATCACCCGCCCCGTCCCCACCTGGAGCGTCAACCGCTTCCGCCGCATCCCCTTCGTCCGCGGTACGCTCGTCCTCTCTGAATCGCTTATCGTCGGCATGCGAGCGCTCACCTGGTCTGCCCAGGTCTCCTCAGGGGAGACCGAGGAAGACGAGCAGCCCATCCCGCCCCTGGCGATGGCCCTCACGCTCGCGACCTCCCTCGTTCTCGGCATCGGCCTCTTCTTCATCCTCCCGCTGCTCATCACCCACGGCTACGTCGACCGCTTCACCGACAACTCCATCATCAGCAACACGGCGGAGGGCGTCCTGCGCCTCGCCGTATTCTTCGCCTACCTGACGGTCATCGGCCTCATGCCGAGCATCAAGCGCGTCTTCGGCTACCACGCGGCCGAGCACATGACCGTCCACGCCCAGGAGGCCAAACTCCCGCTGGAGAGCGAGAACGTGCGGCTCTTCCCCGCCGCGCACCCGCGCTGCGGGACCGCGTTCCTGCTCACCGTCATGATCGTCTCCATCATCGTGTTCGCGTTTCTCGGCACGCCGGACCTGCCCATCCGCATCGCCTCCCGCATCATCCTCATCCCCGTCATAGCGGGCGTCTCCTACGAGGTGATACGCATGAACGCCGCGCACGCCGGCAACGCCCTCGTGCGCGCCGGCACCCTCCCCAGCCTCGCCCTCCAGTCGATGACCACCCGCCCCCCTGACGACGGCCAGATCGAGGTCGCTATCGCCGCCATGAACGCCGCCGTCGAGGGCGACGCGCAGGCCGAGACCGCAGCCGCGAACGCGTAGCCTCCTACCCGAGCGCCTTCCCCTGCGCCGCGCGCTCCAACATCTCCCGCGCGACCTGCCCCACCGCCGCCCCGCTCCCCAGCATCCCCGCGACCTCCCCGACGCGCTCCTCCTCGCTCAGCGACTCCGCCCCCGAGTACGTCCGCCCGTCCTCCACCGCCTTCCCCACCCGGAAGTGCGTGTCCGCCCACGCGGCTATCTGCGGCAGATGCGTCACGCACAGCACCTGCGCCCGCCTGCCGACCGTCCACAGCTTCCTCCCCACCACCTCCCCGGCGCGGCTTCCGATGCCCGCGTCTATCTCGTCGAACACCAGCGACGGCGCGCCGGACACTGTTTGCAGCGCGCTGTTGAGGGCCAGCATCATCCGCGACGTCTCTCCGCCCGACGCTACCTTCGCCAGCGGGCGCGACTCCTCTCCCGGGTTCGTCCGCGCCGAGAACGTGACCCTGTCTATCCCGCTCCCGGCGAGGGCGTAGCGCCGCCCGTCCGGAGCGGGCAGGCCGTCGCCCGCCTCGTTCTGCTCGACCGCGATGTCGAACGACGCACGCTCCAGCCCCACCTCCCGCAGTTCCTCCGCGACCGCCTTGCCCAACGCAGCCGCCGCACTCCTCCGCGCTTCGGACAACCCCCACGCAAGCGCTCCCGCGCTCCGAGACGCTTCATCCAGCGCGCGCTCCAATTCTCCCCGGCGTACGTCAGCCGTCTCGATGCGCTCCAGCTGCGTACGGGCATCCTCCCCGAACGCGAGCACCGCTGATTCGGAGCCTCCGTACTTGCGCTTGAGGCGCCGCAGCAGCTCGACGCGCTCCTCTATCTCGGCCAGCCGCGCCGGGTCCGACTCGACGCTCTCCGCGAGGCGTCGTACCTCCCGTGCCGTGTCGCCAAGCTGCACGAGCGCGGACTCGAGCGCCTCGATCTGCGCGCCCAGCGCGTCAGCGGCGCCCGGAGCGCGCCGCAGGTGGTCCAGCGCCTCCGCCGCGAGGTCTGCCGCGTTGCGGTCGCCCTCGCTCAGCGCCTCGTACGCGGCAACGCAGGCGTCGCGCACGCTCTCGGCATGCTCCAGCACGTTGCGCTCGCGCAGCAGCGCCTCCTCCTCCCCGTCCACCGGAGCGGCAGCCTCGATCTCGTCCACCTGGAATGCCAGCAGATCGCGCCGCTGCTCCGCCTCTCGTATCGCCGCTTCCGATTCGCCGAGTTCGCCCTGCACGCGGCGCACCTCTGCAACTGCGCATTCGACGCTGTCGCGGTGCTCGCCGAGACCGCCGAAATCGTCCAGCACCCGCATCTGGAAGCGCGGATCGAGCAGCGAGAGGTGCGAACCCTGCCCGTGGATGTCCACCAGCGCCCCGCCGACCGCACGCAGCGTGCTCACCGGCACGGCGCGACCGTTCAGACGGGAGACCGTGCGCCCTTCCTGGTGCACCTCGCGGTACAGGACGGCGACCCCATCCTCGTCGTCCACCTCCACTCCAAATTCAGCGAGCGCTTCCCGTGTGCGTGGCTCATCTAACGCAAAGACCGTCTCGACACTCATGGAGTCTGCACCGCGCCGCATCACCCCCCGGTCCGCCGTGCCGCCAAGCACGAACGCGAGCGCGTCCACCAGCAGCGACTTGCCCGCTCCCGTCTCGCCGGTGATGACGTTCAACCCCGGCCCGAACACGAGGCGCGTCTCCTCTATGACGGCAAGATTGCGGACGGTGAGTTCTGCCAGCATCGCCCGCCGATTATACGTTGGCCCGCCGCGTCTCTCCGCTCCGGACCGCGATGTAGACGCCCAGCAGCAGCAGAGCTCCGCCGGGCAGCACCGTCCACGGCGGTATCTCGCCCAGCACCGGGATCGCCATCAGCGTCGCAAGCACCGGCTCGGCGCGTACCGCGAGCGTCACGTTCACCGCGGGCATGTAGCCCAGCGCCCAGTTCAGCAGCGAGTGCCCCACCGCCTGCGGGAGCAGCGCCGCCATCGCCATCCAGAAGTACGACTCCGCCGGAAGGCCGAACATCGGCGCCCCGCTTCCCACCGCCGCCGCCAGCAGCACGACCGCTGTGACGGCGTACACGATCGTGATGTAGGGCAGGGTGGGGATGCGTCTGCGCACGCGGCGTCCCACCAGCAGGTAGCCCGCGACTGCCACCGCTCCCCCGAGCGCGAGTGCGTCGCCCAGCAGGTGCCGCTCGCCTTCCGCCCAGTCCCCGGCCGCGATGATGAAGCCTCCCGCTATGCTCACCGCCACGGCAAGCGCCGTGAGCCGCCCCACCTTGTCCGGCGAGGCGAAGTGCGCCCCGATCGCCACGAATACGGGCGTCGTCGTGACGAGCAGCACCGAACTCGCCACCGACGTGTGCGAGAGGGACGTTATCCACAGCGCGAAGTGCGCCGCGAGGAAGAACCCGGACCCCGCGAGGAGCGGAAGGTCGGAGCGGCGTACGGCGGCGAAGTCCTTCCTCCCTGCAATGGCGGCAGTTACGCCGACGATGACGGTGGCGATGCACATGCGGTACGCCGCCACCGTGAGCGGGGGCGCGTCTGCCAGCCTGATGAAGATGGAGGCGAGCGAAACACTCACCACCCCCACTCCGACCCATAGGAACACCATCGCCCGGACAGGTTACCTTTCCATCGGAGCAGGCGTCTCTCATCCATATTGAGCGGCTCCGGTTGTACGGGGCTATCCACTGGGCTGAACGCGCGGTACGCGAGAGGCTGGTAACCTTGACGCCACTCCATGCACGCGCCTCATCGATCCACCGAGCCGTCCGAACGTCCGAGGCAGGCGAGGGTCCGGGGCGGGACGTTCTCCGCGCTCCGCTACCGCAACTACCGGCTCCTCTGGTTCGGCACGCTCTTCATGAGCGCCGGTACCTGGATACAGCAGGTGACGCTCGGCTGGCTGGCGTACGAGATGACCGGGTCGCCGGTGCAGGTATCCATCGTCCTCGGCCTGCGCGCTCTTCCGATGCTTGGGGCGCCCATCGCCGGCGTCATCGCTGACAAGTTTGACCGCCGCGTCGTCCTCCTGCTGGACCAGTTCTACCTGGCCCTCCTTGCTGTCATATTCGCCGTCATCCTCCAGTTGGGATTCGTGGAACTATGGCACCTGCACGCCTTCTCGTTCCTCACTGGCGCCGGTTGGGCGCTGAACAACCCCCTGCGGCAGACGCTCGTGGGCAACTCTGTGCCGCGCGAGCGGCTCATGAACGCCATTGCCCTGAACTCGATGGCGTTCAACTCCATGCGGATGATCGGGCCCGGCATCGCGGGCGGCATGATTGCGCTGCTGGGCTCGGAAGTGAACTTCATCCTGCAGGCGGTGATGTACGGCGCGGTCGTTCTGCTCGTTCTCCCGTTCCGCGCTGAGTTCGCTGAGGGACGGGAAGGGCGCAAGCAGCAGTCGCCGCTCGCCGACCTGAGAGAAGGATTGGCTTACGTTGCGCGGGAACCCGTGCCCCGCTACGCCATCATCCTCAGTCTGATACCGACGCTCACGCTCATGGCGTTCATCCAGACCCAGATGCCCGTATTCGTCGCCGAGGACCTGGGCGACTCGGAAGGCGCGCTGCTCGGCTTCATGTACGTCGGCATGGGCGTGGGCGGTTTCGTTGGGGCGGTGTTCGTCGCGCGGTTCCACACCGTCGAACACAAGGGACGGCTCTCGCTCTTCGGCGTCGCGGGAGCCGCGCTGGCCGTGTTGGCGCTCTCACAAGTGGATATCTGGTGGCATGCCTGGGCCATCCTCGTCGTGCAGCAGCTCTTCTTCATCATGGTGATGACCACCAATAACACCATCCTGCAGTCCGTGACGCCGGACTACATGCGCGGGCGCGTGATGGGCATCTACATGCTGGACGTGGGGATGCAGCCGCTCGGAGGCGTCATCGCTGGGATAATCGCCGAGGACTACGGTGTGTCCACGGCCTGGTTGCTGGGAGGCTCGGTGGGATTGGTGCTGGTCGTTCTCGTTACCGCTGTCGCACCGTCGTTCAGGCGTCTGCGGCTGTAGCGAACGCCATCGAGACAGCCCTCGCCAGTTCCGTGTCACGCTCCGGGGGTACGGTGCGCAGGTCGAGCAGCAGCCGCTCGTCCTCGATACGTGCAACCACAGGGGGCGACCCGGCCCGGAGCCGCCGCGCGAGTTCATCGGGGCCGCCCACAGGCGAGGCGTCGACGCTCACGAGCCGCGACGGCAGTTCGTCAGTCGGCAGGCTGCCCCCGCCGAGCCTCGACGAGCCATCCACGACCGACGCCAGTTCTCCGATCTGCTCCGCTACTGCCCGCGCTCGCTCGCCCAACTCTTCCTGCGATGCCGCGATCATGCGCCAGACCGGTATCTGCTGCATCGCGTCGCCACGTATATAGTGGAGCAGCGTGCGGTGCAGCGCCGCGAGCGTCAGCTTGTCGGCGCGCAACGCCCGTGCGAGCGGGTGCGCGCGCAGCGCTGCCACGAGGTCTGCGCCTCCGGCTGCAAGCCCCGCCTGCGGCCCGCCGAGCAGCTTGTCGCCGGAGAAGAACACCAGGTCAGCGCCCGCCGCGAGGCTCTCTTGCGGCATCGTCTCGTGCCCGATGCCGAACTGCGCGGTGTCCAGTAGTGCGCCGGAACCGAGATCGTGCAACAGGGGCACGCCGTGCGCTGCACCCACTGCTGCGACGTCTGCCAGCGACGGCTCGTGCGTGAAGCCGGTCACGCGGAAGTTGGAGCGGTGCACCACCAGCAGCGCGGCGGTCCGCTCCGTGATGGCGCGCTCGTAGTCTGTCGCGTAGGTGCGGTTGACCGTCCCCACTTCCACCAGCCGCGCGCCGCTCTGGGCGAGCACGTCCGGTATCCGGAAGCCGCCACCTATCTCGCTCGCCTCTCCGCGCGAGACGATGACTTCACGTCCCGCGGCGACCGCCGCAAGACCGAGCAGCATCGCTCCTGCGTTGTTATTGACGGCTATCGCGTCTTCCGCGCCGGTCAACTGCCGCAATAGACGCGCGATAGCCTCGTACCTGCTGCCGCGCTTGCCGTCCTCCAGGTCCAGTTCGAGCGTCGAGTAGCCTTCCGAAGCGGCGGCGGCAGCACGGATGCTCTCCTGCGAGAGCGGAGCGCGTCCGAGGTTCGTGTGCAGGATGACGCCCGTAGCGTTGAGCACATGCACGGGCCAGTCCGCCTCGCTCTGCTGGGTCGCCTTCGCGACGTCGTGCGCTACCTCTGCTGCGGTCGGCGGGGCCGTGCCATCCGCCACGGCGGCGCGTGCCTTTGCGATGTGCTCACGCACGGAAGTAGTGATGATGTCCTGGCGGTACCCCTCGGCAAGCAACGTCGCGACGGCAGGCTGCGCGAGCACGTCGCTCACTGCTGGCAGGTTTCGGAACGCGTTGTCGGCCATGTGCTCATGTTAGGGATGACGCGAGAGTGCGGCAAGGAATCGCACGGCCCGATGTCTTCGAGCGTTCATCCCTTATAATCGTACGAGCGTGCCGAGGTGGCGGAATGGCAGACGCCGCGGACTTAAAATCTGCTGTCCATAAAGGGCGTGTGGGTTCGAGTCCCACCCTCGGCACCAATATCCAGCACGCATCGGAAGTGCGGCCTCCTCCGATAGCACGGCCATATCGGGAGCTCCGCTCGACGGGCATCAACCGGGTGGTCAGTAGGCGTAGCCGACCGCACACTTGGCGCCCGTGGGCTATGTAGTCCAGGAGGCTGGCGGGACGGCCCATCGCGTCGGCCACAGTAATTCACGCCCGGAGCTCCCCGCTTCCCGCACGCACCGTTTCCGAGTCGACAATGAAGAGCTTCTTCATCGCGTCGCTGTCGTTGCGCTCGATGCAGTCCAGGAACCAGCGGCTGAGGAACTCGTCGACGTACCCCAGCGGCAGGTTGGGCGGGCCATGGCTGTGCAGCGATGCGGTGTCCTTCGTGAGCGGCGACACCGCGGTCGCGTCGGGTGGCGCGACCATCCGCTATTGACGGCCGACAGCTGTGGACTCCCATGCTGGTTGACAGACGGCAGTAGAGTTATGCTGTATCCTGCCCGGAGCGGACGTGTCAGGGGGATTATTGGAACAAGCCAAGGAGACAACCACCCTTCGAGAGCGGTACCTTCTCCCCATGAGACGCAGCGAGGCGGGCTGATGGAAATCCCATCCGACTACAAGGCAGGCTACGAGAAGGCCCGTCTTGTCGACAAAGAAGCTGCGGACAACTACATCGCTCACACCAATATCGGCGACCCGGTCATGGACGCGGTCGTGGAAGAGTTGGCGTCGCTGCCTCAGGAGCAGGTCCACCGGTTCATCCGGGCCGGTATGGAGGAGGACCGTGACCGCTTGCGGAACGCGCCTCAGTTACTGCGGGACTTCTTCATCGACGCGCCACCGCCTGACCCAGACTGGCTCGATCACAATGCCTTCGGCCCAGGCATCCGCTCCTTCCAAAGGAATGCAGTCCCGATTCTTGCGGGTTTCGTCACCGGCGTGCTCATAGACGGCTTTTCGACGCTGATAAGCAAGTCGTTCGTGCAAACCGGGCGCATATTCGACAACGGGGTCTGGCGGCTCAAGCAGAACAACCGGCACCAGATGGAGATTTTCTGGCCTGGTGGACTGGAGCGGCATGGCGACGGATGGAAACTCTCTGTCCGCATCCGGTTCGTGCACGCCCAGGTCCGCCGACTGCTGGGGCAGACCGAAGAATGGGAACACGACGCCTGGGGAGTGCCGATCAGCGCCGCGCACTTGGGCTATTCGGTTGCCTGTTTCGCTGCGCGCGCCGTCAAGCACTCGGAGTCGTTGGGAGCAAGTTACAGCAGAGAGGAGCGGGCCAGTTTCCACGATGTCTGGCGCTATGCCGGGTACCTCATGGGCATCCCCGAAACCATCCTCTTCACCGACGAGCGCCACGCCCTGCACATATACCGTATCGGCTCTATCTGTGAGCCTCCCCCTACGCAGGAGGCGATTCTCATGACGAATGCGCTGATCAACTCCGCCCCGCTGGTCGCGGGCATCACGGACCCAGCGGCGCGGAAGAGTCTGGTGGAGAAGGTCATCTACCCCGTTTCCCGCGGCCTCATAGGGAGCAATCTCGCTGCCCAACTGCAATTTCCTGTGAGCGGACTACCTTTCGCGCTGTTCTGGTACCGGCTGGACCAGCGCATTCAGAAGCTGAGAACACGGTTGCGCAAGGAAGCTGCTAAGGACTTCTCGACGCTTCTGGTCGCGTCTGCCTACGACGACGCCGGTCTGACATACCGGTTGCCTGACCACGCGCACGATGAACAGTCCGGCAGGTGGTAAGGGCAAGCTCTTCCCGAAGCGCGCGGCCCGCATGAGATCGAACGATTTCACCGGCCTGCTCGGGGCGTCTGCGTACGATGACGTTGGGATCAGCTACGCAACGCCTGACCAAGCTCATGCGGAGGAGTCGGCGTTCTGGGGCTCCTTCCGGTCCTACCGTCGCACTTTCGCCCACGCTACCACCAGCACGCCCAGCGCTGCGAGTCCGCCCAGCAGCCACGGGTCCAGACCGGTGACGATTCCCAGCACGGCGTAGAGCGCGAGTCCAAACCCCGCTCCTACACCCGTGTTCCGCAGGATGAATATCATCGCGACTCCGACCGCCGTCGACGGTAGCGCGATCAGCCACGCGGCGCCGAAACATCCGCCTGCGAGTGTCGCGAGCCCCACGCCGCCCGGCAGCCGCGACAACCCCAGCAGCGGCCAGTTGTGTCCCGCCATAGCCGCGGCGAGCGCTGGCAGGGCGAGCGCCTCCTCCGCGCCGATGGCGTTCGCCAGAGCAACGGCCGCCGCCCCCTTGCCTGCGTCCCCCACGAACACCAGCACTCCCCACCGGCGCCCGACCTGCCGGAATACGTTAGCCGTCCCCGCTATCCGCGTATCCACGTCACCGATGGCGATGCCCTTCCGTCGTGCAGCAAGGTACGCCCACGGGAGGGAACCGAGCAGATAACCGGCGGCGATGGAGACCGCAACCGCAGCATAGACCGGCATGGGCGTAGTCTAGCGCACGCTCAGGCGCTTCTTGGCGGCGCTGCGGAGGAGCGCACTGCCCGTCGCGTGCGGCCTGTGGTAGTCTCCGACCGCTAATCCCTACTGACACAGGACCGAGATGAAGGCTATCGCAGTAGATACCGGCGGCACTTTCACGGATATGGTCGTCCTGGACCAGGACACCGGTGCCCTCTCCGTGCTGAAACTCCCATCCACGCCCGACGAGCCCGGCAGGGCCATCATCGACGGCATACGCGAGACGTTCGTCAATGGCGTCGCCCCTGCCGACGTGCTCTCCCTCTCCCACGGCACCACAGTCGGCACAAATGCTTTGCTCACCGGCGCGGGCGCGCACGTGGGCCTGTTCGTTACCGAGGGATTCGGCGCGATCAACGACGTCTGGCACCTCGCGCCCAGCGAAGACTCCTCGCGCGCCACGAGCGTCTACGTGGAGAAGAAGCCGCCCGTGCTTCCGCGCTACCGCCGCGAGGCGAAGGAACGCGTGAACTACAAGGGCGAGGCCGTCGTTCCGTTGGACGAGGACGCTGCCGTGGAAGCCGTGCGCTCTCTCGGACGGCGGGGAGTGGAGTCCATCGCCGTCGTGCTCCTCTTCTCGTTTCTCAACCCGGCCCACGAGGAGCGCATCGCCGAGATCATCGAGCGCGAACTCCCGGGAACGACCGTCTCGATCTCCTCGAAGGTGCTCCCCCAGATGCGCGAGTTCCCGCGCCTCAGCACGACGGTCGCGAACGCCTACATATCGCCGAAGATGGGCACGTACCTCGCCACGCTGGAGGAGCGCATCCGCGCCGAACAGGTGACGAGCGACGCCCTTTACGTGATGCAGAGCAACGGCGGCGTCGCCCGCATCGGCAGCGTCACGCCGGTAACGACCGTCCTCTCCGGCCCCTGCGCCGGAGCGATGGCGGCGATGGCCGTCGCATCCACGGCGGGCTTCGATAACGTCGTCTCGCTGGACATGGGAGGGACGAGCACGGACATCGCCCTTGGCCAGCAGGGACGCGTCCTCGAGACGACGAGCGGACGCATCGGCGATTGGGAGCTCGCGGTCCCCATGCTCATGATCAACACCATCGGCGCGGGTGGCGGCACCATCGCGACGGTCGAGTCCGGCGGCGGCCTGCGCGTTGGGCCGGAGAGCGCCGGCGCCGACCCCGGCCCTGTTGCCTACGGCAAGGGCGGCGTGCAGCCGACCGTCACCGACGCGAACCTCGTGCTTGGTTTCCTGAACCCTGAGTCGAAACTTGCCGGACGCGTCAGCCTCGACCGCGACGGTGCCGAGCGCGCCATCGCGGAGATGGCCGGACGGCTTGGACTCGGCACGCTGGAGACGGCAGAGGGCATCATCCGCATCATCAACGCCAAGATGGAGGAGGGCATCCGTGCCGTCTCCACCGAGCAAGGCTACGACCTCCGCGATTTCGTGCTCGTGGCCTTCGGCGGAGCAGGGCCGGTGCCGTCCGGCAGGCTCGCCGCCGACCTCAAGATGTCGAAGGTCATCGTCCCGCCCGCACCCGGCGTCACCTCGGCGCTCGGCCTGCTCATGGCCGACCCCCGCCACGACTACGTCCGCTCCCGCCTTCGCCTCATGTCGGAACTGGACGCAACCGAACTGACCGCCACCATGCAGGACCTCCGTGCGCAGGCTGAAGTCGAGTTCACGTCCGAGGGCTATGCGCTGGACCAGCTGGTGCTGGAATTCGGCATAGACGTCCGCTACCTAGGCCAGGGCTACGAGCTCACGATACCGCTGGGATCGGAGAGCGAAGTCTCGCAGCAGGACGTAGCCACCGCGCGAACGCGCTTCGATGCGATGCACGAGCAGATGTTCGGCCACGCTGCGGCGGACGAGGAAGCCGAAGCCGTCAACTACCGGCTGCGCGCCTCCGCCGTCGTCCCCAAGGCGACGCTCAAGCGGCAGGCCCACGCCGACACGGACTCCCGCGTTGCGCGCGTGGGTGAGCGAGACGTCTGCTTCGACAGCGCGCAGGGCATGGTCCCTTGCCCTGTCTACGACCGCGCCCTCCTTGCACCGAGCCACCGATTCGACGGCCCCGCTATCGTTGACCAGTTGGACTCGACGACCGTCGTCTACCCCGGCCAGCGCGCCCTCGTGGACGATTACCTCAACATCATCATCGACGTGACCTAGGAGGTTCCGCCATGGCACGCGTAGACCCCATCACCTACGAGGTCCTCAGGGCACGGCTGGACGGCATCGTCCGCGAGATGGAGAAGGCGGTCTTCCGCACCGGCTACTCGACCATCGTCCGCGAGTCGCACGACTTCAGCTGCGGCGTGCTCGACAGGCAGGGGCGGCTCGTCGGCCAGTCGTTCCACCCTGGGCACATGGCCGCCTACCCCGAGTCGATCAAGGGGCTGCTGCAGTTCTACAGCCTCGACGACATGGCCGAGGGCGACGCCTTCCTCGCGAACCACCCCTACTACAGTGGATGCCCCCACGCCAACGACATGGTCATCATGACCCCCATCTTCCACGAGAAAGAGGTCATTGGCTTCGCCGCGAGCATGGGCCACACGCCGGACATCGGTGGGGTGTCCGCGGGCAGCCGCAACGCCACTTCCCGCGACATCTTCGGCGAGGGCCTGCAGATCATGCCCGTGCGCTACATGCGCAACTACGAACTCGTGCAGGACACCGCGTCGTTCGTGCGCGCCAACAGCCGCGTGCCCGAGATGATGATCGGCGACCTCTCGGCAAAGGCCGGCGTCTGCTTCACCATCGGCGAGGAGCGCGTGAAGGACGCCCTCCGCACCTACGGCAAGGAAACCCTCCTCCAGATGTTCGAGGACCTCGGCGAGCGGACCGAGCAGCAGGCCCGCGAGTACATCTCCCGCTGGAAGGACGGCGTCAGCGAGTCCGAGACTTGGGTGGACGACCCCTCCAACCCCGGCAAACCCATCCGCCTCCACGCGGCCGCCATCAAGGAGGGCGACCGGCTCATCGTCGACTTCACTGCCACCGGCGACCAGGCCGCAGCCCCCATCAACGTGCGCGAACCATTCATCCGTGGCCTCGTCTACAACGGCGTCATCTGCATGACCGACCCCTACCTCCCCATCAACCACGGACTCGCCAATGCCATCGAATGCCGTTTCCGGCCGGGCAGCATCATCTCGCCGGAGTTCCCCGGTCCCGTCGGCTTCTACTCCAAGACCATGGCCATCGCCGAGAGCGTCATCATGACCGCCGTCGCGAAGGCCGCCGGACAGCCCACGCTCGCCCACGGCTCCACGCAGAGTTCCATCGTCATCGGCTACCAGGGCGACGGCGACCGCCAGTACGTGCAGTACGAGTTGATGTACGCCGGCGCCCGCGCATTCGACGGCGGCGACGGCTTCTCCGGCGTCGGCGCGCGAGCTAGCGGTGGACGCTTCACGAGCGTCGAGATCATCGAGTCCGAGTTCCCGGTCGACATGACGCGCTTCGAAGTGCTCCCCGACACCGGCGGCGACGGCAAGTCGCGCGGCGGCCCCGGCTACGTGCGCGAGTACAAGGTCCGCTCCGGCGGCCGTCTCTCCGGCGGCGCAGCCAAGCGCGAGGCCGCGGGCATGGAGGGCGGAGGCAACGGCTCGAACGCCTACGTCGTCGTGCACCCCGGCACCGACCGCGAGGAGCGCTACCCCGGCATCGCCTCCAACCTCGGCATGCAGCCCGGCGAGGTCTTCAGCATCGAGACGGGCGGTGGCGGCGGCGTCCTGCCCCCCGCCGAGCGCGATCGCGAACTGGTCAAGGGCGACATCCAGGACGGCCTTGTCACCCCGCAGAAGGCGATGGAGGTCTACGGCCTCACCGAGGCGGAGGTCGCCGAGGCGCTCGCGGACTGAGCCACTGCGTACTGCGCGTCGTACCTGCTCCCACAGGGTGTAACATACCCCCAACGCTCCAGCGGAGGTGTGCGATGGCGTTCGACCTGCTCATCAAGGGCGGCCTCGTTGTGGACGGCACGGGCGATGCCCCGCAGGTTGCCGACGTCGGCATCGCGGGCGGCCGCGTCGCTGCCGTTGGGCAGTTGGACGGCCCCGCGTCACGCGAGATCGACGCCAGCGGCTGCGTCGTCACCCCCGGCTTCATCGACCACCACACCCACTACGACGGCCAGGTGACGTTCGACCCCCTCTGCACATTCTCCTGCTACAACGGCGTCACGACCGTCGTCAGCGGCAACTGCTCCCTGACGCTAGCGCCCGTGCGCGAGGGCGACGAAGCCGCGCTCGCCGGCATGCTGGCGAAGGTCGAGGCCATCCCCTACGACGTGCTGATGAACGGCGTGCCGTGGGGCTGGCGCACGTTCGGCGACTACCTTGGCTCGCTCGACAACAACCTGGGCATCAACTATGGCGTGATGGTCGGCCACTCCGCGGTCCGCCGCTGGGTCATGGGCGCCGACTCCCAGGAGCGCGAGGCCACCGGCGACGAGATCGAGGCGATCCAGGCCGCGGTGCGCGACAGCGTCGAGGCAGGCGCCCTCGGCATATCGTTCGACCGCAATCCTCGGCACGCTGGCATGGACGGCAAGCTCCTCCCTGCGAACATCGCCTCCATCGACGAGTTGTACGCCGTCGCTGGCGCGCTGCGCGACCTCGACACCGGCGTCATCCAGGTCGGCGACCCGACGGACCTCGAGCTGACCGAAGGCATCTGCACGAAGATGTCGGAGATCAGCGGTCGTCCCGTGACCTACCTCTCCATCACGCAGAGTGTGCTCCGTCCGGACAAGTGGCGGGAGCACCTCGCCCACCTCGCGGATGTCGCTGCACGCAGCGCAGCCCGCATATACCCGCAGATCAACCCGCGCCCCGGCCTGCGCTTCTTCCAGATGGACAGCGCGGAGTTCTTCAACTTCATGCCCACTTGGAAGCGCATCATGAACAGCAGCACTGAGGAGCGCGTCGCAGCGTTCGCCGACGCCTCGCTCCGCCCGCAGCTCGCGAAGGAGGTTGCGGAGCGCAGCGACACCACCGCGCTCGGCTTCTCCGGGCGGTGGGACCACGTCGTCATCGTCAAGCCCGCTCTGGAGAAGAACAAGGGCCTCGCGGGTATGACCGCCGCCGAACTCGGCGCGCAGCGCGGCATCAGTGCCATGGACGCATTCCTCGACCTCGCCGTCGAAGAGGAGATGAAGACGTGGTGCGCGCGCAACCAGCAGAACAACGACGACGATGCGATGGCCGCCATCCTCAACGACGAGCACACCCTCATCGGCCTGTCGGACTCCGGCGCGCACGTCGTGCGGGAGGGTGGCTACGGCTACGGCGTTCACTTCCTCAGCCACTGGGTGCGCGACAAGGGCATCATGCCGGTAGAGGAGGGCGTGCGGCGCCTCACTTCGTTCCCTGCGGACATCTTCGGCACGCCGGGACGCGGCAGGCTCACCCCCGGCAGCAAAGCCGACGTGCTCGTGATGGACTACGAGAACCTCGGGCTCGACCCCTCCGAAGAGGCCTACGACCTGCCCGGCGGCTCCATGCGGCTGAAGCAGGTGGCGCACGGTATCCCGTACACCATCGTCAACGGGCAGGTGCTGCTTGAGGACGGCGTGCACACCGGCGCGCTTCCCGGCCACGTAGTCCGCAACTCGCGGTACGAGGCGAAGAACGGGAACGGAGCGGCGGGCTAGATTTTGTCCTGGGTAGTCATCGCGCTTGCGGGTGCGGCGATCTCCGGGATCGTCAGCATCTTCGACAAGACCGTCATCTACCGCTATGCCACCACGCCCCACACGCTGCCGCTGCTCATCGGCATCGCGCAGACGTTCGTCGGGGTCGTCGTGCTGGCCGCCGTCCGCGTGCCGGACGGAGCGGAGTGGGAACCCGTACTCTGGGCGCTCGTCTCGGGCGTGGTGTTCGGCCTCAGCGCGCAGTTCCTGATACGCGTTCTCTACTGGAATGAAGTGTCGCGCACCATCCCGGTCTTCCAGAGCTACCCCATCTTCACCGCCATCTACGCCTTCTTCTTCCTCGGGGAGAACCTGGGCGTGGTCGAGTGGCTCGCGGTGGCCGTCGTTGTCGCAGGGGCGGTGCTGATCTCGTTCAGGCCCGGGTCCGTTTCCCTCCGCGGCATCCTGACGGATAAGGCCTTCGTGCTGCTCATGATCGGCAGCGCCATCCACGGCAGCGCACACGTCTTCGGCAAGGTCGCGGTGGACGAACTGCCGGTGTTGTTCACGCATGCCATCCGCTCGCTCGGACTCGGGGCCGTCTTCTTTGCCTTCAACCTGCGAAGCGGCTCTGTGGACGACGTGCGCACGTTTATCCGCACCCGCAGTCCGGCGCTCCGGTTCGTCGCCATGAACGAGCTGATCATTGCCACGGCGGGGCTGCTGCTTCTCCTCTGGGCGCTTGCGCTCGGCCCCGCCGCGCTCGTCACCGCGCTGTCCGGTGCGCGCGCCTTCTTCCTGGTGGTCTACAGCACGGCGCTTGCCCTCGTCTGGAAGGGCGCGCTTGGCGAAGTCACGACGCCCGGCGTCATCGCGGTCAAACTCCTCTCGACCGGTCTCATCGTGGCTGGCGTCGCCGCGATCGCTCTTGGGAGCGCATAGCGGATGTCGTGGGTAGCGTTGGCACTGGCGGGTGCTGCGGTCCTCTCGATTGTCAGCCTCATCGACAAGACGGTCATCTACCGCTATGCCAGGACGCCACACACAGTGCCTCTCCTCAGCGGATTCGCGCAGACCTCGGTGGGCGTCGTCATCCTTGTCGTCATCGGTGTGCCGGAAGGCGCGACGTGGAGGCCAGTGATGGGGGCCCTCGTCTCCGGCGCGATCCTTGGGATCAGTGTGCAGTTCCTCATGCTGGTGCTCTATAGCAATGAGGTATCCCGCTCCATCCCGGTATTCCTGAGCTACCCCATCTTCACCGCTATCTACGCCTTCTTCTTCCTGGGCGAGGGGTTGGGTGCGGTCGAGTGGACTGCGGTGGCCGTCGTCGTCGCGGGGGCGGTGTTGATCTCGTTCCGACCCGGGCGCACATCCATCCGCAGCATCCTGCTCGGCAGGGCGTTCGTCCTGCTCATGCTCGGAAGCGCCATCCACGGCAGCGCGCACATCTTCGGGAAGGTTGCCGTGGACGAACTACCGGTCTTGTTCACCCACGCTCTCCGCTCATTGGGTCTCGGCGGAGTCTTCCTCGCTTTCAACCTCAGGAGCGGCTCCGTGGACGACGTTCGCACGTTCGTCCGCACCCGCAGCCCGGCGCTGCGGTTCGTCGCCGTGAACGAGCTGGTCATCGCCACGGTAGGGTTGCTGCTCCTTCTCTGGGCGCTGGCGCTTGGCCCCGCTGCGCTCGTTACCGCGCTGTCCGGTGCGCGCGCCTTCTTCCTCGTGGTCTACAGCACGGCGCTTGCCCTTGTCTGGAAGGGCGCTCTCGGTGAAGTCACGACACCCGGCGTCATCGCTGTCAAACTCCTCTCGACCGGTCTCATCGTGGCTGGCGTCGCCGCGATCGCTCTGGGGAGTGCATAGCGGATGTCATGGGTGGCAATCGTGCTGGCGGGCGCGGCGCTTGCCGCCTGCATCGGCATCCTCGACAAGACCATCATCCACAACTACGCGCGCACGCCGAGCACGGAGCCGCTCGCCATCGGCTTCACCATGCCGCTGGTCGGGACCACCCTGCTCCTCGTCTTCGGCATACCGGAGTCGGCCACATTGGAAGCCGTGCTCCTGGCGCTGGTCTCCGGTGCGTTCTATGGCCTTGGTGCCCACATCCTCATCCACTCGCTGTATACGCGGGAGGTCTCCCGCGCCATACCCGTCTACCAGACCTACCCCATCTTCACCGCGCTCATCGCTTTCTTCTTCCTTGGCGAGCGGCTGGGCGCTGTCGAATGGCTCGCCGTGCTCGCCGTGGTCGTCGGCGCGGTGCTTATCTCGTCGGGCTCCGGCACGTCCCGAGGCTTCCTGCCGGACAAGACATTCATGCTGCTCATGCTCGGCAGCCTCATAGAAGGCAGCTCCTTCGTGTTCGGCAAGTCGGCGTTGAACGAGTTGCCGGTGCTCTTCGCGCACGCGCTGCGGATGCTGGCCCTCAGCGGGGTCCTGCTCGCCTTCAACCTCCGGCGCCCGCCGCTGGACGACCTCATCTCGTTCTTCCGCACTCGCAGCCCCGCACTCGGGTACATGGCCGTCAACCAGTTCTTGGTGGCCAATGGGAGCCTCTTCCTGCTTCTCTGGGGACTCTCGCTCGGCCCCGTCACGCTCGTCACCGCGCTCTCGAGTCTGCGGACGTTCTTCCTCGTCGTCTTCACCATCGGCCTCTCGCTCGTGTGGCGGGGCGCGCTCGGCGAAGTCACGACGCGCGGCACGGTAGCGGTGAAGCTCGCCTCCACCGCCCTCATCGTGGGAGGCGCCGTCGTAATCGCCCTCGGCAGTGGGTGAGGGGCCAGGGGGGTGCGGCGAGGGCGCGCTCTCGGCAGCGGATGACACATGTCGCCGCTGTGACACTTGCCTCTTACCCGGTCGACCTTGCGTCGGTTACGCTGGGAGCATGACTACGCGCTCGGCATCACCCATAGACTGCGTCTATAGCTCACGCCGCTGCCATAGACAGGCTCTATAGTCTCCGGCCGCAACTTTTGAATTCGTTGGACACCTTGATCACCTTGATGCGGGAAGCAGGCCACGGCCTGGCGGAAGCCCATATCAAGGTGATCAAGGTGTCCAGAACCAGGGTTCGATTTACTCGTAAACCCACCATCAAGGTGTCCAGATTTCCATGAGGTTGGACACCTTGATCGACCCCGTTCCGCCTCGGCCTCTGCAACCTGTGCAAGAATGAGAATCCCGCCGATGAGCAGCAACACACCCGCACGACGCTTCACTCTCTACCCGTCCTACCGCGGATGGTGGATCGTCGGCGTCTCCTTTCTCGCACTCTTCACCCACGGCGCGGCCACGAGTTACCTCTTCGGCCTCCTCGTCGTCCCCATGGAGAACGACCTCGGCTGGAGCCGCACGACGCTCACGGGCGCCCTGACCGTCGCCACGTTCGTCTCCGCGGGGCTTGGCATGGTGCTTGGCCCGCTGTTCGACAGGAGCGGCGCCCGGCTCGGCATGACGCTCAGCGCCCTGTTCGGCGGCGCATGTCTCGTGTTGCTGGCGTTCACGGACGTGCCCTGGGCGTACTACCTGCTGCTCGGCGTCGGAGTCGGCGCGGCGCGAACGGGACTGGAGATTGTGGGCCCGCGCACGGCGATCGCCAACTGGTTCATCCGCCGCCGCGCTGCCGCGTTCGCCTGGTCCAGCGGAGGGCGTGCCGCGTTCGGATTCCTCATGGTTCCGGTCTTCGCCATCCTCATCGAGCAGACCTCATGGCGTTCAGGATGGGCTGTTCTAGGCGTCGTCGAGATATTCATCCTCGCCCCGCTCGTCTGGGTCATCGTGCGGCGCAGGCCCGAGGACTACGGGCAACTGCCCGACGGCGACCTCCCCGGCACCGTGCGGACTTCGGCGCGAGAGCGGTCGCGCACCGTCGCTGACGAGGACAGCTGGACGCTGCGGGAGGCCGTTCGCACGCGAACGCTGTGGCTCATCGTCATATCGATCATGCTCACCGGGTTCCCCGCCACCGGCGTCATCGCCAACATGGTGCCGTACTTCATCGACGAGGGCCTGAGCTCGACCTTCGCGTCGAGCGCGTTCGCCTTCTTCGGCTTCGGCGCGATGCTGGGACGTCCGTTCTGGGGCTATATCGCCGCCCGCTTCGGTGTGCACGCCGGCCTCACGCTCTGGGGGTTCGGCTACTCCCTCTCGATCGCGCTTTACGTCCTCGCGGACACGCCCGCCACTCTCTTCGCCGCGGCGTGGCCTATAGGCCTCGTCATCGGCGGCTCGCAGCAACTGCAGTCGCAGGCATGGCCGGATTACTTCGGGCGAAGGCACGTCGGCGCTATCACTGGCCTCACCGTCCTGCTCGTCACTCCAGCGATGGCGCTCGGCCCGCTCGTCACCGCGGCCGCCTTCGACCTCACAGGGAGCTATGAGCCCGTGCACACGGCCTACGTCGTAGGCGCATTCTTTGCCGGGTTCTTCTTCCTCGCCGCCCGCCGCCCGCGGCGGAAGGAGGGGCTGGGAGGCGCCTGGTGTAGGGGCGACTCCCGTGGTCGCCCAAGAGCGTAGAGCGGCTTGCTATGCCTGCCGCCCCCCGCGACGCCGGAGCGCCAGTACGGCTATCGCCAGCGGGATTGCGATGACCACCACTGCGATGACGGTGACTATCACCACCGGCCCCTGTCCGAGGATCGAGTCCAGTGTGTGGACGAGCCACTCCACTCCGGGGTCTCGCCGGCGCACCCCCACCCCCCCCCCCCCGGGGAGCCGCATGGGCACGTAACGGGCCGAGACCTCGCGCTCACGCACCAGCCAGGCCATTAGCGATGCCCCGCCCAGCATCGCCACGGACACCACCCACA
>MPMJ01000058.1 GCA_002238425.1 SAR202 cluster bacterium bin16 | reverse complement strand
CGTACTCGGTACCTGCGGACCGGAGCCAGATGTCGTCCCAGTGAGCGATGCCACGCCGCGAAAAGGTCAGCCCCGCGCCCTCCATCGCTTCCAGGGCCGTCAGCAGGTCGGCCTCGTAGCCCAGATGGGTGTTGAATCCTGGCGAGGCCGGGGTCGGGTCGGCACTGTAGCTCACCGGCGCGAAGTAGGCGTAGAAACCTACGTTCAGGACGCGCTCTGCCTTGGTACACGGCTCAGACGCGGCGTCGCTGGGAGAGCAGGCGACAAAAGCCGTGAGCAACAGGCCCAGAAGAGCAATTCGGTGCGAAATGGGAGATGCACACTGCCTCCATACAGTAGTACCGCTCATGGCTGACTCCGGGTGCACCAAGCCCCAACTCGCTCTTCGATTTGCCCTACAGGGGCAAGTCGGTAAAATCATCTGCCGAGATCGGGACGGGAAGGAGACGTACCTTCGAACCAAATGGTATGGGTGCCCGAGTGAACCACTGGAGAAACCGATCGCGAAAGTTTCTGACATCAATATACTCGGTCAGGAGGAAAGTGAGATTGAACTCGATTGATGCCATTAGACTGAGGTATTCGCCTCTCATGCTCTCGTATTCCTGTCCACTGTTACGGATTTCGCTCATTGGCTACCCCTAGATGAGAGTGCTACGTGGCTTCCGATTGCAGGGCTATCATACCCACGGCTCGCACCTTCTGCTACCGGCCTTGCTCGGGTAACGCCTGAATGTCAGAGAGCGGCGCATTCACCCCTGCGGAGCGTCCGCGTCAGCCTGCGTGTCGATAGCATAGAGCCGCCCATCGCCGCTCGCCGCGTACACCAGACCGCCCGACACCGACAGGCCGCCCACGTAGCTGTAGCCGATCTCGTACTCCGCAAGCAAGGCTCCGGTGGTCGCGTCGAATGCGAAGACGTCCCCGTCGAAAGACCCGACGTAGACAACCCCGTCCGATACCGTGGGCGCGGACGACAGGTTGCCTGCGAACCGCCAGACCACTGCTCCACTCTGCGCGCTCAACGCAACGAGGTCGTCGCCGTAGGTCCTGGCGTAGATCATGCCGCCGGACACGTCTATCTCCGGGACCAGCTCTCCCCCCTCGTACGGCTTCAGCACCTCTCCCGTACCCGCGTCAAGGGCGTAGAGAGCGCCGTCCTCCGCCACGTACAACACGCCGTCGGCCAGGATGACGGAGGACGCGGCTCCATCCGACCCGTGCCGCCAGCGGACCGCTCCCGTACCCGCGTCCAGGGCATGGAGGGCGCCGCCCTCCGCCACGTAGACCGTGCCGCTGGACGCCACGGGAGCAGTCGCCCATCCGTATGCGCTTGCATTGAACTTCCAGGAGAGCGCTCCTGTTTCCGCGTCGAGCGCGTAGAGGAAGCCGTCGAAGGAAGCGGCATACGCCGTTCCTCCAGACACCGCAGGCGGGAAGTCCACGGGGCCGCCCGCTGGGAAACGCCAGAGCTCCCGTCCATCGTCGCCATCGAGGGCGACCACGAACGCGCCGCCGCTCTCGTTCGACCCCACGTAGACGACGCCGTCCGACGTCGCAGGGGGGCTATGGTTGGCGTAGGTCTCCCCGTACCGCCACAACCATTCACCCGTTGCGGCGTCGACCGCGTGCACGTAGTTGCCGGCCGATACGTACGCGACACCGTCACGCACCGCGGGCGCATAGGGCTCCGAGCCTGCATCGTACTGCCAGAGCACTGACGGGTGCTGGGGAGTTTCCCCCTCCATCGGGAGGCCAGGGAGGCAGCCCAGCACCCCGAGGGTGATGATGGTGAACACGGACTCGGCATCCTCACCTTCCAGCGATTCCGGAGTGAGTTCCAGCAGGCCTTCGAGGCTCTCCTGCACGCAGGCCTGCTCCTCCTCGCCTATCGCGCCCATCGTGTCCTCATCGAGCCAAGCCTGCAGCACGATGTCGACGAACACGTCGGACATGCAGGCGAACAGGCCGATAGGAATATCGCTCACCAGGTCTTTGCTGAACGCGTCAGCGCCCATGCCGGTCACCCAGTCCCGGAGGCAGCCCCTCTGCTCAGCGGTAGGCTCCAACGCGATCCCACTCTCCGCGGCGACGGCCTGCACGACGATGTCGACGAAGGCGTCGGGGATGCAGACGATGATGTCCGAGAGGGCTTCGGTGGCAGCGGGGCTATCCTCATCCATGATGATGGTGCTGATATCCACGTCGGCCATCGCTTCCCGCAGGCAGGCCTCATCGTCGCCGCTGATCTCGATGCCCTCCGACTCCAGCGACGCGATGAACCCGGCAACGAAGAGGGTGCGGGCGGTCTGCGGGGCGACGCAGGCATAGACCGCCTGCTCCCAGTCCCCCGACTCGTCCAGGGAGAGAGGCTGCTCCATGCCACGCCTCAGCGTGTCCTCGTCGACGGCGCTGCGGATGCAGCCCTGCTCGGCGGGCGTGAAGGCGTCGAACGCGTCTCCCCATGTGGTCCCGCCGTCCACCGTGAGGGGGAACGCCTCGGGGGTTGGCGTGTTCGCCGGATGAGGCCCGCCGGATATCGTGGGAGTTGGCAGGGGCGCTGCCGTGGGCGTGGGCGGTGCGGGAGTGGGGCTGGGAGTCGGCGTGGCCTCGGAGCACGCCGCGAGCGTGAGCGCAAGAACCGCTGGGATGATGAACCGGACTACCTGCATGGCTGGCTACTGCGTAGGAGCCCCGCCCAGGACCTTGTAGCCCTGGTTGTCGTCCGTCCTCTCGGCTACTGGCAGCACCTCCACAACTACGTTGGAGAGGCCCACGACTTCGCCCTTCTCGTCGAAGCTGAAGTTATCGCCGATAGCCCCGCTCCACGTGATTTCGTACAGGCAGTCCCTGAAACCGTCTGCGTCCTGGTCGTCGCCGGTCTGCTTGAGACACTCGGCAGTGATGTACACGTCGTCGTACGCCGACCCCAGGTACCAGGGAATCGTCACGTAGTCGTAGCGCGCGCGGAAGTTGCGGAGGACCTCCTGGGCCTTCTGGTTGGCAGGGTCGAGGTCTGCCGTGATCGCCTTCAATCCGGTGGCGGCCTCACCCGCAACCTCCAGGGCGGTCGCTCCGATGGCTACGACCTCGCCGTAGATAGGCCCGTCGAAGCCGAGCTCACGGGCCTGCTTGACGATGGTGCCGCCGCTGAACTCCGCCTGAGCGGCGATGTGGAGCGCGTCCGGGTTCGCACTGAACAGCTTCGTCAACTGGCTCCTGAAGTCGACGATGTCGGACGGGTACCGCTCCTCGCCCACAACCTGGCCGCCCAGCTTCTCGAACTGGGCGACAGACGAGCGACGCACGCCCTCGGCGTAGTCGGTCGCCTCCGTGATGGTCGCCAGCGTGCGTATCCCGTCGGCCCAGAGCACGTTGCCCGTATCGATGCCGAGCTGGGCGTCGCTCATCGCCGTCCTGAAGATGTAGTCGCCGGCTTCGGCGATGTCCGGGTTCGTCGCCAGCCCCGAGAAGAGCACTACACCGTCGGCTTCCGCCAGGGGCGCCGCGCCGAGCATCGCGCCGCTGCAGGACGTGCCCAGGATGATCTTCACCCCGTCCATGTCGGTGAGCTTCCTGTACGCCGTGATCGCGTCCCGGGCGCTGCACTTCGAGTCCTCCACGACCAGTTCGATCATGCGCCCGTTGATGCCGCCGGCAGCGTTGATCTCGTCCACGGCCATGTGCTTTGCCTGGTTGGAAACGGTGCCGTAGGTCTCTCCGGGTCCTGTTAGCGACTCCATTACGCCTATCCGGAAGGGAGCCGTGTCTTCTCGGTCCGTCCGGGATTCAACGAGGCCGGAGGGGGTGATCGTCAGGGTGTAGGAACCGGTGCCGTCGTAGTCGCCGCCCGCTGCAACGTAGTACTTCCCGGACCTGTCGGCCCTCACTTCTATGGGGCCGATGAAGCGACCGCCTGTCGTAGTGCTGATCCCCGCCCACTCCTTGTCGGCGTTGTACCTGTTGATCGTGAAGGAGCCAGCCACCTCGCTCACGTCGGCCGCTATGTTGTATGACTGACCCGCCTCTGCCTCGAACGCGAAGAAGTCGACGTCGCCCGGGTAGTCCAGCGCGCCTTGAAGGGCCTCCCCAACGGTTACGGTGGTGGCGCCGGAGATGGCGTCGGCATGGTCATCGGCAACTGGCGGGAGTGTGGGCTCCGGGTCCTGCGTGAACCCCAGCAGAGCAGGGATGCAGCCCAAGGCGCCAAGCCCCATGAGAAGGAAAGCGCCCTCCATCGCTTCGTCGCCGCCTTCAGCCAGGGCAGCCATGTCTATGCCTGCCAGAAGCTCCCCAAGGCAGGCCCTCTCTTCGGCACTCGGCGTGATCGCTATCCCGCTGTCCTCCGCCATGGCCTGGACCAGGATGTCCACGAGCGACTCGGGGATGCACGCGAACATGCCGAAGGGTATGTTTGAGGCGAAGTCGTCCCCGGTCAGGGCGGCAGAGCCCGCACCGGTCAGCCAGTCCCGGAGGCAGGCCCTCTCTTCCTCGGTCGGCATCAAGTCCACGCCCGCCTCCGCCGCCACTGCCTGGATCATGATGTCCACGAACGCGTCGGGGATGCAGGCGATCATGCCGGAGATGGCTTGGCCGACGGCGGGGTCGTCATCACCGGCGGCGAGCACTCCGATCCCCAGGCCTGCCACCCAGTCCCGCAGGCAGGCCTCCTCCTCACCGCTCACCTCGACCCCCTCCTCCTCCACCTCCGCGATGCGGATCGAGAGGAAGAGGGCGCGGGCGGTCTGAGGGGCGACGCAGAGGAAGATGGACCTCTCCCAGTCCTCTGCGTCTCCCTCGCTGAAGAGCCGCTCGTCCAGGGCCCGTCTCAGCGTCGCCTCGTCGACAGCACCGCGGATGCAGTCCTGCTCGGCGAGCGTGAAGGCGTCCAGGGCTTCCCCCCAGGTGGTGCTGCTATCAACCGTGAGGGAGAACCCGGCAGGGGTTGGTGTGTACGTCGGATGAGGCCCGCCGAATATCGTGGGGGTAGGCATGGGCGTTGCCGTGGGTGTAGGCGGTGCAGGAGTGGGGCTGGGAGTGGGCGTAGGCTCCGAGCACGCGGTCATCGCCAACGCGAGAACCGGTAGGATGATGAAACGGACCATCTGCATTGCTGACCTCGGTCCTCCGGGCACCCACGCTCCCACGACAGTTCCGTGCGGTCGGTGCTCACCGAGGCGCCGGGCCAAGCCAGGGATTGCCCGCCTAGTCTCACCTCCGATCATGAGCACGATGGCACGTCAAGCCTCTTCCACGTCGCTGATCAGAACGTTCCCGAGGCTCGAGGGCACGCACCCGCGAGCCAACCGGCGCACTGTGGAAGGCTCAGACCACATGAGCCTGTCCATCTTCCTTTCTTCTGCCCTGTACATCTTCTTCCTATTGCGGCGGCGCATTACCGCCATCAGCCGCTTGATGGACGCTATCTCGTACTTCGCCAACTCCGGCGCGGTGTTCATCATCAACTCGAGCGGGATCATCCTGTATGTCCATAATCTCCGTCGCCTTGCCGAAGTCGTCGTCGGCAACGCTGGAGCTTACGGTCCATTCGCCGCTGGCGGACTTGAACCAGAGCCGGTCGGCCGCCTGAGCGCTGCCGGACGCGGCCAGGATCGGCAGGAGAAGAACGAGAAGCGCGAGGACGAGGAAGGGAGAGCAGGCGCAGCGGCGAGGTGCGCCTCAGCGCGCGCCAACATCGGGAGGGAGCACCAATCATCCGGCCCGGGTATCTCATCCCTGCAATCCCTTGCTCCTGGACCTGTTCCAAGCCGGAATGAGCTGGAGCACGAATATGGACAGGTAGCAGAGGGTGGCCAGCAGTGCGCCGCTGTTGGGGAGCAGGGTCGCGTTGACCCCCCACGGGACCTCTCCTCGCAGCGCATCCACCAGCAGCCCTTCGATGTAGAAGTACGCGGTAATCGCGATGGCCAAGCCCGCGAAGGCGATGATTGCCGCCACCACGCGGGGCAACACCACCGAGGCGACGCTCACGAGGCCCACCACGATCAGGGCGAAGAAGAACACGCGGGCTTCGCCGACGTCACTGGCAGCCGACCAGAGGGTGTAGCCGTTGGACTCAGACTCGCCAGCGGCGGAGAGCCGGAAGAGTATCCAGGGCAGGAAGACGCTCGCCAGGGCGGGCACGCCCAAGATCGAGCCGCCGATGCCCGCCGGATTCACCCGGACGAATCCCGGAAGGTCTAGGGACGGTGACGGGGATGGGGCGTTGGAGCTCTCGCCATCTGCGGCTGCAACCACCGCCCCCTCACTCGACCGGCGCCCACGAGCGGACCTCAGCACCGTGCCCAGCCATGCGAAGGTTGCCGGGTTCCGCTGCAACTCGCCGCGGTGTGGGAATTGCAGGGCGGCGATGGCCCCGAACGACAGCAGGGTCAGCCAGAAGGCCGTGGAGATAACGAGGAGCAGGATGACCAGGCCCAGCGCAGAGATCGCTATCCGTGTCTCCACCTGGACCTGCCGGGGAGCGAACCAGGTGCCGGCTGCTGCCAGCCCGAGAACCCCCAGAAGCAACTTGTAGGCCAGCGGCGCGCCAAGGATAACGGCGGACAGCAGGATGACGACGCCCAAGCCAGGAACTATGAGCCGTTCTTGCACTTGCATGACTGCCTCCTGACGAATAGTCGGACGGTGCTATCGGTCGTTACGGGAGGTCGAAGTCCCAATCGACCCTGTCCATCTCGCAGACCGCTTCAACGCGTACCCAGCTACCGGACTGCCCGGCTTCGGCGGCGTCGCAGGTAGAGCCATAGCTGTCCTCGATGTCGTCGGCAGCGCGGTCGGCGTCCCTCTCGGAATCGAACGAAAAGACCGCCACCAGTCCGGCTTCCCGTGAGTTCTCCGTCTCCAGGGAGAATCCCCAGGAGTCGCAGTCGCTGTAGCCGCATGAGGCTTGCCGCGCCCGCGCCGAACACCGTTCCCAGCCGACACGTTAGCATGAAGACGCCGTAATTGTGAATACCAGGCGAATTTATGGTAAATTAAACGGTGAAGATATCCCATTCGGACCCACTTACATCGAATGAATCATCATGAGCGAGCAGACGACGACCAGGACGAGCACGGCTCCGCCCAGCAGGAGCTTGTCCTGACGGCTCATGCGCGTTGCGCCGGAGTCCCGCCGGGGACGGCGGGATGCGGCGCCGGGGTCTGCCCGGTGCTGCGGGCATCCCGGAGGATGGCGGCGACGGCGGCCAACACGATTACGGACAGGGATATGAGGACCGCGCACCTCAGCCCTCCGGGAACAGCATGAGGGCAAATGTCACTCGCGAGACACGGTCGTCTGAGCCGGCGCTGACGGCGGCTGAGCCCATGATCTCCTCGAGCGCGTCTCCTGCCCGCCGGTCGATGAGGTCGGCGCCGGACATGGCGCCGACCAGGCGCCGGAGGTTGAGGTAGGTCAGCATGTCCGGCCTGCCGGGAAGGTGTGCCGTGGTCCTGCGGTACTCGCCGTCGTCGGCGAGCGCGTCGCCGGCGCCCTTCTGCCGGGACACGACGGCCTCGAGCGCGCTCCGCGTGGTGGAGAACGTGAGATAGCCGTCATGCAGCACGTACCCCGGGGCGAGGCCGCCGCCCTCCGGGTCGTCCAGTTCCACCATGAGCGCGCGATGCTCCGCGCCGACGTCGGCGGAGTCGAGACCCAGGCCGAGATCATCGGCCAGGCGCTGCGCGAGCAGCGCCATCGTGTCGCCCAGCGCGCCGGAGCTCCCCTCCCTGTAGGCGAGCATCGCCGCGACGTCGGGCGCCCCGGCCAGGTCTCCGTCCAGGCTGAGGACGCCCACGATGACACCGCCGCCGAGGTGGTCGAGCAGGTCGGACTCCATGTCGAAGCCTGCCAGCGTGCTCATGGCCCAGAGCGCGAGGTCGAGGACATCGGCGAGCGTGGCATCGTAGCCGAACGGTTCAGGCGCCGGCGGGGCCGCTCCGTCCCGCCCCATGCGGGCGACCTCCTCGAACAACGCGATCTGGTCATCCGCGGGAATGCTCGCCAGCACCTCGTCCCACAGGTCCTCGCCGAGGAGGTCTGCGATCGTGCACAACCCAAGCGCTTCGCGCCACTCCTCGACCGAGGGATTGAACGACAGGGCGGCGAACCCCAGCGTATCGTCCGGCAGCAGTTCGGCCGCGTCCGGCAGGCCGGGAGCCTCCGGCCATCCGCCGGGCGTGAGCGGTGTGACGACCTCCATCGTTACCCCGCGTTCGACCGCTCCCACGGAGACCGCGATCCAGTCCGGCGTGGGAGCGAGCGCTCCGCAGGGGCTCCCCGTCATGCCGGCAACGCCGAGCGCGTCCACCAGCTGTCCGGCTGCGTCGAGGTAGGTGTAAAAGAGTCTACGTGGCGGCGCAACAGAGGCTCAGGCGCGCGGCCTTCGTCTGCTTTGGCGCGAGGCCATGGCGTAGGACCGGTTAGCCCGCCATGATGTCAAGGTAAAAGGTAATCCTAAAGGTTCTTGATTTTGTCAAGTCTGGTGGCGCATACGGGATTCGAACCCGTGATCTCCGCCTTGAGAGGGCGGTGTCCTGGGCCGCTAGACGAATGCGCCACGCGGTGGAAACGGCCTTCCGGCCTCGGCCCAAGGGTCAGTATATCCGAAACCGCTCCGGCCCCGCATGCTGGTCCCCTCTCCTGAGGGAGGGGGCAACACGCTTCAGCGTGGGATGAGGTCGTGTCTGATGTAGGGGCATCCCTTGTGGGTGCCCTTTCCCGCGCTTTAGCGCGCCCCTTCCCCCTCGATGGGGGAATGTTAGGAAGGGGGTGTGGTGTGGATGCTCACCGCTCACGCCTGCACCGCGTATCATGCGCCCATGACCAACGCCCCCCTTGACGTCATCACCTTCGAGGTGATGAGCGCACGCCTCGACGGCATCGTCCGCGAGATGGAGAACGCCGTCTTCCGCACCGGCTTCTCCACCATCGTCCGCGAGTCCCACGACTTCAGCTGCGGCCTCATGGACGCCACCGGACGCCTCGTCGCGCGCGGCTCCCATCCTGGCCACATGGGTGGCCTGCCCGCGTGCATCCACGGGCTCTTCGACTTCCACGCCCCCGCTGGCATGCGCGAGGGCGACGCCTACCTCGCCAGCCACCCGTACCACAGCGGCTGCCCCCACGCCAACGACATGGTCGTGATGACCCCCGTCTTCTGGCACGGCGACCTCGTCGCGTTCGCCGCCAGCATCGGCCACACCCCCGACATCGGAGGCGTCGCCGCCGGCTCGCGCAACGCGACAGCCCGCGACCTCTTTGGCGAGGGCCTGCAGATCCCGCCGGTGCGCTTTATGCGCGACTACCGCCTCGAGCAGGACACCGCGACGTTCGTCCGCGCCAACAGCCGCGTGCCGGAGATGATGATCGGCGACCTCACCGCCAAGGCCGGCGTCTGCCACACCATCGGCGAGGCCCGCCTGCACGACCTCATCCGCACGTACGGCGCGTCCGCGCTCCTGCAGCAGTTCGACCAGGCGGGCGATCGCACCGCGCACCGCATCAGCGAGCAGCTCGCCGCGTGGCCCGACGGCGTCTGCGAGGTCGAGGCCATGGTCGACGACCCCAGCACCGGCGAGCCCATCCGCATGCACGTCGCCTCCATCAAGGAGGGGCAGCGCCTCGTGCTCGATTTCACCGGCACCGGCGATCAGGCGACTGCTCCCATCAACCTCCGCCCGCACTTCATCGAGGGTCTCGCCCGCAACATGGCGATACGCCTCACCGACCGCCACATCCCCCTCAACCACGGCATGAACGATGCCGTCGAGTGCCGATTCCGGCGCGGCAGCCTGCTCGACCCCGCCTTCCCCGGCCCCGTCGGTTTCTACTCCAAGACCCTCGCGCTCGCCGAGAGCGTCATCGGCGCGGTCATGGCCAAGGCTTCCGGCAGGCCCGCCCTCGCCCACATCGCCACCCAGAGCTCCATCGTCGTCGGCTACACCGGCACGAAGCGGCAGTACGTCCAGTACGAGTTGATGTACGCGGGCGCGCCCGCGTGGGACGGCGGCGACGGCTTCTCCGGCGTCGGCTCCCGCGCCAGCTACGGCGCGAAGTTCACCAGCGTCGAGGTCATCGAGTCCGAGTTCCCCGTCGACATGACCCGCTTCGAGGTGCTCCCCGACTCCGGCGGCGACGGCGCGTTCCGCGGCGGCCCCGGCTACGTCCGCGAGTACCGAGTCCGCGCACCCAGCCGCCTCTCCGGCGGCGCGTCGAAGCGAGAGGCGGCTGGCGTCGAGGGCGGCGGCGACGGCCGCAACGCGTGGGTTGTCGTCCACCCCGGCGAGGAGCGCGAGCAGCGCTACCCCGGCATCGTCTCCAATATCGGCCTCGAGCCCGGCGACGTCTTCCGCATCGAGACCGGCGGAGGCGGAGGCGCCCTCCCCGCCGCCGCCCGCGACCCAACCCGCACCCGCGCCGACATCGAAGACGGCATCCTCACCCCCATCAAAGCCCGCGACACCTACGGCGTCACGGACTGAATCTCCGTCGTTCCTGCTGAGGCTGCGAGGCCACACGGTCGTGCCCGGTGTAGGGGCATCCCTTGTGGGTGCCCTGCCCCCCTCTTGGCTGTCTGATCCCTTCCCCCTCGATGGGGGAAGGTTAGGAAGGGGGTGATGGCTCCCCCACACAACATCGCCCCGCGGGTGTAAATTCCCACCAGGAACAGGAGGGAACCACCATGCGCAACGGATTCAAGGTTTTCGACGCTGACACGCACCTCCAGCCGTCGGTCGAGACGCTGACGCCCTACATGGACGCCGCGACCCAGGCCCGCCAGCCGGAACTCGCCCAGTTCCTGCGCGAGGTGAAGACCGGCAGGGCAGGGCAGGTGCTCGACCCTCCGTTCAACCACTGGTACAGCTTCAAACGCTCCGGCGGATGGGGCGGCGGCAAGCCGCGTCACCTCGGCGAGGGCGGGCCGCGCGAACAGGAGAAGGAGCGCCACTTCCAGAATTTCCAGGGCCGCATCTACCCCACGCGCTACTCCGAGGACTGGGACATCGACACCCGCATCGGTGAGATGGACCAGGAAGGCGTGGACGTCGAGCTCATGGTGCACAACGCCTTCATCGGCCACGAGGACCTCAGCGTGGACGCCGGCATGATCGGCGCGATACACCGCTTCCTGGACGACGTCTGCGGGCGCTACCCGGACCGCCTCACATCTCTCATCACCGCGAACGCGCGCGACGTCGAGAACGCCGTCGGCGAGATCAAGACGTGGGGCGGCTCGCGCTGGGCGCGCGGCGTCATGGTCGACCTCCCACTCGACTTCCCCATCGACCACCCGGACCTCCACCCCATCTGGGCCGCAGCCGACGACGCCGGACTGGCCGTCGTGCACCACAGCAACTCCGCCGGCTACCCCGGCTACCGTGACCTCTGGGACAACCCTTTCATCGGGCGCACCGCCTCGCATCCGTGGGGCGCGATGCGCATGACCGCCGCCTTCCTCGGCGCGGGCCTGCTCGACAAGTACCCGAACGTCAACCTCGCCATCCTCGAGTCCGGCTTCGGCTGGCTCCCCTTCTGGATGAAGCGCATGGAAGACCAGGTGCACTACATGGGCTACGTCGCCGAGAACCTCCAGCACACGATGGAGGAGTACATGACCGGCGGACGTTTCTTCGCCGCTGTCGTCCTCCACGAGGGCCCGGACATGGTCAAGATGGTCTCCGATTTCATGGGCGATCACGTCCTCATGTTCGGCTCCGACTTCCCCCACGCCGAGTCACGCTTCCCCGACTCCGTCGACCTCGTCCTCGGCTGGGACCAGCTCAACGACAACGACAAGCGCCGCCTCTTCTGGGACAACCCCGCCACCTGCTTCCGCTGGGACTGACGCACCATCGTCGTTCCTGCGGAGGCAGGAACCCCGCAGCCCCTCCCCTTCCTCCCGTCATTCCCGCGCCACTTTTGCCATTTCCCCCTCCTCCGTCATTCCCGCCTTCCTCCGTCATTCCCGTGAAAACGGGAATCCAGAGTGGCCGACAGGCCACACGGGGCGGGGTGAGGTGCGGGGCTCGCCACGCCAAGCGAAGTCGACGCTCCTTCCGTCGTCATTCCCGCGCTTCAGCGCGCCACCGGCGGGAATCCCAGGTGGCCGTCAGGCCACACGTGCGCGGGCAGCGCACACGGGGCGGGGTGGTGCTGGACGCCCGGTGTAGGGGCATCCCTTGTGGGTGCCCACTCCGGAACGCCCGGAATTACCCTCGCCACATCCCTATGAACCGTTGCACTTCGTCTGTGAACTTATCTACGAAAACACGCCAAAAACACGTACGGCAGAAAGCGTGTGATTGCCACCGTTCACAACACCCCTGCACCACTGAATCATTGCGCTGACCCCCGCTCTCCTGTACCCTGTTACATATGCCTTTTGAAACTCTATCGACACGTCGACGTCCCACTAACCGTACCCAGCTCCACTCCACCGTTTGTGCAGACTGCAGTACGCCCACAACCGTCCGTTTCCGGCCTCGCCAGGGAAGGCCCATCTACTGCTCTCCGTGCTTCAAGGCTCGCCGCGCCGGTCTTCCGCCTGCTACCGATGCCCGTGCACGGGAGTTGCCTGTCGCGGATCGAACTCCCGCCGGTGACGCCGTGGATATCACATCCGTGTTCCCCGGAATCGCGCTGCAGGCAGGCACCAAAGCCGCCATCGCGCGGATGAACATCTCCGAACCGACGCCCATACAGGAGAAGTCCATCCCTCACCTCCTCGCGGGGCGTGACGTGATAGGGCAGGCGCGCACCGGCTCAGGAAAGACGATTGCGTTCGCCGCCCCCCTCGTGGAGCAGTGCGACCCGTCGCTCCGGCGAGTGCAGGCTCTCGTGCTCGTTCCCACACGTGAACTGGCCATCCAGGTGGCCGGCGTGACGGAGTCCCTCGCTGCATCGCGGCGGCTGCGCCTGACGATGCTGTACGGCGGCCGGTCGCTGCTGCCTGAGTCCAGGGCGCTGAGGGACGGCGCGCAGATCGTCATCGGCACGCCGGGCCGCACGCTGGACCACCTCCAGCGAGGCTCGCTCGACCTCCGCTCGCTCTGCTTCCTCGTCCTCGACGAGGCCGACGAGATGCTGGACCGAGGCTTCGCCCACGACGTGGAGGCCATCCTCGGCCAGACCCCCTCCGACCGGCAGACGGCCCTCCTCTCGGCGACCATGCCCGAGTGGGTGGCGAAGACCGCCTCCAAGCACCTGCACCACCCCGTCACCGTTGAGGTGGACGCCGGGATGCAGGCGGCGCCCACGGTGGAGCACGTCGTCTACTCCATCGAGAAGAGCGACAAGATAGGTGCTCTGCAGGCGCTGCTGGACCAGCGCGACGACGCCCCTATCCTCGTCTTCGGCAAGACCAAGCACGGCGTCAAGAAACTGGCGAAGCAGCTCGACGCGCTCGGCTACCCGGTAGGCGCGCTCCAGGGCAACCTCAGCCAGAACGCGCGCGAGCGCGTGATGCTCGACTTCCGCTCCGGCGAAACGCCGATCCTCGTCGCAACGAACGTGGCGGCCCGAGGACTGGACATCGAGGGCATCGGCCAGGTCATCAACTACGACCTGCCGGACTCCGAGCAGCTCTTCACGCACCGCATCGGACGCACAGGCCGCATGGGCCGCTCCGGCGAAGCGGTAACGTTCATCACCCCGGAAGAAGAGAGCAAGTGGCGCGAGATCCAGCGCGGCCTCGGCCGCCGGTTCGAACGCAGGCCCTGGCGCACCCTCCGCCGGTAAACCGTCGCATAACCCCGCGCTCGGGCAGGGCATGTCCGCTCATGGTGAGCCTGTCGAACCACCTCGTTCCCGTGTAGGGGCATCCCTTGTGGGTGCCCGCCCCCCCCCTTTGGGCCGTCCGACTCCTGTCGAGAGGGGCTTGGGGATGAGGGCAACTTCCCCCGCCTGCTATCCTTCCTCGCAGGAGGCCAACCCTTGGAGACCGAACGCATCTTCCCCGGCGTCTGGGAGTTCCGCACCGAATACGGACGCGACACCGCCGAGCTCTTCACCGACGGCGCGATGCCCCACGCCGCCTGGTTCGTCGCCGGCGACCACCCCGCCATCCTCGACCCCGGCCCCACGTCCATCGCTGAGGAACTGCTCGACGCCATCCGCAAGCTCGGCCACGACACCGACGCCATCGAGTGGATCGTGCCGTCGCACATCCACATAGACCACGCGGGCGGCAGCGGCTGGCTTGTCCAGGAACTCCCCCGCGCCAAGGCCGTATTCCACACGCGCGGCGCGCCCTTCATGCGCGACCCCGCCCGCCTCATCGCTGGCACCGCCGACGTCTTCGGTGACACGTGGGAGGCCGTCTTCGGCGACATCCTCCCGGTGCCGGACGATCGCATGACCACCGTCGAGGACGGCGACACGCTCGACTTCGGTAGCGGTGCCCCCTACCGCATCGTGTTCATGCCCGGCCACTCGCTCGACCACATCGGCATCTACGACACGGCGAACGAGGCCCTTTACTGCGGCCACGGCCTCGGCAACTACAAGCCGCCGCGCTTCCTCCCCGACCCGCCGATGACACTCCCGTACTTCGACGTCGACGCCAGCATCGCCTCCATCCGCAAGGCCCGCGAGCTCGCCCCGAAGTACCTCCTGCCCGTCCACTCCGGCTTCCTCGCCTCCAACCCTGCCTTTGCCATCGACGCCGTTGAGCGCATCACCATCGAGCTCGGCGAACTCATCAAGGACGGCATGGCCGCCGGCAGGAGCGAGGCCGAGATGGAGGTAGACGTCCGCACCCACCTCTTCGCCGACCCCGCGAAGGCCGACCGCTCCTACATGCCCGTCGTCGTCTCGTACGTGCGCTACTATGAGCGTCAGGCCCGCAGGGCGAAGAACGCCTAACCACGGAGGAATGTCCCATGCCCTCGTTCGATGTCGTATCCAAGGTCGATCTCACGGAAGTGGACAACGCCGTCAACGGCGTGAAGCGCGAGACCCAGCAGCGGTTCGACCTCAAAGGCACCAAGGCTGGTGTCGAGCGCTCCGGCAGCGCCCTCACCGTCACCGCCGACAACGACCTCCAGCTCCGCCAGATGCACGACCTGCTCCACACCTACTTCGCCCGCCGTGACGTCGACAGCCGCGCGCTCTCCTTCGAGACGCCCCAGAAAGCCACCGGCGACAGCCTCCGCCAGGAGGTCACGATCCGTCAGGGCATCGACGCCGACCTCGGCCGCAAGATCGTCAAGGCCGTGAAGGGCACCAAGATCCGCGTCCAGCTCGCCATCCAGGGCGACGAACTCCGCGTCTCCGGCAAGAAGCGCGACGACCTCCAGGAAACCATCGCCTTCATCAAAGAGATGGGCATCGAACAGCCCCTGCAGTACGTCAACTTCCGCGACTGAACATCGGCCCCATAGACCCGGGTAACTCGCGGCGCGTCCCGCCCTCCTCCCTCCGTCATGCCCGCCTCCTTCTGTCATTCCCGCGAAAGCGGGAATCCAGGGCGACCGTGTCAAATGGCGTGGGGCGGGGTGGGGGTGTCGGGTGTAGGGGCATCCCTTGTAGGTGCCCTGTCTTATCCCCTCTCCCTACAAGGGGAGAGGGCAACGCGCTTTAGCGCGCGGGGTAGTGTCCCGTCAAGTGGTGTAAGAGCGTCACCCTCACTGTCTTGTTATGCTGCTACGCCTTCAGGCAGCGGCATGGCCTCCTCATTGCCATCCTCAGGGAGCATGAGCGTGGCGGGCCCGGCGAGGTAGCGTCGGGCGACCTGCCATTCATCGTGCTGCTCGGCCAGGAGGGCTCCTATGAGTCGGCGGATCGCGGCGCGGTTCGGAAAGATGCCCACCACGTCGGTCCGGCGCCTGATCTCCTTGTTCAGTCGCTCCTGCGGGTTGTTCGACC
>MPMJ01000009.1 GCA_002238425.1 SAR202 cluster bacterium bin16 | reverse complement strand
ATGCCCGCAACCCCAGGGCGAAGCGGGAGTGGTCATCGAGGACCGTCAGCGGGTGACACCGGCCTGCGCTGGTGGGGAAGTGCCCCTTGAAGTCCATCTGCCAGAGGTCGTTGGGATGCGGATGCTCGAACCGTTGCCAGTCACGCTGGGGCCGTTTCCCACCCACGGTGCAGCCGTTCCTGCGCAGGATGGCCGTGATGGTGCTGGGGCTGGGAACCGGGCGATGGCCCCTGTCTGCGAGCACTTTGCGTATCGTGCGGCCTCCCCAGGCGGGATGCTCTTCACGCACGTCCACCACGGCTTGTTCCACTTCTGCCGGCATGCGGTTCGGAGAGTGATGGGGGCGGCGGGAGCGTTGGGCCAACCCAGCGTCACCTTCGTGTGCATAGCGGCGGAGCAGTTGATAGCCGGTGGGCGGCGAGATCGTGTAACGACGGCAGAGCTCGCGGACGTTCGCTCCCTCTCGCCGCGCCAGTGTCACGAACTCATGTTTCAGGGACATCGTCGACGTCTCCTTCCAAGGAATGGTCCACCTCCTGCCGCATCTCTAGCGGGCATGAGGTGTAAACCATGTCCCCGAACGGGTGTAAAGGATGTCCCCGGTCTATACAGGGACAGGTTAGGGGTGTGGGTGCTGGGGTGAGACCGGGGCTGCTCCACCGGCGGTCGACGCTCAGTTGGTGCTTTCCCTCGGTGACTCCGGCATAACGGCCCTGACTTCAAGGGTGACTCCGGCATAACGGCCTTGACTTCAAGGGTGACTCTGGTATAACGGCTCTGACTTCAAGGTCCCGCCGTAGTCCCAAGGTTGCTATAGCCGTATCACCAGGAGGAGGTGCGTCTTGTCAATCTCAACCAAGGGCTCCGTCCTGATAGTCAAGCGCAGGTTGATTGCCTGTGTGGTGGTAGGTGTGGGGTTGCTTTCTCTGCTCTTCTTTGCCGTCTCCATGGCGGGCGGCTCCCCAGGCGTGCCGCAAACGGAAGAAGCGTGTACCGGCCCAGGATGGGCCTGGATAGAGGGCTATGGTCCGGATCCCGACAGATGCGAAGACGTTGGAATGTTGATTGACGGGACGTGGAGGAATAACACCCCCGGTAATGGTCAAGCGTTCTGCGATTCCGCCGATGCCCAGAAGTACAGGGACACAAACATAGGTGTCCCCACTGGGCACAAGTTCATTGACGGCTCGCCGGTGTGTTTCTCCAGTGAATGGTGGCAAGACCACGAAGGCCGGCCGCCGATTCACCCTGACACGCTCCGCGAGAGTCACCTCGTGCCCACGCCCGTGCCGTACAACACGCCGACGCCCGTTCCCGCTGGCTTGCCGCCATCCCACTACCCGGTTGCTTCGGCGACGAACGCGACGCCTGTTCCATTGCCCAGTGAGAGGAATCTGGTTTACATGGGTTGGGAGGGTATCGTGAGCCGGGTGACGTCGGCTGGGGCGGCGAACTCGGATACCAGTGCGACATGGATAATGACGTATGGGTTAAGGTCCGGTACGCGAGGACCGCTGCGGACCACGAAATTCAATGGTACACCGCGGGCGCGTGCGACAGGCAGGTGTCCGGCTTGGACCCATACCGAAACGCGATCGTGACAAGGAAGAACGACAACTTCAGCCAAGATGCGTGCGACAAATGGCTGCTCGATGAGCTCTCAAAGGAGTTTGAACTGCGCAAGAAGGCAGCAAACGGTGGCAAGCCCGACCCGTACTGTCACATCATCGGGATCCACTGGTTCGGGGACAACTATGCTTACGGCCAGGTGTTTCACAACGCGCCGGACGAGGAAGGAAGTTGTGTCAGCACGCCCATCTTCTGGGGCTCGCACGATGACGCGACCAGTTTCGTGGCAACGGACACACGTTGCACCCCTGCTGAAGGCGAATCCGCGCAAGGGACCTCGAGCACAAGAACGGTTGCCTCCAACCCGGTTAGCGCCACACCGCCGGTAGCCGACCGCCCCATTCGCGTCGAAGATGTCGTCACGCGCGACGAGGTCCTTGACGCTGTGCAAGCCTACTTCGACGGCGTGATCGACCGGGAAGAGGTTGTCGAGCTCCTGCGTCGCTACTTCAGGCGCTCATCAAGCGCCTGAACGACCTGCGCGTGCAGAGCTACTTCGAGATACCGCTGGTGAACCGCTGCTTGGTTTCCGCGCACCTGAACACGCTGAATGGCGTCCGCATCAACGGCTGGGACAGCGAACTCTGGAACATCGCGGAGTGGCATCGCTGAGTCCTGGATGGACTCCCTGGCCTGTGACATCTGCCCCTTACGCCGTCGACTCATGTGCGCGTACCCTGCTTGAGGCGGCGTTGGTACTCCCTTTCCCTTCCGCTCCGAAGGAGGATGAGCCCTTTTGAGCCCTTGGATGAGCCCCTGCGCAGAGGTGCCGTGAGCCTTGTCGAGCCCCCGGTGAGCCCTCGCCGTAAGGCCGGAATCAGGAGTGGATCGGCGATGGGTGAGCCTTAATGAGCCGGAAAACGCGTTTTTCTCTCCCTCCCTGCTCCGGTAGGGCTATACTCCGCGCTATACGAGACGGCACCCAGTTGGAGGTGGCAGATGGCGCGTATCGACGTTGACGCACACGTGGACGAGACGGAAGCCACCTGGAGCTTCCTCACCGGATCGGAACGCCGGCACATGCCGGTCTGCACCGACCCCGGGGTACCGACGGTTCTCGGCGACCGCAGACCCCACCGGCTCTGGCTTATCGACGGCGGCACCCGCCTCCGGCGCTGGCGCGACGACGTCCGAACCGGAACGGTGCAGTCGACGCGCGAGTTGACCGACATCCCCGCACGGCTCGCGCACATGGACGAGCTGAACGTCGACGTGCAGGTGCTCTATCCCACGCTCTTCCTCGGCGGGTTCACTGCTCGTGCCGAAGTGGACCGCGCCCTGACCGGCGCCTACAACCGCTGGATGGCCGATGCCACGCACACCTCCGGCGGACGCCTGCGCTGGGTGGCGCTCATGCCGATGCTCGACATCGACGAGGCCGTCAACCAGTTGCGCTGGGCGAAGGAGAATGGGGCGTGCGGCATCATGAAGAAGGGCATCGAGTGCGGGCGGAGCGCCAGCGACCCCTACTTCTTCCCCCTGTATGAGGAAGCGAGCCGCCTGGACATACCCGTCTGCATCCATACCGGCACGGGCAATCCGCCGACCTCCGGCGCTGACATCGGAGGGCGCTTCAACGCCATCGCCGCATTCACCGACCTCGCCATGAGCGACGTTCCCGACAGGTTCCCGGAACTGCGGGTCGGCTGGATAGAGACCGGCGCGTCGTGGGTGCCCTTCCTCATGGCAGACCTCATAGCCAAGGCACAGAAACTGACGTTCCACCCGTTCGACTATCGCTCGGACCTCTTCCGCAACTGCCGCTTCTACGTGGCGTGCGACACCACCGACGACCTTCCGTACATCCTGTCGTTCGGCACCGAGGACAGCCTGATGATCGGAACGGACTACACCCACGCTGACCAGTCCGCCGAACTGCACGCGCTCGACGTCATCGAACGCCGCGAAGCGGAAGGGGAGATTCCCGAAGGCGTGGCGCGCAAGATCATCGACGACAACCCGCGCCGCTTCTACGGCATCTAATGTGGCCGTCTGGCCTCTCTCCCTCGATGGAAGAGGTCAGGGTGAACCAGGGGATAGGGGAGTGAGCCCATGCAGAAGGTCGTGCTCGGACGGACGGGCCTGGAGGTCACGAAGCTCGGTTTCGGCGCGCTCGAGATGCGCGACACCGTGGAGAACGGAGGGCGTCTGCCGAGCGAGGAGCACGCGGGTGTCGTGCTGAACGCTGTGCTGGATTCCGGCATCAACTTCATCGACACCGCACCCGGCTACGGAAGAAGCGAGGAGTTCATCGGCCGTTTCATCTCGCACCGGCGCGACGAGTACTACCTCGCGACGAAGTGCGGGCGTCCGCAGACCGGCGTACCCCACGCCGAGTCCGAGTGGTCGCGTAAGGACATCCTGCGCACCATGGACGAGAGCTTCGCCCGCCTGAAGACAGATCACGTTGACCTCCTGCAACTGCACGGGCCGAGGATCGAAGACATCGAGGCGCACAACTGCGTCGCCGCGCTGGAGGAGGTACGTTCGTCGGGTAAGGCACGCTTCATCGGTGTCTCCGCGGTCCTGCCGGACATCGCGACATTCGTGGAATGGGGCGTGTTCGACGCGTTCCAGATCGTCTACTCGGCATTGGAACCGGAGCACGAGGAGACCATCACTGCGGCTGAGGCAGCAGGGGCCGGCACCATCATCAGGGGCGGGTCGGTCAAAGGCGCTCCGCTGCGCGAGCAGGGACGGGGAGGGGAGTTCCCCATCGTGCGCAGACGCTGGGTGGAGTCCGGGCTCGAAGATGTGCTCAAAGGAATGGACCTCGTCTCGACGATGTTCCGATACTCCCTCGCGCACCCCTCAGCGCACACGTTCATAAACGGCACCAAGGATCTGGACCACCTGAAAGCGAACATCGCCGCGGCGGAGGCGGGGCCTCTGGACGACGACCTGCACGCGCTGATCCGCGAGCGGGTCATGGGCGCGGTCGCGAAAGAGGGCTAGGCGCGCGGCCCGGCCAGGATGTCGCCGCCCTCGATGCGAATCTCGTACGCAACGACGGGTACCTCTGCGGGCGGGTTCGTCACCGCTCCGGAGCGCAGGTCGAAGGCGCCTTCATGGATGGGACACTCAACCTCGCAGTAGTCCTCGTGCAGGTACCCGTCCGCCAGGAAGCCGTCAGCATGCGAGCAGAACCCGTCGAGCGCGAAATACTCGTCGCCGAGGCGCGCCAGAAGGACGTACTCGGCGCCCGCCTTGACCGTGCGCATCTGGCCGGGAGCAAGGTCTCCTACCTCTGCGAGCTTGGTGAACTCGGTCAACATTCGTACAGCTTCTCCGGCAGCCATTCTAGCAGCCGCTTCCACTCGTCCGGCAGAGCGGTGGCCGCCGGCGGCAACGAAATCCGTACACCACGGGGCTGCCAGTGGCTGCGCTTCTTTCCAATTTCGCTGGCCATGTGATTGAATAGCGCCAGATTTGAGTCGCGGGTATACCAGGAGGAGATCATGGTCCAGCTTACGTCAGAGATGAAGAGGCTCGTTGACTCCGAGAGCGGCACCGTCAGCAGGGAGATCTTCTGGAATCAAGATCTCTACGACCAGGAGATGGAGCAGGTATTCAATCGTTCGTGGCTGTTCGTCGGCCACGAATCGCAGATACCGAATGCCGGGGACTACATCCTCGGGCGGATGGGAGAAGAGGCGGTCATCGTCAGCCGTGGGCGCGACGAGAAGGTGCACGTATTCCTGAACTCCTGCAGGCACCGGGGCAACCGTGTCTGCCGCTACGACCAGGGCAACTCATTCACCCACGTCTGCTCGTTCCACGGCTGGACGTACGACGCCACCGGTGCGCTGGTCGCGTTGCCGTACCACGAGAACGGCTATGACCTCATGGACAAGTCGCAATGGGGGTTGCTGCAGGCGCGCGTGGAGGTCTTCCACGGCTCCATCTGGGCCACGTGGGACAAGTCAGCGCCCAGCTTCCACGAGTATCTCGGCGGGTCAGATTTCTACCTTGCCACCGGACTGATGCACACGGACGGTTCGGACAACGGCGCGGAGGTGCTTGGCGGCGTCGTCAAGTGGCGGCTTGGGTGCAACTGGAAGGTGCCCTGCCCGGACACCGACACCACGCACGGTTGGATAACGCACCGCTCGACCGCTCTTGCGCTGGGCGTCGGGGCGACCGGCAACCCGGTGCGCCCGCGGGAGGACCGCTCGATCTCCGTCGGGCAGACACGGAGCCGCTACACCGTCTCGTTCCCGGAGGGCCACACGATGGGCGTGACGATTCCGGAGGAGGGCGACCCCGGCTGGGAGGAGTCCGGCACGTGGAATGAGCGGCCCGCTGTCCGCGAGTACCTGCGCGAGAAGTTCGAGGAGCGCAAGAAGCGCCTGGGCCTGATGGCGCACCTCTCCGTCGGCCCGGCGATTTTCCCCAACGAGGGCTGGCTCGGGCGCGTCGTCCGCATCATGCACCCGCAGGGCCCCGCGATGACCGAGATATGGACGTACTTCTTCGTGGACAAGGACGCTCCACAGGAGGTGAAGACCGAGCTTGCCAACTACTACGAGCTCTACTACGGCCCGGGCGGCGTCACGCAGCAGGACGACATGGAGAACTGGTACGCGCTCACCATCGCGAGCAAGGGGCCGGTCGCGCAGAAGCTGGACCTCAACTACCAGATGCGGCTCTCCGAGCCACCCCTCCACGGGCCGACGGAGTTCGGCATGCCCGGCCTGTTCGCGCACAACTACAGCGACGAGAACCACCGTCGCTACTACCAGCGCTGGGCCGAGGTGATGCAGGCGAAGGACTGGGGCGAGATGGCTCCTACCAAGGCCGCCGCTGCGAAGGATGACTGGATGAAGAACGGAAACGGAAGGTAGGAGGACGCAGTGGCTGACCTGCTGTCACACGAGGAACTGATGCTGCGGCTGGAGATCGAGGACTTCCTCTACATGGAGGCCGACCTGCTGGACGAGCATCGCTACGAGGAATGGCTGGACCTGTTGACGCACGATGTCCGCTACCACGCACCCATGAAGCGGAACGTCTCGTCCAAAGAGATGGATAAGGAACTGACGCGCGAGGCGGTCGAGATGTCCTGGTTCGACGAAGGCAAGGACACGCTCGAGAAACGCGTAGCGCAGATCCGCACGGGCGTGCATTGGGCGGAAGAGCCGCTCTCTCGCGTTACCCACTTCGTCTCGAACGTCCGCCTGCTGGACTCCGGCTCCGACAAGGTCGGCGCCGGCGAGATACGAGTGAAGTCCCGGTTCCTCGTGCACCGCAACCGCCTGGAGGACGAGGACAACACCTGGATAGGGAACAGGATAGACACCCTGCGCAGGGTGGACGGTGAATGGAAGATATCGCGTCGGGAGATATATCTCGACCAGAACGTACTGCTCTCCAAGAACCTGACCAACTTCTTCTGATCGGCACGCGGATGAGTGGGCCGCGCCGGGATCGACGGCGCGGCCCTCTTTCAGGTTGAGGCACGGGAGGGCGATTCTTGGAAATCCTTGCCGACTCCGTCCCAATCGTTGGCGATCTGCTGATCAGCCCTGGGTTCTGGGGCGCGCTGCTCCTTGCCATGCTCATAGCAGGCCCGATTGGCCTGATACCCGGAGTAGGCGGCACGACGACAATAGCCCTGCTGCTCCCGTTCCTCATCCTCAGCGTTGACCCCACGATTGGCCTCATCTTCGTCGGGGCCATGATTGCGCTGGGACAGTCGGTGGACATCATTCCGGCGGTGCTGCTGGGCTACCCCGGCCCGTCGTCCACGGTTGACTTCCTGGAGGGGCACCAGCTGGCGCGGCGCGGGTTCGGCGCACGGGTGATCGGCGCGACCTACGTCGTTTCCGCCATAGGCGGCGTCATCGGGGCAATCGCGCTCATCATCGCGTTGCCGTTCATCAAACCCCTCATCGTGCGGTTCTCCTACGCCGAGATAGCCGCGATGGCGCTCCTCGGCGTCGCGATGGTCGTCATGGTCGTGCGAGGCTCCCTCTTGCGCGGGTTCGCCGCCGCGATTCTGGGCGTGCTCATGTCCACCATCGGGACGGCTGCTCTTACCGCCATAGACCGGTTCAATTTCAACTCGGCGTATCTCATCGACGGACTCCCGCTCATCCCCACCGTGCTGGGGATATTCGCGTTGCCGGAGATCATCGACCTCGCTGCGAGCAGGCGGCCCATCGCCTCGACGGGAGAGGTTTCCAACAAGGAGATCTGGATCGGCATGAAGGAGGGGCTGAAGCGCTGGCGGACCATCCCGCGCCAGAGCCTGTTCGGCGTGTTCCTTGGGGCTGTCCCCGGCATCGGGTCTGCTGTGGTGGAGTGGCTGTCGTACGCCTTCGGCATCCTGTTCGCAAAGGATAAGTCGCAGTTCGGCAAGGGCAGCCTGGACGGTGTCCTCTTCACGGAATCGGCGCAGGCCGCGAAGGAAGCGGGGCAGGCCATCCCCACGCTGGCCTTCGGGATACCGGGGGGTGTGGGCTGGGCGATGATGCTCGTGGCGCTCATCTCCTACGGCGTCGCGCCCGGAATCCCGATGCTGACCACGAACCTCGACATCACGATGGGTCTGGTGCTCGCCATCGGGATAGGGAACGTGCTCAGCATGGTGATCGCGCTTGCGATAGGCTCCCAGGTCGCCCGGCTCACGCAGGTGCCGTACACGTTCGTGGCGGGGATGATGCTCCCCATCATGTTCCTCGGGGCGTTCCAGGCCACGCTCCACCTGGGCGACATCATGGTGGTGCTCGCGGTGGGGGCCCTGGGGCTGAGCATGAAGTGGCACGGCTGGCCGAGGGCGCCGTTCCTGCTTGGCTTCATCCTCGGCCCGGTCATCGAGCACAACGTCTTTACGTCGCTCTCGCTAGGGGGGTTCTCCTATGTGTTCTCGCGCCCCTATGCCATCACCATCCTCGTGTTGGCGGTCTTGTTCGCCTCCTACCTGTGGTGGGTGATGGGCCGTGCTTCCCGCGAATTCTCGGAGGCGGCAGGCGAAGCAGGCTTGCAGGGTCTTGGTACTGAGGTTACGGACGTCCGAGAAGCCGCATCTGCTCCTGCTGGTCTGGACAGCAGCGTAGCGGTTGCTCAACCCTCCACGATCTGGAGCACGCTCGCTCGCTATTGGCGGTGGGAGTTTGCGATGCTGCTGGTGCTCGGTGGCTGGACGGCGCTGGTCGTGTTGCCGGAGGCGATCGGTTACAACCAACGTGAGGCGAAGCTCTTGCCGCTATGGGCTGGTTCGGCGTTCCTGCTCGTCTTGCTGGGCATTGCGACAACCACCTTGCTGAGCGCTCGCGGTGGCAACGCGCCGGTGTTCGACATCGGCATGCGGACGGGGAACGATTTCCAAGCGGCGCGGGCTCTCCTCCGGATCATCGCCTGGATAGGCGTGTTCATGCTGCTTGCCGGGACGATCGGATTCAAGTACGCGGCGGTGCTCTATCCTCTGGTGTTTATCAACCTGAACCTGCCCTGGCAGGGGAAGAGGCGGCTCTGGTCGCTGATCCCCGCCGCCTTCGCGGCGTTCGTCGCATTCGTCGTGCTGGACGGCTTCCTGCACGTCATCTGGCCGGACCGCTTCGTGCTGGGCTGGCTGGGGCTGTCGTAGTTCTCGCAACGTGAACGGGGGCGGGATTCATCCCGCCCCCGTTGTCCAGGCGCTTCGATGCCGCTCGCGCTAGTTGAGCGGCGACTCGTAGTTCGGGTCCCACCTGCTGTAGGCGCCGTCCAGGTCGGCGACGCTGAAGGACTGCGCGATGTCATCCAATGCAGGACCGGGGATCAGTTCGTCTGGGGCTCTCCCCATGAGCTTGGTCAGTCCGTCTATGAATGCGGCGTCCTGGAATGCCCGTACCAGCGTCGGAGAAGAGGTTGCGGATCTCGTGCGGCGTGCCTGGCGGCAGGAAGCCGGTGCGGTAGAGCGCACCGTCGGTGGCCGTGAGGATCTCGAAGTCGCGGACGTGCTCCTCGCTCATCAGCGAGCGCACGTTGACGAGGTCGTCCGGTGGGTTGATCTCGCCGTTGTACTGGAGCCGCGTGGTCGGGTCGGCGATTATGGCGAACGGCTCGATATAGCCGTCAGTGAACCAGCCTGGACGGTCGCTGGCGATGCGGTACCAGCCGCTGCCGCTGATCATGCTGTCGACGTCGGAGCGGTCGAAAGCGAGCAGGAATCCGGTGGTGCCTCCCTGGATGCCGAGCACCTGGCGGACGGGCAGGTTGAGCGCCTGCTTCATGAGTTCGACGGTGGCGCTGAACGTGGTCGTGCCGTACGTGAACTCCTCGGTGCCGCCCATGGCGTCCTGGATGCGGCTGTACGGAGCGTCGCCGGAGATGTACCAGGCGGCGGGTCGGTTCTCGAACGTACCGATGCGCACGAACTTGTCGAACTCGTACTCGGTCTCGTCCGCTCGAGTGAGCTGGTTGGTCGGCTGGCCACCGACGCCCCAGAAGATGATGAGCCCGTCCGGCTCCGCCTTCGCCATGAAGTTGTTGGCGATGATGGAGCTTGCGCCCGGCTTGTTCGTGACGATCATCCGAGGGCTGCCCTCCATGAACCTGGGCAGTTCGCTCGCGATGTACCGCGCCTGCAGGTCGGACGACGTCGCGGGGTCCCAGCCGACGATAACCCGGACGGTCTTGCCTTCAAGGTAGGTGCCGGCATCGAACGACGGTGGTGGGACGGGCGTGGCCGTCGGCGTTGCCGGAGGAGGAGCGGGAGTGGGTGTCGGCTGACCCGGCGCGAGCGTTGGCGTCGGCGTGGGGTCGTCAGTCATCATCGCCTCTGTGGTGGGCGTCGGCTGTGGCTGCGGTGCTGCGGGAACCGGTGTCGGCGTAGGCTCCGGTCTCGGTGTGGCCGTGGGTTCTTCGGAACCGCACGCTCCGGCCATGAGCAGCGTGGCCAATATGACTGACAGAACGGTCGTGAGTCTGAGAAGCCGCATCGGAGACCTCCTCGTAGCGTCTATCCTCTGCACGGACACGCTCGACCGGCGGGCGCAGCCAGTCTTCTCAACACTGCCTGTTTTCGGAACGAACTCCCCTGTCGATGAACGGATACGTGCTTCGGATGCTATCACATGGCGCAATGCCGGATATTCCATACTGCCACCTGAAAGGATGGCGGCTCGGGTTAGCGCTTCTATAATGCTCCCGTGTCGAGACGTGTGTGGATACTGGCTGCGCTGCTCGTCTGCCCAGTTGTGTTAGCGCTTGCCGCATGTTCGGCCGAGCTCACCCCCACAGTTGCGCCGACTCCAACGCTGCAGTCCCTCGCGACTCCTACGGCTGCACCTGCGCTGACGTCAAAACCCACTCCGACCCCCACGGTTGTATCAGCACCGGCGTCGGAGCCTACCGCCACCCGTTTACCCGCGCCGACGGCAACACCGGTACCCGACCCCACGCCTACGTCCACGCCTACGTCCACTCCGGAACCGGCCCCAACCGCAGCGGCGCCCATGGATGGCGCCGCGCCGCCTGAGACCCTCGTGATGCTGGCGGATCCGCTGGACGAGCCGGAGTTCTACTGCGTCGACGTTGCGGGATTCGGGGCCAGCCTCGGTCTGGACCGCCCGCTGCAAGCGCACACCTGCAAGCCGGGCGCGGACGACGAGATGTTCGCGTTCAACCGGCCCTCCGAGGGGCAGCTCTACCTGGTGGAACACGACCGCTGCATCGAGGCGGACGGGACCAGCCTCTACGTGCGGGCGTGCTCGGAGTCGCCGCGGCAGCGGTTCGCGTACGGAAGAGATGGGACGCTCCGGCTGGATGGCGACGGCATGTGTCTGGCGGTGGCGGGAGGCGGCGGCGAACCTGCGGGCGGGCGCAGCCACGTCCGGCGGGATCTGCTCATGCAGCCCTGTTCGGAGGCCGAACCGGCGCTGTCGCGGTGGGTCTTTCCGGGGCCGAGCCCCGGCGCGTGAACCGGCCCGCACCCGAGTGATTCCCAAACGACGCAGAACGGATATACTCACGAAATCTTCCGGGTGCCGCGACCCATCCATGGAGGGAACCGATGCCGCTGGCTGTGCTCGCGATGGCCTTCACGACGTTCCTGGTGGTGGCGAACATCATCGCCACGAAGATCGTTACGCTGGGCGGTTGGGAGGTGTCGGTCAGCTTCATCGCATACCCGCTGACCTTCCTCGTCACCGACACCATCTCCGAGGTGTACGGCAGGCGCACCGTTGCCATCGTGGTCTGGACGGGGTTCGCCCTGAGCCTGATGGTTGTGCTGCTCACCTACGTCGGCGGCATCATCCCCGGCGCTCCGTGGTGGGAAGGGCAGGGGGCTTACGATGATATCCTTGGCTCGGTGCCGCGCATCGTGCTGGCGTCGATGATCGCGTACCTCATCTCCCAGAATAATGACGTCATCCTGTTCCACATCCTGAAGAAGGTGACGAAGGACAAGCACCTCTGGCTGCGGAACAACGGCTCCACCATGGTCTCGCAGGCGCTGGACTCCGCCATCTTCGTCTCCATCGCCTTCGCGGGGAACGTGCCGGGCGGCGTGCTGTGGGAGCTCATCTACGTGCAGTACGTCATCAAGCTGGGCATCGCCGCGCTGGACACCCCGCTCATCTATGCGCTGGTCGGTTTCGTGCGGCGCATCGAGGGCAAGGAGTCCGTGCAGGCCTAGGCCGGCAGCTGCACGCTGGCCACTATCGACACCAGCCCGCCCTGGCCGGGCGGCTCGAACGAGCCGATGCTGGGGCGGGCGTCGTTGTAGTCGCGGCCTACGGCGAATGTCAGCAGTTCCGTTGGGCCGGGGAGCATGAGCCCCCTCGTAGGGTCGGCGGCGAGCCAGCCGTGGTCCGGGTGCTGGAACTCGATCCATGCGTGCGTTTCTCCGACCTGGGTGGAGAGCAGGCCGGAGACGTAGCGCGCGGGGATGCCGAGGGCGCGGAGCAGGCCGATGGCGACGTGGGCGTAGTCCTGGCAGACGCCGTGGCCCCGCGCGACAGCCTCCTCCGCGGTGGTGAATACGGAGGTGTAGCCGCGCTCGTAGACGATGTTGCGGCGCAGCCAGGCGGTGACCGCCTCGACGGTCTCCAACAGCGATACCGCGCCGCCCGCAGCCACCTCCGCCTGCCCGGCGAGCGCGGCAGGGTCCACGAGCGCCGACTTCGCGAGGTAGACCTCGGTGGGGAGCAGGCGCTGCCGGTAGACCTCCATCCGGAGGTCGGTAACCGGCTCCTGCGCAAGGCGGATGTCCACGGAGCCGGTCGCCTCGATGTACATCTCGCGGTGCGGTTGCGTGACAAGGGAGCGCAGGACGCGGTTGCCGAAGGCGTCGTGGTGCTCCGTTCGCTCGCCGTCCGGCGTGGTGCGCACCTCCCAGGTGGCGTTGGACTGGGCGCCGTCGACGCGAGGGAAGACGCGCAACTCGTTCTCGTTGCGCGTGACCTCGTGGCCGTAGGCGTAGAGCGCCCAGTAGGTGTACCGGACGGTGGCTGCGGCGTCCGGGCCAGCGGTGTGGAGCGTGTCTGGTTGCATCGGGCTCTGACAGACCTACGCGTTTGCGGTGGCCGCGGGTTGTGTGGCCGCCTCCTGCGTGGGGCCCTGCCAGTTGTAGAGGCGGACGGCGTTGTCGCGGTAGATCTTGCGGAGCACGCGCTCCGGGAGGTCGGTGCGGGCGAGAGCCTCGTCCAGCTCCTCGGCGACCATCTCCTTCGTCTCGTGCGGGTAGTCGGTGGCGTAGATGATGGCGTCCTCGCCGAGGCGGTCGACGGCGTAGGGGAGGCCGGGGTCCGCGCCTTCGACGCTCACGAGCACGCGCCCGCTGTGCATGAGGTCGGCGGAGTCGGTGCGTCCGCGGCGCTTCTTGCCGGACATGCGGTCCATCATGTAGGGCATCCACCCGGTGTTGGCCTCCAGGTAGGCGACGCGGAGGTCTGGGAACTCGTCGAAGACACCCTCGAGGAACATGCTGGCGAGCTGGATCATGACGGAGAGCGGGTGCTCCAGCACGTTGGCGAAGGTGACGCTGCGGTTGAAGTCGATGCCGAGGCCGACCGACGGTGCGCCGTGGACGGCGAGGGGCACGTTCAGCCGCTGCGCCTCCTCGTAGAGCGGCCAGAACATCTCGTCGCCGAGGGGACTGCGGACGCCCATGTTGGCGCTGTTGGCCGGGAGCATGCCGCCGACCATGCCGAGCTCGGTGACGCTGCGGCGCAGCTCCTTTACGGCGGCGTCGACGTCCTGCAGCGGGAGCAGCGCGACGCCGACGAGGCGGGAGTCGACCTGCCGGTACACGGCGTCGAGCCAACTGTTGTAGCCGCGGCAGACGGCGGTGGCCCAGTCCGGGTCCTGGATCATGCCGACGCCCAGCCCGGCGGTGGGGTAGAGGACGGCGTAGTCGAGGCCTATCTCGTCGAGGAGACGCTGCCAGGCGGGGACGTCGATGACGCCCTCCCTGCGCTTGTGCGCGCCGGCCGCCGCGCCGAACGCGCCTCGCTGGAAGCCGTCCAGTGAGGGGAAGAACGGGTAGTTGAGCGTAATCTCGGACGAGCCGTAGGGCTCATCGAGGTACTGCCATATCTCGGCGTCGCGTTCGCGGATGTGGCCGTCGCCGTCTATCGCCCGGAACGTCGTTCTGTCCATGTCCTCAACCTCCTGCAGCGATGATGGCGGCGCCGAGCTGCGCGATCGTCTCCTCTGAGAGGCATTGGAAGATGACGGCCCCGGCCGGGTCGTTGGCCAGCGCCATGGTGATGGTCATCTGCTCGGCGATAGCGAACATGGCTTCGCCCGCCGACTCCTTGATGCAGGCAACGTCGGCTTCGTCGAGGAGGGCGAAGAGGTCCTTGCCCAGGATGCCGCCTCCGCCAGCGGCAGGGGGAGGCTCGGGGGGGGGGGGGGCGGGTGGGGGGGGGAGTGGGTGTGGCGGTTGGCGTGGGGGTGGGGGTCGGTGTTGGTGTTGGCGTCGGGGTGGGTTCGGCGCAGGCAACGGCCAGGCCGAGGAGCATGACGAGGACAAGCGGCAGGGCGAGGGATGCGCGCCATCCGGCGAAGCGGGCTGTTCGGATCCTGGTTGGCAACACGTTGGTCCTCCTGCGGGTGGCCGGGTTTGAGGGCGCTATCGTACGCGCGTCGCGGGAAAGGGGGCAACGCCCCGGGGGTTGTCATGCTGAGCGCAGCCCGCGCTTCAGCGCGCAGCATCCTCTCACGGAGCGCTGGCCAACAACGGGGCCTGGCCCGAGAGATTCCTCGGCTCCGCTGCACTCCGCTCGGAATGACAAGCCCCACACAGCCCTCGCCACGTCCCCCCAGGGCTGCGGGGTTCCTGCCTCCGCAGGAACGACGGGTACTCCCGTTCTCATTCCTAGTCCCCACGGAAGCCATCGCGCCTGGGCCGCTGGAAGAGCGGACGCCGCGCCGGGCAGTGGCACGTTTCACCCACCTTCATCAGGTCTCGCTCCGCGTAGGCGTGGGCGATGGCCTGCACGATGCGGGTCTCGTCCGGGATGCGCTGGGTCTTGAAGCACTGCCTGAGGTACGCCATAACCGGCTCCGGGCTGAGTACGGGGACACGCACATCTGCAGCGGCTATGAAGAGGTCCGTAGGGTCCGGCGGGTGCTCACCGCGCTCTATCGCGTCCACCCAGCGCAAGACGTAGTCCCCGGCGATGGGGTCGAGCGCCGCCTGCGCCAGCAGACAGCCGTAGTACCGCTCGAGCGCTCTTGTAGCGCGCCTCATCGCTGCTGCCTCATCATGACCTGAGTGTTCTCCAGCATGTCGAGCCGGCGCCGGAGCTCCTTCTGCTCCTTCACGGAGAGGGAGATGGAGAGCGCAGCCTTCAGGGCACGGAGTCGTACGTTGGGGTCCGGGTCGTCGAGCAGCTGGTCGAGGCGGATAGCGCTCTTGAGGGTGAGTCCTTCCACCACGTTGAAACCGAGGTCTGAGACGTTCTGCCTGATGCGCTCAAGTTCCGCTCGGAAGGCGGGGTCGTTCATCCACCGTGTGAGCGTCCGCCTGCCTATCTGGGCTGCTTCGGCTGCTCGCTCCAGGTTGGATTCGGCCGCGATGTGCGGGAGAGCCACTGCCTGACGGTGGGTGAGTGCGTCATCTCTGAAAAGTGAGCCATTTTGCGCCATTTCTGGCCATTCCTCCTCTGTGGTATCGGCCCGTCATCCCGGCGATGGCGCGGGCTGGGTGGGCCGTTGGGAACAGGGTAGGGAAGGGTTGATTGGGTGCGCAACGGGCAGATGTCACAAATGTGACGGAAGGGGAGAGGGAGGGACACTGAACCCGATGCTATCCTGTATGAGCGTAGACGGAGGCACGACAGCTACGGCGACTATCGCAACCGTGATACACAGCATGGAGACAGGCTAAGCTTTGGAGGTAGGTGCTTCTGAATGACTCTCAAGATTCCATATGGCGAAAAAGATGGACACCTTGTCCACATAGGTGATGTACCCAGAGGTTTGGCATGCCATTGTGTCTGCCCTGAGTGCGGTGGCACACTAGTGGCGCGCAAAGGTAACACTAATGTGCACCACTTCGCACATCTTCAAGAAGAGAACTGCGACGGGGAGTCGCTTCTTCACAAGCTTGGGAAACGCTTGTTGCACGATAGAATCTGCAATGCTATTTCCCGAGGAGAGGACATTCCTTTCCGGTGGCGATGTTGCGAGTGTCAGGATACTCATCAGGGGAACCTGACCGAGTTGGCGTCGACAGTCGAATTAGAAGAGTCTTTGGGCTCGATTCAGCCAGATGTCACAGTATTTGACCGGTACCGGAAGCCTCGCGTTCTGGTTGAGGTTGTAGTGACGCATGAGCCGGAGGCACCGGTTTGGGATTACGCTCGCCAGAATGAGGCATACTTGGTTGTGTTTAAAGTAGAAACAGTACATGACTTGGAACGCCTTGATAAAGGTACACCTCTCACTCCAACGGCATCATCGATTCCAGTGTGTACTAGACCGAAGTGCAAGGGCTGCTATGGACCCCTAAGGCGACGCTCCCTGTACAGATTCGAAAAACAGTGCACAAACTGTGCTCACATAGTTCAACAATCTGTAGTGAAGACTGATACACCTCTTCTGCGGTTTTACGGCCCCGAAGGATTCAACAGTGACGAGATTGCCCTTGCCAAACAAGAAGGCGTGTCTCTTGGAATGCAGCCCAGTTCCTATTTCCCTTTCAATTACCTCGCAAATACTTGCCCTAATTGTGGCAAGGACGCTTCAAGGCTTTATGACTACAGCGAAGTAGCGTTCAAGATTGCTGAGAAACCACCTGTGAATAGCGAGGAGTTCTGCGTTCATTGTGAAACTAGACCCGACAATCGCACGCCACAGTCCCTGCTACAGGGATGCATCATTTGGCTCTGTGACGAGGAGCGCGAGATTGGTAAAGTGGTCTGTAGTTCCCACCTGCAGTCGTACTTTCGTGGCTCATTGAACGTTCCATTCGTTAACCCTACCTGAGGACAATGTTGGCCCTTTGATATCCCTTCGGCGTCCCAGTGCGCCGGAGGCATTCCATACGACTGCGCGGCTTTGACTATGCCCGTGATGGGGCGTATGTCGTGACAGTGTGCATTCGGAACCGGGAGTGTCTCCTTGGCCAGGCGCTGGGAGGCGAGATGCGCCTCAGCGAGGCCGGACGGATCGTGCAGGCCGTATGGGAGGAGTTGCCGCGCCATTATCCGCACGTAGGGTTGGATGCCTGGGTGGTGATGCCGAATCACGTGCATGGAATCGTGGTGTTGACGAGCGCAGGCGCAGGCGGTGTGGACGATGGGGATGGCGAGGCGTCGACAGGGGTAGGGGCAGGTTTCAAACCTGCCCCTACCGGGGCCGGGGTCGGGGACGGGGGTGCGCCGCGCCACGCATTGTCGGAAATCGTCAGGGCCTTCAAGACGTTCTCCGCCAGGCGTATCAACGCCCTCCAAGGCACGCAGGGCGCCTCGTTCTGGCAACGCAACTACTATGAACACGTGATACGGAACGAAACCGCCCTGAACCGCATACGCCAGTACATCATGGAGAACCCGGCTCGCTGGGATGACGACGCTGAGAACCCGGTGTTGCACAGGAGAAGGCCGTAGAAAAGGGGATTACGCCTGTCCCACGCCCTGTCGCGTGATCTGGCGGTGACTCTGGATTCCTGCCTCCGCGGGAATGACGGTGGAACCTACGCCCCCGCTGCTATTGGGGTGTCGTAGTCGACGCCGCGGGAGCGGAACCAGATGTGGACGCCGGTCCAGAAGCGTTGCGGGTCCATGTCGATGATCTCGCCGGTCTCGGCGCGGGAGATGACGAGGGCGCCCCACGGCTCGGGATGGTCTTTCTCGCCCTCGACGGCGTGGTCGCTGCGCCAGGAGCGGAGGCCGCTCATGGAGGTGAGGAAGTTATTGAGGATGGCGGGCTCCGCGGTCATCGCCTCGCGCACGATGCCGTCCTCGACGACGAGGACGACGTCGAACTCTCCGAAGGAGCGCCATTCCGCGGTGAGTGCCATGACGCTCCTAGAAGAAGGTCGTGATTACCTTGGAGAGGAGGACGTTCTGGTCCAGCAGGATGAGGCGGCGGGCGATCTTCCAGCCGGTGTCCGGGTCGCGGCGGAGGACGTCGTGGCGCGTGCCGACGAAGACGTTGACCTCGTCGTGCAGGCGGTTGGACCAGACGAAGAAATTGCTGCGGACGGGAACCTCGTCGCCCTGCAGTTCGCCGACCTGAACGTTGCTGATGACGTGGCGGATGCGGGAGAACGGCTCCTCGGCCCAGTGGAGGCCGGTGTTGATCTGGCGGACGCGGCCCGCGAGCGTGCGCTTGCCCTCGTCGAACCACGATATCTCGGACTCGGGGTCGGTGTTCTCGCGGTGCTGCTCACCGAACTTGACGTTGCGGCGGACGGGCATGTGGTAATGGATGTCCTCGGCCACGAGCTCGATCCAGTCGTTGAAGCGGCGGTCGTCCAGGAGCTCGGCCTCGCGGTAGAGGAAGCGCTCGATCTCACGCTCGAACAGGAGGCGCTCCAGGCTCTGCTCCGGCGTCGTTATCGTAACGGGCCGGGCGAGGCCGACAGCGCGCTCGGGGCCGGCGTCGGCCGGAGCGAACGGCGTGGCGTCCGGGGTCTCGAGGATGCCGGTGACATCGGTGGCGAAGATCATCTCCTCGGTGCCGACGAGTGTGGCGTTGGAGGCGTGTTCCACGTATCGCGCGCGCACCCATCCGCCGTCGCGCGGGTTGGCGGTCACCTCGGCAACCGTGCCGTCGCGGAGTTTGATCTGCTGTCCGATGGGCAGGTTGGTGAGGATGACGGTGTTGTTTACGTTGATGAGGTCTTCGGCCTTGTCGTTGGGTCGTTGGGTCGTCATGGCGTTGCTCCTGTCGGGTTCAGGACGTGATCTCGATGCCGCCGAAGAGGCATGAGCCGGTGATGGTGAGCGTGGCTTTGGGTTCGGCGGGGTCGGGGCGCTTCTTCTCGACGCCGCCGAACGTCGAATCGGCGCGGACATGGACGGCCCAGCCGGTCGGGACCTGGAACTTCACGCCGCCGAATACCGCGTTGACGTTGATGGTGGCCGCGTCTCCGTCCATCGCGGCGCCGCGCAGGTCTATCTCCGCGCCGCCGAAAGTGACCGAGACGTTGCCGCCGTTGAAGCGCTGGCTGTCGATGCGCTGCTCACTACCCGAGAAGAGGGCAGTGACGGCGAGGTCGTCGCCCGCGGGCGCAGCGTCGTTCGCGGCCTGGCGGGAGCGGGAGTGGCCGAAGAGGATGGCCACCCCGACGGCGATGAGCGCGACCGGCCAGAGCAGCCAGAAGCTGATGCTCAGGATGTCCAGGTTGCTCAGCAGGAACACGACCCCGATGCCGATGGCGATGAGGCCGCCCTTCGTGCTCCCCTTGGAGAGGCTGCCGAACCCCATGAGAATGAGGAAGAGGGGCCACCAGTCGCTGAAGGAGAACTCGAAGCCGCTGATGAGCGGCAGCAGGAACAGGACGCCCAGCGCGATGAAGCCGAGCCCGACAATCCTGTTGTTGGATGAGGCTGAGTACACGGTGTCTCCTGACGCTGTTCCGGGTTCAGCGCTCCGTGTTCTTCTTGGGGTGGACGGGGTAGATGTCGTCCCAGCTGGAGGCTTCCATGAACTCGATCCAGCGACGGAGGCGCGCGCGCTGGTTCGCCTCGGCGATGCGGAAGGTGAAGGTCATGCCGGGGAAGCGCTCGTCCGTGAAGTCGTGGCCGAGGCCCATCTGGAAGTTGTAGGGGAGGCGCTGGGCGATGGTGCCCAGGCTTGCGGGGAAGGCGTAGTTCCAGTTCTCCATGTCGTCGGACTCGGTGAGGCCGGTGGGGCCGCCGTAGCGCATCATGTAGCGCCGCTGGGCGTCCTTCACGACCTTGGGGGCGTCCTTGTCGACGGGGTACTGCCGCCAGGACTCGGTGACGCCGACGCCGTGCGGGTGCCAGATGAGGATGCGGTGCGGCTGGATGTTGACGTTCGGCCAGACGAGGGCGGTGCCGCCGTTGCCCGCGTGCAGGTACGTGTCCTTGTAGCGCGCCTGCTTCTTCTCCCGCTGCGCGCGGTAGTAGGCGTCGACCTCAGGCGGCTCGGTCTGCCAGGTGTCCATATACTCGGCCGTGCCGGGCTGCTCGAACATGAAGTTGTGACCGCCGTGGCCGAGCTCCGGCAGTTGCATCTCGTAGGAGGTGGAAGGGAAGGGCGCCCTCATGCCGCTCCGGCTGCCGCCCTGCAGGTCGCCCTGCGGCCCGATGGCGGCGACGTTGACGGAGCGGTGCGTCATCGCGCCGTGGGCGCTGTCGCCGTCGAACGAGAAGCCGGGGAACTTCCAGTTCGTGGGGATGTACCACTTGGTGGCGGGGTTGAAGAGCTCGACGCCGTTGTCCTCGCCGCCGGAGCTCTCGAAACACCACTTGATGGTCGGGGCGTAGACGCCGAGGTAGTCCTCGAACGACGGAGCCTTGGGGTCCCACGTCGCCCAGAGCGAGCCGTAGTAGTTGGCGAGCTGGGCTACCTCGTGCAACCCCCACTTACCCTTGTCGAGCTCCTCGTTGTAGGCCTGCTTGTGGTGCGGGACGCCGACGAGCCTGCCGTCCGTGTCGTACGACCAGCCGTGGAAGGGGCATGTGAAGACGAGGGTGTTGCCGTCGTCGTAGCGGCAGACCTTCATGCCGCGGTGGCGGCAGGTGTTGAGGAACGCGTGGATGACGTTCTTCCTGTCGCGCGTGACGATGATCTCCTCCTCGCCCATGCGGGAGATGACGAAATCGCCGGGGTTGGGCACCTGGCTCTCGTGTCCGAGGAAGAGCCACGCGCGGGCGAATATCTGCTCCAGTTCCTGCTGGTAGATCGCCGCGTTGACGTAGATCTCTCTTGCGATGAGCCCCTCGTCGAGGTTCACCAGGCTGCGAAGCGACCGGTCGCCGCGTGAACTGATGATCGAGACCATTGCAGTCCTCCTGTGCCGCGCTCGTTTCTTACGAGAACGCTCCCATACCGGGACAGTTGGCGTTTTCCTACAGTCAGTGCGGATTGTCAATCAGATGGCAGGCGGGTGCAAGTTGACGGGGTCCCGTCATACCCGCCCTCTTCCTGCGGAGTGACATCCGCCCCTTACGCGGACCTCCGTCCTCGCCCTATGCTGGTCACAGGGCTGAGGTCCCGTCAGGGAAAAAGCGACAGAATGCGACACTTTTCAGAAAGACATCCTGCCGTTTCACTCCTGGCGGGTTCTCCTTCAGGAGTGAACGGGCTGTTGCATTCTGCTGCATTCCGTCCCGGTCCGTGTTGCACTTCGTCCGCGTTGGCGTTGCATTCCGTCCGCATGGGCGTTGCATTCCGCCCGCGCCGCCTGTCCCGTCCAACCGCTGCGCCCCCACATACGCCATGGGTGGCGTGCTTGCAGGCGCGGCGGATTTGACGGGGAATGCGGGTGGGAGGATATTGCGCGCACAAGGGCGTGCGTGCGCCAGGAGCACGGGGAGGAAACCGATGGTAGATGCGTGGTACATATCGTCGGACTCACACATGAGCGAGCCGCTGGACCTGTGGACGACGCGGATGGACGCGAAGTTCCGTGATCGCGCGCCGCACGTCGAGGACGAGTACAACGGCGTCCCGGGAGCATGGTGGGTCTACGAGGGCTACCAGCCCCACGACCTCGCCGTCGGGGTTGCCGGGGGCCAGAGCCGCACCGCCGAAGAGAAGGTCGAGTTCATGAAGACCGGCGGATACGCGGATGCTCGCCCCGGCGGGTGGGACCCGGCGGAGCGGCTGAAGGACATGGCCGTCGACGGCGTGGCTGCCGAAGTGCTGTACACGACGCTCGGCTTCCGGCTCTTCTGGCTGTTGGACCCGGCGCTGCAGCGCGAGTGCTTCCGCGTCTACAACGACTGGTTGGCCGAGTACTGCAGCTACGCGCCCGACCGGCTGAAGGGACTGGCCCTGATATCGCTGTACGACCCCAACCTCGGCGCGGAGGAGCTCGAACGCTGCGCGAAGATGGGCCTGAGCGGCGCGATGATCTGGGCGTCGCCGCCCGAGGACCAGCCGTACCACCTGGACACGTACGACGTCTTCTGGAACAAGGCAGAGGAGCTCGGCATGCCCCTCAGCCTCCACCCGCCGACGGGCATGGAGCGTCCCCGGTACGAGTTCGGTAGGGAGAACCGCGTGCTGCGGCCGATCATCGCGGCGCACGAGGTGCAGAAGTCGATCGCGGTCATCATCGCGTCCGGCGTGCTGGAGCGGTTCCCCACGCTCAACGTCATCTCCGCCGAGTACGGCGTCGGCTGGGTGCCGTTCTGGCTCGGCCGGATCAACGGCACGGTGGGGACCGGTTCGAGCAGGCGAGGCGGCTTCTCGACGCCGCTCAGCATGAAGCCGACGGAGTACTTCGCCCGCCAGGTGTACGTCACCTACATCGACGACGAGGTGGGGATCCGGTACCGGGGAGACATCGGCGTCGACCGCGTGATGTGGTCGTCGGACTACCCACACGCGGCGTCCACGTGGCCGAAGTCCCGCGAGTTCACCGAGCGCGACTTCGCCGGACCAGAGGCGCAGGAGGACATGCGGAAGATCGTGCACGACAACTGCGTCGCGCTCTACGGCTTCCCGAGCTACCTGCCCGCGTAGGCAGCGCGGCTGGCGTTCGCTACTCGAGCAGCAGGCGGTTGCGGCGGAGGACGTCGGTGAAGCGCGGGCCGTGACGCCGGACGGCGGCGTTGCGGATGAGCGACGCGGCCTCCTGGGCGTCGTCGGTGACGGTGATGGCGGCGAAGTCCTCGGGGTCGATCATGTTCTGGGCGACTAGCGTCTCCTCCATGAACCCGAGCATCGGCTGCCAGAAGTCCGCGCCCATGAGGACGATGGGGAAGTCCTCGATCTTGCGGGTCTGCACGAGCGTCGCGGTCTCGAAGACCTCGTCGAGGGTGCCGTAGCCGCCAGGCATGACGATGAAGCCGTACGAGTACTTGACCAGCATCACCTTACGGACGAAGAAATAGTTGAACTCCTTGCAGGTGTCCAGGTAGGCGTTGGCGTCCTCTTCCTCGTCGATGCGGATGGTGCAGCCGACGGTGCGCCCGCCCGCTTCTTTCGCGCCGCGGCTCGCCGCCTCCATGATGCCGGGCCCGCCGCCAGTCATGACGGTGAACCCGGCGTCAGCGAGCGCGCCGCCCACCTCCATGCCGAGGCGGTAGTACGGACTGTCCTCCGGCGTGCGGGCGGAGCCGAACACTGTGACGCACGGGCCGACGAAGTGGAGCGCGCGGAAGCCGCCGATCATCTCGCGGAAGACGCTTGCGGCCTGCCGGAGCTCGCGCCTGCGGCGGTCCGGCCCTCGCAGGAAGCGGGCAACGTCCGCCGCGGTGCCGTTCCCGAGCCCGATGCGTTTACCCAGTATCTTCACGTCCAACCGCCTGCGGGCGGTGTGCCCACTCGTACCATTATCGGACACGCGGGGCGAGCGTCCCATCGGCTGGCGGAGTATGATTGGCGCATCTTCCGCCCGGCGCGCGTGTTGGGGCGGTATCCGAGGAGTGAAGAGATGAGCGAACTTGCTGGCAAAGTCGTAGCGATAACCGGAGCGGCGCGAGGGATGGGCCGGGCGTTCACGCAGGCATTCCTGGCGGAAGGCGCAAAGGTGGTGGCGATGGACCTGTCCTGGGAGCCGTCGGGCTTCTCCAGCGACAGGGACACCGAGTTCCTGGACAGCCTGCGCGGCCGCCCCGACGACGTGCTCGTGGCGACAGTGGACGTTGCGGACGGCGCGCAGATCGACGCGGCGTACGAGGAGACATTGGCGAAGTGGGGCACGTGCGACGTGGTCATCAACGACGCCGCCATGCGGCAGCGCATCCTCTTCCCGCCGACAGGGCGCATCACGACGCTGGAGACGAGCGACGAGGACTGGGAGCGGGCCTTCGGCGTCAACGTGTTCGGCGCGCTCAAAGTCACGCGGCGCTTCATCCAGCCGATGATCCAGCAGCGCTCCGGCAGCGTCATCTCCATCATCAGCAGCGGCGCGCTGCACCACTCCTACGGCGGCGCGTACAAGGCGTTCCGTCCGAACAGCCGCGAGATGCCGTACCAGTCGACCAAAGCCGCGCTGCTCACGATGATGTTCTACCTGGCGGACGAGATTCGCAGCGACAACGTGGCCGTGAACCTGATGATCCCCGGCCACACGCGCACGACCGGCTTCGACGAGCAGAACATCGCGCGCCGCGAGCTCGGCATGGGCAACCCGAACGCGCCGCTGCCGCTTCGGGCAGACCACATGGTGCCGTTGGCGCTCTTCCTCGCGAAGCAGAACGCGGCGACCGAGGTGACGGGCAAGTGCTTCGACGTCGTCACGTGGAACATCGAGCACGGCCTCGGCGGCCAGATCGCGTGGGAGGACCCGGACGGCACTGCCGTCTCCGAAAGTGCGGAGCTCGCGGCGGGGGTCCGGGCCAAGGTGTAGAGACACTCCGCAAGACTCGCGATGGGTGGGCGCCAGCCTGAGCCTGGCGCCCATCCATTATCCGGAAATCCCCGCCCAGGTGAAGGCATGACCCGTTCGTTGTCTCTCGTTCCTGTCCTGCTGTCCATCGCTTTAGTTGCAGCCTGTTCCAGCCCAGCGCCTACTCCTACGGCAACACCCGTACCTACGGCGACTCCTGTGCCAGCGGCAACGTCCACACCCACGCCAACGGCGACCGCTGTTCCAACTCCAACGATCACACCCACGCCAACGGCGACCGCTGTTCCAACGGCAACGGCCACACCTACGCCAACGGCGACTCCTGCTCCAACCGCGACTCCTACGCCGACGCCAACAGCGACCCCCAGGCCAACTTCCACGCCCAGGCCGAGCCCCACTGCTGCTCCCGCGCCACGGCCTACAGCAACTCCGACCGCAACAGCCACACCCAGGCCCACACCGACCATCTCCCCTACTAATCTCGTGTGGGTATCAGAACCTACCCTGGACTCCCAGAGGACGCTCAAGGTGGCGGTTGCGATACACGAACAGAACGTCTACCTGCTGGACGACTTCATCAGCGACAGGTTCAGTAGTACCGGAGGCACTGCGAACGTGTATTCATGGACAAGCAATGTGCATCTGTTCAGTGGCAGAGATCATCTGGGCGGCGTCTACCCGACACCCGAAGGAAACTTCGAGTCACAACGGGCCCTGAGGCGTGCAATACTGTACCGTTACGAGGACGGTGTTCTCAGAGTCTGGACCAGGTTAACCGCAGAAGAGTACGACTTGTCTGACCTCGTAGTATGTGTGGCAGACAACAGGACAAACATGTTGTTGGACTGTCTTCCTGTCAGGAAACTGTGAGAGATTCCTAACGCTGAGCCATAGCGATTCCGCCCACTTCCCTATGCTCTAGATCGAGAAGTCGAACGGGATCGAGGCGTCGGCGTTGAACTCGACCTTCGGGGCATCGCCGAGCGTGCCCGCGAACGCGTCGGCTGCGAAAGCGGCCATCATGTCCCACGACTCGTTGCTCGCCGCCTCGTTGTAGTCCTTGGGGCGAGTGACGTTGAACCAGCCGTGGCCGATGCCACTGAAGACGCGGACGCTCGCGCGTTTACCGAGGGACTCCAGTTCGCCCCGGAAGCGCCGGACGTTCTCCATGGGCACGAGCTGGTCGTGCTCGGCGAAGCCTGCAAGGATCGGCGCGGTGACGCGGGGGAGCACGTCGGCGATGGGCTCCTGACCCTCGAAGATGGGTTCGTAGTCGCGGGGGTATATGCCACCGTGGAACACCCCGAGAGCGCCAACGTCGCGTCTTGCTGCCGAGTAAACCATTGGGGTGCGTCCGCTCTGGCAGAAGCCGACGAGGCCGATGTTGCTTCCGTCCACGAAATCGAGGCCCCGCATGAACGCGATGGACTCGTCGATGTCGATCACCGTCTGCTCGTCGGTGGGGTCGCAGCGAGCCTCGGAGCGTTCGAGGGGGCCGCGGTCGCCCTCGTATCGATGGAAGAGGTCGGAGAGGCAGGCGACGTAGCCGTAGCTCGCCATGCGCCGGATGACGTTCCAGCTCTGCTCGACGGGGCCGTAGCGCTCGTGGAGCATGACCATGAGGGGGCGTGGTTCGGTCGTGTCGTCAGGCCGAGCGTACCAGAGTCGCATACCGCTCTGCAGGACGTTCTCGGTGATCTCCATGCTGCTGCTCCTCCGGCGTTGTCTCGCGTGCGACTATACGCCAGTGGACGCATCCGTGCGCATCGTTCGGTGCGGGGACTTGCGCTATGTCGTATGCTGCGCCTGCAGGATGATGTCCGAGTGCACAACGCTGCTTCAGGCGTAACGGGAGGACGGCATGCTCTCTGCTGAGAACACGGACCTGCTCTGCCGCGTAGGCCGCGGCACGCCGATGGGCGACCTGATGCGCCAGTACTGGCTGCCGGTCGGCTATTCGTGGGAGTACGAAGCGGAGGGACAGCCGCAGCGCGTACGCGTGCTGGGCGAGGACCTCGTTATCTGGCGCACACTCGATGGGACTCCCGCATTCACGCAGGCGAACTGCCCGCACCGGGGCGCCGGCTTCTTCTACGGCCGCACCGAGGAAGAGGGCCTGCGCTGCGCCTACCACGGCTGGAAGTTCGATGCCGACGGTCAGTGCGTCGACATGCCGAACGAGCCCGCTGAGAGCGCCTTCAAGCAGAAGGTACGGATAACGGCGTACAAGGGCGCGGACTACGGCGGGGTTACGTGGATCTACATGGGCCCCAACCAGGATGATCCGCCCGGCATCCCGCTGTTCGAGTGGGGGCAGATACCGCCGGAGAACGTGAGCTACGCGCAGAAGATCGTCTACGAGTGCAACTGGATGCAGGCGCTCGAGGGGGAACTGGACTCGACGCACGTGTACTTCCTGCATCGCCGGCTGAACGTCGACGACTCGCCGCGATACGGCCTCTACCACAACGACCAGCGCGCGAACTTCCACATCTCGGAGAAGCCCTACGGCTTCACCTACGGCGCGGAGCGCCATGAGCTGGACGGCAACGTCTACTGGCGCACTACGCAGTTTATCTTCCCCATCTACGGGATGTTCCCGGCGCAGGACGGCGTCGTGCCGCTCTCCATCTACCTGCCGGTGGACGACTACCACACCGTCCACATGGGCATCTGGTGGAAGCCCGCGGGGGAGATGCCGGGCAACGGCAAGCCGCATTCGGCGTTGCCGGAGGAGCCGGGGACGCTCGTGCCGGGCGTCGGGCCGATGAAGCCGGAGCAGCACGGGCGCTTCTTCGCGAAGTGGTGGCCGCAGGCCGCGCCGGACAGCGACTTCCTGATGGACCAGACGGCGAAACAGCGCAACGCGACAGGTATACCCACCGTGCGGCTGCAGGACTCGGCGGTCATCCACAGCATGGGCCCGATCATGGACAGGACGCGCGAACACCTGGGGACAACGGACGTGAGCATCATCCGTGCCCGCCGCATGCTGCTGCGGGCAGCGACGCAGCTGCGCGAGGACGGTACGCCGCCGCCCGCGTCGGAGCACCCGGAGCAGTACACCGTGCGCTCGTGCGCGACGGTCCTGCCGCCGGGCGCGGACTGGGAAGCGGAACTGGGCGACTGGCACAACTGCCGGACGACGGAGTTCCCCCGCAAGCTCGCTGACGTCCAGCGTGCGTTCGAGGAGCGGACGCTCCCGAGTTCGCCGTCGTACCGACGCTAGCGGCACGAACTTGGGCGGCTGTATGATGCGCCCGATAATCGAGACGAGGTAGAAGGATAGAAGGAGGATGCGATGCTGACGCAGGAAGCAAACGACCGCTATACCCGAGTCGGTCCCGGCACGCCCACCGGCGAGTTGATGCGCCGCTACTGGCACCCCATAGCCGCCGTCTCCCAGATGAACGACAAGTGGACGATGAAGGTGCGCCTCCTCGGCGAGGACCTCATCCTCTACAAGGACCGATCCGGCACGTTCGGTCTGATGGAGCCGCACTGCGCCCACCGGCGCATGAACATGATCTACGGCATCCCCGAGGAGCACGGTCTGCGGTGCCCTTACCACGGCTGGCTCTACGACGAGACCGGCCAGTGCACGGAGCAGCCGTACGAGGAGACGGAGGACCCGGAGGCGCGGTTCAAGGACAAGATCCAGATGAAGGCGTACCCGGTCGAGCAGAAGGCCGGGCTGCTGTTTGCCTACCTCGGCCCCACACCCGCGCCGCTCGTACCGAACTGGGACGTTTTCGCGGTAGACGACGTCATCAGGGACATCGGACTGGCCGTGCTGCCGTGCAACTGGCTTCAGTGCCAGGAGAACTCGCTGGACCCGGTGCACCTGGAGTGGCTCCACGGCTACTGGTCCAACTTCATCTCCGTGATGCGGGACGAACCGGAACGCCAGAAGACGATCCGGCACCACGAGAAGATCGCGTTCACGGAGTACGAGTACGGCATCTACAAGCGCCGCGTCATGGAGGGCGGTTCTGAAGAGGACACTTCCTGGCGTGAGGGTCACCCCATCATCTTCCCGTACTACCTGCGCCAGGGCGGCGACGGGTTCGACCGCGAGAAGTGGGGCATGACCGGTCCGGCGGTGCAGATCCGCGTCCCGATAGACGATTACAACACCGCACACTGGTGGGTGATGTGCCATCCCAAGGAAGCGGACACGCCCGAGCAGGCGCCGGAGGACGTACCGTTCTTCGCGCCTCCCGTCATCCAATTGGACGAGAATGACCAGCCGCAGTACGTCATCCTGGACAGCAACTCCGCGCAGGACGTCGCGGCGTGGATCACGCAGGGCGACATCGCCGACCGCACGGGCGAACACCTGGGACGCTCCGACAAGGGCATCATCATGTTCCGCCAGATGCTCGAGGACAACATCAAGATCGTCGAGGACGGCGGCGACCCGATGAACACGTTCCGCACACCGGAGGAGAACCGGTACCACGGGATGGTCACGGAGTACCCGCGCGAACTTGCGGCGAAGATCAACCCGAACGACCTCGGCGGCACGGGCACGGGCACGAGCGTCTACGAGCGCCAGGGGATGGCGAGCAAGTACAGCCCCATCCTCAACCAGCGCGGCGTGAAGGGCGGCGAGGACGCTGCCGAGCGTCGCAAGCTGGTGGGCCAGGGGTAAGCCGGACCGCACGTCCGTCAACAGGAATCGCAAGCTGAAAGGCAGGAGGGTCTGCATGTATTCGTGTGTCGTTGTTCCGTTGGATGGGTCGGCGCTGGCGTCGCAAGTGCTGCCGTACGCCGAAATGGTCGCCAAGTCGACAGGAGCGACCGTGTTACTGCTGCGCGTGGTAAACCCCTTCCCCGGCGAACTGGTCAGAGAAGGGATGAGCGTCTATCGGGAGACGGATAACCAGGCCGGCGCGCTGCCATCGGCCGCCGACTGGGAAGACGTGCTTTCGAGGATCAACAGCGATGCCCAGGCGTATCTCGACAAGATGGCTGAGACCATCAGGTCGGACGGTGTGACCGTCGAGACAGTGGTGAAGGACGGCGACCCTGCGGACTGCATCCTCGAGGAAGCGGACAAGGACGCTGGCACGCTCATCGCGATGACCACGCACGGGCGCACGGGCGTCGGCCGATGGTTGCTGGGCAGCGTCACGGACAAGATGGTGCGGAGTGGCAGGCACCCGATGCTCATCACCCGCGCTCAGGAAGGTGGCGCTCACCCGGTCAACCGGGTGGTAGTGACGGTGGACGGCTCTGATCTGTCCGAGCAGGCGCTGCCACATACGGTGGAGATGGCGAACGCGCTGGGAGTGGGAGTGACCGTGCTGCGCGCCGTTTCGCTGAACCCATACGGCGAAGCGTTCACGGAGTACGCCCCGATACACGCGAGCCAGGACCTGGCTGGAGAGATGGAATCGGAGGCGCACGAGTACGTCGCGGCGAAGGTCGCTGAGATGCAGTCGGCGGGCGTCGCGGACGTGAGCGGGAGCGTCGTGACCGGCTACCCGGCCAGCGTGATACTGGACGAGGTCGGCGAGTCGGGCGACAAGCTTGTGGCGATGGCGACGCATGGCCGTGCGGGCATGGCGCGCCTGCTGCTGGGCAGTGTTACGGATCGCGTCGTGCGGCACAGCGCCGGGCCCGTGTTCGTAGTCAGACCGGAATGATCAGGCGCTCAGGCGCGGAGCGTGCATGGAGATAGGAATCGCATTTCCCAAGGTGATCCCCGCGAACAAGGGGGACATCCTCGTCGAATGGGCGGTACGAGCGGACGACGGGCCGTTCTCATCGCTCGCACAGATAGACCGGCTGGTATACGGCAACCACGACGTGCTCATCGCGATGGCCGCAGCGGCGGCGGTGACGCGGCGTGTGCGCTTGATGCCGACAGTGCTCATCGCGCCGCTGCGTAATGCGGCGATCATGGCGAAGCAGGTCGCCAGTATCGACTCGATCTCAGGCGGACGTTTCGTGCTAGGGCTCGGCGTCGGTTCGCGGCCGGACGATTTCGTTGCCGCCGAGGCGTCGATGAGGGCTCGCGGCAAGCGGTTCGAGGAGCAGATAGCCGCGATGCGCCGCATCTGGGCGGGCGAACCGCTGCAGGACGACGTCGGTCCCATCGGGCCCAGGGCGGCGTACGGGAAGGGTCCTGAACTGCTCATCGGCGGACGCACGGAGGTTGCGCTGCGGCGCTCCGGCAAGCTGGGCGACGGCTACATCGCGGGAAGCGCGGGAAGCGCAGCGTCCAACCAGGCGCAGGAAGTGATGGGTTACTTCCGCGTTGTCGAGTCAGCGTGGAAGGAGGCGGGCAAGCCGGGCAGGCCGAGGCTGGTCGCCGGGCTCACGTGCGCCTGGGGGCAGTACGCCGCAGACCGCACGGCGGAGTCGATACGCTCCTACTACTCGTTCCGCGGGGAGGCTGCGCGGACGATGGAAGTGAAGGTGCCGTCCACGCCCAAGACGCTGCGGGAGGCCTTCCGTGCCTACGAGGAGATCGGCTGCGACGAGCTGATACTGGAGCCCGGACTTGCGGACATCGATCAGATAGACCGTCTTGCGGATTTCGTTGCGGGGTCGTAGTCCGGCTCGGAGGAGGAAACGCCATGTTGGAAGAGCATCGCCTGGAGAGCGGCATGAGCGTCTGGTTGGCGCGGCCCGACACGGACGAACCGCGCCCCGCAGTAATGTGGCTGCACGAGCGGTACGGCATCGTTCAGCATCCGAAGGATATGGCCGAGCGGCTCGCTGAGGTGGGCTACGTAGGCGTCTCGCCCGACCTGTTCCACCGCTTCGACGGCGACCTCGACGCGGTTGCGCGCGGCGAGGCGCGCGTCGAGATACGGGACGACGAGGTTATCGACGATTTCGATGAAGTCATCCGCTTCCTGCGAAGCCAGGACTACGTGCGGAGCGACAGCATCGGGATCATCGGCGTCTGCCAGACCGGGCGTCAGCCGATACTGTACGCGGCGCACCGGGACGATGTAGCGGCAGTCGTGGCGCTTTACGGCGGCGTGGACAACGCGAACTGGAAACCCACGCCGGAGCAACCGGTACCCATGAGCGAACTCATCGCAGCGGTGGACTGCCCGGTGCTCGGGCAGTTCGGCGAGGCGGACCACATCATCTCTATCGAGAGCTTGCGGGCGTGGCGTGACGCATTCGAGCGTGCGAACAAGAGCTATCGCATCCGCGTCTACCCGGGCGCACCACACGGCTGGTTCAACGATACGATGCCCGGGAGGTACCGTCCGGAACAGACCGCCGCCGCGTGGCGGGACATGCTCGCGTTCTTCGAAGAAGCGTTCGGCGCCGGCTGGGACACCAGCCGCGTGACGTGGGACTTCGCGAGCGACATCTCGACTGAGTACGACTATAGCAAGAACGTCAGGCTGGAGTGAATCAGAACCGGCCTGACCAAACCAAAGGAGGATAGGAGAAATGGCGAACCCTCTCATCGGCGGGCCTGAGCCCAACGGAAGCGACATCTCGATAGACACGGGCGACGCGCAGCTCGCGGCATACGAGTCGAAACCGGCAGGCGGCGGCAGCGCTGCTGCGGTCATCGTCATCCACGAGAACCGGGGTCTCGTGCCCTACCTGCGCGACGTGGCGGACGGCCTCGCCAGCAACGGCTACATCGCGGTCGCGCCCGACCTGCTGTCGCGCGACGGCGGCACGGCGAGCATCGAGGACATCCCGGCGAAGCTGGGCGAGATCCCGCGCGAGCGGCACATCGGCGACGTGCAAGCGGTGATCGCATACCTCAAGGCGCAGTCGGACGTCACGAGCATTGGCATCATCGGCTTCTGCTTCGGCGGAGGCATCACGTGGCGCGTGGCGACGGAGAGCGAGGACATCGCGGCCGCAGTGCCGTTCTACGGTGCGAACCCGCCGCTGGAGCAGGTGCCGAACATCAAGGGCGCGGTCTACGCCGTCTACGGCGAGCTGGACGAGCGCATCAACGCGGGCATCGACGACATCACGAGAGCGCTGAACGACGCTGGGACGACGTGCGACATGAAGGTGTACGCCAACGCGCCGCACGCGTTCCACAACCACACGAACGCGGAGCGCTACAACCAGGAAGCCGCTGAGGCCGCGTGGGCAGACGCCCTCGTGTGGTTCGGGAAGCACCTCGCAGGCTGAGGCTGCCGCGCTACCAGAGACGGCGCACGCCGTAGCGGTCGAAGAGCCTCTCGTTGGACACGACGACGAGGTCGCGTGCCAGTGCCTGCGCGATGAGCATGCGATCGAATGGGTCCCGTAACGGGCCGGGAAGTTCCCCGGCTCGCACGCCGTCGGTCACGGTGACTGGCAGTTCCTCGAACTTCTGCCGCACGATAGCCCCAGGGATGTCGAGGGCCAGTGCCTCCGCATCCGGCAATTTCCCCAAGCGGTGCTTCGTAGCGACCTCCCAAGCCGTGGCGGCGCTGACCAGAACCTCGTTCGCATCATCGGCGATGAGACGGTGTGCGGGTCGCGACAGTCTGGCGCTGTCGCTGAACCACCAGATGAACGCGTGCGTGTCGAGCAGGACTCGCAATGATCAAACGCCCCAGAGCTCCAGCTCCTCCTCTGGCAGCGGTTCGAAGAAGCGCTCGTCGATACTGATGAGCCCCTTCATCGTATCCGGCTGGCGCTTGGGCTTGGGCTGACAACTAACCAGCCGCGCCACGGGCTTGCCGTTGCGGGCGATGATGACTTCCTCGCCGGCCTCAACCTGCGCGAGCAGGCGGGAGAGTTGGGACTTCGCTTCGTGGACGTTTACGGTTGTCATGGGGATTCACCGGAGCATTACTTAGCTAAGTATGTGGCTAATAGTGGTGCCAGGTCAAGCACCGACTCAGCCGATGACCATGTCCTCGTAGCCGGGCTCCAGGTCGACGTTCAGTTCGGTCTGGAGTGCGGCGAGTTCGCGCAGGAGTTCCGGCTCCTCGCGGAGCGAGCGATGCACGGCGAGGAGTTTCGGGAGCGCGACGCCAGCCTCCTTCGCGGCGAGCAGCTCCTGCCGCAGCATGCCGGGCGTCATGTGGCGCTGGCGCTCTGCCTCGTCGCGCATGCGTTCCGGCAGCTTGACGTCGATCAGCAGCACGTCCGGTGGCGTGGGGTGCGCGAAGAAGCCCATCAGCGCGCCGCCGGTGTCGCCGGAGAAGCCAACGCTCAGCCCGCCTGCACTGACGATGTAGCCCATCGTCGGCACGGGATGGTCGACGCGCACGGAGGAGACCCTGTAGCCGAGCACTTCATGCGTCTCATCAACAGCGAAGGGGCGTAGCGAGAGGGGCGGGGAGACGCCAGGTTCGGGCACCCTCGTGGCGTCGGTGTAGATGCGCCCATCCAGCAGGAGGGTGTTGGTCGTCCGGAGCGCGGGCGGCTCACCGTGCACCTGGACGGTCCTGCCCGCGTCGCGGTTGTTGAGCGCGAGGGTCGGGAGGTCGCGGCAGTGGTCGAAGTGGTGGTGGGTGAGCAGCACCGCCTCGATGCGCTCCTGCTCGTCAGCGGCGAGCGCGCTCATGATGCTTCCGGCGTCGACGGCCATGCGTTCGTCGATGAGGAAGCAGTTGTGGTGGGCGTGCTTCGAGTCCAGGCTGTGGGCTCCGACGATGCGTACTTGCACGGGTTCTCCGGGGGCTGGGGTGCGGCCATGGTAGCGAGGCAGACGCACGCCGGGCAATGGGCAAGGAACACGGGGAGGCAGTCATCCTGTGACATCGTGGCGTTGACAGTGCAATTCCGTGTGCTCTATCACACTGAGACGGCCGTCTTCGCTCGTTCCGGCGAACCGTTCGGCTCAGTTCATTCAAAAGAGGTGACTGTCCCTATGCACAGCGGTGATACTCCTTTGTCCCTGCTCAGGTCCCGCTTCGGGTATGAGAGTTTCCGTCCCTTCCAGGCAGAGATCATCGATAACGTGCTCGCCGGCCGGGACACGCTGGCGCTCATGCCCACCGGCGGCGGCAAGTCCATCTGCTACCAACTGCCAGCCTTGCTCTTCGAGGGGACAACCCTTGTGGTCTCCCCACTGATCGCTCTGATGAAGGACCAGGTAGACGCTCTGAACGCCACGGGCGTGGGCGCTGATTTCATCAACAGCTCACTGTCCGCCTCGGAGGTGCAGCAGGTTGGGACGCGGGTGAGACAAGGAGAGGTCAAACTGCTCTACGTTGCGCCCGAGCGGCTGGCGCTCCCCGGATTCCGGCGATTCCTCCACGAACTCAACCTCAGCCTGATAGCCATCGACGAGGCCCACTGCATATCCGAGTGGGGGCACGAGTTCCGTCCCGACTACCGCAACCTCCGGCGATTGCGCGAGGACTTCCCCGCGGTCCCGGTCATCGCCTTGACCGCGACCGCGACGGAACGGGTCAGAGAGGACATCGTTGCTCAACTCGGCTTGCAGCAGGGCAGTGTATTCCTGTCCGGTTTCAACCGGGAGAACCTGCGCTATTCCGTGTTGCCCAAAGGAGACTCCTGGGGGCGGCTCCTGTCCCTGTTGGAGCATCATCGCGATCAGTCCACCATCATCTACTGCCTCTCTCGACGGGAAACGGAGGAGCTGGCCGCCGACCTGAGAGACCAGGGCTTCGAGGCGCGTCCCTATCATGCAGGACTGGACCGGGAGACACGCCGCAGTACCCAGGAAGATTTCATCCGGGACAGGACGCCCATCATCGTTGCCACCATTGCTTTCGGCATGGGCATCGACAAGCCTGACATCCGGCTGGTGGCCCACTACAGCCTGCCCAAGTCTTTGGAGAACTATTATCAGGAAACCGGCCGGGCCGGCAGGGACGGACTACCCAGCGAGTGCGTCCTCTTCTACTCCTACGGCGACAAGGTCAGGCAGGACTACTTCATAAACGAGATCGAAGACGCTTCGGAGAAGCGGAACGCCCAGCAAAAACTGGCGCGAATGGTGGAGTACACCCAACTGTCCACCTGCCGCCGCCGGTTTATATTGGAGTACCTTGGTGAACGATGGACGGAAGAGGACTGCGGCGGATGCGATGTCTGCCTGCAACCGAGAGAGGACTTCGATGCCACGGAGATCGCCCAGAAGATCCTGTCGGCCGTGATCCGCACCGGCGAGAGGTTCGGGGTGACCCACGTCGTCCGCGTGCTGCGCGGGAGCAGGGACAAGCGCATCATCGAGATGGGCCACGAACAACTGAGCGTCTATGGAATCGCTAGGGACTTCGACCGGCTCGAACTCAGAGAGATCATCGAACGACTGCAGGCGAAGGGGCTGCTGGTGCAGAACGGAGGGGACTATCCGGTGCTGGCTGCGACGCCTGAGGGTCGCGAGTTCCTCCGGAGCCGTCAACCGCTGACGCTCTCCCGCCCCCTCAACAGCCGAAGCGTGGAGACGGGCGGTGCAGGGCGGGCCGGCTCCCCAACTGCAACCGCGGACTACGATAAGGACCTGTTCGAGCGATTGCGGGACATGCGGAGGCGGCTTGCCGACGCTCGGAACGTTCCTCCTTATGTGATCTTCGAGGATACGACGCTCCGCTACATGGCCACTGTCTTTCCGCAGACCGTCGAGGGGGTCGCCCGCGCGCCCGGCGTAGGTGCGATCAAATTGGAGCAGTACGGCCGGCAGTTCGTGGAGGTCATACGGGAGTACGCCGCCATCAATGGTCTGCCTGACAGGACTGACGCACTGCCTGTGGGGCAGTCCTGGGAGACAGCCGGAGGCAGACCGCGGGAACGCCGGGAGAGGCGGCATAGTTCCACGCACGGCGAGACCTTGGGTCTGTTGTCTCAGGGGCTGTCGATCGGCGAGGTGGCGCAGCAACGAGGCCTGGCGGAGACCACGATCGTAGGCCATCTGGAACGCATATCGGCTCAGGGTTCGGTATTGGACCTGACCCACATCCTGCCGGGACGCGACAGGCTCGACGCGATAGAGGGCGCCTTCAAGACCTGCGGCAGCGCCGTTCTCAAGCCGGTCTGGGAATTCCTGGGAACCCACGTCACGTACGACGAGTTGCGGCTGGCCCGGATACACCTGCGCCAGGAGGGCCGTATCGCGCCGTAGACGAGATTCCACCGCGTAGTGACGAGTGCCCGGTTCGAGAGGAACGACGCCCCCGCGCCCTTTGACCCGCAGTGCCTCGCAAGGATAGGGTTAGTCAGATGATAACGGCGCGTCTACGCGGAGCGCCCCAACGGAGGACTACGTGAAGATAGACATCTTCAATCACATTCTGCCCAAGCCCTACTTCGACACGATGACCAACATGAGCGAGGGCGGCGCGTACATGATGAAGCGCGTCTCCGCCATCCCGATGCTGTACGACGTCGACGCCCGGTTCGAGAAGATCGACCAGTTCGGCGACGACTACAAGCAGGTGTTCTCGCTGAACCTGCCGCCCGTCGAGGTGGTCGCCGGACCGGAGGACAGCCCGGAGCTCGCGCAGATCGCCAACGACGGCATGGCGGAGGTCGTCTCGCAGCACCCTGACCGGTTCCCGGGTTTCGTCGCGGCGCTGCCGATGAACAACACACAGGCCTCGCTGGACGAGATCGACCGCTCCGTCAACAAGCTCGGCGCGAAGGGCGTGCAGATCTTCACGAACGTGAACGGCCGCCCGCTCGACGACCCCGAGCTTGCGCCGGTGTTCGACAAGATGGCCGAGCTCGACCTGCCCATCTGGCTGCACCCGACGCGTTCAGCCGAGTTCTCCGACTACGTGACGGAGGACCGCTCCTGGTACGACATGTGGTGGGCATTCGGCTGGCCGTACGAGACGAGCGTCGCGATGGGGCGCATCGTGATGTCCGGCATGTTCGACAAGCACCCTGACATCAAGATCATCACGCACCACCTTGGCGGTCTGGTTCCGTTCTTCGAGGGGCGCGTCGGGCCCGGCCTCGACCAGCTCGGCCGCCGCAGCGACGACCCCCACGAGGCAGGCACGCTCGGGCGGCTGGCCAAGCGCCCATACGACTACTTCCGCATGTTCTACGCCGACACGGCTACGTTCGGCTCCGTCCCGGCGACGGAGTGCGGGCTGGCGTTCTTCGGCGCCGATCACGTGCTCTTCGCGTCGGACGCGCCCTTCGACCCGGAAAAGGGCTCCGGCTACATCCGTTCGACCCTCGCGGTGATGGACGGCATCACGGCAAGCATCGAGGACAAGCAGAAGATCTACGAGGGGAACGCGCGTAGGCTGCTGAAGCTGGACGAGTAGGGCATAACCCTGCCCAGGCAATAGGAAACCACGAGGGGCGCCCATTCGGGCGCCCCTGCTCCTTTGTGGGGATGAGGGTTGTTCTGCCTACCCCAGCCCGTAGTACCGTGTGGGGTTGTCGGCGAGGATCTTCTCGACGACGCTGGCGGGGAGGTCCTCGCGGCGCTGCATGACGCCGACCATGCCGTTGTCCTTCGACTGGTCCTGGTGGCCGTAGTCCGACCCCATGATGATGTTGTCCTCGCCGATGTAGTTGATGAGGTAGGGGATGTCTTCGTCGGTCTCGGCGGCGATGAAGAGCCGGTATTCGCGGAAGAGGGCGGGGCCGAAATCGAGCGCGGAGTCGGGGTTGGCCCGGCCGATGCCGCGCTCGGAGGTCCGGGTGGAGCGCCTGAGGTGGTGAACGACGTAGGGCACCCACGAGGCCGACGCCTCGATGAAGCCGAACGTCAGGTCAGGGAAGCGCTCTGGTATCTTGTGCGCCACGAGGTCGCGGAACGCGAACAGCGGGAGCGAACGAACGTGCGGCAGGTTGTGGGAGACGTTTCGGTCGAACACCTGCAGCATGCCGGGCGAGCCGCCGCCGGTGTGGATGCTGATGGCCATGCCGAGCCGCTGCGCCGCCTCGTAGATGGGGAAGAAGTACGACTCCGCGAGCGAGCGGTCGCCCTCGACGCCTCGGAAGAAGACGCCGACAGCACCGTTGTCGCGCGCCGTCTCGATCTCCTGCAGCGAAGCTTCGAGGTCGCGGAGCGGGGGTACGACGACCCATGCCATGCGGTCGCCCGCCACGCGCCAGGCGTTGGCCATGTAGCGGTTGTAGCTGCGGCAGATGGCGATCTCGAGGTCCACATCGTCGGTGATGTAGGCGAGGAGGACTGTGGGGAAGACGACTTCTGAGTCGACGCCGCGCTTGTCCATGTCCTCGACACGCGCGAGAGGGTCGGTGATGTAGCGTACCGAGGCACGGATGTCGGAGCGGTTGTTCTCGGAGTCGGAACCGCCGACGGCTACCGCGTAGCTGCCCTTGCCGGAGCGTTTGGGAACGGCAGTGCCGTTGACCATCCAGACGAAATCGCGGGGGCCGTCCTCGCCGTCGAGCGGGATGGACGCGAGCAGAGGCCTGCGGTCGTACATGTCGGCGTCGAAGTGCTCCCAGACGCCGGGGTGTTCGATGATGTGGGTGTCTGCGTCGACGATTCCTGGCATGATCCCCTCCTCTTGCAGCACGAGTACATTCGTGAGTATACGCCTGTGCGTAACCCTGTCACACAAAGAGGAATTCTCCACGTACGCATACCATTGCGCGGCGCGCTATACTCTCTCGCCGACAGGGGGGTAAGGAGGGTTGCGACCCACATGGCGAATGCGAAGTTCAGAGAGCAAGCAGAGCGCCTCCTCGCACCGGCGGAGGTGGCGATAAACGGCTCGGAACCGTGGGACATCCAGGTGCACGACGAGCGGCTGTTCGCACGTGTGTTCGCGGAGGGCACACTCGGGTTCGGTGAATCGTACATGGATGGCTGGTGGGACTCCGAGCAGCTGGACGAGACGATGGCGCGCATCCTCGGCTCGGGCGCGCAGCACAACCTCGGGAGGAACTTCAACACTGCGAGACTTGCCCTGGCCGCTCGGTGGATGAACCGCCAGAGCAAGAAGCGCGCGTGGGACGTGGGCGACCAGCACTACAACCTCGGCAACGACCTCTTCGCCGCGACGTTCGACTCGCGCCTCACGGGCAGTTGCGGCTATTGGAAGGAAGCGACCGACCTCGACGCCGCACAGGACGCGAAGCTCGACCTGATCTGCCGCAAGATCGGGCTGCAGGCTGGACAGTCGGTGTTTGACATCGGCTGCGGCTGGGGGGCGTTCATGGGGTTCGCAGCAGAGAAGTACGGCGCGACGTGCTCCGGCGTCACTATCTCTGAGGAACAGGTGAACTACATCGCCGAGCGCTACGGCCACCTGCCGGTCACAGGGATGCTGAAGGACTACCGCGACGCGACGGGAACATTCGACCATGTCGTTTCGATGGGGATGTTCGAGCACGTGGGGCCGAAGAACTACCGTGCGTACTTCGAGACAGCGGAGCGTCTGTTGGAAGACGGCGGTTTCTTCCTGCTGCACACGATAGGCGGCAACAAGTCCACGAACGCGATAGACCCGTGGATGGACAAGTACATCTTCATGAATGGTGTGCTGCCGTCGGTCTCCCAGATAGGCGGGGCGATCGAGGGGCTGTTCGTGGTGGAGGACTGGCACAACTTCGGTGCGGACTACGACAAGACGCTGGTGGCGTGGTACGAGAAGTTCCGCAGCAACTGGGACTCCTTGAAGGAGCGCTACACCGAGCGCTTCTACCGCATGTGGAAGTTCTACCTGCTCTCGTGTGCGGGCGGGTTCCGGGCGCGCAACATCCAGCTGTGGCAGATCGTCCTGGCGAAGCGTGGCGTGCCGGGCGGCTACGTCACTGTACGGTAGGGCTGCCTACGAACCTGAACGCGTCGTGGCTGGACCTTGCGCCGGTTCCCTCCGCAGGGTTTCCTGAGCGAGAACGACGAACAGCAACGCGCATCCTCCGGCGACGCCCACGAAGATGAAGAGCGTGCTCTCCAGACCGAGGCGTCCGGCCAGCAGCCCCGCGACTAACGGCCCAATCATCATCCCTGTGCTCGTCGCCATGTGGAATGCACTCAGGAAGACCCCGCGCTGCTCTGTCGGCGCGAGGTCCATCGCATACGTCTGGTTGGTGTTGGTGTTCATCCCCTCCGCGATGGCGAAAACGGCGAAGGCCACGGCAATGCCGATGAAGGCCGTCGACGCTCCGAGCAGGTAGACAGAGGCGCCCAGCAGGACGAGCCCGAACGCTAGCGGCCACTTGCGTCCAAAGCGGTCGACCGCGAAGCCGGTGGGCGCTGCCGCGAGCATCGTCAGCACGCCGCCCATGGCAACGAGGTTGCCGATAACGTCCGGGGAGAGCATCAGCGTCTCCTGTGCGTGGATGGGATAGTACGTGCGGAAGATGCCGGGTCCCAGCCCTATCATGCCGAAGCAGATTGTGGCCGCGGCGACCGCGATGAACGACCTCGTACCGAATATCGCCCATGGGATGCCGCCTCTGCTGACCCGCGCCTCGCCCGGACGCCGGTCGGGCTCGCGTGGAGCGCGAGCGGGCTTCGTCTCAGGGATGAGGAACAGCACGACGAAGATGGCGACGACCTTGGTGGACGCGATGAAGATGAACACCCACCGCAACTCGAACTGCGCGGCGATGAACCCGCCGACGAGGGGCCCCGCCAGCATCCCCATCCGCATCGCCGTGTCGCGGAACGCGACGGTGCGCCCGCGGTTCGCTATCTTCGTAAGGTCCGCTATCAGGACGCTTGAGCTGATCGTCCAGATAGCGATGGTGATGCCCGCCAGCGCTTCGAGCAGGGCGTAGTGCACGTAGTTGGTGGTTGCGAATTGACCGACGAGGATCAAACCGTGCCCGACCGCGCCCAGGATGAGCATGGGGCGCCTGCCCCAGCGGTCGGAGAGGAGGCCGGCGATAGGGCCGGAGATGAGCCGGGGCATCGCGCTCAGGGACGAGATGAGGCCGACCTGCAGCAGCGTCCCGCCCAGCGCAAGGGCGAAGAGGGGACGCGCCACCCACAGTGCGCCGGTGCCGAAGCCCCACATGAAGAAGATGAGGGCGATGGGGACGGCGAGCCGGGCGATGTCGGGAGCCGGCGATTGTTGGGTCTGCATGACGCCGTGCTGACCCTAGACCGCTTGTGCGGCCCGTAGGGCGTCCAGCTGCGCGTCCGTGTAGCCTGCGATCTCCCGCAGCACCTCGACGGTGTGCTGTCCGAGCGTTGGCGGGGGTGTGAAACGCTCCTCGTGACCTGTCTTGATGGGGTTGCCGCCGGTGCGTATGCGCCCCGCCGTGGGGTGGTCTATCTCCACGAGCATGTTGCGGTGCAGCACCTGCGGGTCCTCGTAGACGTCGGCGATGTCGTTGATGGGCGCCCCGGGAACATCCCACTCGGCGAACAGGCACCGCCACTCCTCCTGCGTCTTCTGACGGACGGCCTCGGCGAGCAGGTCCTCCAATTCACCGCGGTGCTTCATGCGTCCCTCGGCAGTCTTGAAGCGGGCGTCGTCCGGCAGCGACTCGTAGCCGGGGACGGTCGCGGCCATCATGTCGGCTGTCTTGAACCAGAACGGCTCCGTGCTGCAGTGGATCTGCACCCATTTGTCGTCGCTGCTGCGGAACGCCTTGGCCGGGATGTTGCTGGGGTGGCCGGAGCCGATGGGCTGCGGCGTGACGCCGGATGCGAGATAGAACGCGGCGAGGTGTGCCTGGAATGAGACCTGCATGTCCAGCATGCTCACGTCCACGCGCTTGCCTTCGCCCGTCCTCGCACGTTCGTGGAGCGCGGTGAGCACCCCGAACGCGAGTCCCCAGCCGCCGCCCACGTCGCCCATCGGGAACCCCATGTAGACAGGGTCGTCGCCGGGGTTGCCGGTCACGCTCATCGCCCCGCCGAGCGCCTGCACGACGCCGTCGAACGCGGGACGCCCGGAGTAGGGGCCGTCCTGCCCGAAACCGGAGAGCGATGCGGAGATTATGGACGGGTTGACCTTCTTGAGCGTCTCGTGGTCGATCCGCAGCCGTTCCAGGACGCCGGGACGGAAGTTGTCCAGCACCACGTCCGCCTTCGCCGCCATCGCGTAGAACGCCTCGCGTCCAAGGTCGGTCTGCAGGTTGAGCGTAACGCTGCGCTTATTGCGGTTGAAGCCGAGGAAATAGGCGCTCTCGCCGTTCAGGAAGTAAGGGCCGAGTTTACGGGAAGCGTCGCCGGAGCCGGGCTGCTCGACCTTGATCACGTCCGCGCCGAGGTCGGCGAGCAGCCGCCCCGCGAGCGGTCCGCCGAGCACTGAGGTGAGCTCGAGGATGCGGACGTCTTCCAGCGGCATGCTCACAGGCCGGCCTCGAAGAGGAAGTCGCCGGAGGAGTAGTTGCGGAGCAGGTTCCGTGCGATGACCTGCCGCTGTATCTCGTTCGTGCCCTCGCCGATGATCATGAGCGGGGCGTCGCGGAAGTAGCGCTCGATGGGGAGGTCCTGCGTGTAGCCGACGCCGCCATGGATGCGCATCGCCTCGATCGCGACGTTCAGGCACGTTTCGCTGGCGAAGAGCTTGGCCATGCCCGCTTCGAGGTCAACGCGCTGGCCGAGGTCCTTCTTGCGGGCGGCGTCCATCACCAGCAGGTGCGCGGCCTTCACCTGCGTTGCCATGTCCGCCAGCTTCTGCTGTATCGCCTGGTGCTCCGCGATGGGCTTGCCGAACGTCTGCCGCTGCTGTGCATACTGCATCGCGGCCTCGAGCGCGGCGCGCGCCACACCGACCGACCTCGCCGCGACGTTGATGCGCCCCAGCTCCAGCCCGCCCATCACGTGCCGGAATCCTTCACCCTCCGTCCCGCCGAGCAGGTTCGTTGCGGGCGTCCGGTAGTCCTCGAACGCAATCTCCGTGGTCTCGACGCCGCGATAGCCGAGCTTGGGGATGTCGCGCACCACGTCGAGGCCGGGGCCCTTCTCGCCGAGGAGGATGCTGATGCCGCGGTGCGGCGGATCGGCGTGCAGATCGGTCTTGCAGACGATGGCGTAGATGCTGCCGTATCGGCCGTTGGTGATGAACATCTTGCGCCCGTTCACCGCGTAGTCGTCGCCGTCCCGGACGGCGCTCGTCTTGACCGCGGCCACGTCCGTTCCTGCGTCCGGTTCAGTGATGCACAGGGCGGCGCGCCGTTCGCCCTGCGCCATGGCGGGCAGGAAGCGTTCCTTCTGGTCCGGCGTGCCGAAGGTGTCGATCATGTGGGCGACGAGCAGATGGGTGTTCAGGACGCCGGTGAGGCTCATCCAGCCCTTGGACAGCTCTTCGATGAGCAGCGCGTAGGTCTCTGCGCCCACGCCGCTGCCGCCGTACTCCTCCGGAATGGTCGCGCCGAAGAAGCCGAGTTCGCGCATCTGCGCCACGAGTGCGTGGGGGTACTCGTCGGCAAGCTCGAGCTCGGTCGCGGCAGGCATGACCTCGCGCTTCACGAAATCGCGGACGGTGGCGACGAGCGTTAGCTGGTCTTCTGACAGTTGCATGAGCGCCTCGGAAGGGAGGGTGAGCGTGGGGAGTATAGCCGTTCGCGGGCGTGAGCTGCGCGTGGGTGGTAGGGTTGCATGCACTCCCATGGCGATGCAGCAGCCCCGCATATCCCGCTTCTGGCCGTTCCCCCGCGCCTACTACGGCTGGGCCATCATGACCGCGAGCATGCTGAACGCGGCAGCAAGCGTCCCGATGCAGGGGCCTATCGTTGGCGTGTTCGTCCGCCCTATGCAGGACGAGTTGGGCTGGTCCGCAACGTCCATCAGCATCGGTTTCGCGCTCGGGTCTGGACTGGGGGGCATCTCCTCGGTATGGGTGGGGCGGATACTCGACAGGCGCGGTGCGCGCGGCGTTACGGTTGCTGCGGGGATGATCATCGTGGGCTGCATGGTGGGCCTCGCTGCGATGACGCAGGTGTGGCACTTCTGGGGGTTCTTCGGGCTGGCGCGCGGTACGGCGGCGGCTGGCGCGCAGTTGGGAACGATGGTTGCGCTGGCGTCCTGGTTCGTACGGAAGCGGGGCCGCGTCGTGGGTCTGTTGGGCGTAGGGCAGCGGACGGGACAGTTCCTCATGCCGCTTCCGATAGTGGCGGTCATGACCTGGTTCGGCTGGCGCGAGGCGTGGCTGGCGCTTGCGGGATTCGCCTTTCTCGCGCTCGTGCTGCCGAGCGCCGCATACATGCGCCGCAGGCCCGAAGACTACGGACTGCTGCCGGACGGACGCCAGCCCACGCACGACGTACAGGTCGGGGAAGTGTCAGAGGACGCCGGTGAGGAGTTGTGGAGCCTGGCGGAGGCGAAGCGGACGGTGACGCTGTGGGCTCTCATCGTGGCGCAGGCCGCCGTGGTGCTGGCGGTGAACGCGACGAACCTGCACATCAATGTGAGCCTGCAGGACAAGGGTCTGTCACAGTTTTCGGCGGCAATGGCGGTGACGATCTACCTGACAGCGGCGGCGCTCTCCGTGTTCGGCTGGGGGCTGCTGATGGAGCGTGTGCACACGCGCTACCTGGCGCTCACGTCAGTGCTCTTCTACCTCACGGCGATGGTGCTGGCGGTAGCGGTCGATTCGTTCCCAACAGCAGTGGCGTTCAGCGTCGCCTTCGGGTCCGCACTGGGTGTTTGGACGGTGGTGAGCCGGATGATGTTCGCGAACTACTTCGGGCGCAGGTCTTTCGGGACAATACGGGGCTTCGCGGCGCCCATCATGGCGGGAGTAAGCATGGTGGGGCCCATACTCGCAGGAATAGTCAAGGACATCACGGGCAGCTACGACCTGTCGTTCACCATATTCGCGGGCGTATTCGGGATCGCGTTCGTTGCGTTCGCGCTTGCCAAACCGGTGACGAAGGGGTAAATGCTGCACCCCCTTACGCCATGAAGGCATCCGCCCATTCATCGATGCGTTCGGGGGCCAGCCGGGTGATCACCGGCAGGCGGTCGAAGTCCGTGTCGGTTGAGACGATGTGCGATGCGCCGAGCCGCAGCGTGACCGCGGCGTGTACGAGGTCGCGGGCGTTGATGCCTGGGTGGTCGTCAGCGAGCGCTGCTGCATCGAGAACGTCCTGCACGTAGACCGGTTCGATGTACCGTTGCATCGCCCGGGCGAACCTGTTGAACACTTCTCTCCCCAGGGGCCAGCGCCTTTCAGCTACATAACGGTGGATGATCTCCTGAAAGACTTCGGCATCCGTGACGAATCTACTCGGATGCGCTGCAATGATGCCCATGACGCGAGCGCATGGAGCACGGAGCGGATGCTCACTGCCCGCTGTGTACATGGGAATATTGGCGTCGACGAACGCCCTCGGATTAGATGCCTCCTGGTTCATGGGCGGATGCCAACTGGCGTGAGAGTTCCTCTGGGTCGGGCATGGCTTCTCCCCGGAGGTTAGTGAGTTCCTGAACGGCGCGGCGCCGATCTTCTTGAATCATCGCCTCGTAGGCGTCGTCTATGAGGACCCGCACTACTTCTGATATCGATGCGCCTTGCATCCCCGCGATCTCTTCGAGTTGCGCACGGCGCTTCTTGTCGAGACGCACTTCGAGCCGTACAGTCATTGCCGTACCTCCTGCGCCGTACGGATACGTACGGCATCAACTGTACGGAACATAACATACGGCAGGGCTCATCGTCGAGCCCTGCCGTATGCGTCAGTCTTGTGCCGTCTGTTGTGCGGCTGCTTAGCGTCCGGCTGTCGCGGGGTACATCTCCGGCTTGAGCACGGACCATGGCTGGTCGGCGGGCAGGATGCGGTCGATGGCCCGGATGGCTACGAACTCATTTTGGCTGCCGCGCGGCGCGCCACCGTCTGCGTTCACCCGGATCGCCTCCTGAAGCAGCTTGCGCATCGCGATGATGGCGCGGTCGCTCGTGCCGAGGTGCTCCTGGCTGCGGTCCGCGATGGTGCCCATCGTCTCCTGCAGGGCGCGGTCCTGGGTGTTGACGCCGACGATGCCGGTGAAATTCTCCGTGCGCTGCATCTGCCGGTCGAGCTTCCAGTCGTTCTCCTTGTTGCGCACCGTGCGGAAGGTGGTGCGGTCAATGTCGACGTCCCACTCGTTGCCGGTGCCGGCGAGCCGCCTGTCCTTGTCGTTCAGCGGGTTCTCGTCCCAGGTGAACGTCCAGTTGAAGACCATGGTGTTCTCGTCGTCTATGGGCACCCAGCAGTGGCCGGAACTGCGCGGTTGCACCGGCTCGCCACTGCGGCCCACCTGACCAGCGCGCAGCTGGTGGAAGGGGAGCACGTAGTGGTACGTGCGAACGTAGTTGCCCTCATCCTTCGATAGCGGGCGTACGGAGCTGTAGGTGTAGCCGTAGTTGGTCTGCTCGACCTCCAGGTACGGGGCGGTGGAGCGTGAGCGGAGCAACGTCTTGTCGGAGAGGTCGTTGTTGTGCAGGAAGGACGAGTGAGAGGTGTCGATGCCGCCCTCGACGGCCTGCACCCAGTTGCACGTCTGGATGAGTTTGGTGACGCCGCGGTGCGAGTCCGGCACGGTCGTCCACTCGAACGCGGGTGGGGGAGGGACCTCGTCGGACGGGCCAAGGTAGGCCCAGACGACGTTGCCGCCTTCCCACGTCTTGTATGCCCGCGTCTTCACTTTGTGCTTGAAGTTGCTCTGTTCCGGCTCGTTCGGTTGGTCCACGCAGACGCCGTCCACGTCGAACTTCCAGCCGTGATAGACGCAGCGCAGGCCTTCCTCTTCGTTCCTGCCGAAGTAGAGGCTCACGCGGCGGTGAGGGCAAGCGTCCGGCAAGAGGCCAACGCGTCCCTTGGAGTCGCGGAACGCGACGAGGTCTTCACCGAGGAGCCGCACGCGCACGGGGTCGCAGTCGGGTTCCGGCAGTTCGAAGTCCATGAGCGTGGGTATCCAGTAACGCCGCATGGCATCGCCCATCGGCGTACCGGGACCCACTCGAGTGATGAGTTCGTTGTTCTCCCTGGAAAGCATGGCTTGCTCCTCCTGTGTGCGTTGTTCTCAGGACGGTGACTTGCTGCCGCCGATTGTACTACTCCCGTCCAGCAGCGACATATAACACCCTGTTCTCAAGGTGCACTACGACTCGAGGTTGGCCTCGTAGAAGTTGTGCCAGACGTTGATGGCGGCGTCCCATATGGAACCGATGACGGGCCAATCGCGCGCAACCGGCGTGCCCCACTCTGAGAGCAGGATGTAGCCGTAGATGCCGATGATGATGATCTCGAAGAACACCGCCGGGATGAGTGTCCAGTACCACTTCACCTTCCCGAAGATGATGAGGTAGAGGATGGTGTACGCAGGCACGGCGATGTGGAAGCCGAATACCCAGAGGCCTATGAGCAGCGCGCCCGTTGTGCCGATCAGCTGGACCCAGCGCCGCAGGACCATCATTGGGTCGTCGTCAGTCTCTAGGAAGCCGGTGTCCATGATCTGGCCGGTCGTGCTGGAAGCCCCCGCTTTGAAGAGCAGGTAAGCGCGCCAGAACCAGAAGGGCGTTCCGAACAGGACCGCGATCCGTGGCAGCAGCCATCCGCCGTTGTCCCACTCCAGCCGCCATGGCAGCCACCCCAGTGCATCGGCGTCCGGCGGCACGGAGTCCAGGTACATGTAGACGAAGAACGCAGCGACTGCGACGAGGAGGATGACCTCGCCGATGAACTCTATGGACGTGAAGCGGCTGCGTGAGGTTGTTGCGCCATTGGCGTTGGATGTCGTCATGGCGCCGCCTCCCCTATGTCGTGCTCCGCTGCCTCAGCCGCCCGGATGCGGGATGCGTTCCGCTGCGCCCTGATGCCGACGATCGCACCGAGAACGACGAATGCCAGGATGGCGTTGAACTGCCACCGGAGGAACATCTCCCAGCCGTACGTGTTGGTCGCTATCCAGAGCCACTTCTCGGCCTCGTTCGCCAGCACGATCGCGATGACGATGGGTGGGCGTGGCCAGGCGTACGCCTTCATGAACAGGCCGAGCACGCCGGCTGCGGCGAACAGCCACAGGTCTCCAACGGACTGCGAGCTCTGGTAGACGCCGATAACGATGATGGCCATCACCAGCGGGAAGAGGATGTTCGGCGGTATCACCGTGACGCGGGCGATGAGCGGCGCGAACCGCAGAACGATGGGCACCACGATGATGTTCGCGAGCACGATCGTCCAGACGAGTGCGATGCTCAGGTCCAGGTGCTGGTTGAGCATGGGCGGGCCGGGCTGGATGCCGACCAGGATGAGCATGGCGAGGATAAGCGCCATGTTGGGGCTGCCCGGTATCGAGAAGAAAAGCGTGGGCACCAGCACGCCGCCGTCTATCGCGTTGTTCGACGCCTCCGGCGCTATGACTCCGCGTATGTCGCCCGTGCCGAAGGACTCCATCGCGCCCGCTTCGGTCTGGCGCGCCTGCGCATAGGCTATCCAGTGCGCGGGCACTGCCCCGAGCCCCGGCATCATCCCGACGAAAGCGCCGATGAGTGAGGAGCGCGTGATCAGCCACTTGTGGCGTGTCGCCTCCTTCATGCCCTTCTTCACCCCCTCGCCGGAGCCGGAGAGCACCTCGTCCAGCCGCTCCGTCGCGATGGTGGTGTTGCTGACGACCAGGTTGGCCAGCTCCGGGATAGCGAACAGCCCCAGCAGCATCGGTACGAGCGGGAGGCCGTCCCAGAGGTAGCCGATGCCCATGTTCGCGCGGACAACGCCGCCGATGGGCGAGAAGCCGATGAGGGCGATGGCGAGTCCGAACGCTGCGGTGAGCAGCCCCTTTACCATCGCACCGGAACTCAGCAGCGCTACCGTTGCGATGCCAAGGAGCGAGAGGAGGAAGAACTCCGCCGCCCCGAACAGTTTCAGCACCTCGCGCGCTACCGGCAGCACGCCCATCAGCATCGCCGCGCCGATGATGCCGCCGATGAGCGAGGAGACGTAGACCGCGCCGAGTGCCTCGCCCGCGCGGCCTTGGCGCGACATCGGATAGCCGTCGATGATGGTCGCCTGCGACCCTCGCGAGCCGGGGACGCCGATGAGGATGGACGGTATCGGCTCGGTCGCGTCGTTGGCGGCCGCGTAGAAGACGGCGGCCGGCAGGGCTATGAACGGGTCAAGCTGAGAGGCGAAGCTGAGCAGCAGAATGAAGACGGGTACGCCGCCCGCAATCATCACACCATTGAAGAGCGCGATGGGAGTGATGATCGCGAATGCGATGAGCGGCCCGGGACTGAACAGGTGTTGAGCCGCGCTGATGGCTGCTTCCCACATAAGGCGGCACGTCCTTTCTGCTGTTTCGCCTCACGTATGCCGTGCCGGTGCGGATGGGATGTCCGCACCGGCATTTGGCGTGCGCTCTTAGTTCACCACCAGGCCCTCGACGCCACTCAGTTCGAGCGCGATCGCGCGCGTCGCGTCGCTGGCGTTCCGTACCCGGTTGACGATGTCCAGGATGTCCTCGCCTCTGCCATAGCCAAAGTCGTCCGCGTACCCGGCAATCTCGACCGACTCCCTGAACTGCTGGTCCTCCATCAGCTGGTCGAACGCCGACTGCCAGTACTGGATCACGTCGTCCGGTACGCCGGGAGGCAGGAAGAAGACACGGGAGATCTCAGTCACCAGCAGGTTCAACTCCAGCGCTTCCGCCTGCGCCGCGTTGAAGGTGAGGCCCGGCAGGTCGCGGAACGAAGGCAGCGGGGTGGTGCGCCCAAGATTGGCCAGCCATTCGTCATTGAATGGCTTCTTCTCGTAGTAGATGGGAACGAGGCGGCCCTGGTCTATCCATTCAGGGTAGAGGCGGCCCGCCGTGCCCGGGCTGCACCGGTTCGTGCCGTCCACCTCGCCGCGGTCGAACGCCGCCATGATCTCAGATGAGCCGCCGTAACCGTAGATCATCTTGAACGGCGCGCCGTTCTGGATCATGAACTCGATGGCGGGCTCGTTGCCCGGTCCCGCGGAGCCGACCCTGATGGTGAGGTCCCTGTCCAGCACCTCCTGCCAGGAGGAGGCGAAGTTCTTGTCCAGGCAGAAGCCGTCCTCGCCGATGGTGAACGTTGGCGAGCCGAGGATGTGGATGCCGTCGAGGTCGAACCCCTCGATGTCGCCTATGAGCACTTGGCGGGCGAACCAGCGTGAGTGCGTCGGGCCTATGGTGTAACCGTCAGGCTTCGAGTCGAGGACGGCCCGCAGCCCGCGCAACTGTCCGGCGCCGGGCAGGTTCTGGATGATGAAGCGCGTGCTCTCCGGGAAGTATCGCTCAGCGGCTGCCGCCACGAGCCTGCTGAACGTGTCGTACCCGCCGCCGGGGCTGGCTCCCGTGATGATCTTGATGGTCTTGCCGCCGAAGTAGTCTTCCGCGTCGAAGCCAGCGGGCGGAGGAACGGGTGTGGGCGTCGGCCGTGGCGTCGGGGTGGCGGTTGGATCTGCCGCCATCGCGTCGGGCGTGGGAGTAGGTTCGTCTCCCATCATCGCGTCGGGCGTGGGAGTAGGATCGTCCGCCATCATCGCTTCAGCCGTGGGGGTGGGCGTAGGCGTCGCCGCCGGACGGGGCGTCGCGGTGGGGTCGTCGTCACCGCCACAGGCCGCGAAAAGGGCCAGGATCATGGCTATCGCGCCGAGGGCCAGGAATCGGTGGATGCGCATTCGGTTTCCTCCTGCGTTGCGCTGCATTTTGGACACGCGTGACCGAACCGCTTTACCGAGCGGGTCGCCGTGTGTAGTCGATTTGTCGCGGCGCAATGTACCTGCGCGCGAGCGTCAGGTCAATCGTTAGGAGCGTCTTGTGTGAATACCGTTCACAAGTTGCCGTCTTCAAACTACCGGCCTATCCTGCGCCGCGCGGGAACACGGAATAAGGAGGTCGGGGATGACGACAACGGCAACGCTCTGCATCGACGCGGACGGGCACGTGCGCGACGCTGACGAGGACATACGCCCGTACCTGCCAGCGCCGTACAACGAGAGGCCGCGCCTGAGCGCGAACTCCCCACGCGACGGGTTCGACAACACACTTGGTGGCCGCCTCGGCACCCGCCAGGTCGACACCGGCGTCTGGCTCGATGCGCTGGACCGCGGCGGACTTGCGGCATCGGCGCTCTTCCCCACGGGAAGCCTCGGCGCGGGCTGGCTCATGGAGCCGGACTTCGCGATCGTGCGTTCCCGTGCCTACAACAACTGGCTGTTCGACACTTACCTCCAACTGGACTCGCGATTCAAGGGCGTTGCGCTGCTGCCCGTGCAGGACCCGCCCGCCGCGGCCCAGGAGCTACGGCGCTGTGTCGAAGAGCTCGGCATGCTCGGTGGGATGCTGCCGGAAGGGCCGTACCAGTTCGGCAAGCCGCAGTTCGACGTCATCTACCAGGAGGCACAGCGCCTCGGTGTGCCGCTCGCCGTGCACGGCAGTGGACGCATCACCGGCTCCTACGACGAGTTCCTGTTCGACAACCTCTCGCAGGTGCACTCGCTCGGCCATGCGTTCACGCAGATGAAGCAGTTCGTGAGCATCATGCTGTCCGGCGTGCCGGAGAAGTTCCCTGACCTGAAGATCGCGTTCCTGGAGGCAGGCTGCGGCTGGACTGTGTACATGCTCGACCGGATGGACGAGCGCTACCACCTGCGCGGCCACGTGGACTCGCCGCTGCTGACGAAGTACCCGAGCGAGTACCTCGCTTCCGGCAACATCTTCATCTCCTGCGAGGCCGAGGAGCGGATGCTGCCGGAGACGATGCGCATCCTGGGTGAGGACATCATCATGTTCGCGTCGGACTTCCCCCACTGGGACGCAGAGTTCCCGGAGAACATCCAACATCTGCTCGCTCGCGAGGACATGACGCCCGAGCAGCGGGCGAAGGTCGCCGGGCTGAACGCGCAGCGCTTCTACGGGATGGCGTAAGCATGTACGACCTCACGGGCAAGGTGGCACTGGTGACGGGCGCGGGCGGCGAACGCGGATTCGGCCGCGCCATCGCCAACCGCCTCGCGCGGGAGGGCGCGGACGTTGCCTTGAACGACGTTGCCCTGAATCCCTACGGTAGCGCGGGCGGCTGGCAGGGGCTGGAGTCGGTTGCGGCAGAGATAGCCGAAACAGGACGCAGTTCGCTCGCGCTCGTCGGTGACGTGTCGGATAGCGAGTCCGTCGACCGGATGGTGCAGGAAACGCTCGAACGCTTCGGACGGATAGACATCCTGGTGAACAACGCCGGGTCGCGTCCGGGGCCGGACCGCGTGCCGCTGGTGGAGCTGACGGAGGAGGCCTTCGACGAGGTGCAGCGGGTGAACGTGCGCGGAACATTCCTCTGCACGCGTGCCGTTGCGCGCCACATGATTGAGCGTGGGGGAGGGGGGAAGATCGTCACAATCGCTTCCACGGCGGGGAAGCGGGGTATGCCGCGCTACGCGGCTTACACGGCGTCGAAATTCGCGCTGGTTGGGTTCACGCAGTCCGTCGCACATGAACTCGGGCCGCATGGAGTGAACGTGAACGCCATATGCCCCGGCCTCGCCGAGACGGAGCGCGCCGCGTACATCGCCGACGCCATCAAGCCGTCAGGCACGACGGCTGAGGAGCAGTTGCGGGGGATGGTGGCCGACCGCACACGGGCAAACCCGCTCGGCCGGATTACGGAAACCGAGGACATCGCAAAAATGGCCGCGTTCCTGTCGTCCGCTGAGTCGGACTACATAACCGGCCTTGCTGTCTCCGTCTCCGGTGGGGACGTGATGTACTAGGCAACGGGAAGGCCCGGCTTGCGCCGGGCTTCCCGCAAAGAGCCTGAGGCTCTAGCCCATCTGGGCCATGGTCTTGCCGATGATGTTGAGGCCCGTGCCGCAGACGGGGCATGTCCCCTTGATGATTGGCTTGCCGTTCTTGGTCGTCTCGTCGCGGGGGCTACCCATGTCGCGCTTGTCCCGACACTTGACGCAGTATGCCTGCATTCTTGTCCTCCTTCTGCTGTTGCAGCCTTTGGGCTGCCGTATCACAGAGCAATGCTTTCCTACCAGATAGGCACTCTACAAGTCCCCTGAAGCCTCATTTTTGAGGGAATTTCGCAGAATTACGCCTGATGCGGCGGAATTGCACACCATCCACCCCGCCCGGATGCTCCTCAGAAGGGACCGCAGGTGTGCGGCGCGGATTCCCGCGCTGCGCTACACTCACCCAGACCTTTCCAGGAGGAATGCGGATGATCTACGAACTGCGGACATACAATCTCACGGCCAATTCCGTGCCCGAGGTGGAGCGGCGCTTCGCCGAGAAGATAGAGGGGCGCACGAAACTCTCGCCTCTGGTCGGCTTCTGGCACACGGAGATCGGGCCGCTAAACCAGATCGTTCACCTGTGGGCGTACGAGACGCTGCAGCAGCGCGCGGACGTGCGTAACAAGGCAATCGCGGACGGCATCTGGCCGCCGGACATCACCGAGTTCATCGTCTCTATGGAGAGCGACATCCTCGTGGGCTCGGCAGTGAACGACTCGCTGGACGGCCCGCGCGAGTGGGGCAGCCTCTACGAGTTGCGGATGTACACCTTCCCGTCGGGCACCGTCCGCTCCGTGATGCAGCAGTTCAGCGAGCAGGCCGCGAAGCGGCTGGAGATGTACCCGGGTTGCTTTTTCATGAGCGACCTGGGGCAGCTCAACCGCTTCTACCAGCTCTGGCCGTACAAGGACTGGGCGCACCGGGATGAACTCCGCGGCATCTACCTTAAGGAAGGCATCTGGCCGGCGCACACGGACGTGAGTGCGGTGCATCAGCTCGTGCGGCACATGGTTCCTGCGTCGTTCTCGCCGCTGCACTGACAACGCGTCGGAATCGGCGCGCCAGCGACGGCTCCGACGCGCGTTGACCCCGCCTCTGCGCCGGTGTTAGCGTCATGCCTGATAAGCGAACGGGAGGGTGCGTATGCGCCTCGTGAGTTTCGACGATTACCGCATAGGCGTGTTGACCGATAGCGACGTCGTCGTCGACGTCACCGGCCTGCTGCCGGAGCTACCGGACGAGTTCGAGCCTATGCGCATGCTGCTCCTCATCGAGCGGTGGGAGAGCCTACGGCCGCAGGTGGAGTCGATGGCGGCGTCGGAGAGCGGCGTGCCGCTCGGCTCCGTGAGCCTGCTGCCGCCGGTGCCCGCGCCGCGCAAGGTGTATGCGCAGCCTGTGAACTACAGGGCGCATCAGGCGGAGATGCAGGAAAGCCCATGGAGCGGCACCGCGCCGCAGGTGTCGTCCGACCAGGGGATGTTCCTGAAGGCGTCCAGCGCTGTCTCCGGCCCGAACGAGCCCATCCTGCTGCCTTACTCGGACCGCGTCATCCACCACGAGTCCGAACTCGTCATGGTCATCGGCAAGGGCGGCAGCATGATTCCGCTGGACGAGGCGCTTTCGCACGTATTCGGCTACACCTGCGGTCTGGACATGACCGTGCGCGGACCCGAGGACAGGAGCAAGCGCAAGTCGTTCGACACCTTCGCGCCCATCGGCTCCTGCATCGTGACGGCAGACGAGATACCGGACCCGCAGGACCTCGAAATTAACCTCTGGGTAAACGAGGAGTTGCGCCAGCACGCATTCACGCGCGACATGATCGTGGACTGCAAGAACCAGATAGCCAACATGTCGTGGGTGGCCCGCATGGAGCCCGGTGACCTCGTCTTCACGGGCACGCCGGAGGGGGTCGGCTCGGTCGGACCGGGAGATCTGGTGACGATACACATAAGTCAGGTAGGCGAGCTGTCCGCAAGAGCGCAGGCAAGAGAGTAGGAGGACGACCATGACCTGGACGATGCCGGAGAGTGAGAAGGCGTACCACCAGGAGTTGGACGACGAGAACATCAACCCGCTGTGGGTGATGCACGCGAACCCGCCCGAGCGTCCGAAACTCGCGCCGCACGTGTGGCGCTGGGACAAGATGCGCGAACTGGCGATACAGGCGGGCGCACTGGAGAGCCTGAAAGGGCAGGGCTTCCGCCGGGCGCTCACGATGCGCAACCCCGGCCTGAAGAGCCCGATGGCCGGCGCGACCAAGACGATGTCCGCGGCCGTCCAGATCGTCTGGCCCGGCGAGATCGCCGAGGCGCACCGCCACACCGCCGCTGCAATCCGGTTCGTCATCGAGGGTGAAGGCGCCTTCACGGTGCAAGAGGGGGAGCGCTTCCGGATGCAGGAGGGCGACTTGGTCCTCTCCCCCAGCTGGGCGTGGCACGATCACAACAACCCGACCGACAAGCCCGTCATCTGGCTCGACTGCCTCGACGCTCCGTTGGTCGGTTACCTGGACGCCATGTTCCAGGAGCCGTTCCCGGAGGACGTGCAGCCCGTGACCAAGCCCGTCGGCTTCACCAACGCCTCTATCGGCAACGGCCTCATGCGCCCCAACCTGGGAGACGTCCACGGCGGCGCTCTCCCGCTCACCTACCGGTGGGACGAAGCCTACGGCGCGCTCCTCGGCTACGGCGAGGAAGACCCCTTCGACGGCGTGATGATGGAGTACGCCAACCCGGTGACGGGCGGACACTCCATGCCGACGCTCGCGCTGAAACTCCAGCGTCTCGCACCCGGCTCCCACACCGATGCCCACCGCCACACGTCCAGCGTCGTCTACCACGTTGCGAAGGGCGAGGGCTACTCGATCATCGACGGCAAGCAGCTCGAATGGACGAAGGGCGACACCTTCGTCCTGCCCTCGTGGGCACTGCACGAGCACGGCACCGACTCGTCGGAAGATGCGGTGCTCTTCTCGATGAGCGACCTGCCTGTGATCGAGGCGATGGGCCTCTACCGCGAGGAAGAGGGCAAGCGGCAGGAAGTCATCGGCGCGATCGGGTAGTTCCCGTCGTCCCGGGTGGAGCGCATCGGATTCGCAACACCTTATCGGGTGAACGCCTCGCCATGACACAGCACGTCGGCTCCCCCTGTAGACAGGGGCGCCGGAAGAGGAGCGAACCATGACCACAGGCTCTGCCAGACCCTTGAAGATGGGCGTTATCGGCGTGGGCGTCGGCGCGACGCAGATCATGCCCAGCATGGAGAGCCTGGACGAGATCGAACTGATGGCCGCGGCGGACACGAACCCTCGCGTCCGCGAGGCGTTTCAGGTCCGCTTCCCGGAGGCCCGCGTCTACGACAGCGCCGAGGCGCTCTGCGCCGACCCGGACGTCGAGGCCGTGTGGGTAGCGACGCCCAACAACTTCCACAGCCCGCACGTCGTGCTCGTTGCGAACGCGGGCAAGCACGCCGTCTCCGAGAAGCCGATGGCCCTGAACATGCAGGAAGCCGAGGCGATGGTTGACGCCGCCGCGAAGAACGGCGTGAAGCTACTCTGCGGCCACACGCTCGGATTCAGCCCGCCCGTCCTGGAGATGCGGCGCATCATCCTCTCCGGCGAGCTTGGCCCACTCAAGGCACTCAACAACTGGGCGTTCACGGACTGGATGCTCCAAGCGCGCCAGCCCGAGGAGCTGGACGAGAGCGTGGGAGGCGGCGTCCTATACCGCCAGGGACCGCACCAGCTGGACAGCCTGCGCGTGCTCGGCGGCGGCATGGTGCGCACCATACGCGGCGCCACCGGCAAGTGGTGGCCGGAGCGCAACGCCGTCGGCTACTACTCCGCGTTCATGGAGTTCGAGGACGGCGCAACGGCTTCCGTCACCAACAACGGCTACGGCTACTCAATGACCGCCGACCTCGTGCCGTGGAGCGACGAGCAGGGCAGGGGACTCATCGAGGGCTACACCCATGACGACCGCGTCCAGATCCGCGCCGGCCTCAAGGACGGTACCCGAGACGAGTTCGAGGCGAAGGACTCGCTCCGCATCGGCTCCGAGCACGAGCGCCGCTTCTGGCGCGAACAGCCGAAGGAAACGCCGCCGTGGCGCCCTACGAACCTCGGCATCCTCATCGCGACGTGTGAGCGCGGCGACCTGCGGCAGTCACGTTACGGGCTCTACGTCTACAAGGACGGCGGCATCGAGGACCGCTCGCTCACGATCTCGCGCTACCACGCCGGCCGGGAAGACCTGATGGAGCTCTACAACGCAGTGCGGAACGACGCGCCCGTCTACCACGACGGCCTCTGGGGCATGGCGACGCTGGAGCTCATCACGGGCATCATGGAGTCGTCGCGCACCGGCAAGGACGTGCAACTCACTCACCAGGTGCCGATGTCGCCGGACTACGGCCTCTGATGCCCGGCGGCGCAGGTAGGACTTGCGTTGCGGGAGTATGATTGGCGAAAGAGATGATCAGCCTCTAACGGAGGTACGCGGATGCTAACTGCCGAACAGAACCAGCGCCTAACACGGGTCGGGCCGGGCACGCCGATGGGCGAGCTGCTCCGGCGCTACTGGCACCCCATCGCCCCGAGCGCCGAACTGAACGCCGACAACCCCACGAAGGAAGTACGCATCCTCGGCGAGGACCTCGTCCTCTACCGCGATGCGAAGGACACGCTCGGCCTCATCGAGCCGTCGTGCGCGCACCGCAAGGCCAACCTCTCCTACGGCATACCTGAGGAGAACGGGATCCGGTGCGCCTACCACGGATGGATATTCAACGAGACCGGCCAGTGCGTCGACCAGCCGTCAGAGCCTGAGGGCTCCAAGTTCAAGGACAAGGTCCGCATCAAGGCGTACCCGGTCCAGGAGAAGGCGGGCATCGTCTTCGCGTACATGGGACCCTCGCCGGCGCCCATGCTCCCGCGCTGGGACCTCCTTGAGTGGGACAACGTCGAGCGCTGGGTTGTCGCGATGGAGCTGCCCTGCAACTGGCTCCAGTGCATGGACAACTCGCTCGACCCGGTGCACTTCGAATGGCTCCACAACTACTGGGGCTCCTACGTGCTTGGCATGGAGAAGCCGCCTGAAGAGCGCGAGGCCTGGAAGAAGCAGATGCAAGGCGACGGCGCGCGCGGCCGCCACGAGGTGAAGGTCGGCTTCGACCGGTTCGAGTACGGCGTCATCAAGCGCCGCCTGATGCAGGGCGACACCGAGGAGAACGAGTGGTGGCGCATCGGTCACCCGGTGCTCTTCCCCAACATCCTCCGCGTTGGCCAGCAGCGCAACCACGGCTTCCAGATGCGAGTCCCGATTGACGACACCCACACCTACCACATCGTCCTGCGGGTGCGCGTGCCGGAGGCGGGCGAGGTCGTCGAGCAGGCAGAGATTCCGTACAAATACGAGAACGTGTTCAAGAACGACGGACGCATCCGCGCCGACTGGGTGCTCGGTCAGGACCAGGCTGCTTGGATCATGCAGGGCCCCATCTCCGACCGCACCACTGAGTCGCTCGGCGTTACAGACATCGGCATCATCCTCTACCGCAAGGTGCTCGAGGAGCAGATACAGATCGTCGAGGACGGCGGCGAGCCCATGAACGTCCATCGCGAGGACAAGGGCGTCATCGTCCTGCCGCAGGAGCACTCCTACTACCCCGGCTACGACGTCACCGGCGGCCCCTACCGCGACAAGCCGAACCTCAAACCGCTCATCGAGGCGCAACTCGCCCCGGAGATTGACGCGAACTTCGCGTAAGCGCTCAGGAATCCCCTCTCCCTACAAGGGGAGAGGGCTAGGGTGAGGGTACTGCGGGGGCAGGGTGGCGGCGCGCTACTCCAACCACACTGCTTCCGCCGCCCAGTCCTCCAACTCGTCAGGTGGCGTGCCCGGCCCGTACGCCCGTTCATAAGCGCGTTGGATTGCCTCGGCCTCCTCCTCGCTCATCTTCCGGTCTAGGTAATGGGTGAGAGCCTCCCTGACCACCGCGGAGCGTCCGCGCAAGCGTACCTCCGCGCAACTGTCCAGCCGTTCAAGTAGTCCTTCGTCTATCGTGAAATTGATGGTCTTCGTCATGCCGTAATGCTACACGTGCTCTTTTGGGCAGACCTCCGCTTGCACCGACGCCCCACGTAACCGAAGATGGCCCGCAGCGAAGGAGGCCAGCTTATGCGGTGGCCGGAGGCTGCAGACGAGATCGTTGTACGCGACGGTCACCTCACCATCAAGCTGTTCAAGCTCGTCGACGGCTGGTACGCGCAGGTCGAGTCCGCCATCGAGGGCAAGATATTCGAGGGGCGCGTCACCGAGATGTCCGGACTGCTCGCGGGGCACCCCATGGTGAGCGGCCTCGTTGACGACGACAGCGACTCAGAGGAGGAGTAGCGTGGCAGACAGGCTCGCAGGCAAAGTGGCGATCGTTACGGGGGCCGGTTCGAGCGGCCCGGGGATCGGGAACGGCAAGGCCGCTTCCATCCTCTTCGCGCGCGAGGGCGCAAAGGTGCTGCTCGTCGACCGTGAGCTCGATCGCGCCCAGGAGACCCTCGGCCTGATCGAGGCCGAGGGCGGCACTGCGTTCGCCATGGCCGCCGACGTGACGAGCGCCGCCGATTGCGAGGCGATGGTGCAGACGGCGGTCGAGCGTTTCGGTCGACTGGACATCCTCCACAACAACGTCGGCATCTCCACCCGCGCCGACGTGACCGAGGTCACTGAGGAGCAGTGGGACCACATCATGGCGGTGAACGTCAAGAGCATCGTCCTCTCCTCGAAGTACGCCATACCGGAGATGGAGAAGGGCGGGGGTGGCTCCATAATCACCCTCTCGTCCATCGCCGGGCTGCGCGCCAACAGCAGCACGCCCTACACCACGTCCAAGGCGGCGGTGGTCGGCCTCACGCAGTCGATGGCCGGCGACCACGGGCGCGACGGCATCCGCGTCAACTGCATCGCCCCCGGCCTCGTCTACACCCCCATGGTCGCCCCCCGCATGGACGACGACCTGCGCCAGATCCGGCGCGAGGCGGGCGTCCTCGGCACCGAGGGCACCGCATGGGACATCGGCTGGGCGGCAGTCTTCCTCGCCAGCGACGAGGCCCGCTGGATCACGGGCGTCGTCCTGCCCGTCGACGCCGGCCTGCTCGTTACCACCCCGGTCACCTACAATCGCCTCGGCCAGCAGCAGCACGGCGGCCCCGCCACGCGGTAACGCCGTCATTCCCGCGAAGGCGGGAATCTCGCAGCCCTTCCTCTCGTCACATTTGTGACACGCGCCCGTTGCGGGGACGCCGCACTCCTCCCTACGATGTTTTGACCGGCGCGGCGGGCCACGGCTCGGACCGCGTGGACGGAGGCAGGAGGGGTGGCTCCGTTGTGGCCCCATACCTGCCCCGTTCACCCTCGGACCGTCCCTGAAACGGCCCCGGAAGGCCCCGCGGTGGCCCCGCTTGAACGCCGGAATTCAAGAGTGGATGGTGCCAAATGGTGCAAGATAGAGCCAGGATTCAGCGAGACCCCGACAGCAGCGAAGGCGGCGCTGCGCCGCCCGTGCCCGCGCAACTCACGCCCAAACAGATGCTGGCGATCCCTTATATCGTCTCAGCCCCTTCGCAGCGCAAGGGCGCGCAGGCCGCCCGCATCGGCCGCAACACCCTCAGCCGGTGGATGCAGGACCCCAACTTCCGTGCCGAGATCGAACAGGCCCGCCGCCATGTGGCCGACCTCGCTTTCGCCGAGATCAACGGCCTCGCCCTGAAGAGCGTTATCGCCCTCGCCGACCTCCTTGAAAGCCCCGACCCTCACGTCCGGAACGCCGCAGTCCGGACTGCTCTCCAGAACGCATTCAGGCTCAAGGAACTCAGCGAGATACGGAACCGGATCGACATCATGGACTACGCCATCAGCATGCTGAAGAACCAGCGCGGTGCCCGGTGACCGCCCGCCTCAAGACGCTGGAACGCTACCTCGCCTGCCTCCGTGCCCAGGCCGCTCTCTTGCCCGTCGCCGAGAACTTCGCAGACCGCTGGCAGCAGGCCCTGGATCAGGATGAACCCTTGCCGGAGGTCTTTGATCTCATTGAGGCCGCCATCCGCGTTTCCGCCCCGGTGCTGGCCTTTGCGCCCATCGACGCCTACCTGAAGCAATGCGCCCGCAACAGACGCACCCCGGACCCCACCCGCGTCATCACTGCCATCGTCCACGGCTACGCCGAGGCCAACCTCATGGGGTTGCAAGGTGAGACCTGCGCCTGTCCCATGCGTGAACCCCTCCTGAAACCCCGCCGCACCTTCGGCGGCCCCACCGGTGACGAGCGCGATGGCCCCTCGCTCATGTCGCGCATCGCCCGCTCCCTCGAAGGGATGGAGCCGGAGTCTGTCTCACACTTGATGCGGAAGTGAGGGTGAACCGGTGGGACTGGAGGCGCTGACTGCTGTAGGGGCGTCCTTCATGGGCGCCCTGCAGTGGTCAGGCCTGGGATGTGTCATGCTGAGCAGAGCCGAGAAGCATCTCTCGGGTCCTGAACGCGAGACGCTACGCCGGGGTTGGCGACGTGCGAGCCCGCCCGGACGGCAAGCGCTCCGGGTGGCGGTCGAACCCGAACAGCCGGCTGGCGTTGTCGCTCAGGATCTTGCGCCGGTCTTCCGGCGACAGGCCGGGGATGTTGTCGAGCCCCTCGATCGTCCTCGGCCACGTCGCGATGGCGTCCCCGTGATCGTAGTCGCTGCCGATGATGACGTTGTGGTTGGGCCACAGCGCGAGGATCTCTGGCAGGTACGCCTCCCAGGAGACGGCGGCCACGTATATCTGTTCGAAATACTCGCTGGGTTTCCTCAGCAGAGTCTCTGGCCCCTGATGGAGCGTCTGCCTCGGGTTCGGCTCTATCTCGTGCCCGCGCAACATCGAGTGGTCCAGCCGGTTCATGAGGAACGGCACCCATCCGGCTCCTCCCTCGAAGAAACCGACCCGGAGCGCTGGGAACTCGTCGAACACGCCGCTGAACACGAGCCGTGCGATCTCAGCCATGTATTCGAACGGCAGCCCCAGGGCCCCGACGCCCAGGAGGTCCGGGCGGTTCGCGACCCGCGTATCTGTCGCGAAGAACCGGTTCTGAGCGACGCCGGCCACCGGGTGGACCAGCACCGGGATGTCCAGCCGCTCCACCTCTTCGTAGAAGGGCCACAGTCGTTTGTCGCTGAGGTGGAGGTCACCGAACGCCCCCATGACCTTCACGGCCTGCAGTCCAAGTTCCTCCACAGTGCGGCGGACCTCACGCACGGACGCCTCGATGTCGGGAAGGTAGACCCAGGCAACGCCGATGAAGCGGTCATACTCGGCGATGTCCTCCGCAACCGTATCGTTGTACGCGATCGCGAGTTCGCATCCGAGGTCTGGTTCCATTTCGTAGGGGAGCGGTCGGTTGTCGGGGATCAGGACCTGGAGGTCGAAGCCCTCCTGGTCCATGATGGCGTAGCGATTCTCGAGGCTCCACCGGCTCTCCGGGATGCGTTCCCAGATGGCCTTCCCATCGCGGATGTAGTCGGCTGCTCCATCGTGGATGCGCACTTCACCCTTGCCCGGGTGCGTCACCCTGTCGAGCATCCGGGTCGGCCAGTAGTGCGTGTCCCCGTCGACGTTAACCATTGCGAGCCTCCACTTCCTTGCCTCAGGCCGTACGCGTCCCGAGCGTCCTATTGCAGGCCCCGCTCCAGCTCGACGGGCTGCGGCTGCAGGTCGGCGAACGGGCCGCCGGTGCGGTCGTAGCCGGGGAACCACGCATACTCGGTCGGCAGCTCGATGATCTCCTGCTGCTTCCGGTGCACGTTGACCGGGTCGCCGCCGTCCTCCACCACCTTGATCTGCTCGTTCAGCATGTTGCGGAACATGATGAGGCCGACGTCCGTGACGCCCAGCGCCTCCGTGCTCCTGTCCATGCGCGGTCCCTGGATGATCCACGCGAGCTGGTCCTGCCCCACCACCCAATCGTCCTTGATGCGGCCGTTGTCGAAGAAGGCGGGCCGGTTCTCGTGTGTCATCGGCCCGGGCTCGATCATCTCGCCCGGCTCCGGCGTACGGATGGTGTAGCCGAAGTGCAGCGTGTGCGTGTCGTCGACCGGCACGCGGTGCTGGAACTCGAACCAGGTGCCCTGGCCGACGCGCAGCGTGTACGGGAAGAGGATGGGGTGACCGATGCGCCACCACTCGCTCTGCTCGTCCTCCCCCTCCAGCATCCGGCGCTTGATGACGCCGTACTCGAACCGGTCGAACCCGATCTTCACGTGGGCCTTGCCGCGCGCCGCAGAGATGCGGTCGAACTCGTCGAGGCGCTCCTCGCCCATGATCTTGGAGGCGCGCCACATGCCGTAGTAGCGATGGAGCCACTGGAAGTGCACGGGGTCGAGCGAGTTCTCGTGGCACTGCAGCCAGTTGCACGGCAGCATCACCGCGTACGTGGAGCGCTCGACACCCTCCCACTGGTAGAGGTCCCAGTTCGGGAGCACGGGAACCGGATCCGGCCCCATGTAGACGTGACTGACCCCGCCCTTCTCTTCGACGGGATACGCCTTGATGCGCACCTTCTCCTTGAACTTCGAGCCCTCCGGCTCCGAGGGCTGGTCGACGCACTGACCGGCCTCGTTGAATATCCACCCGTGGTAGGCGCACCGGATCCCGTTCTCCTCGGGGATACCGTAGGACAGGTTCGCCTTGCGGTGCGCGCACGACGGCTCGATGCAACCGACCTTGCCGCTGGCGTCCCGGTAGAGCACGAGGTCCTCGCCGAGGAGACGTATCTCCTTCGTGGGGTTCTCTTCGGTCAGTTCGAGGCTCGCGGCGATGGGGTGCCAGTAGCGGCGCATCAGCTCGCCCATCGGCGTGCCGGGGCCCACTTGCGTCAGCCGGTCGTTCATGTCGCTCGTCAGCATAGAGCTCCTCCGTGGTTCGGTATCGGGGACGGACTCTGCGATGGTAAGTTTAGAGAACTATATGCAATGCTGCACGGCGGGAGCGGAAAAAGAGAGGGATGGACGGTAGAAGGAGAGTAGGGAACATGGCCGGAGAGTTGGGAGAACCGAGCAAGTATCAGTTGATAGCCTCGTGCGAGAGGCACGGCAGAGAGTCCTGGCTCGAGTCCTACGAGACCCAGAAGGAAGCGCAGGAGTTCGCTCGCCGCAACCCGCCGCCTCCGTGCAACACCGACTCCGGGGTATGGACGCATTGGGAGATAATGCCCATCTTCGAGCTTTGAGGCTGCATGGCGATGGATGCGATGCCTGGGTTACTCCAACTTCATAACCACGAAACGAGGTGCGGGGATGAGTGAGGATATTGGACTGTTCGAGGCGATGTACACGCAGCGGGCGCTGCGCTACCTGAAGAGCGACCCCGTGCCCGACGACCTCGTACAGAAGGTCATCGAGGCCGGAATCCGAGCGCCAAACGGCGGCAACTCCCAGCAGTGGGGGTTCGTCGTCATCAAGGATGAGGCGACCAAGCGCATCGTCGCGGAGCACTACCCCGCGACCGCGCGCCCCAACCACGGCGAGGCCGCGACAACCTCCGAGCAGCGCGCTGCCAATTCGGCCGACTACCTGGCGCAGCACGTCATGGACGTTCCGGTGTGGATACTCGCCGTCACGCGGCATCCGGGCACGGACATCCACCACGGCGCTTCCATCTATCCCGCCGTGCAGAACATGCTGCTTGCGGCCCGTGCTTTCGGGCTCGGCAGCGTGCTCACGACGCGCGTCCGCCGGGGATTCGAACCACAGATACGCGAGGCCATCGGGCTGCCGGACGACTGGGTAACCGCTGCGATGATTCCACTTGGCTGGCCGCAGGACGGCCACCGCTACGGCCCGACGACACGCCGTCCGTCGTCGGAGGTCACGCACTGGGACAAGTGGGGCAATCTGGGGTAAGCGGCTACGCGCCCGCGCGGCGCGCTGCTTCTGTGAGCGCGCGCTGGGTGATGACGCGCGTGAGGTGCTCGCGGTACTCCTCGGAGCCGTGCACGTCTTCGATGAACTCCATCCCGCGCGATGCCCGCGCCGCCGCCGCCGCGATGGCCTCCGCCGATACCTCGCGCCCTGTGAGGTATCGCTCGCTCGCCGTAGCGCGAACCGCACATGGCCCTGCGCCGGTCACCGCGATGCGCGCCCGCGTGCATACGCCCCGGCGGTCCACCGTCACTGCCGCTGCGACGCCCACGATGGCGAACCGCGACGCCTTGTTCGCGAACTTCAGGTATGTGGAGCCAGTGCGCGCGGGCTGCTTGGGGATGCGGATCTCGGTCAGCACCTCGGTCGGGCCAAGCGTGGTCTCGTAGGCGTCTACGAAGAAGCGGCGCGCCTGGATCGTGCGGCGGCTCGCTCCCCCGGTAGTATGGAACGTTGCGTCGAGCGCCAGGAGCGTAGCTGGGGCATCCGCCGCGGGATCTGCGTGTGCGGCGCTGCCGCACAGCGTCCCCCGGTTCCGCACCTGAATGTCGCCCACCTGCCGAACCGTCTCGACGAGCATCGGGGCCACCGCTGCGACCGCTCTCGATTTCTCGATGCTACGGTACGTCGCGCCTGCGCCGATGGCGATGCCGCCGTCCTCGGTGCGCCGGACGTAGTCGAGCTCGCCGAGCCTCCCGATGTCGATCAGGTGCTCGGGCTGCACGAGCCGCAGCTTCATCGCTGGAATCAGGCTCATGCCACCGGAAACGACGCGGGCGTCGCCCTCGTACGCGCGCAGCAGGCGCACCGCATCGCGGAGCGACCGGGGAGCGTGATAGGTGAACGCCGCAGGGATCATCCCTCGCCCCGCATCGTCCACGCTGCGTGGAGCGCGGAAGCGACGATGTTCTGGTAGCCGGTGCAGCGGCACATGTTGCCGCTCAACGCGGTGCGCACCTCGTGCTCGGACGGGTCTGGGTTGCGGCGCAGGAACTCGTGCAACAGCATCACCATCCCCGGCGTGCAGAAGCCGCACTGCAGGCCGTGCTCCTCGTGGAACGCCTGCTGTATCGGATGGAGCGTGTCGCCCTTCGCGAGCCCCTCAATGGTCGTGACCTTCCCACCCTCCGCCTGCGCCGCGAACAGCGAGCACGACTTCACCGCCGCGCCGTTCAGCAGGACCGTACACGCGCCGCACTGGCTCGTGTCGCAGCCGATGTGTGTTCCCGTGAGACGCAGCTTCTCGCGCAGCATGTCCACGAGCAGGTCGCGGTCCTCGACCTCCGCGGTGCGCCGCCGTCCGTTGACCGTGAGCGTTACCTGTCGCATCAGAAGGTGATGACCCCGCGGCCCACGACGCCCCGGTCCAGCTCCTCGTACGCCTCGTTGATCTGGTCGAGGCTGTAGCTGCGTGTGATGAGGCCGTCCACGTCTATCTTGCCGCTCTCGTAGAAGTCCACCATGCGGTAGAAGTCGATGGCTGGCCGGGATGAGCCGTAGTAGGAGCCCTTCAACGTCTTCTCGTAGCGCACGAGCGCGACCGGGTCGATGCTGGCGTAGTCGCCCATCGGCGCGAGCCCCACGATGACGGCGGTGCCGCCCTTGCGCGCCGCGTCGAACGTCATCGTGGCCGTCTCGGAGGAGCCGAACGCCTCGAAAGCATAGTCCACGCCGCCGCCGGTCATGTCGCGTATCGCCTTGAGCGCGTCGCCGTCGTTCGGATTCAGGGTGTCGGTCGCGCCGAAGCGCGTGGCGAACTCGAGCGCCGCGTCGTTGATGTCAACCGCGATGATGCGCTTGGCGCCCGCCAGGCGCGCCCCTTGTACGACATTTAGCCCCACACCGCCGCAGCCGATGACCGCGACGGTGCTGCCCGGTTCGACCTGCGCGCTGAATAGCACCGAGCCGACGCCGGTGGTGACGCTGCAGCCGATGAGCGCGGCCACTGGGAGCGGGAAGTCCGCGTCGATCTTCATGCAGCCGGCCTCTGGCACGACGGCCTGCTCAGCGAAGCATGCGACCTTGCCCATGTGCGCCAGGTCTTTCCCGTTCCAGTGCAGGCGGCGCGTGCCGTCGAACATTGACGGACCGGTGGCGAGGTGAGTGTCGCAGAGGTTGGCCCGTCCGCTGATGCAGGATGGGCAGCGACCGCAGAATGGCACGAACGAGAGGATGACGTGGTCGCCGGGTGCGACGCGCGTCACTCCCTCGCCGACCTCCTGGACGATGGCAGAACCCTCGTGACCGAGCACAGCGGGCTTGGCGATGACGGCCTCGCCGCGCATGAAGTGGAGGTCGCTGCGGCACACGCCCGCCGCCGCGATGTTGACCCGCACCTCGTACGCCTTCGGCGGGTCGAGCTCTACCTCTTCTATCCTCAGCGGTTCGTTCGCTTCTACCAGAACGGCTGCTTTCATTCGTCCCCCCGGGCCAGCGTATGCGCTCCCTGATGGCAGGCGCGCTGAGCCTATCACACGCACTGCGCGCTCAGTAGTCCAAAGTATCGAGGTTGGTTGGAAGCCGTTATTCCACGCCTTGCCCTGTGTAGGGAACCTGGTGCTGCATGAAGACCTCGCGGCGCTCGTCGGAGGACTGGATGATGCCGAGCACGACCTCCTGCGTCGCCTTGCCCCAGTACGCGTCGTGGATACGGACGGGCGTGTCCGTGCGGACGGCGCGGCACATCTCATCAACCTCTATCGAGCAGTAGCGCCGGTTGTAACCTGGGCCTGCAGGGAGGTCTACCTCCTCGTTTCCGTCGTCGCCGTGGATGATGAGGCCGGTGGGCGTCTGCCGCATGTCGCCGTGCTCGCACGAGACGAGAGTGAGGCCGAAGAAGGCGTGCCGCCGGTCGGGCGAAACAGGGTGCTCGATAGAGCGTTTGAGCGATCCGCCGTAGCGCGTCGAGTCCTTGTACGCCTCCTCGGCATCCGCGTCGGCGAACGCTGCGGTGCGGCGTCGCGTGTTGGCGTGCAGAGCCGGGTCCATCTGAGTGCCCTGGAGCGTGTAGCCGAACGTCAGCTCAGCGCTGTTGAAGTGGCCATAGCCATCGTAGGTGATCGTCGCAGTGTGCCCGTCCTCGAAGTCAAGGAACGCCATGAACGAGCCGTCGATAGGGCGGTCGGGGTCGACGATGTTCGTGCGAGCGCGAACGGAGCGCACCTTGCCGCCCCCGATCATGCGGGAGATGTCCACTTGGATGGGCCCCTGCCGTCGCACGATGCTGCCGCCGCGGTCCTGCATCAGCTCTTCCTTGGCGCGCGGGCGGTAGATCCAGTCGCTGTGAAACATCGTGTGCATCATCACGACTCTGCCGAGCCTGCCGCTGTTGGCGATCTCCGCCATCTTCAGGTTCGGGAGGTCGAGGCTCTGCGAGTGGCCGACGAGCACGCGCGTGCCGTTGCGCTCCGTCGCCTCGATGATGGCGTCGCACTCATCGAGCGTCAGCCCCATCGGCTTGTCGAGGATGACCTGCTTGCCCTGCTCCGCCGCCATGATGGTGTGCGCGGCGTGCATCTCGTCCGGTGTCATCACGTACACGACGTCGACACCGGGGTCGGCGCACAGGCCCTCCGCGTCATCGTAGGCGTTTCCGCCGAAGTCGCGCTCAAACCGCTCGCGGGCGGATTGGCGTGGGTCGGCGACAGCCACGATGCGGGCGTTCGGGTTGGCGCGCAGCTCGGGAATCATGTTCATCGCGCCTGCGCCGAGACCGATGATGCCGAAGTTGAGTGGTGTGTTGGTCGTCATGGCTATGCCGTCGCGTTGTGCTGCTGGACGTAGGAAGTCTGCGTCAGCAGGTCGACTATGAGCGGCTTGAGCGTGCTGCCGTAGCGCGCTACTTCGTCGATGTCCGATGTGCGGCCGAGCTTGCCCCAGCCCTCCTGTGGCACGTGGATCATCACGTTCTCAGCCGGGTCTCGGATTACGTTGAGCGGCTCCGCGCCGTCCTCGACGACGGCAGCCTGTTCGTCCAGCATCTTGCGGTAGAGGATGAGGCCACGGTCGGACTCACCGAGGCGCTCCGCGGAGCGGTCCATGATTGGCCCCTGCAGTATCCACGCAGCGTGGTCCTGCGCCATGGTGTCGTCGCTGCGCCAGTAACCGTCCGAGGTCTTGAGTGCGATGTTGGTGTAGGGGACGGTATCCTGCTCCGGGACTTCGATGTCCTCCGGGAACCAGTAGCTCGTTATCTCCACGTGCCAGGTGTGCGTGTCGTCGATGGGAGTGCGGTACTGAAAGAAGTACCGTCCACCGCCGCCCTGCTGCAGGATGTTTGGGAAGAGCAGGGGATGGCCGACGCTCCACTTGGGCGATTCCTTGGTTGTGTTGCCGTAGACGCGGCGCTTTATGATGCCGCGCTCGAACTCGTCGAAACCGATCTCCTTGTGCCGGTCGTATATCGCGAGGCTCTCGGCGACGGCGTCGCGCCTCCCTTCCAGCTTGGCGCGGTGCGCGCCGTAGACGCCGTGCAACCACTCGAGGTGAACCGGGTCGACGGAGTTCTCCATGCACTGAACCCAATTGCACGGTACCACCGCTATGAATGCCTCCCGGAGTACCCCCTCGCGCTGGGCGAGGATGTCGTAGTTGGGGAGCAACGGCACGGGCGCGGGGCCCATGTAAGCGAAGATGAGCCCGCCGAGCTCCTGCACCGGGTACCCGGCGACCTTAACCTTTTCCTTGAAGCGTCCATCCGGGTGCACCGTCTCCTCGAACGGCTGCTCGATGCATTGGCCGGTTTCATCCATCATCCAACCGTGGTACATGCAACGAAGGCCGTGCTCCTCGGGGATGCCGTAGGAGAGGTCGACCCTGCGATGCGGGCAGAAGCGTTCGATGAGGCCGAGCGTGCCGGACTTGTCCTTGTAGAGGACGAGGTCCTCACCGAGGACACGCACGGCCTTGGTGGGGCGCTCGTCGAGCTCGGCGGCTGCGGCGATGGGATGCCAGTAGCGTCGCATGAGTTCGCCCATCGGTGTGCCAGGCCCGACTCGTGTGATGCGATCGTTCTGCTCTTGCGTCAGCATGTTCTCGTCCTCTCGATCCTGTGTATCGCTCTTTTGGTCAAGCGCCGTACCAGCCGTGCCGGTCCACTAGTCCGCGAACGTAGGCGATCTGCCCCGTGTGCTGGATAAGGTCTCCGGTGACGCGGGCTATGGATATCTTGACCGTCTCGTCTCGAGAAATACCTGCCGCACTCGGCTTCTCCAGGTCGTCGTCCGTGAGCGCGTCGAGGAACCTGCGGGACTTGTTGCGTGCGGCCTCGAAGTAGGCGATGAGCGTGTCCGAGTCGATAGGGTCGAACGCACGCACCTGCTCGAGCGAGTCGCCGTTGCCGGTGCCTCTGTCCGCAGGCATGCCGAACCGTTCGCACCAGCCATCCGTCACCCACAGCTCTTCCTCGCCGAGCAACTGGGAATAATTCTTGTCCTGCGTGCGGCTGAGGTGCCAGGCCAGCCAGCCTATCGGGTTGCTCTCAGGTCCGGAGGGCTGTGTCTTGAGTTGTTCGATGGTCAGTCCGGTGAGGGCGCGCTGGAACACCCCGCCGATGCGGTCGTACGCCGCGTTCGATATGTCGCCTGCGCTCATCTGCTGCCTCTGTTCAGATTGGGGTGAGCGTAGTAGGCCGTCTGCGCTGCGTCAATCGTAGAGGTGTTGGGATGTGTCGCATCCTGCCCGCGCTCCGTTGGACAGCAGGCAGAGCGCTCCATAGAATGCCGGGCACCCCCGTATCGCGAAGGAGAACACCACGAGCGAATTCATCGAAGTCCAGCGGACCGACGGCGTCGTACTCATCACGCTCGATCACGCATCGACGCGGAACGCGCTCGGTACTGAGATGGCCGCGGAACTCTATGCCGAGCTCGAAGCATTCGAGTCGAACGATGCAGACCGCGTGCTGGTGCTCACCGGCCGCGACCCGTCGTTCTGCTCGGGCGCGAACATTCGCCGGTTCGACGAGACCATCGGGCGTATCGAGCAGGAGGAGGGTGCGAAGGCAGAGCGGCAACCGCTGCCATGGGGCAATATGGAGGCACGGCACGGCCAGCGCGCGTCGGAGAAAGCGGAGGCAGGATTCGGCTCCGTTTCCAATGTTCCGCTGCGTGTAAGCGAGGTGCAGAAGCCGACCATCGCGGCCGTGAACGGTCACGCGATCGGGGTCGGCCTCGGCCTTGCGCTCTCATGCGATATACGCATCGCCTCGGAGAAGGCGGAGTTCGCAGAGGCGTTCGTGCGCATGGGACTTGTTCCCGGCGACGGCTCCTGCTGGCAGTTGCCGCGTCTCATTGGCCTGAGCAATACCTATTACATGCAGTACACGGGGGATCGGCTGAGTGCGGACGAAGCCTATCGGATGGGGCTCGTGAGCAAGGTGCATCCCCACGAGGAGATGCTCGCCGCTGCGATGGAGTTTGCAGGTAGGCTCGCCTCCGGCGCGACGTACTCGATGTCGCTCACGAAGTACCTCGTGCAGCGGTCATTCGATATGGGGTTTGGCGAGAGCCTGCGTCTGGCACAGACGGCGCAGGAGCTGGCGCGCCGCTCGGAAGACCACAAGGAAGCAGTACGGGCCTTTCTCGACAAGCGAAGGCCCGAATTCAAAGGCAGGTGAGCGCATGAAGGTTGGCGTTGGGCTTCCGTTCAGGATGCCAACGGACAGTTGGGCGTATATCTCGGAGCTGGCGCGGCGTGCGGACAGGGGGCCGTACTCCTCATTCGCAGCGCTCGACCGGCTGGCGTACGACAACTTCGAGGCGATGGCCGAACTCGCTGCGGTGGCCGCCATCACCAAGCGCCTGCGCCTCGTGACGACCATACTGCTCGCGCCCGTGCGCAACGCCGGCGTGCTCGCGAAGCAGGCCGCGACGATAGACGCGATCTCAGACGGACGGCTCTCGCTGGGGCTTGCGGTAGGCGGGCGCGAGGACGACGCCATCGTCGCGCCGTCGCAGTTCCGCAACCGGGGCAAGCTGTTCGAGGAGCAGCTCGTCCATATGAAGCGCATCTGGAACGGCGAGGTACTGGAGGGCGCGCAGCGTCCCGTTGGGCCTGCGCCGGTGCAGCCCGGCGGCCCGGAGATACTCATCGGCGGGACGCATCCGAGGGCGATTGCGCGTGTGGGAAGGTTCGCCAATGGCTACGTGATGGGCGGCAGGGCGCTGGAGGCGGAGTGGTCAAAGGGCATCATCACGCAGGTCGAAGAGTCGTGGGCGGAGAACGACCGGGAGGGCAAGCCGCGCATCGTCGTAACGCTGCCGTGCGCACTCGGCCCCGGCGGTGACGACGCCGTCGCCGGTGCCTTGGCCGACTACTACGGCGGAGACCCCTCTCGCCAGGCCAGGCTACAGCCGACCACACCGGAAATCATCCGCAACGCGATCAGTATGCACGAGGAGTTGGGCTCGGACGAGATCATCTTCCGGCCCGTCACCCCTGACCTGGAGCAGCTCGAACGGCTGACGGACGCCATCGGATAGGCGATGCCGCCCGACGAACAAGAAGCCCGGGCTTCCACTGAAGAAGCGAAACCCGCAACGGGTATGCGGCGCTGGGCTGAACGTAACGAGGTGCTCGTATCGCTGCTGCTGCCCGCCTTCCTTTTGGGCATGGGGCGTGGCTTCATTGTGCCGGTGCTGCCGCTGCTGGCGATCGACTTCGGCACGGGCGCTGCTGGCGCCGGGCTTCTGCTCTTCGTGCCGATGCTCGGCGGTGTCATCGTTTCGCTGCCCACGGGCTACCTTATGGACCGCATAGGGCGGCGGAAGCTGCTCATCGCCAGTACGCTCCTGCTGTCGGCGTCGGCGCTGCTCGTCCTCACCGCCTCGAGTTTCACCGAGATACTGGTCTACCTGGGCATCAACGGTTTCGCACAGCAGATGTGGCAGATGACCCGGCTCACGGTCATCGCGGACTCAAGCGCGCAGAACCGGCGCGGACGAATGATCACCAGCATGGCGGGTGTGAACCGGGCCGGAACCTTGTTGGGGCCGCTTGCTGGCGGAGCTATCGCCGAACTGTTCGGACTGCGCATGCCGTTCCTGGTGTTCGGCATCTTCGCGTTCCTGGCCACGGTGCCGTCCTACATGTTCGTGCGTGAGACTGCCCCCGCCGTGCTGGCGCGCCGCAGGGGCGACACAGCAGCGGCTGAGGTGGACGTCTCCTGGGCGAGGCTCATCACGAGGCCAGTGCTCGTGCTGTTCACGGCCCAGTTCATGGCGAACGTCGGACGCGGCGGCGTGCAGGGACAGGGCGGCATCTACGTCGCCTACGCGGCGTTCGCCTATGGTCTGGGAGCCATCGAGCTGGGTGGGATCAGCTCGGCGATGGGGATCGTAGGCATCCCGGTGACACTGATGGCCGGACAAGTGATGGATCGGTTCGGGCGGAAGCGCACCGTCGTTCCGGCGAGTGCGCTCTTGGCAGCGGGGCTCTGGACGATGGGCGGCGTTGCCTGGGGCGAACTTGGGCTGCCGTTCTTCATCCTGGGGTTCATCCTCATCAACCTGGCGGTGTCGTTCATGGCGGGGTCGGTGCAGGCCCCGTGGGCGGCTGCGCGCCCCCCGCCGCGGCGCGGATGTGGCGCCCGCGGCGGCGCGCGGCAAGTTCTTCGGCGTGAACCGCCTCATCGCGGAGGCGGGCTCGGCGACCAACCCCGGCATATTCACAGTCTCGGTGGCCGTGATCGCCGGGGCAGGTGGCTTCACGGTCGCGTTCGCGTCGATGGGGGGCTTCGCCATAGCCGCGTCGCTGCTTATCGGTCTGGTGCTGCGCGAGACGCTGCGCAGGGACTAAGGAGAGGTTAGGCGAGCGCGGCGCGGGATGAACCTGGAAACGCCGCACCCCGGCGCGGAGGACCGACCGATCCTCCTTCTGCATTCTCCACGGACATCGTGCTTGCGCCGTAGATGACGTACTCCTGCCCCGTCTGAAACCGCTCGCCGCGGATCATGCTGGAGAGCAGCTGAGCCGCGCCGCGTCCCACCCGTCCCACCGGTATAGTGACGAACGTGAACGGGTGCCGGTAGAGCTGTGGCACAAATGCCCTGTTGCCAAGCGAAACGATGCTGATGTCGTCCGGCCACCTGATACCGCCTGCGAAACAGGCGCGCGCGATGGTGGGAAGCTGCGATGGTGGAGCGAATATGCCGGTCGCGTCCGTGAGTGCTTCGGCGAGTTCTCCTTCAGTCTCGCCCTCCTGCGCCCAGATGATCGAGTCCTCATCGAAGGTGAAGCTCAGGTTGCTCCATGCGCGATCGAGTCCCCGGTAGCGTGCGCCGAATCCGGCCCCGCCCACAGAAAGGAAGGCGTGCACTTGCTCGTGACCGAGCTCCTGCAGCAGGCCTGCCGCCATCTCCACGGCCGCGACATAGTCCCAGCCGATGCTTCCTATGCCCTCCGGGATGGCCATGGAGGAGCCTGTCCAGGGCTTGAGCAGCACCACAGGGATGCCCGCGGCCGTGACCGGCTTGAGCGATGCGAAGAGATCATCGTCGGGATCGGGCACGTCGCCGGGGATGCCGCAGAGGACCAGTCCGTCCACGTCACCTCGAGCGGCCCATTGCAGATAGGCGCGCCGTTGACGGTGCTCTCCGCCGCAATCGAGCGCCATGCACTGGTAGCCCATCCCTTCCAATGCGACGCGGGTCACGCGCGCAAGTGGACCGAACAGCCCGGGATACATCAGATCCCACGTCACCAGTCCAACGAGTGGTTGTGCGCTCCTCGAGCGCAGCGCAAGCCGCTCCTGCTGCACGCCAAGTGCCTCCAATTCGCGGACAGCCATCTGCGCCAGTTCGTCCGCGGGCACACCCAACTCCTCGAGCAGGTCGCAGAGCCGCCCGAGTTTGTTGCTCGGTACTCGGACGCGCCCGCTGCACCAGTTATGTACGGTTTGCACGGAGACATCGAGCCGGTGCGCGAGGTCCGCGCGCGAGATGTGGTGCGTCTTGAGTATCGAACCGAACATCGCCTGTTCCTCTTGAGATATAAAACACATTACAACATTTGCTATTGCGCTTTGCAATGCTTTTTGATAATACTTCCCTGCTTCCGTGATAAACATCACAGGTCTGTAACTAGCTGCACTCTGTGCAGCCGATCCACTCCTGAATGGGAGTGGATTATCAATGCAGGGAGGATGACATGGGGACTCGAATGAACCGATGGCTCACCGGAGTCATCACCGCAGTGGCCACGGTGGCTGTTATCGCTGCGTGTGGGGGCGAAGACCCCACGCCCACGCCGCGACCGGAACCGACCGCGACGCCTACACCTGAGGCGATGATGGCGGAGGATCCGACGCCTACGCCTGAGGCGATGATGGCAGAGGATCCGACGCCTACGCCGGTACCGGCGGACAGCGGCTCGACGGCGCCTGCACCGGCCCCGACGGCTACCCCGGTGCCGCAGCCGACCGCTACCCCGACGCCTCCACCCGGCTTCAACGCTGCTGATTACTTCAGCGGCAAGACGGTCCGCATCGTCGCGAACTCCTCGCCTGGTGGCGGAACCGACACCCAGGGCCGCGTGATGGCTGCGTTCATGAGCCAGTACATTCCCGGCAACCCGCGGGTGGTATTCACCAACCAGCCGAACAAGCCGCTGGAGTACATCTACTCCGCGACCCAGGCGCCGAAGGACGGCACCTACATCTCCTGGAACAGCACGCCCCAGTTGGCGTTCGGGTTCTCGGAGAGCACGCAGTTCATCAAGCGCAGCACGTTCGAGCCGCTCGGTTCCACCATCGACCCGACCCGCGGCTGGATGCTGTACGACCCGGTCGGAAACCTTGGTGCGGACGCAGCTGAGAAATGTCTCTGGGACTATTCCGGTCAGAGCAGCACGGGTGGCGGTGCCCATGGCGAGTTCATCCTTGCCGACGAACTCTCCGACATCGCTGAGGGCAACCCCACGCTGCTCGCTTCGGTATACGCATCCGAGCAGCTGGATATCCCGTTCACCTACCTCGGCTTCACGACAGTCGACACCAACGCGGTGCGGCTGATGTGGGCTCGCGGCGACATCAACAGTACGGTTCGCTCCAGCCTCTGGTACCGGTTCCCGGTTGAGAACCCGGACTGGATTCCGAGCGGCCTGATGCGTCTGATGGCAGGGATGGGCCCCGGCCTTCTGCGTGGCAATGCGCAGACCGAGCCGCACTGTGGTGACGTACGTGAGCAGTTCAACGACGAGCAGACGCACATATTCAACTCGCTCATCGGGCCAACGAACTACGCGTCCAAGGCTCTCTGGCTGCCGCCCGGCACGCCCGAGCACATCGCAGACGCTCTGTCCTCGGCATTTGAGACGGCGTTGACCACTGACGCAGAGCTCATCCAGAAGTACGCCGGCGTAGCGGGTGAGGAGCCCGGCTGGATCGGCCGCGACGAGCTCAAGCAGGCGACGATCGACAACGAGAACCTCTTTGAGGGTGCGAAGGCGGTCGTCGACGCTCAGGCTGCGCGGCTCTTGCCCAAGTACTTCTCCCAGTACGTGAGCAACTAGCCCAGACCACCTGATGACAAGGGGCGGCGCGGATATCCGCGCCGCCCCTTTTCAAAGCAGGCCAAGGAGCACGCGTCTCCGGCTGACTTTGCGGGCGGCTGGTGACCGTTGCAACGGCCTGATGGGAGATTTTCGATGCTGGCTGACTTCGCTGCGGGTCTCTCCTATCTGGGAACTACCGGGTACTGGACCGGGTTCCTGGTTGCTGTGTTCATCACGGTGCCGATTGCCCTGATACCGGGCATATCGGCAACCTTGGTGATGGCCATCATGATTCCGTTCATCGTGATCTCGGTGTCGGACCCCGTGATTGGGCTCGTGATGCTGGCGACACTGACCGGCATCGACAATACCCTCGACTCGATTCCCTCCATCCTGCTCGGCATGCCAGGCGGGGCAACTCAGGTAACGTTCCTGGAAGGGAACCAGCTGGCGCAGCGCGGGCATGCCGCGCACACGCTGGGGGCGGTCTACGCCGTGTCTGCGATAGGCGGGGTGGTAGGCTCCTTTGCGCTGGCCATCATCATTCCGGTCATAGCGCCATTCGTGCTGGCGTTCGGGTTCGCCGAGATCGCAGCGATGGCGATGTTCGGAGTCGCGATGGTTGCGGCGCTGAGCGGCGGCGCGATGATCAAGGGCATCGCGGCCGCGATCTTCGGAATGCTGCTCAGTACGGTTGGCCCGCTCGGCCTCGACTTCCGCTATTCCTTCGAGCAGGAATGGCTGCTCTGGACAGGCCTGCCGCTCATCGCAACGACCATCGGCGTCTTTGCTCTGCCTGAGATCATCGACCTGACGATGACACGCAAGCCCCTTGCTCCCAAGAATGCCAGGATCAGCTACAACGAGATATTCAGCGGCGCGCGGTACGGCTTCTCCCGCTGGCCGATGGCCATCCGGCAGTCCCTCTTCGGCGTCTTCCTCGGTGCAGTGCCGGGTATCGGCAGCGGTGTCGTGGACTGGATGTCCTACGCGTTCGGCATCTTCTGGACGAAGGACAAGTCCCAGTTTGGCAAAGGCTCGCTGGACGGCGTGCTCTTCGCCGAATCTGCACAGAACTCGAAGGAAGGCGGTCAGGCGGTCCCGACGCTTGCCCTTGGCATACCCGGAGGACGTGCATGGGCGTTCGTCATCGTTGCGATGCTTGCCTACGGCATCGCCCCCGGTCCGCGGATGCTGGAAGACCACGCGGACATCACCATCATGATCATCGTCAGTCTGGGGCTGGGGAACCTGATGGTGACGTTGCTTGGTTTCGGCTTCACGCGGCAGATGGCGCGTCTCACGCTCATCCCGTACCCGGTGCTGGGCTTTCTCATCATCCCCATATCACTGCTTGCAGCCTTCCAGGACACGCGGGACGTGAGCGCGATCGCTATCGTGCTGGGCGGCGCAGTGCTCGGCATGCTGATGAAGCGGTACCGCTGGCCACGCCCGCCGCTGCTCATCGGCTTCATTCTCGGCCCGATCATCGAGACGAACATCACCGACTCCGTCGCCCGCTACGACTGGGTGGGCACGTTCACGCGCCCACTCTTCATCGTGCTGGTCGTGCTGGCGATCGTGATGGGGGCGCTCTTCACCAAGTTCATGAGCGGTGGGATGAGCACTACCTCCGACGACGATGTGGTCAGTCCCTCGAAGCTTGTGCCACCGGCTGGCGAAGCCCCGGACGCTCCGGCCCGCCGCTGGAGCTGGCGTTGGCGGGAAGAGCACGTCTTCACGCTGGTCGCGATACTCGTTCTCGGGTATGCCATCTGGGAGGCAACGACGTTCTCGTTCTTCGGCAAGTGGTTCCCGATGAGCCTCGGGATCATCGGCCTTGGACTCTGCGTCGTGCAGTTCGTCCGCGAGGGGCTGGGCGCGGAGACGGGCGATATCATGGACATCGGCATACGCAGCCGTGGGATGGAAGGAGCCCGCTCAGCCGGACTCATATTCCTCATCATGTTGCTTTCCATGCTCTTGATGACAGGGCTGATGGATGAGGGACTGAAGTGGGGCGCCGTAGTCATCGCCACGCTCGGCCCCATGTTGATGATGCAGAACAGGACAGGAGTGATTGGAGGCATCGTTGCGGGCGTCACCATACTCATCCTGAACCTGCTGTTCTTTGACTTTGCGCTGGCTGTCATCTGGCCGACCCCGTTCATCCTGGACTGGTTGAGCTAGCAGCGGACCGAAGGAAGGAGCCCAGGCGTGCAGAATGATGGGAATGGAACGAGAGCCCGTGCTGTGTGGAACACGGTCGGCGCGCTGGGCGCGGCCGCGGTAGCGCTCATAGGGATCTACTTCCTCATCGAAGTGCTCAAGCCGCTGGTGGGCGGCGAGATGGGCCCTGCCGGCTATGCCATCGTGGCTGTCACCCTCATCGTTGTGTACGTGGGGCTGCTCCTCTTGCTTCGGTGGCTCGCTCCGAAATGGGTGGCTTCCGGAGAGAGCCGCTTCCCGGGGTGACCGCGCCCTGACATGAAGATCAACATGCGGATATCCTTCGCCGGCCTCGTCGCGGCCGCGATAGCAGTCGTCGCGGGATGGGTGTTGCTTGGCGGAGTGGGAGAGCTGGCGGAGCGGACGGAGCAGGCGGTCGCGGTCTACGAGGACAGCCGCCTGACGTATACGACGCAGGCAGGCCAGACAGTAACGATCCCCGCGTGGACCGAGTGCAAGAACTTCTCGCGCCTGACCGACGAGTGCGTTGGCTACTACGTGAACGGCGACGAAGTCCTGGTCACGTTCGACTCTGCCGAGCCGTCGCGCACGTGGCGGGGTCCGACGCCGGGCGGACAGCTAGCGGCGGGGCTCTTCTGGGGCGGCATCGCGTTGGGGATATTCGCCCTGCTGTGGCTCTGGTTCACGTCACCGTTGTACCGGAAACTGCGGCGTCCTGACATTGCCGGACAAGCTCCTATGTCGAACGACGAGGACTGAGCGCCGGCACGGTCGCGCCCCCACCGCCGGGCGCTAGTCCAGCACCTCGGCGGTCTGCTTCTCTATCTCCGGGAAGAGCAGCGACTTCACGACCACCGGCACAACACGCGCCGGGTAGATCATCTCCCCGATGTCGATGAAATCGAACTCCTGCAGGAAGAGGTTGTCGATGGAGATGACCGGGTTGGGGATGCCCATGTCCTTCGTGATGGTCTCGCCGATGAGCTTGGCGAAGTCGCCGGTGAAGACGAGCATGAGCGGCGCGCCGCTCGCCAGCGAGCGTGGCGCCGCGGCCACGATCCCGTCCGCGATCTTCCGTATCTGGGCGTAGCGCGGCAGGCCGTCCCACTCGAACGCGAGCGCGACCTGCTGCTCGCCTTCCACGAGGTCCTGCCTTTCGAACGCCTCTCCGACGAGCGCGGCGACCTCCTCTGGCTGCACTTCGTGGTCTTCCGGCAGCCGCGAGATGAGCACCGGGACGTTCCGGTAGGGCAGGAGCGACGGGTCCGATATGGAGAGCGTGTTCCCGCTCAACTGCACAGTGAACTGCGACGCGCCGATGACCGTGGCGCGGATGCGCTCCGCCGCGGGCTGCACCGGCGCGGGCAGGGCGTGCTCTTCCATCTTGCGCCGGACGGCTGCCGCGAGTGCGACCGCCAGGTCGCCGAACTCGCGCGTCTCGTTGCTGTAGACGTACTCGGAGACGCCGCCGGAGAAGACGAGCGCGTCGAAGGTTGCATCGAGCGGGATGTCGGGCGTCAGCAGCAGGGCTTGGGTCAGCTCGGAGCGCGGGCGGCCCTGTATCACGTCGAGCAGGCACTCGGCGAGCGCGTCCGCGATGGCAGTCCGGTACTCGTCCGGCAAGGGTTCCCCGAGTGCGAGCGGCACCCCGATGCTGTCTGCGGCGGTGTGCGCGGCGTCCTCTATGCGGTTCACGCTGCCGTCGTCGTCCGTGGCGACGAGCCGCCCGCCGACGTTGAGGGCGGCGGTGTGCTGGATTCGTCCGCCGTGCACGAGCGCGAACTTCGTCGTGCCTCCGCCGATGTCCACGTTCAGCACGGTCTGGCGCGGGTTACGCGACAGTTTCACCGAGCCCGAGCCGTTGGCCGCGAGCACGGACTCCAGGTTGTGACCTGCGGAGGCGCAGACGAACTTGCCCGCCTGATCGGCGAAGATGTCGGCTATGGCGTGAGCGTTGCGGCGCTTGATCGCCTCCCCTGTGAGGATGATGGCGCCGCTGTCCACGTCCTGCGGTTCGAATCCCGCCTCCGCGTACGACTCTGCAACGAACCGTTCCAGTTGCTCCGTGTTGATGAGGTTGTCGTGCGTGTAGGGCGTGAGCAGGATGGGCGACTTGTAGAGCGTCTGCCTGTCCACGACGACGTACCGGCTGGAGTGCATCTCCTGCACGCGCTGGAGCGTGATGCTGGAGAACATGAGGTGCGACGTCGAGGAACCGATGTCGATGCCGACCGTCGTGAGCTCGATGACCTCGTAGTGGTAGTAGTCGTGGTCGGGGTTGTTCAGTTCGATGCTGAGTTTGGCGAGGCGCTCTTCGTCGGGGTCGTGGATGTGCGCCCAGGGCTCGTCGTGCATGAGGGCTGGTCTTCCTTTCGGTTTTCTATGCGATGGGCGAGAGGGTTAGTGATTCTCCACGCCGGTGTAGTCCCAGCGGTAGTTGGGGTCGCGGTACGCCTCGTCCGGCATCTGCGATTCGATGCCGCGCTCGGCGAGCTGGTTCTCGAAGTACTCGCGTATCCAAGGCTCCTCGTCCGGGTACTCGATCTGGTCGCGCGAGAGGTCCTGCACGGACTCGGACATACCCATGAACTGGTTCGGGGGATGCAGCGCGAGGTAGCGTCCGGGGACGGCCCCCAGGTTGAAGTGTTGGTGGAACCAGCGGTCCGGCGGTACGAAGCAGCTCGCCTCGTGCCAGTGGATGACCATCTTCTCCTGGCCCTCCTGCCACATGATGGAGTAGCCCTCGCCGCCGGGGATGACGATGACGCGGCCCGGCCCGTGGCGGTGGCCCTTCTTGTACGTTCCGGCGGGAAAGACCGACATGTGCGCGTGCAGTTCGGAGCCCGGTATGCGCATGTAGACGGAGCGGTTCATGGAGCCGCGTCCGGGGCGGTGCATCAGCTTGTCCCACACGCCCATGTCCGGGAAGAAGTTGCCGAGCCAGAGCGTGCGTCCCGCTGCGCCCTCGGCCACGTGCTCCTGTGTCGTCGCCTCTGCCTCGGAGTAGAAATCAGCCCCTCGCAGTACGTCTTCCTCATACGGGTTGTTGAAGAAGAAATCCGGGTTGGGGATGGCTGACATGGCGATCGGCAGGTAGCTGTAGTGCAGCAGGCGGGCGGGCCTGTCGCCCTGCATGTTGTTGAACTGCGCCCACGAGTTGCGTGGGACCAGGAACAGTGAGCGCGGCGACCACTCGAACGTGTGCCGCTCACCGCCGTCGCCGCTCCAAACGGACGCGGTGCCCTGTCCGCTGGCGACGTAGACCATCTCGTCTATCGCCTGCTTGAACGGCTTGATGGAGCCGCCCGGCGGCACCTCCTGCACGCGCCCCTCCACCACGCCGGGCATACCCTCCAACTGGATGAAGGCGGCGTCGCACTCGCGCAGGCTCCACGGGGCGAGTTCGATCTCGCGCAGGTCCTCGATGTAGTAGCCGCGGTGCACGGGTATGCCCTGCGCATTCATCCAGCGGTCGTAGGTGAAGTCTTCAGCCATGATGCTCCCTCGCTTCTTCGTGGGCCGCGCCGGGCGCGGTGGGTTTGCCGGTGACAGATGCGGAGCATATCATGCCGCTGCCCGGATACTCGTGTGAGAGGTGTCATCGTGAGCAGCGTAGTAAACAGGTCGCATAGCCCCATATACACGACGCGCGGACTGGTCTGCTCCGCCTCCCCGCTGGCAGGCGCCGCGGGCGCACAGGTGCTGCGCGAAGGAGGGAACGCGTTCGACGCCGCGGTAGCGGTTGCGGCGGCGGAAGCCGTCACGTTGCCCATGATGTGCGGCATCGGGGGCGAGGTATTCGCGCTCCTCTACCACGCCGCGTCCGGCACGCTCTACGGCGTCTCCGGCTCCGGCAAGGCGCCGATGCGTGCGAGGCGGGAGTACTTCACAGACCTGGGCTACATGAAGATGCCGGCGGATGGCCCGCTGACGCCTGCCGTGCCCGGCGAGGTGCGCGCCTGGCAGACGATCGTCGACCGGTTCGGGACGCGCTCGTTGGCGTCGCTCATCGACCCGGCTATCAGCCTCGCGTCGGAGGGGTTCTCGCTGCCGCCGCGCTCCGCAAGCTACTTCAGCGACCACTACGACAAGATCGCCAAGTACGAGTCGACCGCGAAGACGTACATCAAGCCTGACGGCTCCGCGTACCAGGTAGGCGACGTGTTCGCGCAGCCGAACCTCGCGCGGTCGCTGCGCCGTATCGCCGAGCATGGGCCGGACGAGTTCTACCTCGGCTCGATCGCCAAGCAGATAGCGCAGGCGATGGAGGCAGGCGGCGGCCTCATCGACGAGGAAGACCTCGCGGGACAGGAGACGACCGTCTACGAGAACCCACCGTCGGCCCGCTTCCACGGGCACACGGTCTACGCGACCGGCCTGCCGTCGCAGGGCATGCTCACGCTGGAACTGTTGAGCCTGCTGGACGGCTTCGACCTCGCTGCGATGGGCCACAACACCATCGAGAACATCCACACGATGGTCGAGGCGAAGCGGCTGGCGTTCGCCGACCGGCTCGCGTACGTCGGCGATCCGGAGTTCATCGACGTGCCGCTGGACGAGCTGCTGTCGCCCGAGTACGCCGCCGAGCGCATCAAGAGCATCGACTCGGAGCGCGCCGTGGAGGGCATCGTGCCCGCAGGCGAGCTCGCGCACTCCGTCGCGCCCACGCCGAGCACGTCGTACTTCAACGTGGTCGACAAGGAGGGGAACGCGGTCTCCTTCATCCACAGCCTCTCGGCGTACTGGGGCAGCGGGTTCGTTTGTGGTGACACCGGCATCCTGCTGAACGACAGGGCAGGGCGCGGCTTCTATCTGGACGAGGGGCACGTGAACGTCATCGCGCCTGGCAAGAAGACCATCAACACCATCCACGCCTACATGGTGTTCAAGGACGACAAGCCCGTGCTCGTCGGCGGCACGCCCGGCGGCGACAACCAGCCGCAGTGGAACGCGCAGGCGGTGTCCAACGTGATCGACCACGGGATGAACGTGCAGGAGGCGGCTGACGCGCCGCGCTGGACGCACTTCCCCGGCACCGACCCACGCTCGATAGACGAGGAGATGGTGCTCCGCCTCGAGGACGGTATCCCGGAGGAGACCCTTCGGGAGTTGGAAGCGAAAGGGCACAAGACGAGGCAATACCCCAGCGTCGGCACGCCCGGCGCCGTGCAGTTGATAGGGATAGACCACGAGCGGGGCGTCCACACCGGTGGCACCGACCGCCGCTCCGACGGCTACCCCATTCCGGAATAGACTTCCCTCCCACAGGGAGAGGGTAAGGACGAGGGAGACAGATGGCGATAACACTGATGGCGGACCACGAGTACGCCGCCGAGTACCTGGCGAACGGCACGGTGAAGGTGCAGGGCTTCGACGTGGAGATCGACTGGCCGGAGGGAGGCTCCGGCTCGGTCTACGGCAAACTGTTCACCGAGCCACCCTACGACATCATGGTGGTGCCCATCACCAACTACCTCATCGCACGGGACATCGGATGTCCCGTCATGGGCATCCCCGTCTTCCCGGACGTGTCGTTCTCGCACGTCGGGGCGCAGGTGAACGTGAACGCGGGAGTACTCGGACCGAAGGACTTGGAAGGCAAACGCGTTGGCGTGCGCGGCTGGGGGTTCAACCCCGGCACGTGGATGCGCGGCGCGCTCGCGGACGTATACGGCCTCGACCTGACGAAGGTGCACTGGGTGGAGGCGGAACCGAACTCGCTGATGAGCGTCGACTACCCCCGCGACCCGCGCTTCAGCGTGTCGAAGGGCGGCGACCAGATCGCGGAACTGGAGAGCGGCGAACTGGACGCCGTGCTGTTCGACCGTGCCGGTCCGCCGCTGGGCGGCAACCGCGTGCCGCTGTTCGTAGACCCGCTCGAAGCGGCGCTGACCTACCACCGGCAGAGCGGCGTCTTCCCGGTCAACGTGATGCTGGCGGCGAAGAGCGACGTGCTCGACGCCAACCCCGGGCTGGGGCAGGCCGTCGTGGACGCCTGCGACGAGGCGCGCCGTCTCTACTACGCCAACGCCTCCGATGACGACGAGCACATGGGGCTGCGGGTCGGCTGGCTGCGCGAGAACGGCCTCTTCCCGCACGAGAACGGACTGGAGAACAACCGCCGCGCCATCGAGACGATCGTGCGGTACGCAGCCGACCTCGGCATCATCGGTCGACGCTACACGCCGGAGGAGCTGTTCTTCGACGGCGCGCGTTAGCGCAGGAGCGCCTGTCCGGCTGCGAGCGCGGCGTCCCACTCCGGTGTGCCGAGCACGTCAGGGGGCAGACGTGGCTCCGTGGGCGGGTAGTCGTCGTTCCCCAGCCGGTAGACGAGCCAGGTGACGCTCCGCCACGCGCCGAGCTTGTAGCCTACGTCGTCGAACGTGGCGAAGCGTTCGAAGCCGACAGCCTCGTGCAGTCCGACGCTGGCGGGGTTTGGGTCGGTAACGCCTGCAAGGGCGCGGTGGTAGCCGAGCAGGCGGAGCGCATCCAGCAGGGCGACGTAGAGCGCCTTGCCGACGCCAGTGCGGTGGTGGTCCGGATGCACGTAGATGCTCGTCTCGACCGACCACCGGTAGGCCGGGGATACCCTGTGCGGGCTGGCGTAGGCGTAACCTGCCACGATGCCGTCGCGTTCGCAGACGACCCACGGCAGGCGGGCAGTCGTCGTGCGGATGCGCTCGCGGTACTCCTCGGCGGAGGGGGCGCGGCCAGCGAAGCTGATGGCAGTGTCGGTCGCATAGGGCGCGTAGATGGCCGCTACCTGCTCCGCGTCGTCTTCGCGGACGAGTCGGAGGATGGCTGAGGCCATCACGCGTCGCGGACGGCGGCGACTCCCAGGCGGAACACCTCGATGGTGCGCTCGATGTCCTCGTCCGTGTGGCAGGCGCCCACGTAGAGCTTGCCGGGCGACTTGAGGATGCCGTTGTCCAGCAGCGTGTTGTCGAAGACACGGTTGAGCGTCTTGTCCACGAGCGTCGAGCGGTAGTCGATGATGGGGTGCTCGGTGAAGAAGACGTCGAACATCATGTCGATGCCGCTGACCTGCGCCGGGATCTCTGCCTCGTCGAACAGCCGCTGGAGCGTGTTGCGGAGCGTAGCGGCGCGGGCGTGGTACGCCTCGTAGGTGCCCGGCTCGCGCAGCACCTCGAGGGTCGCGAGTCCGGCGGCAGCGGCGACGGGGTTGCCGTTGAGGGTGCCGCTCTGCGGGACGTAGACGTCCGGCGCGACCGAGCCCTGGTCGTACGATTCCATGATCTCGCGCCGCCCGACGATGGCCGCGAGCGGGAAGCCGCCCCCGACAATCTTGCCGATGGCCGCGATGTCCGGCACGGCGTTGTAGTACTCCTGCGCTCCTCCGTAGGAGAGGCGGAAGCCGGTGACGACCTCGTCGTAGATGAGCAGGACGCCGTAGCGGTTCGTGAGTTCGCGGAGGCCCTGCAGGAATCCGGGCTGCGGCGCGATGGTGCGTTGCACCGGCTCCACGATGACCGCGGCGAGCTCGTCGTGGTAGCGGTCGAGCAGGTCCTCGACGGCGTTGAGGTCGTTGAACGGCGCGACGAGGACGGTCTCCTGGATGGCGCGCGGGATGCCGGCGGAGCTGGGCTCGGCCTGCGGGTAGGGCGTGTTGCCGGAGGGGGCGAGGCTCATGAGCGAGTAGTCGTGCGTGCCGTGATAGCCGCCCTCGAACTTGAGTATCTTCTCGCGCTTGCGGAATGCACGGGCGACCTTGAGCGCGTTGTAGGTGGCCTCGGAGCCGCTGCTGACGAAGCGTACCTGCTCCGCGCACGGCATGGCCTCGACGATGCGCTCGGCGAGCTCGATGGCGTAGGCGTTCTGGGTGAAGAACGTCGTGCCCTTCATCATCGCCTCGGTGGCTGCGGCAATCACTTTCGGGTGGGCATGTCCCAGCACCATAGGGCCGGAGCCGAGGAGGTAGTCGATGTACTCATTGCCGCTTACGTCGATGACGCGGGAGCCGTGGCCCTCGCGCACGACGAACGCGTGCTCCTCGTCGAGGCGGAGGTTGCCGAGCGTTCCGCCGGGCAGCACGGCGGCGGCTTTGGTCATCAGGGCCTGTTCTTCCTGGGTGCGGTTGTTGGTGCTCATGCGTCGATTCTCACACAGGCAGGCTCGGCGCGGCTAGAGGCGGCAGGGGAAAGCACCCCATGGCAGGGCAACAGGCCGTCGATCAGAGAGATTTCACTGAAAACCGGCTCATTAAGGCTCATCACGTGCTCCTGCGTTCGTAGATCGGGCTTCCTGCATGAGCCCTTCGGGGGGCTCATGTGGGCTCATCCGAGCCATTTTCTGAGCCTTTCTGAGCCCATTCGAGCCCTCCTCCGAGTTCTCAGGCCTAGTAGTGTCCCTGGAAGTGGTGTAAGAGCAGACGAGGGCTATGCAAGAAAGTGGCCATCGGGTCATCCTCATCAACAACGACGATGAAGGAGGCGACCTCGATGGCCAAGAACAGGATGGATGTGTTGGAGCTGTTGCGCAAGGAGGCAGAGGAGGCAGACATTGACTTTCTGCGAGAGGGGCTGTCGGTGTTGGTGCAAGCGGTGATGGAGGCGGAAGTTGCAGCCAAGACGGGTGCGGAGCGCGGGGAACGGAGTCCGGAGCGGATGACGCACCGC
>MPMJ01000057.1 GCA_002238425.1 SAR202 cluster bacterium bin16 | reverse complement strand
CCAGCGCGTCCGCTGCTCGCCCAGCTCACGACGCAGGAGGGCGACACGCTGGTGGCGCTAGTGAGCGTGTCGAGCATCATCCTCACAGCGCCAGTGTCTGTGGGACCGTCTGCTGGCGTCACCACAGTCACGCTGCCCGCTGACTACCAGCGCTACCGCACCCTGGAGATCGCGAGCTATGAGACCGCTGACCAGTCCCTCGGGGAGGCGGCCTTCGCTACCGTCCTGCTCGCCGCGCAGACCGCTGAGACTGAACTCACCATCATTGGCAACCCGGGCGCGGGCGGTTCGGCGCTCGCGATGTGGAACCCAGCCACTCGTGTGCTCACTGCGCTACAGCAGCGCAACGCGCCACACCGGTTGGTGTACGCAGAACTACACAACTAGGAGAACCCAATGGGCGACATCATACCACTGAGCTACCTCGTGCGGCAGCGACAGTTGGCGTGCGCGGAGGCGCTGCGCGCATGGTTCGGTGATCTGAACCCGCCGCCGTTCACCCAACCGCTCACGACGCGGCACTGGACGCGGAACGATCAGCGGCTCGCCCCCGCTGACGGCGACCCGAACTGGAACCTGAACGTCGTGTTTGACTACAACGGGTTCGAGGACGGCGACATCAGCCGGGGCGCCGTCACCAAGATCAGCGACGACATCGAGACGTTGCCCGACGACACGATCCTGTTGGACAACCGGCGCGGCGCCGCGCCGCTCACAGTCGACCTGACTCGGAGCGTGACGTTCGCGCAGAGTCGCGAGGAGTCCACCGACACGAAGATGAAGATCGACATCGGCAGCAAGGTGGGGGGCACCATCGGCGGCGAGGCGGAGGGTGGCACCATCAGCGCGGAGATCTCCGCCACGTTCGGCATCGAGACGGACAAGGGCGAAATCGAGCGGGAGTCCAGCGACCGCACCCAGACGATCCACTTGGCCACGGGCGTGCCAGTCGGGTCGGCGTTGCTGGCCACGATCAGCAGCCCGAACCTGGTCACGTCGCAGCCGTTCACGGTTCACGCGGACATCGATGGGCCGTTCCGCTTGGAGTGGGCGAGCGGTCTCACCAACGGGCGGTTCGCTCAGTTGTGTCACGGGCCGCGCTACACGGGTCCTCCGCCCGGATATAACCAGCCGGACGGGCAGACGTGCGCCGTGCATTTCACTGGGTTCGATGACTGGGCTGAGGCGGTCAACGGGTATAACGTGGACTTCCCCGGCAAGGCGGACGACGGGCCCCTGGAGGCGGAGCACATCGCTCTGGTGATGGCAGCGCGGGCGATCGAGTGGAGCGGCACTGTGCGGCGTGAGGCGCAGCAGACCGCGGGCTACGAGTTCGCGACGGTGTCGGGTCCTGCGGTGGACGCGTATGCGGCGAAGCTGCCCGCGGGGAACGTGATCAGCGGCGCGTGAGCGCACGCCGCAGGGCGACGGTTGGGTTGTGCTCTCGCCCTGCGGCAGGTCCGCTACACTGATGCCATGACGTACAGATTCCACCTGACGCTACGATTCAAGGGCCGCGCCCTGCTGTCGTTCGGCGTCGAGTTCAGCACCCACACCACAGACAGCCACGAGAGCGCGTAGAGCGGCGCTCTCGCGGCGGTAGCGCCCACGCCCCCTAACTGCTGCCGGAAGTAGCGTCGTGGCTGATCTCGTGGTTCCTCTGCCCAGGCGTGTGGCGGGCATAGTCCACCAGCTAGGGCCCCGCGCACGCCAGGCGGCGGTAGATGAGGCTGTGGCTGTCCTGCGCGGCCCGACTAGCAGCGTGCCCGTCAAGACGGGACGCCTCAAGCGCTCCTTCAGGCGCCTCGGGCTGGGCGCGGCAGCGATGGTCTACAGCCCGGTGCCCTACGCCTCCTTCCACCGTGAGAAGGCGGTGCGCACCCTCAACAATCACGTCCAGCGCATCATCCGGGCCGCCAGGCGCGGCAGGGGCGCCCAGGTGTCCAGGACCCCTACTACTGAGTTCGTGCGACGCCGCGCAGCACGAGAGGACGTTGAACGGTTGCGCGCTCAACTGTTTCGCGCACAACGAAACGGGCAGGTACGCGACCGCCGTCTGCTCTCTCAGACTCTACGTGAACTGGAACGCATCGACATCGAGGCGACGGGCTGATGTTGAACGTAGACCTGGAGATTGACGTGTCGCAGTTCCATGAGGACACGGAGCGTGAACGGCTGGCGTTCCTGGGGCGGCTCACGCTGGCCGTAGAGCAGGTGCTCAAGCGCAAGGCGGGCAACATCTGGCCCACCGGCAACACGCCGACATCCTCCGGGTTCTCCTATCGCCGGTTCGTGGCGGAGGAGGAGGACGGGGACATCCTGATCACCAATAGCGCGCCCTACGCTAAGTTCGTGAACAACATGAAGGAGTTCAAGTCCGGAGCAGCCAACCGCAACTACCGGGCCGTCCAGCGCACCATAGAGGCGAACTGGAACGCAATCATCAGGAAGGCGGACGCTCGTGGCGCTGCGTGACCTGGTAGCCAAGATACGCATCAAGAATGACGCGCAGGCTGGCGTAGATGAGGCGGCGCAGACCGTCGAGCAGGGGATGGGTGGCGCGTTCACGCGCGTGGCTGCTGTCGCCGCCACCGTGGGCGTCAAGTTCCTGGAAGGCGTCCAAGAGGCCGTGGACAGCGCGCAATCGTCGCTCCAGCAGCTACAGATCGCCACGGGCGCAGGCACGCCACGCCAACAGGAGTTGCTAGACCTGGTTCAACGACAGGGCGGTTTCACGGGCGGCGAGGCGAGCGCAGCCATCGCAGCCCAACAGGGCCGCTTCCCCGGGCTCGCGCAGGGTGAGGACTTGCAGGTGGCGCTCACGTTGGCGCAACTCGGGCGAGCTGGCGCGGATCCTGGCACGTTCGCGCGCACGGCGGCCACATTCGGTATCACGGACGCTGCGGGCATCCAACAGTTCGCTGACGTCACGTTCAGCGGAGTGAATGCGCAGGACGCCGATCTTGGCGCGACCGTCGGGGAGCTGGGCGTCTACGGCCCGGTGTTGCGCCAGGCGGGCCTCGGGCCGTATGAGGCGCTGGGCCTGCAACTAGGCCTGGAACGAGAGAACATCGACTTGTCCCGCGTGAGCCCTGCGTTCAACCGCGCGGTACGCGACGCGTCAGCAGCAGGCCTGACGCCGCGCGCATACCTGGAGGCCACGTTCGGCGCCATCCAGGGCGCTGACCCTGACCTCGCCGCGTCCGTGGGGCAGCAACTCTTCGGCGCTGAGGGCGGGCTGCGCGTGGTGGAGGCGTTCCGGGACCCGGAGTTCAGTCGCGCACTCAACCTGACCGGGCCGGGCCTGGGCGCCATCCAGCCGACAGACCGGCAGCTATTCGAGGAGGGCCTGGAGGTAGGGTCGCGGGAGAATCCTGCCCTCGCTGCGCTATATGAAGGCATCGGTGGGATCCCGCTGGTGGGTGACGCTGCGCGTGCTGGCGCCTATGGACTAGACCGTCTGCTGCCCGGCGGCGTCACACGCCCGCCCAGCGACCAGACGCCGGTGGGTGACGTGTACAACATCAACATCAACGCGGGCATCGTGGCCAATGAGCAGGACGTGGTCCAGTTCATCAACGACGTGCTGAGCGAACGCCAAGACAGCCGGGGCCTGCTGGGCGGAGCGAGGTACGAGTAGATGCCAACCAGGCACATACCGGAGCCCCGTTGGCGCATCGACTGGGGCGGCGATGGCACGTTCAGCCACGAGGCGAGTGACGTCACTGTGTACGCCCAGCAGTGGGTGATTGACAGTGGCAGCAGCCTGTCGCCCTACAGCACAGGCGTAGGATTCGCGCCAGCCGCTGGCAGCCTGGTGCTGAACAACCAGGACGGGCGGTTCGATTTCGTTGGCGGCCAGGTCAGTCCCGCTGACCTCAGCAAGCCCCGCATCTGCCGGTATGACCTGGATGGCGTGCCAGCGTGGACGGGCCGGGCGCTACTCGACGTGGCAGCACTCGCGGAGGACCCTGAGAATGCGCGCCTGCGGCTGACGTCGCGCGCAGACCACATATTCCGGCGGCCGTTGAGCGTGAACGCGCACGGCACAGGCACGGCGCGGCGGCTGCTAGAAGCCACTGCCGGGCAGGAAGCCATATCAGCCTCAGGGGATGGCAGCCTGCTGCCGATAGCTGGCGCCACCAGCCGCCTCGTGGGGCCCGCCTGGTTCGATGGCACATGGCCGCAGTTCCTGGACTTGCTGGCGCGCATGATGGGTGGCTGGTTCGTGGAACGCCCGAACGGCACCGTCCGCTTCTACGCGCTAGAGGACCTCATCGCCATACGCGCTGACCGGTACTTCAGTGAGGCCTTCGAGCAGGCTGCGCGACGCCAGGGGGGCGTGCTGCCCGGGCTGACATTCAACTACACCACCTTCGCTGCCAATGACTCATATCTGCCCATCGGGGAGTTCGCAGCGCTAGCGACTCAGCGCGTGGTAGCGAATGCTGGCGTGGGCGTGACTGTCAGCTACGAGTTCACTGCCACACCCGAGCGCCGCCGCGTAGAGTGGCCCCCGCTGCCGATAGGCACAGACGTGCGAGCAACAGTGACGGACTTGTTCATCGACGACACGCGTGTGCGCGCCACAGTCACGCCCGACGCCACGGGCCCTATGGTGGTGACATTCATCGGACGCCCCTACGCGACTGTGGCCGTGTACAGGCGTGTGGACAGCGGCGGCGATGCTGCCTACAACGCCAGCGTCCGGGACTTCGGGCTACGGGAGCTAGACCTGCCTCCGTGGCAGGCCGTGCCCTACAACGCGACGGAGATCGACAGTCAGCGCAGGTTCCTGCGCCGCCTGTACGGCGCCACGCGCATGGTGGTGGCTGAGTGGAGTGAACGCCAGCCGCTGCCCGAGCAGTCTGTGATGCTGAGAGACGTGGCGATCCCCGGCGAGACGGTGCGGATAGGCGACGACGCGGTGTTCATCATGAGTATGCGGCTGGCGGGCGACTGGCGTGGCAACATCACGCGGCGCGTGCGCGGGCTGCGGCTGAATGACTTCCCGGGCTTCGTGGGGCTGCCCGCGTTACCCGACGCGCCCGAGATACCCGAGACTCCTGACGACGATCTGCCCGATCTGCCCGAGCCGGGCGACGACGGCGACGACGACGATGAGGGCCCCGAAACCGATGTGCCTGAGGGCGACGTAGAGGACGTGCTCGAACAGCCGCCGGGGGCCGATTCGTGCGACGTGGTGAGCGATGTGTTGACTATCGCCTGGAACGTCGAAGGGCGCGAACTGTGGGATCAGACGATGGGGTTCGCGCTCGCGTTCCGGGGGGTGCAGGGAGCGACAAGTCGAGCGGACACCAACCCGCAGGTACCGCAACACCCGACCGTGTTCCTGCTGAACAGCGGTAGAGCGTTCTTGCAACTACGGAATGCCGCAGAGCGGCCCGCTAGAACAGCGGGGGTGTGCCGCGTCACGTGGGACGGAGGTTCTTACCAAGCTCCTGTTACTCACGGCAACGTGCCCGGCCTGTGGGGCGCGAGCGCCGACACTATCGTGGCCGCCACGTTGTGGGATGGGACGGTTCCTGTTCGGGTCCAGTTGTTCGCCGCTGGCGGGATAACTCGTATGCACGTAGCGAACGGAGCAGCGACGGTGACGGGCACCGGGATTCCGGCGGGCACGAAGGTCATGCTCGAATCGGAGTCGCTGACGGCGGCACAGTTGGGAGCGCTCGCCAACGGTACGCGCCTGATTCGTGGTGTGGCGATCTCGTTCGGAGCTGTGATTGGCAGCGACACGTCGGGCGGGTTCAACCGTGTGTTCTTTGGGGCGGCTGACGCCAACCAACTCACGTGCGCGGATTTCGACCTGTCGGGCGTGCCGAGCGCGCCGACGCCTCGCCCCACCATCACTCTCACCGTGTCTCCGGAAGGGCCGCAGCAGCCCGGCACGGAGCGCACCATCACGTGGACCACCACCAACGCCACCCACGTGACGTTGGATGGCGGCGCAGCGCGCACGCCCAACGGCAGAGTCACAGTCTCCCCGAGCGTCGACACGTCCTACCGGTTCACTGCTACCGGGCGCGGCGGAGCTGTGACGCAGTCCATCACGCTGGAAGTGAACGTCGGCACAGTGACGCAGCCCGAGCCTGAGGTGCTGGCGCCCACAATCGTGGCAGTGTGGGCTCTCGCCAACACTCAACGAGGCGCCATCTACAACACATATGACTGGGTGCTGGACTTGTACGTGGTGAACGCCACGGCGTTGACTGTGCAGATCGCGCGGCGTGCTGGCAGCGACTTGACATTCAACCCGGCCGTGGACGTTGCTGGCACGTCAGTCAAGTACACCAACGACTTCCGTGTGCTGACTACGCTGGGGCTGTCCGTAGTGTCAGGCGTGCTGGGCCCTGCCACGGGTGGCGCTGGCGCTGCTGTCACGGGCGCAGTGAGTGGCACGTTCCTGGGCGTCAGGTTCGCGGGTTACACGGCCTATGTGTTGGCGCAGGGCGTACAGGTAGGCGCGGCGCGCGGAGCTGCTGTGATTGTGGGCGCCACTGCTGGCGCTGCTGCGGGCGGAGCCTCGCTGGATGGTATTGGCATCGGCGCTATCGGCGGGTCGCCCAGCGGCGTCACACTGACTGCCACAGGGCCGGGCGGCACCACCGTGCTGAATGCCAGCGACATGGGGACGTTCACAGACGATGACGGCAACGTCACTAGCGTCTTTGATGTGCTGCCCAACGCGGACAAGGGTACCCTGTGGATAGGCTCTCAAGCCGTCGCCGGGCCACGTGAAGGGTTGCTGTGATGGGCCGCAGCAGGGGCACCCGCATCCCGCTGGATCAGCGAGTGCGCATCATCGGGGGCTGGATGTCCGCGCACCCGGAGCTGGCGAACCATTCCGTCCAGTACCTGTGGAAGCGCATCACGCAGGAGACTGCGTATGACGCCTCCGATAAGACGTTCTACACCGATTACGCCAAGTTTCAGGCCAGCCTCGTCAGCAATCTTACTGGGCGGATGGCGCGTGCGCTGCTGCTCTTGGATGCTGAGATTGCGAGACTCATGGATGATGATGAGCGGCCGTTGGAGCGCCTTACGGACATCTTGCGTGAACAAAGAGCGATCTTGTGTTACGCTGCGGAGCGTCCGAGCGCCCAGAGTGCTGCGCCAGCAGCGCGTAACCGATATGCGGAGGAACGGTCCAGGTGGCAAGAAGGTCGAAGCGAGCCGAAGTGAACGACGTCGCCGATGAGGCGCAGGTGGACGACGAGGACCTGGATGTGGATGTCGAGGACCTCCAACGCCAGCTCGCCGTCGCGCACCGGTTGCTGGAGCATTACGCGCCTGACGGCTTCGATGTGGACGCGGAGTCCCGTTTCGTGGTGGATGGCGCGGATGGCGTGCTGGATTATCGCCCTTCGCCCGAGGCTGCTGCCAGTGGCGCCAAGCCTGCTGCCAAGCCTGCTGCCAAGCCTGCTGTCAAGCGCCCTGCGCGCGGCCAGGCGCAGCCCAAGAGTGAGACTGCGCGGGCGCTCGCGCAGCAGAACGGCGGGGAGCCCGCGGGGCCGGATTTGGCGTCTCTGGGTTCCATGTCGATGAAGGATTTCAACCAGCAGCGAGCGGATCTGTACGCTGCTGCTGCCGCTGAGGATAGGAGCTAGAAATGGCCACTGCCAAGACCGCACTCTCGCAGGTATTCAGCCGCGACGTCGTCTACCAGACGTTCCGTCGCAGCCGGTGGCTGAACGTCTTCAACAGGTCGTGGGAGTCCGAGTTCGAGATGGGCTACAAGGTCCAGATCCCCGACCTGACGGACAACATCCAGATCGACGAGCCCGATGTGGGCGACGCCGGGCTGGGTGCTGCGCCCACCTTCCGCACGGCCAGCCTCACCAACATCGAGTTGGAGGCGGACTACATCCGGGGGACTGCCAAGTTCAACCTGGATGAGGTCAAGAACCGTCTGGGCTCCGCAGAGTTCGAGAGTGAGCTCGCCATGCGCCTCGCCATCAAGCTCGCCATCCGGCTGGATGACAAGCTCGGCGCGGTCGTGGCTGGCAACGCGTTCACTGGGGGCAACGGCAACGACATCACTGTCGGGGCGGCTGGCAGCGTGTTCGTGCCCCGGACGGCGCCCTACACGCCCAACGCGGCCAGCATCAAGCTGGTGCCTGACGCGCTGAAGGCTGCGCACCTCAACCTGTACCGCAAGAACGCCATCGACGGTGAGTACACGGGCACGGCCCAGCCGTCCATGGTGGCCGCCGTCATGCCCCCGGAGATCGCCAAGGTGCTCACGGACTACCTGGAGTCCATCGGGGAGCTGAGCAACAGGGCGTCCGTCGCCGGGCAGGCTGCTGCGGATCTGGGCATCTTCGGCACCAGCGCGTACATGGGCACGTACGCGGACATGGACATCGTCGCCGCGAACGAGATCGCAGTGCCAGTGGGTAACGCCAACTGGGCTGTCTACGTGCTGCCCACGAACAGTGCTGCTGCTGCTGGCGTCAGTGAGCCCGAGACCAGCGACAACGACTTCCGGGATGGCACGACGGGTGGCGCGTATGTGTGGCAGCGCACAGTCATCCAGCGCTGGGGCGCCAAGATTCTGCGGCCCGGCCACATCGTGCGCGTCAACATCCACGCTGACTGACGGGCGCCATGACGACTGACGTCAAATATCGGACGTCTCTGACGGAGTTCTACTACGGCGGCGACGGGTTCTTCGCTGACCTGGGTTCCGTCTTGCAGAGCCAGTTCGTACTGACGGGCGTAGTGAACGTCAACCGCAACCCGGTGCGCGGGTCTGTGGGGCTTACTGCTGATGGCGTCAGCGCCGGCTATACCGCCACGTGTGGCGCTCGTGACGGCGTTCCGGTAGATGTGGTGGCCGCCAACCCTGAGGGCGTGCTCGTGGTGCATCGCACCGATGCTGGCTTCGCCTACGCTATCCCCGCCATCGCCGTCAGTGTGCCCACCACGTCCCCTGCGAGTAGCGCAGTGACGTCGTTGCTGGCGTTCGCGCAGACGAGCGACGCGTGCGCAGGGGAGCCCGCCACGGGAGCGTTCGTGCTGCCCGACGGGGGCATCGCGTTCGCTGTCACGCCCGGCACGGGTATCGTGCCCGTGGCTGCGTCGGGTAACGCGCCCGCAGGCGGGTTCGTGGTGTTCGGGGTGCCGTTGGCTGCTGAGCGGAGTGCGCCATGAGTGACGTGGTGCTGGGCAAGCTCAGCGACCTCCAGTTGGGCCTTACTGCTGACGGCGTCGTGTCCTTCACTGGGCGTGCTGCTGGCACAGAAACCATCAGCGCCCTAGACCAGCGCAACACCCGGCCTGTGCCCGGCGGGCGTGGCGTGCTCATCACGCGTCTGGGCGCGTTCCGTCAGCGCGGGTTCACGCTCAGGTGTGACAGCAACGACGTGCATGACCCTGTGTTGCGCACGGCGAACGGGGGCCGTAGACATTTCGTTTGGCGTAAGCGCGGCGCGGGTGCGGGCTTACCCGAGTCCGTCGGGGAGTGTGTCGCTACGACGGTGTTGACGTTTGACGTGGCCAGTGACGCCGTGACGTGGGATGTGCGGCTGGCCGTGGACAGGGACCCTACCACCACCCCGCAGTCTTAGCAGCGCCGCCGTGCGGTTCAGCGATAAGCAGTATTGGGCTGCCACGTTCGGTGAGCGCGAGGGCATGTATTACGTGCTCGTGGGCCCGATCCGTTCGGGCAAGTCCGTGTCCGGGCTGCGCGGCTTCCTTCATTGGGCGGGCACCCATTTCAGTGGCCACGATTTCTGTCTCGCCGCCAAGTCGAGTAAGCAGTGGCAGTCAGTCATCTTGAGTGCGCTGCGCCAGTTCGCTGCGGATAATGAGCTGACGCTCACGCGCCGCGACGAGTTCTGGGAACTCGAGTCCGATGACGGGCAGGTGAACAGGTTCTATCGCGTCGTGGGCGGGGAGGGTGGCACTAGTGCTGCGCGGCTTGAGGGTATGACCTTCGCTGGCGCGTATATCGATGATGCTGCCTTCCTGCCCGAAATCTTGTTGGACACCATCATGGACCGGTGTTCGGTGTGTGGCGCCAAGGTCGTCATGTCCTGCTACCCGCAGAATCCGCACCATGCGCTGAAGCTCAGGTATGTGAATCCGATTGAGGCTGGGGAGATGCCCGGCGAGGTGATCCAGTTCGGGTTGGCTGACAACCCGTCGTTGTCGAGTGAGTACATCCGTATGTTGTGTGACCGTTGGCGGGGCCAGCCCCACGAGTTCGCGCGGCGCATCGAGGGGCGTTGGACTGCTGCCAGCGGCCTCATCTACGGCAATTTCCATCTCCACCAGCAGCGCAGGATGCCCGCGGATGTGGAGGCCACCATCTATGCCTGGGAGGTGTGTGCTGATTGGGCGAGTAGCAGCGTGACGCACGCGCTGCTGTTGGGCCGGGCGCCCGACGGGCGTGTGTGGGTGGCTGATGAGTGGCGCCACGATGGGCGCTATGACGGGGAGCTGCTCACTGAGCATCAGGCTGACGCGATGGTAGCGCGGCTGTCTGACAGCGGGAAGCGCAGCATCCGGAGTTGGGTTGTGGACCCGAGTGCTGACGGGCTCATGTTGGCGTTGCGTGACAGGGTGAAGGGCGAGGTTGTGCCCGGGGTTGCTGATGTGGATGAGGGTTTGCGCGTGACGGGCCGTTGGGTGGAGCAGGGCCGTTTCGTGTTCGTCACGTCAGGCGTCCCCGCCCTGTTGCAAGAACTCGGGTCTTACATCTGGGATGAGAAGGCGGCTGCCCACGGCGTCGATAAGCCCGCCAAGGATAGTGCGGATGGGGCGCACGGCTGCGACGCGTTGCGCTACTACGCTCATACGCGTGAGGAGCATGAAGCCAGCTACCAGAGTGCGGGGGTCGCATGAACCAGTACCGTAACCTGGACCAGCGGACCAATCCTGGGCAGGACCTGTTCAACGAGACGCGCACCAGGCGGCCCGCCAGTGAGCGGCTCGTGCGCAATTGGCCGCTCGACCGTATCAGCATGACGGGCGTGGTGCATCCTGATGACCTGCTGCCCGGCAGCCACTGGCCCCCCAACCGTGTGCGCCGCCGGACACGCCGCCTGCAACTCTTCGAGGACCTGTTTGATGGTGACATCAGCTACTTCGTGGATGACGTTGACCAGACGCACCTCCTCATCAACTACTTCGAGCGCATCCCTACACTCATCGCCGCGATCCTGCTCACGAGCGACCCGCAGGTGCCCGCGGAGGATATGGCGCCGATGCAGGTGATGCTCGCTGATGCTGCCATCGCCGCCATCCGCAGTGGCCGCGCCTACATGTTCAGAGCCGGGGAGGAGCTGGCTGCCACTGAGACTGTCTTCTGCTATGACGGGCCAGCGGCAGGACAGGCCTGGTGTATGCAACGGGGCAGCGCGCCCGACGCGACGGATGACACCAACCCGAGCATGATGACTGTCATCTATGCAGACCAGGACGTCATCATCACGCGCAAGCAACGGTGGGGCGGCGGCACGGGCTGGCGGACTGTGTATGGCACGCTCGGGGAGGTCATGGACCAACAGGTGGATGACGGCACCGTAGCCATCATCGACCGTCCGCCGCGCCGGTATGGCTTCGGGCGCAGCCTCTATGAGAGCCTCATTCCGCCCGTAGTGGCGTCCGCACTCAGGCTGGCTGGCGTGGAGCGCACCATCGCACAGAACGAGCACCCGCTGCTCGCCATCCCCGTAGCGAACGCTGACGGGCCCAGCGCCCTGGGCGCGGAAGGGCAGCCCAGCACCCTCTCCGGATTCAGCAAGCCAGCAGTCGTGCGCGCCGCGCAAGCCATACGGGACCATGACGTGATCTGGTCCCCGGATGGCCTGAAACTGCCCCAGTACGTGGAGTGGGGCGCGAACAACATGAGCAGCAGCTTCGAGATGCTCCAGGTGCTAGCAGATGAGGTGTCTGTGCTGACGGGCGTCCCCAGGATGCTCACTTCTGGCGCAGAGATGCCATCAGGTATCGCCATGAAGCGCGCCCTGTACGCGCTCTACGCCACGACGAAGCAACTATTCAACCTGTTGCACACGGCTGCTGAGGATGTGTACGGCGCAGAGTTCGAGTGGCCCAACCCGTTTGACGCTGAGGATGACGCGGCGATGGCTGACGTGGCGGGCAGCATCGCAGCGGACACAGGGGAGCCGCTGCCCACAGACGTGGAGGACGTGCTGTGAGCGCGCTCACGGACCTGCAGGCCCTGCTAGAGGGTGCGGGCTTGGATGTGGACGCCAGCCAACGCGCCATAGCCTATGGCACCGACGGGCGTGTGTGGGTGCTCCTGGACTCCTATGACGTGGATGATGCTGCTGGCGTCGTGCTGGACGTCGTCGCCGCCGTCAGCCCGGGCCATGACATAGCTGCGCTGAGTAGCAGGGTGTGGGACGTGATGGAGGCGTCTGACGCGTTCACGCCCGTCGCCGCTGACTGGGTGTACGGGGGCAAGCCCATATCTGGGCGCGACATGCCCCAAGCTGATTACGCCACGATCAGCGTGGTGTCCGGGCGCAGACTGTAGACACCCCACCCTCGTGGCGTGACGCCGCGAGAGCGCCGCTCTGGCGCCCATCGTGCCAATCTGTAGCGAAGCTGGCGGGCGGCGGCGGGTCCACTGGCTAGGATACCCGCCGCCCAGCGGCTCTCTACAGCCAGTGCCGCGTCGCTAGGGCGGGAACAGCGACAACCGGCATTCGCTGCCGTCGGAGGGGGGCCCCCCCCTTCATCGTCGCTGTTCACCCCGCCCCGCCACATGAGCTTACACACGCGCACGCCACGACAACACCACTTAGCGCTCAAACGCCACGAGAGCGCCGCTCTGGCGCCCTACAGCCCCAGCCACACAACACCCCGCAGCTCCTGACACACACTGGTGTTGGCTGCGGGGCGTTGCGCGCGGTGAGTGCGCTCCACAGGCTACACGCCGAGCTTACGCTTGACGCGCTCCTGGCACTCTTGCTCCTGGTGCCGCTGCCAGCGACGCTCACTCCACACTGACCAGACGGCAGCGCAACCCAACGGACCGAACAGCACTAGGAAGAACGCGACGTAGTTCACGACGCCACCTCCGCATCCCGGACCCAACGGTCCACGGTGCGGCGGCTGACGCCAGCAGCCTCAGCCACACGGGACACAGGCACGCTCGCGCGCACGGCCATGACAGCTCTCTGCGTCAGGTGTTGCTGCGCTATCGCCGCTGACTGCGCAGCGAACGTGACAGCATCCACGTACGGCTGTAACGGATATGAGGGGTGTTTGTGTATCATGCACACACCATAACACAGAGTGCGTAATTTGCACACTATGCTATGTGTGCTGGCGGAAACCACAGGAGGCACCATGCCACAACCCACCCACTACCACACACTCGAACCTTACGACAACACACAACCACCCTGGACGCCGGGCATGGAAGGCGTGCTGTACTGCGGCACGAACTGGCTCGCGGGCGCGCCGGGCTGCGGCAAGACGTGGCTGGCGCTCATAGCAGCCAAACACTACCTCGCTGCCATGCGCGACGACATCGAGGAGCACACACAGGACCAACGCGAAGAACGCCAGCACTTGCGGACACTGCTCGCAGAAGAATTCAACATCACACACGAGATGCTGGAAGAGAACAGACGGCAGCGCGCAGTCCACATAGGTGACAACCCTCCTCGCCTACAGCGCCCTGGCAGACATTTCCTGGACCTGAACACGAATCCGGAGTCCGCGAAACTATACGCACGGTTCCAGGAGTTGATGGAACGGTACTACGACGTGGAACAGCACTCAGCCTACCGCAACGTCACGTATGTAGACACTGAAGGCAACATCCGCTCCATGGGCGGACGCGCAGCGGCACTCGACTTCACGGACGCCGCAGACCCACGCGGACTCATGCGCTACACGAACGAAGTCGGGCCACACCCAGGCGCAGACGTGAAGATCATCGACACTGCGGAAGGCGCACACTGCCCGACGATGGACGGCGTACAAGAATGGGCGGACACACACCTGGAAGAAGACGAATTCGCCACCAACATCATCCTCGACCACACGGCACGCGCCAAAGGCAGCACACACCCGATGGGCGCCATCCGCAAGACAGCACTCGCAGACCTCGTCATCTACATAGACGGCGCCAACATCTGGACACGCGACAAGCCCGGACACATCAGACTCATCATGGTGAAAGACAGGCACGGGGGCACGGGAGTCGCGCAGGGCGAAGAGTACGCACGCGTGACAGCGACACCACGCGACGGCAAACTGAACTATCAGATAACACGAAACAACGAACGACACTACTAAGAGTAGACGTGAAACTACTGAAACAACACCAAACACACACACTGACCAGGTGCGAGCCCGCATCACCGCCCCCCCGGGCGGGGGTGCATGTGGGCTCGCACCTGAGCTTACAGGCAAGAAATCACAATGGCAACTACCCGGAAATCCACAGGCCCAACCAGGCCATCCTCGCCGCCCAACACGAACCAAACATGGCGCGCGACACCCGGCCGCGTAGAGGGCTAGCCACAGCAACACCCCCCGCCAGCGTATGGATTCCTCAAGGCGGGGGGTGTTGCTGCTGTCGCTAGTGCCACAGGAGGCGTAGCACCAGCCACATGCTAACACGGACCACACGCGTGTTACGCTGCGACCGTGCCAGACCTCACAGTGAACGTGGCAGCACTAACAGGCGCCCCACCCTCCACATTCACAGGCCTGACATACACACTCACCGGGCAGCCGCCCGCGAGCGCTGACGCGACCCGCATCTACGCCAGCAGCCCACGGACGGGCACCCTCGACGCTGACGGGCAAACAACAATCACTGGCGTGCCAGAGAGCCCGACGGGCACATGGCTCATCTTCCGCATCCCCGCACTCTCGCTGTCCTGGCCGTTCACGATGGGGGCGAGCGACGCAACCCTCGCCCAGCGCGTCACTGACTTCAGGCTACCCGACCCTGTAGGCCCCACGCCGGGCCCGCCAGGCCCAGTCGGGCCAGCCAGCACGACGCCGGGCCCTGTAGGCGCACAGGGCGCATATGACATTGACGTGTGGCGCGTAGGGGCGAACAGGCCCGAGACGCCAACAGGCGGGCGCATAGACCCCATAGCGGGCACAGTCACGCCACCCGCTGGCTGGCACATCGCGCCACCCGACGCGCAGCCCGGCGAGCACCTCTGGTTCGCGCGCACCCACGTCAACCCCGCCAACCGCCTCACCGTGTACACACCCTCCTGGACAGCGCCCGCACAGGCAGGGGAACAAGGCCCACCCGGACCCGAAGGGCCCAAGGGGGAGAAGGGCAACAAGGGCGACGAAGGTCCGCCGGGCCCAGCGACAGGGGAAGACCCGACAGCACGCGCCGGCGTCGACACCAACCGTCAACTCATTGACACTGCGCAGACACAGATCAGCGGCAACACACGCGCCATCGCTGACAACACGCGCATCGCCGGAGCCAACGTCACAGCCATCGGGGAACTGGGCACACGCGTCACAGCACTCGAAGCCCGCCCCTCCGGAGGCGGCGGCGACCTGTCTGACTACCGGACTGCCGCAGACCAGGACATCATCGACGGTCGCGCCACGGCGGGCATCCTGCTCGCACGCCAGGAGGCTAGGACGGCTGACGGGAAGGCTGTCGCTGCGCAGCAATCCGCAGCGGAGGCGGCAGCCACGGCCACCACTGCGCGAACCAACGCCGACACGGCCATCAACGAGGCGCGCAATGCTGGCATGTCAGCAGGCGCCGCTGACACCAAGGCGGTGGCTGCGCAGACCGCAGCAGCCGCCGCGCTAGCGCGCACGGAACGATTCCAGGCTATCGACACGTGGCACGGCGGCAGCGTGGCGCAGACCATCAGGTTCCTGTACCAGCCGCTCGTGGCTGTCAGCGCGGGCGTCACGTTCACTGTAGCCATCGCTGGCGTGCAGCTCCAGGCGACCACCACCGACCAGATCGACGCCACTGGCGGAGTGCTGTCCGTCGCCGTGGGCGCGTCCAACGCGGGCACGATCTCCCGGTCC
>MPMJ01000008.1 GCA_002238425.1 SAR202 cluster bacterium bin16 | reverse complement strand
GGGCTGCTGCGACGCCTCGCCGACCTGCTGGCGCGGGCGCACAGCCCGCTCGCCGACCTCGTGTTCGCGCTCGCGGAGTCGCCTGCCGCAACCGACACGGGGCCCATCGGCGGCATCGACCCGCAGGAGATCGCGCGCCGACTGGAGCGTCCCCGCAGCCTCGGCATGCCCAAGCCCACGAAGCCGGTGACGCCGGACGAGGTGCGCCAGTTGCTGTCGAACGACGGCCCGTTCGCGCAGCGCTTCCGGCGCTACGAGGCGCGAGGCGAGCAGGCGGAGATGGCGGAGGCCGTCGCGCGGGCGTTCGGTTCGTCTGACGCGGACGCCGAGCCGCACCACCTGCTCGTGGAGGGCGGCACCGGCATCGGCAAGTCCGTCGCCTACCTGCTCCCCGCCGTGCTGTTCGCGCTGCGCAACAATGTCCGCGTCGTCGTCTCCACCAACACCATCAACCTGCAGGAGCAGCTGGTCACGAAGGACATCCCGGACCTGCTCGACGTGCTGCGCGGCGTGCCGGGGCTGGACGTCTCCAACTTCCGGTACGCCCAGTTCAAGGGCAAGGCGAACTACCTCTGCCTGCGACGCTGGGAGGCGGCGGCGAACAGCGACATGACGTCGCCCGACGACGCCCGCACGTTGGCGAAGACGCTCGCGTGGCTCCGCGAGACGCGCTCCGGCGACCGCTCGGAGCTGCGGCTGTCCGGCTCGGAGCTCTTCTCGTGGGACCGCATGAGCGCGAGCGGGTTCGCGGTCTGCACCGGCGCGCGGGAGGGTGCGTGCTTCTACCGCCATGCCCGCGACGAGGCGGCCTCCTCGCACCTGCTCGTCGTCAACCACTCGCTGTTGCTCTCGAACCTCCAGGTGGGCGGCTCGCTGCTCCCGGACTACGACTACCTCATCGTCGACGAGGCGCACAACCTCGAGGCCGAGGCGACGCGCCAGTTCGGCTTCCGCGTCTCGCAGGCGACGGTCGAGAACCTCGTTGAGCGGCTGGGCGACGTGCTCCACGGCTTCGGGACGGTCGTCCGGGCGAGTGCGCTGGAGGAGTCGCGCAAGGAGAGCGCCGAGCTCCGCCGCGACGAGGCGCAGATGCCGCTCTACAAGGTGCGCGACGACTGGGCGCAACTGACGGCGGGGCTAGCGCAGTTCACGGCGGAGCAGCGCGAGTCCGACGAGGGCGAGATACGCATCACGACTGCGGAGCGAGCGCAGCCCGCGTGGTCAGCGCTCGACATCGCGTGGGACGGCTTCGAGCGCAGCGCCGCCGAGGCGAGCGAGCGCGCCGACGCCCTGCTGCGCGAGATGGAAAACCTGCCGCCGGAGACCGCACCCGTGCTGGAGCAGCTAAAGGGCGAACTCACCGAGTGGATGGTCGATCAGGCCGAGGCGCGGCAGAAGATACGCAGCTTCGTCTCCGAGCCGGACGCCGACACCGTGTACTGGGTGGGACGCGGCGACAACCTCTCGCTGAACGGCGCGCCGCTCGACGTCGCCCCGCGCCTGCACGAGGAGCTGTTCGCGCCGAAGCCGACCGTCGTCCTTACGAGCGCGACGCTCACCGTCGCGGGCGGCTTCGCGCACGTCCGCACGCGGCTCGGCGTCGAGGAGCCCGGCGAGGTCTGCCTCGGCTCCCCGTTCGACTACCGGAACGCCGCCCTGCTCTGCCTGCCGACAGACATGCCGGAGCCGAACGACCCGCGCTACACCGACGCCGTCGCGAGCGTGCTGGAGCGCCTCGCGCACGTCGCCGAAGGACGCACGATGGCGCTCTTCACGTCGCACGCCGCCGTCCGCGCGACCGCCTCGAGGCTCCGCCGGGTGCTGCCGAAGCGCGGCATCGGCGTGCTCGCGCAGGGCGTCGACGGCACGCCGCAGCAACTGCTCGCGCGCTTCCGCGCCCAGCGCAGCGCCGTCCTGCTCGGCACCGCGTCGTTCTGGGAGGGCGTCGACGTCGGCAATGAGACGCTCAAGGTGCTCGTCGTGGCGCGGCTCCCCTTCAACGTGCCGACGGAGCCGATCTTCGCGGCGCGCTCCGGCCAGTACGAGCAGCCGTTCATGCAGTACGCGGTGCCGCAGGCCGTCCTCCGCTTCCGCCAGGGCTTCGGACGCCTCATCCGCAGCAAGGGCGACCGCGGCGTCGCCGTCGTGCTGGACAGCCGCATCACGTCCAAGGCGTACGGCCGCATGTTCCTGAACTCGATGCCGCCCGCCACCATCGTCAAGGGACGCTTCGACGAGCTCGCCCCCGCAGTGGGCCGCTGGCTGGCGCTGGAATCGTGACCGCAACCGTCACGATGCGCGTCGAGGAGCCGCTCGACCTTCAGAGCTCGCTTACGTCCGGCCAGTGCTTCCGATGGCGCGTCGACTCTGACGGATGCTGGACCGGCGTGCTGAGCGGCAGCATCGTGCGACTGGAACGCACGCGCGACGGCCTGCGCGTCGCGAGCGCCCCTGCCCCGCCGGACGAGACCGCGCACGCCCTTCGTGTGTACTTCCGCATCGGCGACGACCTCCCCGCCGTGCAGCAGCGCATCCAATGGGACGACAACGTGCGCGAGGGCATCGCCATGTACCCCGGCATGCGCATCCTCCGGCAGGAGCCGTGGGAGACGCTCGCCGCGTTCATCCTGTCGTCCACGTCCAACATGCCGCGCATCAGCCGCACGGTCGAACTGCTCGCCACGACGTTCGGCGAGCGGCTGACGCTCGACGGCGCGGAGCGGCACACGTTCCCGGACGCGGCGCAGCTCGCCGAAGCGGGCGAGGCGCGCCTGCGCGAGCTCGGCTGCGGCTTCCGCGCGCCGTACCTGGCGCAGGCCGCGGAGGCCGTCGCCGACGGCAGGCTCGCGCTCGATGCCTTGCGCGAGGCGTCCTACGAGGACGCGCTTACCGCGCTCACGGCGCTGCACGGCGTCGGCGAGAAGATCGCCGACTGCGCGATGCTCTTCTCGTTGGAGAAGACAGAGGCGTTCCCAGCCGACCGCTGGGTGCTGAAGGTGCTCCGCGAGTGGTACGGTCTGCCCGCGAACGCCAAGTACGCGACGGCGCGCGAGTGGGCATGGCAACGCTTCGGCGCGGACGCTGGCTACGCCAACCAGTACCTCTTCTGGCGCATCCGCCAGTCCACTCGCCCCCTGCGCTCCATCGCATCGCTTTGAGCGATGAAACCCCGGGCACATGCGGCTTGTCATGTTGAGCGGAGCCGGAGGCGCAGTCGAAACATCTCTCGGGAGAACCTACGCCTATAACGGCGCGCCTCCCGAGAGATTCCTCGGCTCCGCTCGGAATGACAGCACGGGACGCATGCTAGACTCACACCCATGACCACCCCTGACCTCACCGGACAGGTCGCCCTCGTCACCGGCGGCAGCCGCGGCATCGGACGACAGCTCGCCCTCGCGATGGCGCGCCACGGCGCCACCGCCGTGGTCACGGCGCGCAAACTCGCCTCCTCGCCCCCGAGTGGCCGCGCCGGCCACGGGCGCAGCCGCGGCAACGGACGACAGCTCGCCCTCGCGATGGCGCGCCACGGCGCGACCGCCGGGGTCACGGCGCGCAACCTCGACTCCTCGCCCGGGAGTGGCGGCACGCTGCGCGGGACCGCCGACGAGATCGTGGCCGCGGGCGGCACGGCCCACGCCATCCCCGCGACGATCACCGACTCCGCGGACGCGGCGCGCCTCGTCGACGAGACCGTCGAGCGCGCCGGTCGGCTGGACATCCTCCTGAACAACGCCGGCGTCTACCCGGAGGCGCGCATCGCCGAGATGTCCGACGAGGACTGGCACGACAACATGGACGTGAACATGAACGCCGTCTTCTACGTGACGCGCGCGGCGCTGCCGGTCATGGCGCGGCAGGGTGGCGGACGCATCTACAACGTGTCGAGCGACCTCGCGATCCGCTTCGCGGTGGGGCGCGTCGCCTACTCGGCGGCGAAGGCTGCGCTCGACATCTTCTCGCAGGCGCTCGCCCTCGAAGTGCGCGAGCAGAACATCGAGGTCGTCTCATGGACGCCCGGCCACGTCCTGACCGACATGAGCTGGCCCCGCGCGAAGGAGAGCGTCGAGACCGTCGAGCCGTCGTTCCTCTGGATGCTCGCCCAGCCCCCGATGGCCCTCACCGGCCTCATCCTCCGCAAGAACGACTTCGGCATCACCTGGGGCGAGGGCGTGTGACACGAGGGTCTTGCAGAAACGCTTCCAACATGCTTAGTCTGGAAACACGCCAGAGCACCGAGAGCAGAAGATACGATCGACTAGGGCGAATACCATGGAGGCGCCGATTACGTGAGCCACCCTAACGACGAGGTTCGACAGCAGATACTACAGTACTTCTACGACCGAAATGAAAACGCCACAAGTGAAAGGCGCAAACGCGGGTCACAGATAAAGATATCTGACATTAAGAAAGAGCTTAAGACAAAACACGGTTTAACACAATCACAAGTGATGTCACAGCTTAACTATCTCATTAGTAGCGAATGGGTGAAGAAGCTTACCGAAGAAAGAACTTACACAACCCCGAGAGGCACTCAGCAACCGAGCATAAAGGAGTGGTACACAATTACCTCGAAGGGTATAGACAAGATTGAAGGGTCTTCATCAGAGTTCATGCGTGAGAGCCCTTACTCACACGTGAACATCACGGCTTTGAACAGTGCCGTTCAACTAGGCAATGGCAACGTCGTACGCGAATCTTTTGTTGGTTTGGCCAATGAACTTGCGGAACTTCAGCAAGCGATTGTTGAATCGGATTTCACGGAGGAAGAGAAGGTTTCCTCCATCGCCGATATTGAGACGATCACCGACCAGTTAGCTAAATCGGCGCCGAACAAATCCATTTTGCGGTCTGCTTGGGAAGCCATCACGAGTAGTAAGGCCGCGTCACTAGTCCAAACCGGGAATGCAATTGCCAAGACCATTGAGGAGGTCGATGCGTAGCCATGCCCCGAGACGTTGGCGAGTGGACGAAAGACAAACTGAAGATAGTTAGTCAATATCTCCCGGTGTACTTGGAGGCCACTGTAAGTGCGATTGAGCGTGTCTACGTGGATGCATTCGCAGGACCAGGTGCGAACCGCGTTGAACGGACTGGGGAAATCATAGACGGTTCGCCGTTAATTGCCCTCTCTGCGAAGGGAAACAAGGGCGCGCGTGGTTTTGATCGTCTTATCTTCATCGAGAAGGATTACGGCCTCGCCATGGAACTCAAAACCGAGGTCGAACGTCGCGGAGAAGGCAAAAGAGCATCGGTCATCCTAGGTGATGTGAACACCGAGCTACCCGAATTGATGCGCCAGATACATCCTAAATCACCTACTTTTGTCTTCTTGGACACGGAAGGAATAGAGCCCAGTTGGGAGACGATTCAATCTTTGGCAGCGTGGCGGACCGAACTGCTCATCAACTTCCCATTGGGTATGTCCATCAACAGGAATGCGGATTCCGTCAAAACCGAAGCGTACTTTGGAACACCAGAATGGCGAGAGTATTGGAATGGCGGGCGGCTGTCTCGCACTTCGGGGTTGATTCGCTTCTATCTGGACCGCTTGGCTGCTTTGGGTTGGAACGAACAACCGGACCTTTCGCGTCTGGTCAAGGGAGATGGAAACAAGCACTTGTACTATCTGCTGTTCGCAAGCAAGAACCCCGCAGGCGGAAGAATCATGAACTGGGCGTTCAGTCAGCCAGACGCGACGGGCCAAGGTCGGCTTGCTCTATAAGACAGGAACCCCCACCGGCATCCCATCCCACACGCGCCCATCGAGGTCCCTGCCCGCCTTCTTCTTCCCGACGCGCCTGCCGTCGGCGTCGAACGCGCCCCACTGCTTGAAGAAGAAGTCGACCTCCGCCTCGGCGCACTGGTCGCGGATGGAGCGGAACCACTCCGGCTTCGGACGTCGCGCGCCGGGGCCGCTCTCGCCGCCCGCGATCACCCAGTGAACGCCGGTCAGGTTGAGGTCGTTGAGCGGACCGAGCAGCGGCTCGCACGAGAGGAAGCGCACGGCGGCGGGCACATCGCGCAGCGAGTCGATGCGCCGCGTCCAGTACCTGTTCTCGACCGATACGCCGAGCCAGACGTTGGACGGCCACGGCAGCGTCGGCGCGAGTTGCCGCGCGCGCTCGGCACGCTTCGTGAGCACCTGGAAGGTGTGCTGTCCGGCTTCCTCCATTACGTCGAACACCTGCCGGATGTACTCCTCCGGCACCTCTTCGTGAAACAGGTCGGACATGGAGTTCACGAAGATGCGGCGCGGCTTCTCCCATTCCAGCGGCTGGCGCAGACGCTCTGGACGCAGTTGCAGGTCGAATCCCTGCTCGTACGGATGTCCGGGCACGCCGCGGAACCGGTTGGCAAAGCGCATCGCATAGCAGTGCGCGCACCCCGGCGATATCTGCGTGCAGCCCGTCACGGGGTTCCACGTCGCTTCCGTCCACTCGATCTTTGAGTTGTCGCTCATGGCCGCGTCATTATCTCCGCGTGGTTCGTCCTGCGCACCGGTACAGTCCTGCCTTCTTTCATTGCTCCCATTGCCGCACGGCGCATGCCAACCGCGCAATGGGCAGGTGTCGCACTCCGCCCCTCACTGTGACACGCGCCCATTGCGCCATCGATGCCGCGCTTCCTACCATGTCCCACAGCCACCTTGCCCGCTCCTCCGGCGGAGGAAGGGGCCGGGGCGAGGATCGACGCAGGAGGTTCATTATGGCTCAACAGGGCTCAGAATTCGGGGGAAATGAGCCCGGATGAGCCCCTGAATGGCTCACCGGAGCAGCCGGTTCTACGAGTGAAATCGTGCAAATGAGCCGGAATGAGCCGGTTTTCCGCGAAAACGCTTCCAACCCCCTGCGGCGCTCCCTCAGCCGTCGGTCAGCCGGGGCCTGCGCGCCAGGAGGACGAGCGTCCCGCCGACGGCGCTCAGCACGGCGCTGAGCGTGAAGACGAGCAGGTAGCTGCCCGTAAGGTCGTGCGACCACGCCGCCGCCAGCGGGCCCATCGAGTTGCTGAACATGTGCACCGGCGACACCATCCCGCGGATGCCGCCGATGGAGGCCCGCCCGAAGTAGTCCGCCCAGATGATGTTCATCACCGTGAAGAGGATGCCCGTCGCCGTGCCGAACAGCAGCCCGAACGCGTACGACAGCAGCGCGCTGTCCGTGAACAGGAACAGGACGATGCTCACGGCCATGAAGTAGTAGCTCACCGCCATCAGCCGCTGCACCGGCACCCGCTCGGCGGCCAGCCCCGCCACGATGGAGACCGGCATGGAGATGAGCGGTGAGAGCGACAGCGAGATGACCGCCGCCTCGCTGGAGACGCCGACGTCGGTCAGGTAGGAGTACCAGTGGAAGTGGATGCTCGTGGTCACGAAACTCTGGATGCTCACCGCGGCAGCGATGAGGTAGAACGCGGCCGAGCGCAGCGCCATCCGGCGGTCGAAGGCCACCTCGACAGGCGCCGCACGCCTCCCCTGCCGACCGGCGTCGCGGATGTCCACGCCGTCGGGCAGCAGCCCGTGGTCCTCAGGCTGCCGTCGCAGGAACAGCAGCGCGGGCAGCAGTGACGACGCCCAGACCGTGATGCCCATCGCCACCCACGCCGTCCGCCACGAGCCGGAGACGAGGATGCGCTCCACCATGACGGGGAACGCGATCTGCCCGAAGCGCTGGCCGAGGTTCGAAAGCGCCCCCGCCCTGCCACGCATGGCGATGAACCACTTGGGGATGACGACACCGATGACCATGAAGAACGTGGACGCGATGACCGTCCGCCCGAGTATCTGGAGAGCGAAGTGGTGCCACAGCTCCTGCACCGCCCCCATCAGCACGAACGTCAGCCCCATGATGGCGATGGCCACGGTCATGATGATGCGCGAGCCATACCGGTCCATCAGCGGCCCGACCGCCAGCGACGCGATCCCGCCCATGAACGAGCCGATCGACATGGGAAGCGTGTAGAGCGCCCGGCTCCAGCCGAACTCGTCCGTCATCGGCCCCTGGAAGACGCCGAGCACCGGGTTCGTCTCGACGCCACCCGCGAACGATATGACCGAGAGGACGATGACGATGGTCCACCCGTAGAACCACGGCTTGCGCCGCCGCGTGGGAGGCCGGTAACCCTCAGTCTCTTGCATTGCTTTGGGAGCGTCTTAATGGGGAGTGCAGAGGGGCGGTGCCCCTCTGCCGGGAGCGCGGGGGTGTCCCCCAAGCCTGTCCTGAGCCTGCCGAAGGGCGTTCGGGCGGGCGGGTGGGAAGAACGACGCTCGCCAGGGAGAACCGGTAGGGCGAGGGCGCTCGGCAGAGGCTCATCAGGGCACGACGATGATGAACTTGCCGAAGTGCTCCGACTTCTCCATCTCCTCGTGAGCGGTTGCGGTCCCAGCCAGCGGAACACTGGCCTGGATGGCCGTGCCTATCTGCCCCCTGGAAGCGGCATCGACGATGCGCCGCAGTTCGTCCGTCGAACCCATGAACGTGCCGAACAGCCGCAGTTGCTTGCTGAACAGCTGGCCCAGGTGTATCTGCGCCTGGTAGCCCGCCGTAACGCCGCAGATGCCGTACCTGCCGCCGCGCGCCAGCGACGCGTACGCGTCCTCGAAGAACGCCGCGCCCGTGCTGTCCACCACGAGGTCGACGCCGCGTCCGCCGGTCAGCTCCTTCGTCCGCTGTGCGAGGTTCTCCACCTTGTAGTTGATGGCGTAATCGGCACCCAATTCCTTGGACTTGCGCACCTTCTCGCCCGTGCTCGTGGCCGCGATGCACGTCGCGCCGACGACGCCCTTGATGAGCTGGATGGCCGCGGTGCCGACCCCGCTGGACGAGGAGAGCACCAGCGCGGTCTCGTTCGCCTGCAGCCGCCCCTCCCGCACGACGATGCCCCACGTCGGCAGGTAGATGGTCGGCAGCGCCGCGGCGTCCTTGAAGGAGAGCGAGTCCGGTATCGGCACGACGTTCTCCGCCGGAACGGCGACGTATTCGGCGTTCGACCCCTGCCGGTTCGTGCCGATCATCGAGGGAGGGCTCGTGCTGCAGAGCGGGTTCACGACGACGCGCTCGCCCACGCTGACGCTGTCCACCCCTTCGCCCAACGCGGCGATCTCGCCGGCGCAGTCGCCGCCCAGGATGCGCGGCATGTCCTCCGGCGCAACCTTCGTGCCGCGCAGCCCGGCGCGGGTGTAGAGGTCCAGCCGGTTCAGCGCCGATGCACGCACGCGGACGAGCACCTCGCCCGGTCCGGCCTCCGGCTCCGGCATGTCGCCGTACTGGATGGCCGATGGCCCTCCGTGGTTCCGTATGAATGCCGCTTTCACCGCTCGCTCTCCTGTTTCACAGACGTGGTCTGTCCGCCCGAACACTCGCGGCGGACAGACCGGCTCTTCCGGCAAGTCCCGTCATTCCAGCGAAGGCCGGAATCCGGCGTGGCCGTCAGGCCACTCGCGCCGCGCTCTTCAGCGTTGCGCCTGGCTCAGGTGCCTGGCGTAGAAGTCGAACACCTTGTCCCAGCCGTCTTTGGCCTGCTCCGGACGGTGCGACGCGCCGCTCCAGTTGAAGAACGCGTGCCCCGCGCCGTCGTAGCGGTGGAACTCGTACTCCTTCCCGTGCTTCTGCAACTCCGCCTCGATGGCGTTCACCTGCTCGATGTCAGGGTTGCCGTCGTCGTTGCCGAACAATCCCAGCACGGGACAGCTCATGTTGGGCGTCATGTCGATGACCGGGTCCGGCTGGTTCTCGTTGATGCGGTCAGGCGTCGGAATGACGTTGCCGCCCCAGCAGTCGACCGCCGCGTCCAGCTCCAGGTTGCAGCCCGCCATGTAGGCGACCCGCCCGCCGGAGCAGAAGCCGATGACGCCCACCTTGCCTGTCGCGTCGTCCCGGGCGCGGATGTAGTCCAGCGCGCCCTGCAGGTCGCCGAGCACGAACGCGTCGCGCTGCCCGCCGTCGTCGCGGATGCGGGCCGACATCTCGGCGGGTGTGCCGGGGCCCATGCGGTGGTGCAGGTTCGGGCAGACCGCCAGGTAGCCGTGGTGGGCGAACCGGCGCGTCACCTCGATGCACCATTCGTCCCATCCGGGCATGTGGTGCGCCACGAGCACCGTCGCGAACGGGCCAGGGCCTTCCGGCCTCGCCACGTAGGCATCGATCTCGTCGCCGTTGTGTCCGGTGATCTGGATCGTCTCCGTCGTCATCCCCGGGTGCAGGACCGTTACTGCTGCCATGCTCTTCCCTCCTCTGCTTTGCTCGTGCGTATCCTACCGCAGGCTGACCTACTCCACGCAGGCTACCCCGCGCGGTTACTCCACGTAGGCGACTGCCTCTATCTCGATTATGAACTCCGGCCTCGCCAGCCCGGAGATGATGAGGAGCGTGCTCGTCGGCGGCTTCTCGGGACGGTACTGCGCACGCGCCGCGCGCACCTCCTCCACGTTCTCCTCGCCCACGACGTACACCGTTGTCTTGACGATGTCCTCGAACTTCCCGCCGACGGACTCGACCGCGAGGCGCAGGTTCTTCATCACCTGCCCGACCTGCGCAGTGGGGTCGCCGATGCCCACGACGTCGCCGTTCTCGTCCGATGCCGTCTGCCCCGCGATGAAGACCCACGGGCCGACCTTCACGACGTGCGTGTACCGTCCGCCGTTCGGGGACATGCCTTCCGGTTGCAGATGTTCCACTGTCGCCATTCGCTGCCCTCCTCACTCAGTTGTTGCGTGGCCACACTCACTCCGGCCGCACGAAGGGATGGAGACGGACAGGCGTGGCCGGGCTTGCTAGATCCGGATGCCGAGCTCCCGCAGCGCAGCCTCTGCGCCAGAGGAGAGCGCCAGCCCTTCCACGACGCCCCGCGCACAAGCATAGCTCAGCGCGCTCAGCAACTCGGCGGACGGCGCCTCTCCCTCGCCACGGTGCGCTGCAGTCTCGGCAAGCGTCTCGTAGGAGCGGTCCAGGCTCCAGTAGAACGAGAGCAGGCGCGCCGCCTCCCATTCGGAGCGCGGCGGTGGAACGTCGCTCAGATCGGTGAGGTCGTTCACGACCTTCGTGTAGCGCAGGATGCCGGTGCGCTCGTTCTCGGGCGAGCCATAGAAGCGGCGGTAGCGCAGAGCGTCGATGCGGCGAACGTAGTCTTCCTCGCCGTAGACGTTGCGCGGCAGCCACTCGGCGCGCAGGTCGAGCACCTCGTTCCCCGAGGCGTCGGTCACAGCCGCCGCAACCTCGGAGCCGATGTACGGGTCGTACTCGTACTTCGCGGCGTTGCGCAGCACGGCCTCCTGCAGCGCAAGCGTCACCTCGCGCGGGATCTTCCGGTAGAGCCTGCCCTCCGCCGCGTCGTTGGTGTCCGCCCCGAGACCGCCGGTGTTGAAGGCGTAGAACTCCTGCCTCACGCCGTCCGCCTGCATCCGGCGGAGGATGTCGTACAGGAGGTTCGCGTTGTCGTCCTCCAGCCCGATGATGAACGGGTCCGAGAAGTACTCGACGTACGGCCTGCCGATGGCGCCCGCAGCCGCGCCCATCTGCACGGCCTCGCCGTACATGAGCACGCGGACGTACTGCTCCAGACTGAGCTTGCGCAGCGGCGGGATGACGGTGTTCTCCCGCATGACGGCCTGCCAGATGATGCGGTGCATGTGCCCCATCGGGACGTGAGCGGCTTCGGTCAGCGCGCCGCCCGTCACGCGGCTGATGACCTCCGCGACGCCCTTGCGCTGCAGCAGCCTGCGCCGCGAGAGCACCATCCGCATATTCCGCGTCGGGTTCTGCGAGAAGTCGGGCTCGCCGGTCGCCGGGTCGGCCACGACGTTCTCCAGCGTCTCCTGCGAGTTCGGTTCGCCGGGCGCGCCGCGCACGACGTCGTAGGTCACGGGGTCGTCCTCACGGGTCAGGCCGGACGGTACGGCGTAGAAGTTGTTCTCCGTGCCGTCGATGCCGTAGGCGTAGGAGACGCGCTGCCCGTCCAGCTCCACGTCGACCGGTTCGGCGAGCGGCTGGAGCAGGATGATGTCGTCGTTCATCGGGTAGACCCCTTCCTCGGGGTCCGGTGGCAGCGAGAGGCGGGAGGCGAGTTCGCTGTTCGCCAGCTCGATCATGATGGTGAGCGTGCTCTTGCCGTGCAGCGACGGCCCTGTCGTGACGACGGCGGCATTGTTCATGCTGCCGTCCAGCGCCCGGATGCGCGCGACGCTGAGCGCTGCCTGCAGGGCGAGCCCGCCGTTCATCTTCGTCTGGTGCATCGCGATGCTGAGCGGGCCCATCTTGTGCTCGCCCACGTAGTCGAAACCGAGGTGCAGCGACAGCCCGCGCGTCGGAGCCTTGAATACGAGCCGCGTGAGGCTCTGCGCTTCTATCTCACCGCGTACGTCGTCAGGCAGGTCGAGTATCTCCAGCCACTCCGGTATGGAGAACTCCACGATGTCCGGTTCGCCCGAGTGCTCCTCTTCCGGCAGGTCGAACGTGAGTTGCCGCCACAGGTACGGCAGTTGCGGATAGCGCGCGCCCACGACCAGCTGCCGCGCATGGAACGAGCGCCCCGGTGCGTCGCATACCCGGCGGTCGGACTGCACGACGGTCTCGCCCGCGTCGAGCCACTCGCTGAGCCTCGCAGTGATGAGCGGCAGGATGCGGCAGAAGAGCCGCTGGTCGTCGTGGCCGAATTCGAGCGAGTCGCGGTTCGGCGTGAAGCCATCCATGAGGTAGCGAGTGAGGTGCGGCTGGCGAGCAACGCCGCGCTGGCTGTAGAAGGCGAACCCGCCGGAGTTGAGCCGTACCACTGCCTCCGGGCCCGCGCGGCCCGCCGCCCTGCCCTCTGCGTTCGCAGCGGCGGCCTCTTCCGCGATGCTCCGCCACTCGTCGAGCGCCGCCCCGCGGTCGGAGTCCGGCAGTCCGCCGATCTCCCGCATGCGGGAAACGAGCCACTCGTCGCTGGGGTTGAAGAGTTCGCTGCCCGAGGTGTGGCCGCGTTTCGCGAGGGCGATGAGTTCGTTGAGTGCGGCGCTGAACTCGGGCAGCACCTGGGGCAGGGTCTGGTCTGTCTGGCTCTGGGTCACGCTTCTCTCCGGAGGCGGGGCTTGCCTCGGTCGTCTGATGTGGTGTGCCCCATACCCTACTACGTTAAGCGTGCAATTGTGTTGCTCATCGCACCTGAGACACCGCTTAATCGAGAGAAGCCCAGCACTGCTGGGCTTCTCCGTAAGGGTTCAGATGCAGTGGCGTTAGGCGGGCCCGGCCTGCGCCTTTTCCACAGCCTCCTCCATCCGGCGGTGGAGTTCGGCTGCCAACGGAATGGCCGGGCCGTAGCGGTCCGACTCCCAGACCGCGCCGCCCTTGTGGTACTGGGCGCGCGTGTTCCGGGTCAGTTCGGGAACGTCCTTCGCCCAGTCGGGGTTGAGCCACGCGTCCGCAGGCCTGCCGCCTCCGTACAGGATGGGTATCTCCCCACCCTCGTTCGGAAGGGCGTCAATCTCTGCCTCGTCGCGGAAGACGTTCAACGGGTCGCCACCGTCCTCGACGATACGTATCTGCTCATCCAACTGGCGCCGGAGGAAGACGACGGGGATGTCCGTGCGCCCGAGGTTCTCCGCGCTGCGGTCGGTCAGCGGGCCCTGCGCCCACCAGCCGATGAAGTCCTGGTTGAGGATGCAGTCCAGGATCGGCTTGCCGTCCTCGTCGTAGATCGGCACCTCGTAGTAGGGCACCTTGTCCTGCTTCGGCGCCTCGACGCCGGGCGGTGCAGCGTAGGTGTTGTAGGAGATGTGGTAGGTGTGCTCGTCGTCTATCGGCACGCGGATCTGGAACTCGCTCCACGGAGCGCCGGCGGCGTTCTGCTCCGTGTAGAACGGGAAGATGACGGTGGAGTGGCGGGACTTCTTGTCCTCAGGCGCGCCGAGCTCCTTGGAGAATATGACGCCCTTCTCCATGCCGTACTGCGTGGAGTGGACGTACAGGTCCTTGATGCCAACGCCCTGCTGCATGAACCCCTTGCTCATCTTCGCGAGGCGGTCGTGGTCGCCCATCTTCTCGAGGATGTACTGGAACTGGAAGCCGTGGAGCCACACGCCGTGTGTGGGGTCGCCGGTGTTCTCCTGGCACTGGAGCCAGTTGGCATTGAGGACGGCGATGCCCATCTGCCGGACGGAGTTGGGCCAGACGAACAGGTCCCACGGAGGGAGCAGCGGCGCGGGCTGCGGGCCCATGTAGGCGAACAGCAGGCCGCCCATCTCCTTCACCGGGTAGCCGGGGAGCTTGAGCCGGTCCTTGAACATGTCGCGGCGGGCCTCCAGCGGCGCGTCGACGCAAACGCCGTTCGCGTCGTACATCCAGCCGTGGTAGGGACAGCGGAGACCGTTCTCGTCCGGGATGCCCCAGCGAAGGTCAACGGCGCGGTGCATGCAGCGCTGGCCGATGAGACCGATGTTGCCGGACTTGTCCCGGTAGCAGGTGAGGTCCTCGCCGAGCAGGCGGACGGCCTGCACGGGGTCTTCGTCGAGTTTCGCGCTGGGCAGGAACGGCACCCAGTACCGGCGCAGCAACTCGCCTCCGGGCGTGCCGGGGCCGACACGAGCCAACCGATCGTTCTGTTCAGTCGTCAGCATGTTCCATCCTCCCTGGCAGGCTTTTCGGCGCAAGCATACCACTCCCCGCGCGCAAGCGCGCGCAAACCATGGCGGCGCGAAACTAAACATTACGAAACACGGGGGTGCTTGGGAGAAGACTGGTCGGGGAGCCGGGATTTGAACCCGGGGCCTCTACGTCCCGAACGTAGCGCGCTACCGGACTGCGCTACTCCCCGACGTGGGAAGCGGCCTCACGAAGGCCGCTGCATCGATTCTAGCACAGCGGGGCTGCCGCGCTGCTCCTACGACGCCCGCGCCAGACGCTCGCCCGCCTCGCGCAGGTCTTTCTGCGACTCGACAGACTTCCAGTACGCGCCGCTCTCGAACGCGGCCAGTCGCCCCTCCGACGCCAGCGCCGGGAAGGTCTCGGTCTCGTGATCGCCCAAGTCGGGAAAGCGGGCGATGGCCTCTCTGGTGAGGACGTAGACCCCTGCGTTGATCCAGTACGGCAGCGGTGGCTTCTCCCTGAAACCGGTGACCAGTCCGCCATCCGTATCCACGATGCCGAACGGACTGATCATGGGAGTGAGCATGACGGTTGCGAGCGCTCCCGCTCGCTCATGCGCCTCGACCAGCGGGGCAAGCGGCTGTTCCGTGAGCACGTCTCCGTTCGTGGCGATGACGGCGTTGTCGGCAAGCCCCGCCTCGCGGTAGGCGTTCTTGAACGCGCCGCCGCGTCCCAACGGAGACGCTTCCGCGATGCAGCGCACTTCCAGCCCTTCGATGCGCGGCGCGGAGAAGTGCTCCGCGATGACCTCGTGCATGTAGCCGGTGAGCAGGAACGTGCGCTCGACGCCGTTGGCCCGCAGCCAGGCGAGGTGGTGCTCCACGATAGGCCTGCCGTTCACCTCCACCATCGGCTTGGGCCGGTCCTGCGTAAGCGGCCAGAGGCGTTCGCCCTTGCCTCCGGCAAGCACCAGCGCGGTCTTCGGTTGGGCTGTCGTACTCACGCACGTAGTCTATCGGGCTGAAGAACGGCAGGTAAACGCGAACATGCATGCCTTGTCCGCCACACGGGGCACTCCTATACTGCCACCGGAACCTGTCGTGGCCGCCGCACCCGAACCCCTGCTGTCAGTCATCCTCCCGACGTACAACGAACGCGAGAACGTGTCCGTGCTCGTGCCCCGGCTCCTCGACATCCTGCACGACGTGCCATGCGAAGTGATCGTGGTGGACGATGGGAGCCCCGACGGCACCGCCGATACCGTGCGCGAGATGGGGGCGTCCGACGCGCGCGTGCGGCTCGTGGAGCGCTCCGGGAAGGCGGGGCTCGCCAGCGCGGTGTTCGCCGGGGCGGCGGAGGCTCGCGGGCGGCTCGTCGCCGTCATGGACGCCGACCTCTCCCACGACCCCGATCTCCTGCCGGAGATGCTCGCCCGCGCCGAGGACGGCTGCGACGTTGTGATCGGTTCCCGCTACGTTCGCGGTGGGTCGTTCGCCAACCAACCTCTCGTGCGCAGGCTGATCAGCCGGGTGCTGAACACCGGAGTGCGCGTGATACTCATGCTGCCTCAGCACGACGTGCTGACGGGCTACGCGCTCTGCCGGCGCGAACTGCTCACGCATATGCCCACACGGTACTCGTCGCGCGGGTTCAAGTGGTTGCTGGAGTTGCTCACGGTGTACGGAGGCCTGCAGGTGAACGAGTCGCCCATCGTCTTCCAGAACCGGTACGCGGGCGTATCCAAGGCGGACGCGCGGGAGGCGCTGGCGCTGGCGGTGCTCTGTCTCCGGCTTGCCCCTCGCCGATTACGCCGGGCCCGGGCTACTTCCGCATCCGCGACCTGATACGGAACGTGGCGAGGAACGTTGCGGGGGCGTCGCGCCACGCCTGCACCTTTGAGCCTTCGGCGATGTGCTGCCAGCGCACAGGCACGTCCACGATAGAGCAACCCAGCCGCTCCGCGTTACCGAGCAGATCGAGGTCGAACGCCCAGCCGTTCTCTCGGATGTGCGGGGCGATGGTGCGCCACGCCTCGGCGCGCAACGCCTTGGCCCCGCACTGCGTGTCCGAAAACGGCAGGCTGAGGAAGCGGCGCACCCAGAGCCGCGACGCCTTGCTGACGAACCGGCGCGAACGGGACTTACCTTCCTCCTCATCCTTGCCGTTGAACCTGTCGCCGATGGCGATGTCGTGCGTTTCGAGGGCCTCGACCAGTTTCGCAGCCTCCGGCGCGCGCACCATGTTGTCGGCGTCAACGAACAGGATGAGCGACCCTTCCGCGAGCGCCAGCCCCTCCCGGAGCGCCCCACCCTTCCCGAGCGGCGCGGCGAACTCGGCAAGGCGGACCTCGGGAGCGGATTCCGCTACCTCCTCCACGACCCCTCGCGTGTTGTCGCGGCAGCCGTTCAGCACGACCACAATCTCGAAATCGCCCTCGTACCAACTGCGGAAGTGCTCGACGTACTCCTCCAGCGTTGGACGTATGCGTCCCTGCTCGTTATAGGCAGGGATGACGATGGAGAGCAGCGCGGTCACGAGCGTTGTACCCCTTCGAGTTTGCCGTAGCTGTGGAGGATGCGCTTCACGCCCTGGTTGCCGGGGAACGCGACCGTCACCTCGTAGTCGCCAGGGCGTGGACTGCAGTCTACGACGATGCCGAGTCCAAAGACCGGGTGCATCACCTTCTCGCCCGTCTTGAACGGCGGCGCCTGTACCGAAGCGCCGTCCGCTCCGACAGCCGCGAGTTCGCGTTCGGGTCTGCCCATCCCGCCGTTCCCGTAACGCTGCCCGCGCTCCGGCGCTTCGATCAGGTCGAACGGGATGTCCTTCAGGAAGCGCGACCGGCGCGATGACCCGAACGAGCCGAACATGCGCCGCCGCAGTGAGCGGAAGAGATAGAGCCGCTCACGCGCTCGTGTCATGCCCACGTACGCGATGCGCCGCTCCTCCTCCAACTGGTCGGGGTCGTCGATGGAGCGCATGTGCGGCAGCACGCCGTCCTCCATGCCGGTGATGAACACAACAGGGAACTCGAGGCCTTTGATCTGGTGGAGGGTGATGAGCGTGAGGTACTGCTGCTCGTCCTCGTCCAGCACGTCCTGGTCCGACACGAGAGCTATGCGCTCCAGGAAGGCAGAGAGACTCTCCTCGGCGGGTGCATCCGCGAACTCCGCGCTCAGCCCACGCAGTTCGCGCAGGTTCTCCAGTCGGTCTTCAGCGTCCGGGTCGTCGGACTCCAGGATGGCCCGGCGCAGTCCGGACTGTTCCAGCACCTCGTCGATGAATTGCGGCAACTCCATCTCCGCCTTGAGCTCACCTAGCCCGTTCAGCAACGCGAGGAACCCACCGAGCTGCCGTTTCTGCCGCAGGTCGAAAGGCGAAGGGCGCTCCGCGTCGTCCTGCAGCAGTTGGAGAGCGGTATAGGCGGGAACATCCAGGGAGTTCGCCCACGCGAGCAGTTCGTCCACTGTGCGCTTGCCAATCCCCCGCGTTGGGACGTTGATGATGCGGGTGAGGCTCACTTCGTCGAAGGGGTTCTCCAAGAGGCGGAGGTAGCAGATCAGGTCTTTCACCTCGCGCCGCTGGTAGAAGCGCACGCCGCCCACGATCTTGTAGGGCATGCCGTAGCGCAAGCACGCCTCTTCCAGCGCGCGGGATTGGGCATTCACTCGGTACGTCACGACACAATCGCGCAACGACACGCTCTCTGCCTCCATGAGGCGGCGCACCTCGCGGATGACCTCCTGTGCCTCCTCTTCCTCCGAGTAGGTGTCGGCGATGCGGATGGGAACGCCTTGCCCGTTCTCCGTGAACAGCTCCTGCTCGATACGCTGGCTGTTCGCTCGAATGACATGCCGTGCCGCATCGAGGATGGTGCTCGTGGAACGGTAGTTCTGAGAGAGTGCGACGATGGTCGCGTCCGGGTAGTCCTTCTTGAACGAGAGGATGTTGCGGATATCAGCGTTGCGCCACGAGTAGATGGACTGGTCGGGATCGCCCACGACGGCGAGATTGCGGTACTTGCCAGCGAGCAGGCGCGCGATCTCGTACTGAGCGGTGTTCGTGTCCTGGAACTCGTCCACCATGAAGTGGACGAACCGCTCCTGCCACCTGTCGCGGACCTCCGGCGCACGCCGGAACAGTTCGACCGCTTTGCCAAGCAGGTCGTCGAAGTCCACGCCGTGGCTGCGCGCGAGCGACGCCTGGTACGCCGCGAAGACTCGGTGAACGACTTCGTCGTAATAGCCGTCGGCCTTCGCAGCAAGCGCGTCCGGCCCCAGGAGTTGTGACTTCGCCCTGCTGATGGCTGAGAGCAGGGAGCGCGGAGGGAAGCGCTTGGGGTCCAACTGCAGCTGTTCCATGGACTGCTTGATCAGGTTCATCTGGTCTTCGTCGTCCATGATGACGTAATCGGGAGGGATGCCGATGACCTCGCCGTCGCGGCGCAGGATCGAGGCGCAGAGCGCGTGGAACGTCCCGGCGGTGAGGCGCTGCGCGCCGTCGCCCATCAGCACGGCGAGCCGGTTGCGCATCTCCCGAGCGGCACGGTTCGTGAAGGTCACTGCCGCGATACGGCCCGGACGGATGCCGACGTGTTGATTCAGGTAGGCGATGCGGTTCGTGATGACGCGCGTCTTGCCGGAGCCGGGCCCGGCCACGATGAGCAAAGGCCCTTCCACGCATTGGACGGCCTGTCGTTGAGGCGGGTTCAGCCCTTCCAGGAGTGCATCTGCGCGAGCGGTCATGGGCTACGAGACGCCGTGGCGGGCGTGGGGAATGTTGCTCAGTATCTTGTTGATCAGCCTGCGCACGAGCGGCATTGTATGCCAGCGACCGCGGGGGATGCGCCCCCCGGATGGCAGGAAGTGACGCGTGCGCGACGCACTCCGCTTGACGCACCTCCGCTCGCTCCCTACGATAGGTTGGTATACGGGAAGCGAAGAACGAGGACACGCAGATGACCACCACACAACAGCCCATGACCATAACCATCACCGAGAACGGCGCGAAGCACGTGCAGCAGTTCATGGCCGCCGAGGGCGTCGACAGCGGTATCCTGCGTGTCGCGGTGAAGGGCGGCGGCTGTTCCGGCCTGACCTACGTACTCGACCTCGCGAACGAGGCGCAGGACGGCGACAAGGTCATCGAGCAGAACGGCATCACGCTCGCCGTGGACCGCAAGAGCTACGTCTTCCTCGCCGGGACGGAGCTGGACTACTCCGGCGGCCTGAACGGCAAGGGATTCGTCTTCAACAACCCCAACGCCAAAAAGGCATGCGGCTGCGGCACCTCGTTCTCGGTCTAGCCTCGCCTCTTCCGATACGCCCACTCTTGCCCTGCCCTGTTATGCTCACGTCATGAGCATCGATGCTGTAGCCCTCGCCGCACTCACGGAACGCGCCGGCTTCGCCGACCGCAGCGATTGTGGCCGGCTGTGGATCACGGGCCCAGACGCCCTCGACCTCCTAAACCGCCTCACGACCAACCAACTCGAGACGCTGCCTGAGGGCACGGCGCGCTCGACTGTTCTGACGAACGGCGACGCCCGTGTGATCGACCACCTGCGCCTCGCAGCGTTGGACGGCGGTATGTGGTGCTTCACCAGCCCTGGCAGAGCAGAGGACGTCGCCGACTGGATCGACCTCTATACCTTCGGCGAGGACATCACCGTCGTTGACGAGAGCAGTGACACAGCGCATCTCACCGTCCTTGGACCGCTGGCTGCGGATGCTCTCGCGAGCGCAGGTCTACCCGTTCCATCGCTCGACGGGGTGTTCTCGCAGGACGGCACAGTGACCGTCGCCTCACCGTTCGGGGCGCACCCGGCCTACGACGTTCTGCTGCCGCTCGCCGACGCTGAGCGCGTGAAAACGGCCCTGAGCGCCAGAGCTCAGGAAGTCGACGCGGAGACGTTCGAGGCATACCGCATCGCGCAGGGCGTGCCCGCCTATGGCACAGAGTTCGGGGCGTTCAACAACCCGCTGGAGGCGCGGCTGCTCGGCTCCATCAGCGACGACAAGGGCTGCTACACGGGGCAGGAGGTCATCGCCCGGCTCCAGACGTACCGCAAGGTGCAGCGGCTGCTCATGTCGTTCACGTCCGGTGCCCCCGCCGTGCCAGGCGACGCTCTGCAGGAGGAGGACGGCTCACAAGCGGGCGTCGTCACGTCCGCATTCGACACCGGCGATGGCCGCACGATTGGGCTGGCGCTCGTTGCGGCGAAGCACGCAGCGTCGTCTCTGCACAACGCAAGCGGTGGTGCCATCACGCTGTCGGAGCCTGCCTACGCGCTGGCAACGGAGCCGGTGGAGGCGTAGGGCAGTTCCGCGCAGGGTCGGCATGTGCTGCGTGTAGATTATTCACGCCGTGAATGAGATCTATTCACCGCATGAATGATTTTCATTCATGGGAGCGGCTGAACCAGGGCACGCCCATCCGGCCCAGTGTGTCGCCCTTCCCCACCTGATAGCGAAGGACTCCGGCAACGTGGACCAGCAGCAGTGCGATGAAGACTTTGGAGAGCAGGTCGTGCGCCATGCGCGCTGGCACGTTCTCTACGTCGGCAGGGACGATACTGCCGGGAACGAGCGAAAGCCCACTCAACACCAGTGTCCCGATTCCGCTCGCCAGCAGCGCGATGAGCAACGTGTAGAGCAGAATGTGCGTCCCGATGAACGCCCGCTCGTTCGCCGGCGACAGCCCGGGGGGCGGTGAAGGCCATCGGTGCACGACGAGCGCCACAAGGCGGACCGCGGTTAACGCAAGTGTCACGAGGCCGGCGCCCACGTGCGCGTTGTACAACACCTCCTGCGCCTCGCCCTCGCCGATCCGCGTCATCGCCAGCCCCATGCCCAGCATACCCAGGATCAACAGCGCACTCGCCCAGTGCGTCAACTGCGAGATGCGGTTGTAACCCGGGGCGCTCTTGCTCATGTAGCTCTCCTACCCCAGGTAGAAGTACTTGAACGACTCAGCGTAAGGGATGCCCTTCTGCGATCCGCGGTCCTTCAGCCAGCCAGCAAGCCGCTCGCCGAACTCCTGCTCTTCCTTCGACGGCTCCGTGCCGTTGGCAGGAGTGAACCGCATCTGGCTGGCGTGCGCTTTCAGCGCGCGGATCTTCGTCTCCACCGTGTCCGAAACGTCGAAGTACACGTCTGCGATGTCGTCGCGTGCGCCAAGGTAGACGTGCTCAACGATGTGCGCTTCGAGTCCCTCGTTGAGCGCGAGCTCCGGGAACATGTGCACGTCGCGGGCCGACGGGAACACCGCGTCGAGCGTCGCATCGCCTGTGTTCCGGTGGTCGGGGTGGTTGATGTAGTGGCCTGACCACCGAACCATGGGATTCTGCGTGATCACCGCGCTCGGCTTGTGCTTGCGGATGAGCCGGACGATGTCCTTCCGCAACTCGAGCGTGTTCTGCACCATGCCGTCCTCGTAGCGCAGGAACTCCACCTTCTTCACTCCGAGGATGCGGCACACCTCCCGCTGCTCCTCTTCGCGCAACGTCGCAAGCTCCGACGGCACGACGGTGGGATCGGACGTGCCCTTGTCGCCGGACGTAACGAGCGCGTAGACGACCTCCTTGCCCTCCGACGTCCAGCGAGCGACGCTCGCGGCACACATGAACTCGGCGTCATCCGGGTGCGCAACGATAACGAGTATCTTGTGCCCCGGACCTTCGTGTTCTTCCGGCCAGTCTGTCATTACAGCCCCAAACCTCCGTCTATGCTGAGCACCTGGCCCGTGATGTATGCGGCGTCCGCACTGACGAGGAACGCGACGCAGCCCGCCACGTCCTCCGGCGTGCCGAACGCTCCCAGCGGTATGCGCTCGCGTATCTGCGCCTGCAGGTCCTCCGGAATCGAATCGACCATCTGCGTGGCGATGAAGCCCGGCGCGATGGCGTTCACCGTGATGCCGCGCGACGCCACTTCACGCGCGACCGTCCGCGTGAAGCCGATGAGCCCCGCCTTGGCCGCAGTGTAGTTCGCCTGCCCGGGGTTGCCCGTGATCGCCACGACCGACGACATATTGACGATGCGTCCTGAGCGCTGGCGCAGCATGGGGCGGATAGCCGCCTTCGTGCACAGGAAAGCGCCCTTCAGGTTCGTGTCGATAACCGCATCCCAGTCGTCCTCGGAGAGACGCATGAGCAGGTTGTCGCGGGTGATGCCAGCGTTGTTCACGAGGATGTCCAGTCCGCCGAGCGCTCCCGCAGCAGCGTCCACGAGCGCCTCGGCCTGTGTTGCGTCCGCGACGTTGCCCTGCAGCGTTACCGCGCTCCCGCCCGCCGCCGCGATCTCCGCTGCGACAGCCTCCGCCTCTTGCTGGCCGGAGTTGTAGTTCAGCGCGACGCTCGCCCCTTCCGAGGCGAGCCGCAGCGCGACGGCGCGGCCGATGCCCCTGCTCGCGCCGGTGACCAGCGCGCGCTGACCGCTAAGCCTGCTCACTGCCGACCTCCGCGCGAACGAGCGCCTGCGCGAGGTCGTCACGCATCGTCTCTATCAGGTTGCGGTCGAGCGCAAAGCACGCCAGCCCAACAGAGCGTGCGATGCTCTGCGCGCTCGAGCGTCCGTGTCCTGCGATGACAACGCCGTTCACGCCGAACAGCGGCCCGCCTCCCCCTTCCGCCGCCGACGCCAGGCCCGCTATCGCCTGCACCGCCGGGCTGTCCGACCCCAGCCGGGATGCGAGATAACGCCCCGCAGCAGCGGCCAGCCCCTCCGTGTACTTCAGCAGCACGTTCCCCACGAACCCGTCGCACACGAGCACGTCCGCCTTGTCCGCGAATATCTCGTGTCCCTCGACGTTGCCCACGAAGTTGAGGCCGCTCGCCCGGAAGAGCGGGAACGCCTCCTGCACCTGCTTGTTCCCCTTCCCATCCTCTGAGCCGACGCTCAGCAGGCCCACGCGCGGCGACTCCTTGCCATGGTAGACGCGTTCGAACGACGCGCCGAGCGCGCCGAAGCTGAGCATCTGCGCAGGCTTGCAGTCCACATTCGCGCCGAGGTCGATGATCGTCGTCTCCGGTGCGAGTCCGATGAACGGCCCGCCGAGCGTCGGACGCTCCAACCCCGGAAACATCCCCAGCGCAAGGACGGCTGCGGCCATCGTTCCGCCCGTCGAGCCCATGCTGATAGCCGCGTGCGCCTGCCCCACCTTCACCATCCCCACGGCCACGGCGATCGACGCCCGCGGCTTGCTCAGCAGCGCACGCGCAGGGGCCTCGTCCTCGGAGACGACGCCCTCGGACGGCACGACCTGCACGGCAAGGTTGCCCGCATCATGCTTCGCGAGTTCCGCCGAGACCGCCGCCTCATCTCCCACGAGGGCCACGGCAGCGTCGTATTCTCGCGCCGCGATGACCGCGGCCTCCACCGGCACCGCGGGTGCGAGGTCGCCGCCCATCGCGTCCAATGCGATCGTGTACTTCGCCAAATTCTGTTCCTCCGCCGGTCAGGCGTTCAGCGTCACCGAAGCATCGCCTGTAATCACGTTCTCGCCGTCCTGGTTCGCGACAGTCACCTCGTACGTCGCGCTGCCTTCGTCCGATGTCTTCAGCATTCCGATCGCGCGGACCGTATCGCCCGGGAAGACCGGCGCTCGGAAGCGCGTCTTGAGCCTCCCGCCGCGCAGCCATGCCTCGCCGAACGAGTGTGTCATCAGTTCCGACACCAGCGCCAGCACGAGCATACCGTGCGCGATGGTTCTGCCGTAGGGTGTGTCGCGCGCGAACTCCTCGTCCAGGTGCAGCGGGTTGTGGTCGCCGCTGGCGTCCGCATACTGTACCAACTGCTCCTGTGTTATGCGGCGCTCCACCGGCTGCAGGGTCTCCGGCGCGACGCTCATCCGTCCGCCTCCGGGAGCGCGAGCGCCGCCCTGCCCTCCACCGCCGCCTCGCCTTCGAGATTGCCGCACAGGTCGAGCGTCAGGAAGCGCGTCCCGCGCCGCACGCTGTTCGCCGCGACGGTCGCCGAGCAGCGCACCGTCGCTCCCATCGCGACAGGACGGGAGAACGTCAACTCCTGTCCGGTGTGCACGGTACCTGCGGGCAGGCTCACGGCGTCCATCGCCTCGGCCATCACCAGCGCCGCCACCGCCATCGGCGGCGCCAGCCCTTCCTCGGCGTAGAGCGTGTTGCCGTCGCCCACGGCGCGGACGTAGGCGCCGACCATCGCCGAGGTGATGACTATCTCCCGGTCGACCAGTGCGTAGCCGGATTCGAGCGTGTTGAGGTCCATGTTGTTCGTGCTTTCCAGGCCGCGCCGAGCGCGGCGGGGGGATTATAGAACCTGCACGCACCTCCATGCTCTGAGAGTGAACAGTTGGCAACCTTATCGCGTTGTATCCCTCCACGCCTGACACTAGCCTGACAGGGATGTACGCTCGCCTGAGAGACTGGCAGCCCGGAGTGCTGCTCAGAACGGCGATATCGGTGGGGGTGGCCGCGCTCACCGTATTGCTCGTGCTGCAGTTCGTTCCCCAGAGGACTTCGGGCAGCGCCGAGAGTCATGACTCCTTCTCCGTCGCGTGCAACGGAGGCGGGGAGGTCCGGCCCGGCTCAAACCACGTCATCACGTGTGATATGGAGAGAGGCGCGGCCGGCTCGTGGGATGTTTCAAGCACTGGAGGAGTGGAAGTTACCGGCACATGGCTTGGTGGACCGAACTTCGACGGCCTGCGATCCGTGAACGTGCGCGTGAACGGCGCGGGGACGGTAACGGTAAGCGCTACAGACCACGAGAACTCGGACAGCGACTCCATAAGCTTCACCATCAGGGATGCAGGCACTGGAAACGCGGCACGTTCGGAGACGAAGGCATCGCTCACCATTGCAACGCCAACGCCGGCCCCTACTTCAACGCCGACTCCAGCACCCACGCCGACTCCGACACAGACACAGACCCCGACTCCAACGCCGGCCCCCACTTCAACGCCGACTCCGACACAGACCCCGACCCCAACGCCGACCCCCACTTCAACGCCGACTCCAGCGCCCACACCGACTGCGACACCGACCCCGACTCCAACGCTGGCCCCCACCTCAACCCCGACTCCAGCGCCCACGCCGCCCACACTCTCCGCCTCGCTGCCAGCCAGCGAACTCACTGAGGTCGAAAGTCCTTCTTCCCTGGGGATCAGCCAGCCGTCGGACTCTTTCGTGTTCAGTTGGGACGCCATGGAGGGCGTGACCGAGTACCGGTACAAGTACAGGAAGACGGCGGACGCCGGCTGGGGGAACGCGGAGACGACTGCAGATACGAGCGCGACGATAACGCCCGACGGGGGCATCGATTGCGGAAGCAAGTATGAATTCAGCGTGAGCGCCCGCGGGGACGGCCAAGAGCACCTGGACGGGTGGAGTGCGTGGTCGGAGCCCGAGACCATCACCGCACGGGCGTGCGCTCCCGTGCCTTCGAACGTATCCGCAACCTACTCGAATGGGTCGTTCACGCTGAGTTGGGAAGCCGTGACGGGCGCGGCCGAGTATGAATTCGCCTACCGGAAGGATTCCTCCAGCCCATGGACCAAGGACACGGCTACCGGAACGCACGTCGCCATAACGCCGTTCAGCACGGGCGAATGCGGAGCAACCTACCAGTTCAAGGTCCGCGCGAGAGGGAACGGCTCCGCCTATTCGACCGAGTGGGGCCTGTGGTCGTCGAGCGCTTCGGCAGGCATCGGAGACTGTCCGTCCAGGATGTCTCGGCCAACGGTCACGGCGGGGACCGCAAGGCTCCAGGTGACCCGGGGCACCCCCCCGGCAGGCTCCGCAATCACCGGCTATCAGATACGGTACAAGCTCACGTCCGCCCCTGACAGTGCGCCGTCATGGACAGTGACCTCTTTGACAACCGGCACGGCAAGCAAGACGCTGGCCCAGCTCAGCGCGAACTCGTACGACGTGCAGGTGCGGGCCTGCGCCGGCGTGGGTGGTCTGCCTCCCTGCAGCCCGTGGTCTTCCAGTGCAAGAGGGACGCCGTTGTCTCTGCCCGTAGTAAGCATCGCACGGAAGAGCAGTGGCGACGTGAACGAGGGGACCAACGTTGCCTTCACACTGAGGGCAGCACCGGCCCCGGCGGCGGACCTCACCGTGGGAGTGAGCGTCGCGACGACCGGCTCCTTCATCGAGGGCGCGACCCAACTACCACGCAGCGTCACGATCCGCCGCGGAAGCGCCACGGCTGACCTCGTTCTCCGAACGGACGACGATACGACCTATGAGCGGCACGGCACGGTCCGCGTGGAAGTCCGGTCGGGTACCGCTTACCAGATCGGAACGTCGAGCGCTCTCGTGAACGTCCTCGACAACGATACGCCTGCCGTGTCGGCTTGCGACACTGGAGCCGCCGTACCGAACGCCGGACTCAATCGCGAACTGGCCTTCGACTGCGATGCGCTTCTGAAGGCGAAGGACCCCCTAGCGGGAACGGCAACGCTGAACTGGAGCGTGGACACGGCGATAACGAGCTGGGACGGAGTGACGGTCGCCGGTACGCCGGGCCGCGTGACGAAGCTACAACTGCCGTCACGGAGCCTCACCGGGCGCGTTCCACCGTCGCTTGGACTGCTGTCGGCGCTGACGCACCTGACACTGAACGGCAACAGCCTGACCGGCATGCTGCCTCAGGAGTTGGACGGCCTGGACAGCCTGACGTTCCTGCGGCTGGCGGGGAACTCCTTCACGATATGCCTGCCACCGGGGCTGCGGGATGTTGCGAACAACGACCTGAGCACGCTTAATCTCAGCTACTGTGACGAGATACCTCCGGCGACGGACATGGTCACCGTGGCGGACAACGCTGACGCGGAGATAGGGATCGCCTGGTCCGCAGTGGCAGGGGTGGACCTGTACCGCGTGCAGCACCGCGCGGCTCAGTCACCGGACGCATGGACGAACGTGGAGGACATAACGAGCCTGAGCACGGCATTCACGCCGCCCGGCTCCACCCTCTGTGGGACCACACTCGAGTTCCGCGTGCGTGCGCGCGGCGACGGCACGGCGTACCTCGCCGAGTGGGGCATGCCCTCCGACAGCGCTTCGTACACGGTCACGGAGGGGTGCATGCACGCGCCGCCTTCCCGCGGTCCCGCTACGTGTTCTCGGCCGCGCAGAACACGCCAGTCGGGACACGCGTCGGCCTCGTGACCGCGGCAGACCAGGACGCGGGCGACTCGGTCACGTACCACGTCATTGCGGGAAACGACGGAGGGACGTTTACCATCGACCTCAACTTCGGCGACATCCAGCTCGCAAAGGCGCCGTCCAGCGGGGCGGCCTCCCTGCATACGCTGACGGTGGAGGCGCGGGACAATAGTGGGCTGACGGACATGGCCACGGTCGTCATCGTCGTGCCGTCGGTGTCCAGCTACACGTTCTCCATCGCGGAGGATGCCGGGGTGTGGACACGCGTCGGCTTGTTGGACGCGGTGGACCCTGAAGCGAGCGAGGCGGTTACATTCCACATCACGGCGGGGAACGGCGCAGGGATGTTCGCCATCGACCTGAACAGGGGCGACCTCTGGCTTATGAAGACGTTGGACTACGAGACGACCACGTCATACACGTTGACCGTCGAGACGCGCGACGTGAACGGGCTGAGGGACACGGCCACTGTCACCATCACCGTGACGGATGTTACGGAGTAGGCAGGCCTCCGCGCGTTGACGGGTGACGCGCTGTCCCCTACCCTTGAAGGACGTGGCCCGCTAGCTCAATTTGGCAGAGCAGCTGACTCTTAATCAGCGGGTTGTGGGTTCAAGTCCCTCGCGGGTCACCAGTCCAACGCCCTTCATCCGGCGTCCCCCTCGTCCTCACCCAGGCTTGTGCAAGGAGGCGTAACGTGGCCACGGTCAGTCTCGGATTCCTCAGTGCGAACTCACGCGGTCACGGCGCCCACTACGACGACTTCCTGCGCCTCGTGCCGGAACAGGCCGACGTGCAGATCATCCCCCTCGGCCTCTGGCAGAACTCGCTCTACGACCTGGAGGGCAAGACGCGCGAGCACATCGAGCGCACGACCGCCCTCGTCGCGGAGCACGGCTGGGACGGCATCGCGCTGATGGGCGCGCCGATGCAGGTGCAGAACCCGGGCCACGTGGAGCAGCTGCGTTCCCTGCTGAACATCCCGGCCACAACGGCGCTGGAGTCCGGGGCGGCGGCGGTCAAAGCGTTCAGGGCGAGCCGCATCCTGCTGCTCACGCCCTTCGACGACGGCCTGAACGCGATGCTGCGCGAGTTCCTCACCGGCCAGGGGCTGGACGTCACCGTCCCTGAAACGAACCGCACCGACACCAGCCGCGAAGACGTCACCTCCACGGAGCGCAAGAGCGCGGACGAGGTCTACCGCCTGGCCGTCGACGCATTCGAGAGCGCGTCGGACGTGGACGCGATCTACTTCCAGGGCGCACCACTCAACCCGCTGCTCGCGGTCGAGCGGCTGGAAGCCGACCTCGGCGTGCCCGTCGTCGCCAGCAACCCGGCGATGTTCTGGCACATCACGTCGCTGCTCGGCCATCGTTTGCCGTCGAGCGCCGACGGCTGCGGGAGGCTGCTGCGGGAATGGCCGGCGCGCGTTTGACGCGCTCTCTTTACTGACCGCCTCTACCCCATCCCCCGCCCCGGCTGTTGTTAATGTCCGGCTAGCTGTTCGCTCCCATACGGACCGACCGGGCAAAGCGTACAATGAAAGTGGATGAGTTATGAGAAAGGGTGAAGCCATTCTGCGCGCACACTCCTACGGTTCAGAGTTCCCGATTGAGCAACTCCCTGACGGCTGTGAGGAAACCTCTATGGGCTGGCTGTTCGGCGCTACGCGGCAGTGGCGCGGGCCGGACGGTCTGCACGTTCGGGAGTATGGAGGAAGACTCCTCGCGCATTATGACCGTGTCGACCCGCGCCGCAACCTCGTGGGGCACTGGATAGCCGACGCCCCGTTCGAGCTTGCGCTCGGAAGCAGCGGCGTGGTGGGGATGCTCGCCAGCGTCACTGTGAGCGCTGCCTCCACCCTCGCCTGGATCGTCGCTGCCCTCGTGACCACCGTCTCGGCCAGCATCTTCGCCCGCAAGCGCTTCTAGCCGCACCGTATGCCTAACGGCTGTACCCTGAGTTGTCCGGTTCAACGTACGGAACGCTCCTGAGCAGCGCTTCCATCACGAAGGCGAAGTCCTCGAACGCCGCCAGGTGTCCCAGGTCGCCGTGCAGGCCGTCCACGAGGCCCAGCAATGTCCACAGGTCACGACCGGAGTCGTAGGACTCACGGGCGTCGCCCAGCGCGTTGTACCTGTCCGCCGTCAACGCCACGACCGCGCCGAACGACAGCAGCGGGTCCACCAAGGCGGGTCTCACCTGTCCACCGCCTGCGATATCCGTGCTCTGGCTCCAGCCACGGCCGCTCTCCGGCTCCACCCACCGCAGCTCCACCTGCCCCAGGGCGCCATGACGCCGGAAGTCGTCGTGCAGTTCCAACTCGTAGAAGACGGTCGTGGCCGCGCCGGAGTAGATCTCAGCGAACTCTTTGCGGTCCTGCGTGAACGACTCGGCGGACGTCACGCGGTTCTCGTAGCCGACGATACGCCACGCCTCCACCGCGTCCGGGTCCCACGTCACCTGCGCGCGCGTCTGATCGGCCACCGGCGAGGCGAGCGCCAGCCAGTTGTCTCGGCGGCACGTGGCGCGCGCCCGCTCCCCCTCCACCCGGCGCTCTGCTGACGGCCCGCGGGGGGGGGGACCCCCAGCCAGTTGTCTCGGCGGAACGTGGCGCGCGCCTGCTCCACGTCGAACAGGTAGCGGTACCAGCCGTTGCCGTGCTGCGCCAGCTGCTCCAGCAGGTGGTCGTTGTAGTTCTCGATGCCGACGCCCACGGTGACGAGCCGCAGCGGGTTCGCGCCGTCCGGCGCCGACGTGGACTCCAGGATGGCGAACGGGTCGGTGGCGTCGACGTTCGCCACGCCGCGCGCAGACGGCGACCAGGGGAGGGCGAGGGGGTCGGGGGCGCCGACGTCCGCCACGCCGTCGGACATCAGGATGCCGTAGTCCAGCGCATCGGGGCGCTCCCGCCGCATCGTGTCCGCCAACTCCACGCCGAGATCCAATCCCGCCTGCACGTTGGTGCTGTCGTGCGGCGCGAGCCGGCCGATGGAGTCGATGACCTCCCGGTCGTCCGGCGATGCGTACTTGACCGTGAACTCGTGGAGCACGTCGGTGGTGAAGTGCACCACCGATATGCGGTCGTCCGCATCGAGGCTCCGCCGGATGGCCTCAGCCGCCTCGCGTGCGATGGCCACCCGGTCCCCTTCGTTCATCGAACCGGACGCGTCGAGCACCAACGTCACGTTGAGCGGGCCGTCCTGTACCACCTCCGGCGCCTTAAACGCCACGCGCGCCATGTACCTGCCGCTGTCCAGCGGGTGCGCGATGAGATCGGACGTGATGGCGAAGCGGTCGCTGGCCGTGGGGGCGGCGTAGCCGTAGTCGAAGGCGTTCACCCACTCCTCCGCCCGCACCGACGCAGGGTCCACCAGGTAGCCGGCCCGCGCCCAGTTCAGCGCCAGCTGGAACGACGTGCGGTCAGTGTCGAGGCTGAACGTGGAGATGTTGTCCTCCCGCGCCTCGGTGAGGAGCTGCCGCTCGTAGTCCTGGAACGTGGTGGCCCCCGGCTGGTCAGTCGAGCGCTGCTCCGGCAACACCGGTGCAGCCTCCAGTGCCGCTTGCGGCGCAGGCGTCGGCGTGGGAGGTGGCGCCGGAACGGCGGTGGGCGCTGAAGATCTCGACAAGAAGATCTCCACTGTCGGGGTCGGCGCAGCGCGGTACTGTTCGCCATCCACACCGGCAATGCCCGGTATACCCGGGGCTCCAGGTACGCCATCCGATTCTTCAGGGCCCGCAGACTCCATCATCACCGCGGGCGTCGGCGTCGGCGTGGGGTCGGAGCCCACATCCGCGAGCCCGCTCTCAACAGCCGCAGGCAACCCCCCACCGCCGCTGCTGCCGACCGCGAACCACACCGAGCCACCCGCCACCGCGACGACCGCGACCGCCGCCGTCGCGGCGAGAGCAGGCGCGAAGCGGAAGCCGTCCACCGGCGTGCCGACATCGCGCAGCACCGCCCAGAGCGGCTTGGGGTCCTGCTCGCCCAGGCGGCTCTCCAACGCTCCCCAGAGGTCAGGTGAAGGAGGGATGTTGGCCGGGCCGGAGGCGAAATGCTCCTCCAGCAGACGTTCGATCTCCCTGTCGTTCATGTCGTTGTTCCTGTTCATCGCTCCTCACCTGCTACGCCCTGCTCATCGCTCAACCGCTGCCGCAACGCCTGGTGCGCCCGGTGCAGGCGCGACTTCACCGTGCCCTCATTCAATCCCGCCGCTCGCGCCACTTCCTGCACCGACATCTCCGAGAAGTACCGGAGCACCACCACCTGCCGGTGCTCCGGGCTCAGCCCCGCTATCGCCTGCTGCAGCGTCTGCCGCTCCAACTCGGACTCCAGCGACGCCGCGGGGTCTTCCGCATCGCCCGGCCAGTCGCCGCCCTCGATGGGCGTCGTGACGACGTAGCGCCTGCGCCGCTGGTTCATCACCTCATTCACGAGGATCCGCATGAGCCAGGGTTTGAACGGACGCCCCCGCCGGAAGGTGCGTATGCCCTTCCACGCGGAGAGGAACGCCTCCTGCGCCAGCTCCTCGGCGATGGCGCGGTTGCCGGTCATGTTGTACGCCGTGCCGAAGACCACGCCCTGGTACCGCTCCACGAGGTAGCGGAATGCCTCGCGGTCGCCGTGCTGGCAAAGCTGAACGGCCTCGTTCTCGGTCATGCCTGCTCCCGGAGATACGGCTCCTGGATTCGGTGTTGCGAGCACGCTCTACTGGATACTATGCGCGCTCAGCCTGGAAGGTTCCCTGCCCCCGCGCCAACCCTCACCCCGACCCTCTCCCACGCTTGAGACAGGGGAGGAACACCTCTCCCCATGGGAGAGGTCGGACGCGCCTGCGCGGTGGGTGAGGGTTCCCGCGTACGCCTAGCCGCTGACGTGAGGAGCGGCGAGCAGGAGCGAGGCGAGCGTCTTCGCGTCGTTCAGTTCGCCTGCGCGCGCTAGGCGCACTGCCTCGGCGAACGGCATGCGCTCCAGCGTGATGCGCTCGTCGTCGTCCGGCGCGAGCGGGTTGGCGAAGAGGCCCGTCGCGAGGAACGAGTGCAGCCGCTCCGTCATGGAGCCCGGTGCCGCGAAAAAGTTGCCGAGTTCGATCAGTTCCGCTGCGTCCAGCCCGGTCTCCTCGCGCAACTCGCGGCGCGCGGCGTCGAGCGGCGACGCGTCGTCCTCCATCACGCCGGCAGGGAACTCCAGCAGTTCGCGGCCCGCGGCCTTCCGGTACTGGCGCACCATGACAACGTTGCCGTCGTCCTCCAGCGGAACGATGACGACGGAGCTGGGGTGCTGCACGATATCGCGCAGCGTCTCCTTGCCGTCCTCCAGGACGACGCGCTCAACGCGCAGCGTGACGCGCCGTCCCACCAGTTCGCTCTCTATGGCGACGGTGCGCTCGGGCTCGTCAGCCAAGGCGGGCCTCGTCCGCGGCCAGCCGCCGCGCGATGTGCACGGACTGCTCCGCACCGCGCCGCAGCCGGTACACGAGCGTCTCGTAGAACTGGTCCGGGGAGCCTGCGCGCAGGAACCGGGCGCGGTAGGGGCTGCGCGACACCGTCACCGTGTCGCCCTTCCCCATCGGGACGTCGACGAACCCGTCCGCCGTCATGATGGCGTCGTGGTCGCTCTTAATGGTCAGCTCCACCGCACTGTCCTCCGGCACGACGACCGGCGCGTCGAGGTCGCCGTGGGTCGCGACGGGCACGATCACCATGTCGCCGGACGCGGGGTAGAGTATCGGGCCGCCCGCCGCGAGCGCGTACGCGGTGCTGCCGGTCGCCGTCGAGACGATGACCGCATCGGCCTGGTACGTGGTGAGTTCGACGCCGTTGACGGCGACGCCGATGCGGGCGAGGTGGGCGATGCGCCCCCTGCCGACGACGACGTCGTTCAGGACAGCATCGCAACCGCTGTTCTCTCCCGAGGCCCGCGTGACGGCCTGCACCATGCGGCGCTCGTCTATCCACGTGAACCCGCCCTCCAGGTACTGCGGCACGAGTTCCAGCGCGTCGGCAGCCTCGATCTCGGTGAGGAAGCCGAGGCGTCCGAGGTTCACGCCGAGCAGCGGGACGTCGGCCTCGGCGGCCATGCGCGCCGCCCGGAGCAGGGTGCCGTCGCCGCCGACCGTGATGAGCGCCGCAGGCGCGATCTCCGCGAGCACCGCCTCGCCGGCGGAGGTGGACAGCAGCGGATGATGCGTCCCGAGCGCGTCCGCCAGTTCCTCGGCGAGCGGCCGGGCGCGGTCGGAGACGGTGTTATAGAGGATCGCTGCCTGGGCGGGGTCTATCTGCACGTCTTACCTCGTGGGTCATTATACGGGCTCACCGCCAGCGGAGCGCCGCTGCCGGAGGCCGCGCCGGACGATTGCGATCAAGGGGGCCAACGCCTCCCTGAAACTGGCCCCCTTGATCACCGCCCACGAGTGAACCGGACGGTCAATCTGGCCACATGGCCCCCTTGATACCGGGTGTTTCCCAGGCCGTGGCCTGCTTCCCGCGACCAAGGGGCAAGGGGGCCATCGAATTCAAGTATCTGCGCGGGACCCATAGGCGCTGTTGATGGCTGGAGCCCTGAGCTATAGACGCGGTCTATGGGTTGTGCGAGCACGACGGTCATGCAACCAGCGTACGCGGTCGAGGCGCGACCGCGAAAGGGGCGGTTGTCAGTGGTTCGACAGCCCTCACTCTGACTCTCTCCCACGCCTGGGAGAGGGGATCAAACACCTGCACCGCGCCCCACCGCAAGGCTACGCAAAGTCTCCTCAAGGGAGGAACCGGCGCGCCGTCCTGTTCCCCAACGGGGTCTGGGTTTGTGTAGAATCAGCGGGCGCCCTGTGCAGCCCACATCCACCAGACGAACGCCCTGAAGAACCATGTACGCCCGGAGTGAAGAGATGCCCCTGTACGAAGAGCTGAAGATATTCAGCGGCAACTCCAACCCCGCTCTCGCCACCGAGATCGCCAACTACCTCGGGATGCCGCTCAGCGAACTCGAGGCATTCAAGTTCAGCAACGACAACACCTTCGTGCGTATCAACGAGAACGTGCGCCAGCGCGACGTCTTCCTCGTGCAGTCGTTCTCCGTCCCGGTCAACGACAACGTCGTGGAGATGCTCATCATGATTGACGCCGCCAAACGGGCGTCGGCCGGGCGCATCACCGCCGTCATCCCCTACTACGGCTACGGCCGCACCGACAAGAAGGACCAGCCCCGCGTGCCCATCACCGCACGGCTCATCGCCGACCTGCTGACCACCGCCGGAGCCGACCGCGTGCTGACGATGGACCTGCACGCCGGGCAGATACAGGGCTTCTTCAACATCCCCGTAGACGAACTGACCGCGATGCCCATCATCGTCGACCAGTTCAACGCGATGGGGATCGAGGACCCGGTCGTCGTAGCCGTGGACATCGGGATATCGAAACGGGCGCGCGACATGGCCGAGGAGCTTGGCGCGCCGCTCGCCATCATCGAGAAGCGCCGCACCGGGAACAACGACCAGAGCGAACTGCTCAACATCATCGGGGAGGTGGAGGGCAAGACCGCCATCCTCATGGACGACGAGGTGGACACGGGCGGCACGATGGTCAACGCGGCGGTGGCGCTGGAGAACGCGGGCGTGAAGGCGGTCTACGCATCGTCCACGCACGCGGTGCTCTCCGGCGGCGCGCCCGGGCGCCTGACCGGCAGTCCGATACGGGAGTACGTCTGCACGAACACGATACCGATGCCCCCGGATAAGATGAGCGACCGCATGAATATCGTCTCCGTCGCCCCGCTGCTGGGCGAGGCGATCTACCGCATCCACACCGGAACGTCTGTCGGCGCCATGTTCCAGAAGCGGACCCATGCCTGACGACCGCGCATACGCGCGGTACGACCTGGGCGTCTGCGCCTTCGTCGAACCGGAGTCGGTCGGCCAGCCGGGCCGCCGGTTCTTCCGACTGCGCGCCTCCGGAGAGCACGGCTCCGCGCTCCTCTGGCTCGAGAAGGAGGAGCTGCACGAACTCGCCACCACCATCAAGCGGCTCCTCCGCACCGCCGTCCGCATGACCGGCGAGCCTGTCGCCGCGGCGAGCGCCGACACCCGCGCCGACCACGACCAGAAGGTCTTCGCCCTCTCGCTCGGCCACGACCGCTCGACCGGTCGCTACATGCTGCTGGCGCAGTGCTCCGACGAGGAGGACGACGCCATCGCCCTGTGGATCGAGCACGACACTCTCGACTGGCTCGCCGACCGTGCGTTCGAAGTATGCGACGCCGGACGCCCGCGCTGCGCCCTCTGCGGCGGCGCGACCCCGGCTGACGAGACCCACGCCTGCCCGCGCGCCAACTGAGCCATGCCCCTCTACGCCGACTACCCTCACGCTGAGATAGCAGCGGGGCGGCACGACGTGCCGCCGTCGTCGCCCAACGCCGAGCGCTTCGTCTGCGAGGCGGAGATCGGCGACGGCTGGCTCCACCCCTACGCCTCCAACTACACGTTCGTCGTCCAGCTCTCGTCCGGCGATCAGGAGGGCTACGGCGTCTACAAACCACAGGCGGGCGAGCGGCCCCTTTGGGACTTCCCCACTGGAACGCTGAGCCGCCGCGAGTGCGCAACGTACGAGTTCGCAAGGGCGCTCGGCTGGGGAACGATACCACCCACGGTCTTGCGCGAGGGAGAAGCGGGCGAGGGCTCGCTCCAACTCTTCGTGCCGCACGACCCCGACTCCAACTTCTTCACGCTGCGCGACGAGCACGCGGAGGAGGCGCTCCGCCTTGCGGTCTTCGACCTGCTGGCGAACAACGCGGACCGCAAGGGCGGGCACTGCTTCCTGGGAGCGGATGGCTACCTGTGGGCCGTGGACAACGGGCTGACGTTCCACGAGGACCACAAGCTGCGCACGGTGATATGGGACTACTCCGGCGAGCCCATTCCCCCTGCCCTGCTCGCCGACATCGAGCGGGTGGCCGGCGACCTCGATGCAGATGGCGCGTGCGCCCGAGCGCTCGCCGCCCTGTTGGATGGCGCGGAGTTACACGTGCTTCGGAAGCGTATGCGACGCGTGCTTGCGGAGCCGGTGTTGCCGTCGCCCCGCACCCGTCGCGACCTGCCGTGGCCGTGGTTGTAGAGGGACGCTACCCGGTTATTCGAACAAGACTGGCTACTGCGCCTACCTCGGCGGTGCGGCGGGCGCAGCCTCGGGCACCGGGCCCTTGCCGAACATCCGGGCAGCGCGCTGGCGCAGCTGGCGGATGGGGTACGTCTTCAGAGAAACGCCGGACGTGATGATCTCCACCGTCTCGCGCCTCCCCAACACCAGCGAGCCACGCCAGCGGCGAAGCTCGCTCGGACGCGGAGTCGTGTCCGGCGAGGTGGCGAACGTCTCGAACGAGGCCCACTCCTTCGTGCGGGAGTTGCGGAGCATCGCTGTGCCTCCGGCCTCCTGCACCGCGAGGATGCCCGTCGCGAGGTCCCAGACCCACGGGCCGTTGAAGACGGTGTAGTCGAACACGCCGCGCGCCGTCATCGCCATCTCGTAGCCCGCGCTGCCCGTGTTCCGCAGGTCTCCGAGGCGGCGGCGCATGTTCTTGCGGGGCGTGAACATCCGGAGGAAGTAGCCGGGGACGGACGCCATCCGCCGGGGCGGGTCGGACGTCTCTATGGAGAGCGGCACGTCGTCCTGGAACGCGCCGCCCCCGCGCCGCGTGTGGATGACGCGACCATCCGCGCTGCCGATGTGTGGGATGTAGATGGCGCCCGCCACGGGCGTGCCGCGCTCCAGCGCACACACCATGCAGGCGAACATCGGCAGGCCGTGCAGGAAGTTCGTGGTGCCGTCCAGCGGGTCGACCACCCAGGTGATCTCCTTCGGTTCGTCGTCCACCGATTCGGTCTCCTCGGTGACGATGGCGTGTTCGGGGAAGAGGCGCGACAGCTCCGCGCGGAGGTACTCGTCCGCAGCATGGTCGGCGTCGGTGACCGGATTGCGATTGTTCGCGGACTTGTAGTCGATGTTCAGGGGCTGATCGAAGTAGCGGAGAAGGATGGCGCCCGCTCCATGAACGAGTGCGCACGCCTGCTGTTCCATCTCGGTGAGTTGAGCGTCGTCGAGCATGCCGCCTGCGCGCGTCCGTGCATGTGAACGCGGATGAGATTGGCCCCCGGCGTTTACGCCGCCTGCGGGCGCGGCCATTCTACACGCGCCCTGCCTACGCGGCGCGTTGATATACTCCGATGCCATGGCAGACTCCACTGGCAAGCGCGAACACAACGTCGTCATCATCCCCGGCGACGGCATCGGCCCTGAACTCACCGACGCGGCGCTCGCGGTGCTGGAGGCGGTGGAGGAGGCGTCGGGCGGCTTCCACCTGAACCTGGACGTCCATCGCGGCGGTGCTGCGCTCTACCAGGAGACCGGCGCGAACCTCTCGGCGGAGTCGATCGCAGCCGTCCGGGCCGCGGACGCGACCATGAAGGGCCCGGTGGGGCTGCCGGAGGTGCGCTTCCCGGACGGCACGGAGGCCGGCGTGCTCGGCGGCGTGCTCCGCACCGGCCTGGACGTGTACGCCAACGTGCGCCCCATCCGGCTGCTGCCCGGGGCGGAGGCGCCCATCAAGGCGGAGCCCGGCGAAGTTGACTACGTCATCGTTCGGGAAAACACGGAAGGGCTGTATCTCTCACGCGGCAAGGGCGTGCAGACCAACGACGCAGCAGCGGACACCCTGCTGATCACGCGCAAGGGAACGGAGCGCGTCGTCCGGCGGGCGTTCGAGATTGCCCTGCAGCGGAACGGAGCGCCGTCGGACGGCGTGCGCCGCGTAACGTGTGTGGACAAGGCGAACGTGCTTCCGTCCATGGCGTTCTTCCGGCGTGTATTCGATGAGGTAGCCGAGGAGTTCCCCGACGTGCAGAGCGAGCACCTGTACGCCGACGCGGCAGCGCAGGCGCTGGTCGTGCGTCCGCAGCATTTCGACGTGCTGGTGATGGAGAACTTCCTCGGCGACATCCTCAGCGATCTCGGCGGCGGAACGGTCGGAGGCATCGGCCTCTGCCCCTCCGGCAACATCGGCGACGACCACGCCTACTTCGAGCCGATCCCCGGCTCCCCGCCCTCCGGCACCACCGGCGCCGCCCCCGCTTCCTCGGAGCCGATCCACGGCTCCGCGCCCGACATCGCGGGGCAGGACAAGGCGAACCCCGTCTCGCAGGTGCTCACGCTCGCGATGATGCTCGACTACCTCGGCGAGGGCGCGGCAGCGGAGCTGACCCGCCGGGCGGTGGAGGAGTCGCTCAAGAGCGGCGCTCTAGCCATAGGAGAGTACGGCCAGCCGGTCGGCGGCACGCGCGCCGCAGGCGAAACGATAGCGAAGACCGCCCGGACGCTCCATGCCTGACGACACTCCATCAGGGCAGCAGACGTACGCTTCCTCCGGCGTCGACACAGACGAAGCGGCCAAAGGTCTCTCCGGTCTGCTGCACTGGGTATCGCAGACCTCCGCGTTCGTTGAAGGCGTCGGCCCATCGCCGGTGCCCGGCGGCTTCTTCGCCGCCGTCCTGCCGCTCAACGAGCGCCTCTCCCTCGCGATATCGACGGACGGCGTCGGCTCCAAGAGCGTGCTCGCGCAACTTACCGGCGACTTTGAGTCCATCGGCTGGGACTGCGTCGCCGTCAACGTGAACGACATCATCTGCACCGGTGCCCGGCCCATCGCGCTCGTGGACTACATCGCGCTCCAGCATCCGCACGGGGATATGCTGGCCGCGCTCGGCAAAGGGATGCGCGACGCCGCAGAGCGCGCACGCGTCGCCATCGTCGGCGGCGAACTCTCGCAGCACCCCGACACGCTCACCGGTCCTCACGAGGGATACGCGTTCGATATCTCCGCGACGTGCGTGGGCGTGCTGGAGGACGGCGCGGCGCCCATCACCGGCGCGGCGATCCGTCCCGGCGACGCGGTCATCGGCATGGCGAGCAACGGCATCCACGCGAACGGGCTCACGCTCGCGCGCAGCCTCCTGCTGAGTGGGGACGCACACGAGACCGTCGGCCTTGCGCTGCCGGAGTGCGGGCGTACCGTGGGCGAGGAGTTGCTGCGCCGCACGCACGTATACGTGCCGGAGGTCACGGCCATGCTGCGCGACGGCGTTGACGTGCACGGCCTCGCACACATATCCGGCGACGGCCTGCTGAACCTGCTCCGCCTCGACGCCGACGTCGAATACCACCTCGATGCCCTGCCCGCGCCACAGCCCATCTTCGAGGTGATCCAGCGCGAGGGCAACGTGGCGCTCGACGAGATGTACCGCGTCTACAACATGGGCATCGGTTTCTGCGCCGTGGTGCCAGCGTCGTCCGCCGGCGCGGCGCTCGCGGCCATCGCCGCTGCCGGGGGCGAGGCGTCGGTCATCGGGACGGTGCGCGAAGGCAGGCGTCAGGTCGTGCTACCGGGGCAGGGTCTCGTGGGAGAGGGCAGCGCGTTTACCCAAGGCTAGCGCTGCGCTGGTATCATGGGCGCATGCAACTGGTGCTCGGCTCTCCCCGTGGTTTCTGTGCAGGCGTCGTACGCGCGATAGACATCGTTGAACTCGCGCTCGAACGGTTCGGCGCTCCCGTCTACGTCCGGCATGAGATCGTCCACAACAAGCACGTCGTGGACAGTCTCCGGAGGAAGGGCGCCATCTTCATTGAAGAGACCGACGAGGCCCCGAACAGTTCGACCATCATCTTCAGCGCACACGGCGTCGCCCCTGAGGTCTGGAAGGCGGCGGAAGAGCGCGACCTGACCGTCATCGACGCCACCTGCCCGCTCGTCACCAAGGTGCACATGGAGTCGAAGAAGTACGCCCGCGAGGGCTACTCCATCATCGTCGTCGGTCACGAGGGCCATCCTGAGGTCATCGGCACCCTCGGACAGTCGCCCGAGGCATCGCAACTCGTCGACAACGACGACGACGCCCAGAGCGCGTCTGTCGCCGACCCCGACCGTGTCGTCGCGCTCACGCAGACGACGTTGAGCGTGGACGACACTCACGAGATTATCGGGACACTGCGCGAGCGCTTCCCGAACATCGTCGCGCGGAACGATATCTGCTACGCCACGACAAACCGGCAGGACGCGGTGAAAGAGCTGGCGCAGCAGGTGGACGTGGTCATCGTCGTCGGAGCGCAGAACAGCTCCAACTGCAACCGGCTTCGCGAGGTCGCCGAGCAGACGGGCGTGCCGTCCTACCTCGTGGACGACGCATCGGCGATAGACCTCGCCTGGCTGGAGGGTAAGGAACGCGTCGGCATCACGTCGGGCGCGTCCACGCCGGAATCGCTCGTGGAGGGCGTCATCGACTTCCTTCAGCCCGACTCCGTCGAGACGGTTGAGGTGACGCGGGAGGACGTGGAGTTCGTCCTGCCGAAGCAGTTGCGTGGCGACGGCGCTGAGCAGCCGGAGCGCCGGACGCAGATCAGAGGCGGTTCGGCCTAGGCCGGACCGTCCTGCCCTACCCCACCATCAGCGCGTCTGCGCCCCTGCGATAGACCTGCAACGACTGCACCGGGTTGCGGTTCACAAGCTCACGCCCGTACATCGGATGCACCATGCTCCGCACCTCGTGCTCCAGTTCGTAGAGCGTCTCGCCCGTCTCAGGGTCGGTGATGTTCACGAACCGGTACTGCGAGGCGTTGCTCTCCTCCGTGACGAGGTCCATCTCCTGCAGCGCCTTGTGCGGGCCGGAGAAGTCCGCGATGTAGACCGCGATGTGGTGGTTGTCGTAGGGCCGCGATTCGTCCGGGTCCTCCCGGAAGAGCATCGCCTGGTGCCTGCCCGCCTGCACTCGCGCCGTTGGAGAGCCCCGACGCTCAACGAGGTCGGTCGTCGCGCCCATGACCTGCCCGTAGAAGCGGGCGATGCCCGGCGCGGTGCCTGCCGGAACGTTGAAGATAAGGTACTCCAGGCCGATGTTCGCGCCGCCCAGGCGCTCGCCGTCCGCCGGGTGGCAGCGGAACCGGTTGCCCCACGGGCCGGTCACGTCGAGGTTGCGCCCTTCCCGCTCAACGGCGAACTGCGTCCCTTCGAACCGGGACGCCATCCTGTCGAGGCGCTCCTCCAACTCGTCGACATCCGGCGTAACGAGGCCGATGCGGCCGCGGAGCACCTGCGCCGAGTCCCGCGTCGGGAGATGGAACTGCTCCCTGCCGATGTTCACCCACATGTTCTCCAACCCGACGGTCATGTAGGGGTCGCGGGTGTGACCCATACCGACGATGTGGAAGAGCGTCGACATCTGCTGGTCGGGCACGGTGAGGTTGACGTGATCGAGAGAGACGATGTTGCCAAAGTCCTGGTCGGTGCGGTCGTAGTCCGTCATCTAACGCCTCCTTAAGCGTCCGGTAAGCATCCGTGTGAACGGCGCGATTATAGGACGAACGGGGCGCAGTTGTGTTGACCGCCTCCGAAGCGTCCCGGATAATCGTTCGCAGACGCCACGCTGGCGCTGAGCGCACGGCGGGCGGGCGGCAGGCGGATGTTCGGAAGCGTCGCAACCAGCACACACTCCATAGACCAGTACGCCCAGTTCGTCGGCGACGCCGCCATCGATTCGCTCCGCGCGGCAGCCGCGCCTCTGCAGGGCGCGCGCGTGCTCTACCTCTCCTCTCCCGCTGCGAGCGGCGCCGTGCGCCGGCTGCTCCAGAGCTCCGTTCCGCTGCTGGCAGACCTCGGGCTGAACATCCAGTGGCAGCAGGTGCGGATAGCCGCCGAGTACGTGGAGATGGACCGGGCGCTCCGCCGCGCGCTCTCCGGCTACCCCGGATGGCACGAGAACCGCGAGAGCGAATGGCGCGACTTCAACCAGGGCAACGCCCAGGTGTTCGACGAGGAGTTCGACATCGTCGTCGTGCACCACTCCGCGTCGGTCGGGCTCCACGCGGCGCTCACGCATCTGCACGGACACCCTCCTCCTGGCACCTGGCTGTGGCACTCCCACCGGGACTACCGGAACGCCACTGCGAACGCATGGTCGCTCATCCGGCAGCACGCAGACGATTTCAACGCGTCGGTCTACGACTACAAGCCGTTCATCCGCGACGACGCTCCAACGCCCCGCAACTTCGTGGTCACGCCGGGCGTCGACCCGCTCAGCCCCAGCGCGCGCCCCGTATCCGACGAGGTGCGCGAAACGATCCTCGCCCAGCGCGGGCTGGACGTGAACCTCCCGGTGATCGGCCAGATCGTGTTGAGCATGCGCGACGACGACCCCGAGCGGGTGCTGGACACCTTCGCTCTCGTCCGGCAGCACCGCCCGGACGTGCAACTCGTCATCACGCACCTCGTCTCCGACGAACCGGGGCTGGACCAGAGGCTGAACGTCCTGCGCGAGCGCGCGCAGCAGTTGGGGGGCGTGCTGGTGCTCACGGAGATGGACAGGGTCGGCAATGTCGAGCTCTCCGCCCTGCGCGAAGAGGCGACCGTGCTGATCCACGAGGGCTACCCGCGCGGCATCTCCGTGGAACTGCTGGAGGAGATGTGGCAGTCCCGCCCCATCGTCAGCGCCCGCAGTTCCGTCGCTGAGGCCCTGCTCATCGAAGGGAGAACGGCGCTGCTCGCCGACAGTACGGAGGAGCAGGCCGCCGCCATCGAGCGGTTGCTGAGAAGCCCCAGAACAGCAGCCCGCCTCGGCCAGGCCGCACACCGGCACGTTGCCCGTCGCCACCTCATCACGAACTACCTCGCCAACTACCTGAAGGTCTTCCAGCAGATGCTGAAGCGACGGCAGCGAACCTCGAGGCGCTGAATGCCCACTCCCGTTCCCATCACCCCCAAAGCGCTGCACGAGTATGAACCGCACGTTGGCGAGGAGCGCATAGCAGAGCTCCGGGCTCTCGCCGCGCCCCTGAAGGACGCGCGGGTGCTGCACCTGAACGCGACCGCGTTCGGCGGAGGCGTCGCCGAGATACTCAACAGCTTCATCCCACTCCTGCGCGACGTGGGCATCGACGCTCACTGGCACGTCATGGAAGCTTCCGCGGAGTTCTTCAACGTCACCAAGAGCATGCACAACGCCATGCAGGGCATGTACATACCCTGGAACAAGGCGATGGCCGACCTCTGGCGGGAGACCAACGAGGCGAACGCCGGCGCGATGGACGGGAAGTACGACTTCGTCTACATCCACGACCCCCAGCCCGCCGGCATCCTGGAGTACCTGCGCGAGCGCGATCCGGACATGCTCGGCGCGAAGTGGGTGTGGCGCTGCCACCTCGACACGACGGAAGCGCTGCCGGAGGTGTGGGGCTTCCTGCGCGGCTACATCTCCATCTACGACGCGCTCGTCTTCACCCTCGCGGAGTACGTGAAGGAGGCCATCACCGGCCCGAAACTGGAGATCATCTGGCCCGCGATAGACCCCACGAGCACCAAGAACTCGGAGATATCGCCCGTCGTCATCCGCGACATCCTCGCCCGCTACGAGATCGACCCGGACCGGCCCATCATCGCCCAGATATCACGGTTCGACCCATGGAAGGATCCGCTCGGCGTACTGGACGTCTACAAGGCGCTCAAGGACGAGTACCCCGGCCTGCAACTGCTCATGGTCGCCGCGATGGCGAACGACGACCCCGAAGCGTGGTCGTTCTACGAACGCATCGTCCGGAAGGCCGGCGAGGACTACGACATCCACGTGCTGACAAACCTCAACGGCGTCGGCAACCTGGAGGTGAACGCCTTCCAGAGCGCCGCCGACGTCCTGCTGCAGAAGTCCATCCGTGAAGGGTTCGGGCTCGTCATCTCCGAGGCGCTCTGGAAATCGAAAGTCCTTGTGGGAAGCGAGGCCGGAGGCATCCCCCTCCAACTGGACTACGGACGCGCCGGTCCCGTCGCGGGCACCACACAGGAGTTCGTGGACGCCATCCGTGCACTACTGGAGGACGAGCGCACACGCAAGGAGATGGGGAAGCGGGGCAAGGAGCACGTCCGCGAGCACTTCCTGACGACCCGCCTGCTCAAGGACCATCTCCGCTTGATGAACTCGCTCGCCGGGGTAACATAGCGGGCGTTGTGGCGGCTCCTGAACGTCCGGCCTTTGTGGAGAGCGATGACCGATAGCAACGCAGTCCTCGGCATAGACGTCGGCGGCACGAAGATACTCGCCCTCGCCGCACGACCCGACGGCACAACGCTCGCGTCCGCCGTCGCGGAGACGCCATCGCGGGAGAAGGCGGAGCGTGTCATATCCGCGATGGCGGAAACTGCCCGCGCGGCCATGGCGCAGGCGGGGCTGGGGACGGACGACATCGGCTCCGCAGGCGTGGCCGCTGCTGGCGCGATAGACGCGCGCGCCGGAACCATCGTGCACTCCCCACACCTGTCCACGATGTCGAACACACCCGTGGTCGCGATGCTCAGCCAGCTCCTCGGGATGCCGGTCGCCATCGGCAACGACGCGAACATCGCCGCGCTCGGCGAGCAGCGCTACGGCGCAGGCAAGGACGTGCAGGACCTCGTCTTCCTCACCATCAGCACCGGTATCGGGGCTGGCATCATCATCGACGGCAGGCTCTTCACCGGTGCCGCCGGATACGCGGGAGAGGTCGGGCACATGACCGTGGACGCCCACGGCCCCTACGGCGCAAGCACGACTCCCGGCGCGTGGGAGTCGCTCTGTTCCGGCACGGCGCTCGCGCGTATCGCCACAGAACGCATTACCGCGGGCGAGCGCTCCTCCATGGCCACCGCGTTGCACGACACCAACCAGGAAGGGCTGACGGCCCGCGACATCTTCGCAGCCTGCCGCTCCGGCGACGCGCTGGCGCAGGACATCGTCGCCGACGCCATCGTCTACCTCGGCGCGGGCCTCACGAGCCTCGTGAACCTGCTCAACCCCGCGAAGATCATCATCGGCGGCGGGCTCTCCAACGAATGGGACGCCTACATCGCCCCCGCCGTCGCCCTGATGCGCGAGCAGTCGTTCGCAGGCATCGGCAAGCTCACGCCCGTCGTCCCGCCCGCCCTCGGCGCGGAGGCCGGAGCGCTCGGCGCGGTCGCCCTCGCCAGCGACGTGCTCGCGTAACCCGCGCCGCCGCAGATCCCGCTTGGATAACCCAGCATCGCCTCTGCTATACTGCCATCCGGCCTGCGCCCGGCTTTGGCGCAGGCCGGTAGTGTGTAATCGGGACGTTCCCCGGAACGAGTAAAGGAGTGTTGCGATGCCCGCATACGGCATCGTCGGCGCCCAATGGGGCGACGAGGGCAAAGGAAAGGTAGTCGACTTCCTCGCTGAGGAGGCGGACGTCGTCGTTCGCTACTCCGGCGGCAGCAACGCCGGTCATACGGTCATCAACGAGAAGGGCGAGTTCGCCCTCCATCTCATTCCGTCGGGCATATTCCGCCCGCACGTGGACGCAGTCATCGGCCCCGGAGTCGTGCTCGACCCCGTCGTGCTGCTGGGCGAGCTGGAGAGCCTGAACGAGCGGGGCGTGGACACCAGCCGCCTCTTCATCAGCGACCACACCCACATCGTCATGCCCTACCACATCATGCTGGACCAGTTGGAGGAGAAGGCCCGCGGCAGCAACGCCATCGGCACCACGGGGCGCGGCATCGGCCCCGCTTACGTGGACAAGGTCGCGCGCACCGGCATCCGCCTCGGCGACCTGCTGGACGAGACGTACCTCGCATCCCGCCTGGAAACGGTCCTCGCACAGAAGAACCGGCTCCTCACCAGGGTATTCGACGCCGACCCCATCGACTTCGACGACCTGCTCGCCCAGGTGCGCTCCTGGGGCAACGCCCTCCGGCCGTACGTCGCATCGGTGGAGCAACGCATCCTGGACAGGCTCCCCCCCGGCGCACCCGTCGTGCTGGGGGGCGCGCCGCGCGCGGCGCACGTGGCGGGCTGGAGGGCGCGCAGGGCGCGATGCTCGACCTCGACCACGGAACGTACCCCTACGTCACGTCGTCGTCGGTCTCCATCGGCGGAGCGTGCACCGGCCTCGGCATCTCGCCGCGCGAGATCGTCGGCATCATCGGCGTGTTCAAGGCGTACTCCACCCGCGTCGGCGCAGGGCCTCTGACCACTGAACTGGATGACGAGGTGGGGCAGGACATCCGCGAGCGAGCCTGGGAGTACGGCACGACGACCGGACGCCCACGGCGCGTCGGCTGGTTCGACGGCCTCGCGGCGCGCTACTCCGCCACCATCAACGGCTTCACGTCCGCAGTGCTCACGCGGCTCGACGTGCTGGACGGCATCAACCCCGTGAAGATCTGCACCGCCTACGAGGCGGACGGCAAGCGCATCCACCGCTTCCCCAGCGAACCCGGTCTGCTGGAACGCGCCACTCCGGTCTGGGAGGAGATGCCCGGCTGGAGCGCCCCGACCGCGGGGATCACGAACAAATCCCAACTGCCCCCCGAGGCGGCGGCCTACGTCCGCCGCATAGAGGACGTGATAGGCTGCCCGATAGACCTGATATCCACCGGCCCGCGCCGCGACGAGAGCATCGTCGTGCGGCCCATCATCCTTCGGTAACCCAACGAGGAGAAGCGCGCATGAAGATCGGCTTTTTCAACGACTGGACGCTTGGCGTCGTGAAGAACGACACCCATATCGTGGACGTCTCGGAGGCGCTGGCGGGCGTGCACGCCCACGGCGCGCAGGAGATGATCAATCTCGTCATCTCCCACTTCGAGCAGGTGCGCGACCCGTTCCAGAAGCTCTGCGACGTCTCGGAGGGCGTGCCCCTGAGCAGCGTGCGAATCCGCCCGCCGATCCCCCGGCCCGACCAGATATTCTGCATGGCGGTGAACTACCTCGAGTTCGGCCAGCGGCCCATGCCGGAGATCGACTGCTTTCAGAAATCGTCCGACTGCGTCATAGGTGACGGCGACACCGTCCACCTCAGCCCCGACTGCCACGCCACCATATTCCACCACGAGGCCGAGTTGGCGGTCATCATGGGCGCGGAAGCGAAGAACGTCTCGCAGGAAGAGGCGATGGACAAGGTGTTCGGCTACACCGGTTTCATCGACGTCTCCGCCCGTGGCTTCGAGCCCGGCGGACGCACCAGTTTCTTCCAGGTGAAGTCCTGGCCCACGTTCGGCCCCATGGGCCCGTTCATCGTCACGAAGGACGAGATTCCCGACCCGCACGACGTGAGCCTCCATATCGCCAACAACGGCGAGGACCGGCAGGCGTTCAACACGGACGACATGGCCCACAAGATCCCGGAGTGCATCGAGTTCATCTCGCGCATCGCCCACCTGCGCGCCGGTGACATCATCAGCACCGGCACGAACCACCAGGGCCTCGGCGCGCTGCAGGACGGCGACCGCCTCGACTTCACCATCGGCGGCATCGGCACCCTGCACGTCAACGTGGAAGACCCCGCGAAGCGCGAGTGGCGCCGCGGCGTCGACACGGAGATGGCGCAGCGCATGCGAGAGGCCGGTGGCTCGTCCATGGGGATGGGCCCGCGCTCCTGACGCCATGACCAGCAACCCCGCGATACGCGTAGCGGTGCACGGCGCGGCGGGCCGCGTCGGACGCGAGGTGCTCCGCGCCGTCGCAGGAGCGCCGGACATGACGCTCACCGCAGCGATAGACCGCGTGCCGCCGACCGAACTCGCGTCCCTGCCCGTCGACGTCTCCTACTACACCAGCGTCCGGGAGGCGCTGACCGCGCAGCCGTCGGACGCCATCGTCGACTTCAGCCTCGCGCAGGCGACGCTGGAGATGCTCCCGCAAGCGCTGGCGTGCGGTGCGCGGCCCGTCATCGGCACGACCGGGTTCACGCCGGAGCAGGTGGAGCGCATCGGTGCGCTCTGCGCCGAGCACAACCTCGGCGGCTTCCTCGCCCCCAACTTCACGATAGGCGCGGTGCTGCTCACGAAACTCGCCGCCATCGCCGCCCCGTACTTCGAGTACGCCGACATCGTGGAGGAACACCACGAGATGAAGGTCGACGCGCCGTCCGGTACGGCGCTCGGCATCGCGAAGGCGGTCCACGAGGCACACCCGGAGCGGTTCGCCCACAACGACCCCGAGCGCGAGCCGCTCACGGGCGCCCGCGGCGCCGCGGCGGCGGCCCCCGCGCCCCCCGCGGAGCGCCCCCCCCACCCCCCCCCCGGGCGGGAGCCGCTCACTGGCACGCGCGGCGGCGACTACGAGGGCATCAGCATCCACGCAGCGCGCATGCCCGGCCGCATGGCGCACCACCAGGTCACGTTCGGCGGCCCCGGCCAGACGCTCTCCCTCCGCCATGACACCACCGACCGCGAGTGCTACATGCCCGGCGTCCTCATGGCCGTCCGCAAGGTCGGCGGCCTCACCGGCCTCACCGTGGGGCTGGACAAGCTCATGGGGCTGTGACGCAGGTCAACCCACCAATGTTTAAATCAGCCGACCACAACCCAGACTACCTAAAATTGGTACAGTACCGTAATCGTTCCAATCTCGATGCAAGAATCGAGCTTCATCGAAGGTTTAGCACAAATTCACTCGGACTGCATACTTGGGTCTTTGATCAACTTGCTACCGGGTTGCACGGCAGGGTCCTTGAGGTTGGTTGCGGAATCGGCACACTCTGGGAAACCAACATGGAACGGATACCAGAGAGAATGCAGCTCGTCTTATCAGACTTTTCGCAAGGCATGGTCGAGGAAGCGTCAAAGAATCTCACGAACAGAGTCAACGCCGATTTCGTAGTCGTCGATGTGCAGCATATGCCTTTCAAAGACGGTTCCCTTGACGCCGTCATAGCAAACCATATGTTGTACCATGTCCCAAGCCTTGATCAAACGATCGCAGAGATTTGGAGAGTTCTAGCTCCGGGTGGGCTGCTGTTCGCCACGACCAATGGGCAAAATCATCTCAAAGAACTGGATGCGATCGCTAGGCGATTCAACCCCAGGTACCTCAAGGACGATTCCGCTGACAGGTTTGGGCTCGAAAACGGAGCGTCAATAATCGCGCAGCGCTTTCCGAAGGCCACGCTAACGCGTTTTCCAGACTCGTTAGTGGTTACTGAGGCAGAGCCTTTAGTTGACTATATCTTGTCCATGCCTAGTGGAACGGCCTTGGGCCAAGACAAAGTGGCTGAAATGACCAAGTTCGTGGAAGGCCTAGTCTCCAGCACCGGCTCCATCACCATTAGGAAAGAGTCTGGCATCTTCATAGCCAGTAAGCAATGACGTCATTGTAGCCTCATGCCACGCCTCAGCCCGCCAGAGTAAGTAGCAGTCCTTGCCAAGCAGACCAACACGATTCGGAGTACAGCCCACCAGGGGCGCGGACACCACCTCGTCGCCCTATGCTCACCCCTCACCCCTGCTCTGGTATCATCTAACGAGTAACGTACGCGCCTCGCCGTTCAGCGAGGCGAAGGAGATACCGCCGTGGCCCACCCGAGAGTAACCATCGTCGGCGCCACCGGCGCGGTCGGCAAGGTTGCCCTGGCCGTGCTGGAGGAGCGCGCTTTCCCCATGGAGAGGCTTCGCCTCACCGCGTCCCCACGCTCCATCGGCAAGAAGGTGCTCTTCAAGGATGAGGAGCTCACGGTGGAAGAGACCACGCCAGAGGTCTTCGCCGAGTCCGACATCGCGTTCATCTCCGCCAACGACGACATCAGCCGCGACATGGCGCTCGCCGCGAAAGAGCGCGGCTGCGTCGTCATCGACGACAGCGGCGTCTGGCGCATGGACCCGGACGTGCCGCTCGTCGTGCCCGAGATCAACGCCGGCGACGTGGATGTGCACAGCGGCATCCTCGCCATCCCCAACTGCTCGACCACCCCGCTCGTAATGGTGCTGGACGCCCTCCGGCAGGCGAGCCCCATCCGGCGCGTTATCGCCGCCACCTACCAGTCCGTCACCGGCACCGGCTCGGCTGCCCTTGCCGAACTGGAACAGCAGTCCCGCGACTACTTCGCAGGTGTCGAGGCCACCACCGACCAGTACCCGCACCCCATCGCCTTCAACCTCCTCCCGCACGTCGGCTCTTTCCGCGACGGCGGCCACACGTCCGAAGAGATGAAGATGCTGAACGAGACGCGCAAGATCCTGCACGAGCCAGACCTGCCCGTCTCCGCGACCTGCGTCCGCGTGCCCGTGCGCGTCTGCCACAGCGAGGCCGTCAACATCGAGTTCGAGCGCCCCATCAGCGTGGGCGAGGCGCGAGAGCTGCTCGCGAGCTACCCGGGCGTCACTGTCGTCGACGACCCTGCAACGAACGCCTACCCCATGCCGCTCGACGGCGAGGGCAAGGACGAGGTGTTCGTCGGGCGCATCCGTGAGGACGTAGCGCTTCCGAACGGGCTCGCGCTCTGGCTCGTCTCTGACAACCTCCGCAAGGGCGCGGCTACCAACGCCGTGCAGATCGCGGAGGAAGTCGTGGCCCGCGGCCTCTGGCGCAACGGCGCAGCCCGCTCCAAGGCGGGAGCCACTGCCTGAACCAGATCGGGGGTCTGATCCCTTCCCCCTTGATGGGGGAAGGTTTAGGAAGGGGGTGAACCTCACTCCCCCAGCAGCATCCGCTCGTCCCCGACGCGCCGCGTGACCTTCTCGTCGTCCAGATGCTCCAGCAGCGCGAGCGTGTACTTGCGCGACGTGCCCAGCAGGTCTCGCACCTCCGCGACCGTCGCCTTGCCCTGCGCTCGCAGCAGCGACGTCACTTCGCCCGCGAGGCGCTCGTAGGTCGAGGCGTCGAACACGACGCCCTGCGCGGCGCGCACCACGCGCCCCTGCTCCGCCAGCAGCGCCAGCAGCTCCGGTGCAACCGTCGGCGCTTCCTGCGGGAACGGGTCGCGTTCCAGCGCTGCGACGTACGCGTCCATCGCCGCCCGCTGCTGCGCCGTCACCTCGACACTGTGCTCCGGCAGCCGCAACACGCCACCCGATGCGCCAACGACGCCATCCGCGACCAGCCGGTCGAGCGCGGGCTGCGCTGCGTTCCCGCGCAGGCCGAGCCTGCTGCGCAGTTCCTCGCGCGTCATCCCCTCACGCAGCGGAAACTCCCGGTGGAACGCCCCGAGGGTTGTCCGGGTGCTGCCGCACAGCCGCCCCCACCCTGCCGCCGTGTACAGCTGCGTTCCAGCCGTCACTCCCTCCGCGCCGAGCGCGACTGCCGAGCCCTCGGCCACCGCCTCTCGCGCCAACGCAAGCGCCTCCGCCTCTGAGACGTTGGCGCGGCGCGCCAGCGCTCCCACGCTCGCGGGCTCCTGGTCCTCGAGCGCCGACACCAGCTGCGCCGTCGGGCTCCCCTCGGCGAGACGCCCCAGCCGCTCGAACAGCGGCGCGCGGCGGCGGCGATGGCGCTTCACGTCCACGTCCACCACCGTCCCGCCACCGAGCGTTGCGTCCGCCGACCGCAATACGAAATGGTCGCCGCGCACCACGGCAATCGGCTCCTCGAGCCACACCTGCGCCCACGCCTCGCCGCCCGGCGCGAGTTCATCGTCCTCCAGCAATCGCACCTTGGCAGGGGCTTCGGCGGCGAACGCGTGGAACGTCGCGGGGAAGTTGTGGCGGATGCCATGCGGCGCGTCGCTCAGCAGGTGGAGGCGCACGTCGACCGCGCGCGTCGCCCGCAGCCAGCCCGGCCTCGTCAGCACCCCGCCCCGGTTTATCTCCTGTGCGCTCACCCCGCTCAGATTCACGGCGACGCGGTTGCCCGGCGAGGCTGTATCGATCTTCTGCCGGTGCGACTGCAGCCCGCGGATGCGTCCCTGCACGCCGCCCGGCACGATCTCGACCGGCTGTCCCGCCTCGAGCGTGCCGTCGATGAGCGTGCCCGTGACCACCGTGCCGAACCCCGCGACCGCGAACGAACGGTCGACCGGCAAACGCGGACGCCCCACGTCGCGGCGCTGCTCCGTCTCGTCCAGCGCGGCGTCGATCGCAGCCGCAAGCTCCTGCACGCCCTCACCCGTCGTTGCGGACACCGCATGGACCGGCGACCCCGCGAGCGTGGTCGTGTCCAGCAACTCCTCGACCTCCAACTGCACGAGCGCCAGGATGTCGGCGTCCGCGAGGTCGGCCTTCGTGATGACCGCCAGCCCGCGGCGAACGCCGAGCAGGTCGAGTATCGCCAGGTGCTCGCGCGTCTGCGGCATCACCGACTCGTCCGCCGCGACGATGAGCAGCGCGAGGTCTATCCCGCCCACGCCCGCGAGCATGTTCTTGATGAAGCGCTCGTGGCCCGGCACGTCCACGATGCTCACCTCGCGACCGCTGGGCAGCGTCACCCACGCGAAGCCGAGGTCTATCGTCATGCCGCGCCGCTTCTCCTCGACGAGGCGGTCCGGGTCGATGCCCGTGAGCGCCTGCACGAGCGTCGACTTGCCGTGGTCCACGTGGCCTGCCGTGCCGATGACGTACATGCCGCGAGCATAGCAGGCGTAAGCCGCCCCGCGTGGCTACTCCTGCCTGCTATCATGCCTGAGCCTCCTCGCTGGCCTCCGGCTCCCGAAGACGTACACATGACAAGCGACGCATCAGCACTCCCCGGCCCCCGGTCGTTCCGCGCGTCCGGGCCCACGTATATCGCCACCATCGCCGTCGGCCACGGCCTCAAGCACTGGTACATCGCCGCCTTCGCCGTCTTCCTCCCGCTCATCGTCGAGGAATACGAACTCACGGCAACCGGCGTCACCGCCATCGCCATCATCAAGCAGTTCGGCGGCGGCTTCCCCAACTTCTTCGTCGGCTACGTATCGGACCGCCTCAGCGGATACTGGCACCTGATACTCCCCTTCTCATTCCTCTTCGCCGCGCTCTTCATGATGCTCTCCGGGCTCGCGCCCTGGGTCTGGCCGGTCGTCGCCCTGGCGTCTCTCGGCGGACTCGCCGCCTCGTTCTGGCATCCTCCGGCCATCTCCATGCTCAGCACGCGCTTCCCCGACCGCAAAGGGATGGCGATCGCCTACCACGGCTCGGGCTCCGGCGCAGGCGAGGCGCTCGGCCCGCTCGTGGTCGGTTTCATCCTCGCCTTCTGGCTCGCCGACGATTGGCGGCTCTACACCCTCCTCAGCTTCGCTCCGGCTGTCGTCATCTCGATAGGCATGTACTGGCTCCTCTCGGGGGCCCCGAGGAGGCAGCCGGACACGCATGCCCAGCTCCCCCGGTTGTCCGACCCCATACGCCTGCTCAGGTACCCGGTCTACGTCAGCCTCGCCTACGCCAACTTCACCCGCTCCTTCTCCCACTTCGGGCTCGTCAGCTTCATGCCGGTCTATCTCGCACTGGATGACGGCCTGAACATGGACAGCTTCGGCGTCGGATTCCACGTCGGACTGCTGACACTCCTCGGCGTCGTCTTCGGGCCGCTCTTCGGCTACTTCTCTGACCGCATCGGCAGGCGGATCCCCATCGTCACCGCCATGTTCGTCATCGGCGCGGGCATGCTGATCATCGCCGCCATCGGCGAGACCACCATCGCGATAGACTTCACTCTGCCGCTCACGTCCATCGCCATCCAGGCCGAGGTCCTCGTCATCACCCTCGCTCTCGCCTTCATCGGACTCTTCCTCTGGTCGAGCCAGGACGTCGTCAACGCCACCGCCATGGACGCCTCGCCGCCCGGCCTGCAGGGCTCCACGGTCGGCATCATGTTCCTCAGCAGCCTCAGCGGCGCGACGGTCGGCGCAATCGTGATGGGAGTCGTGGTCGGCCTGACGGGAACGTACGAGAGCATCTTCTGGCTCGGGGGAGCGGTCGCCGCCCCCGGCGCGCTCGTCTTCCTCTTCGCCCCGCTCCGCCGACGCACCGCCTGATCCTCCGCGCGCCTCCTACACACCTTGCCCGAGCGTGGTACCCTGCGCGCGCAACACACGCACGGAGGCTATGCCATGACATCTGACAAGGCGCGCACAGAACGCATCCAGCGGGTCTACGACTCCAGGGACTACGACGAACTGACCACCGAATACGACGGCTGGGCCACCGACTACGACGCCGACCTCGAATCGCTCGGCTTCATCGGCCCGCGCACGGCAGCAGAGACGCTCGCGAAGTACGTCAGCGACCCCGAGGCCAAGCTGCTCGACGCCGGCGCGGGCACCGGCATGGTCGGCCAGGAGCTCGCGCGGCTCGGCTTCAAGCGCATCACCGCCCTCGACCTCTCCCCCGGCATGTTGATGACCGCCAACGAGAAGTTCGTATACGAGGAATTGGTCGTTGGCGAACTCGGCAAGCCCCTCTCCTTCGACACGGAGGGTTTGGGGTGTGGCGAACTCGCCAAGCCCCTCCCCTTCGAGACGGACGCCTTCGACTCCACGACCTGCGTCGGCACGTTCACCTTCGGCCACGCCCCGGCGGAGTCGCTCGACGAACTCGTCCGCGTCACGAAGCCGGGCGGGTACATCGTCTTCAGCATCCGCACCGACTACTACACGGAGGGCGGCTTCAACGTGAAGCAGAACGCGCTGGCCGAGGCGGGCAAGTGGGAGGTCGTCGAACAGACCGACCCCTTCCAGCCCATGCCCAACGGCGAACCCGACATCTGGTACTACGTCTGGGCCTACCGCGTCCTGTAGTCCCCTCCCCTGACGCCCCTGCTTTCGCAGGAACGTCGCCCCTCGGTTGTCATGTTGAGCGGAGCCGGAGGCGGAGTCGAACATCTCTCGGGAAACGTCGGATTACTCCAGACGTTTGCCCGGGAGGAGTCGCACCTCCCCGTTCGACTCCCTTACACGGCTTGCAGGGCCTTGGGCCATTCCCACCCTTGCAGGAACCCCGCAGTCCCGGAGAGAGACTACCCGCCCGTGATAGCCTGCGGGACAATCCACGCCATACGAGGGCATCGCCATGACCAGCGAAAAGGCACGATTCGAACGCTTCCAAAAGGTCTACGGCTCCAAGGGCAACGAACAGCCGAAGACCACGGACGACGACGAGCTGACGACCACGTACGACGACTGGGCCACCGAATATGACGCCGACCTCGAGTCGTTTGGCTTCATCGGGCCCCGCACCGCCGTCGATACACTCGCGAAGTACGTCTCCGACCCCGAAGCAAAGCTGCTCGACGCGGGCGCAGGCACCGGCATGGTCGGCCAGGAGCTCGCGCGGGTCGGTTTCAAGCGCATCACCGCGCTCGATCTCTCCGCCGGCATGCTGATGGTCGCCAACGAGAAACTCGTCTACGAGGAACTCGTCGTCGGGGAACTCGGCAAGCCGCTCTCCTTCGAGAGCGACACCTTCGACTCCACGACATGCGTCGGCACGTTCACCATCGGGCACGCCCCGCCCGAGTCGCTCGACGAACTCGTCCGCGTCACTAAACCCGGCGGCTACGTCGTCTTCACCATCCGCCCTGACCACTACACGGAGGCCGGCTTCGACGTGAAACAGAACGCGCTGGAAGAAGCGGGCAAGTGGGAACTCGCAGAGCGCTCCGAACCCTTCCTGCCCCTGCCCAACGGAGAGCCCGACATCTGGTACAACGTCTGGGCCTACCGCGTCCTCTGACCCGCTCCTGCTAGAATCTCTCCGTGGGCCCCATTGCGATCATAGACTACGGCGCGGGCAACCTCCGGAGCGTCCAGAAGGCATTCGAGCGCCTCGGATACCCCGCGCACTTCGTGTCGTCCCCCGGCGAACTCGACTCGGCAGCCGCCGTCGTCTTCCCCGGACAGGGCGCGTCGCCGCAGGCCGTCGCCGCCCTCAACGCCCACGGCATGGCCGACCCCATCCGCAACTGGATCGCCGACGGCAAGCCGTTCTTCGGCGTCTGCCTCGGCCTGCAACTCCTCCTCGACCACTCCGAGGAGGGCGACACTCCCGGCCTCGGCGTCGTGCCCGGGTACGTCAGGCGCTTCAGCCCAGGGTTGAAGGTGCCGCACATGGGCTGGAACTCCGTCGACCTCAAGCAACCGCACCCGCTCTTCGACGGCGTACCGGAGGAGAGCTACTTCTACTTCGTCCACTCCTACTACGCCGCGCCGGACGACCCCTCCTGGACCGCTGGCGAGACGCACTACGGCGTCGGTTTCGCCAGTTTCGTCGCCAGGGACAACGTCGTCGCCACCCAGTTCCACCCGGAGAAGAGCGGCGCGCCGGGCCTCATGCTCTATGACAACTTCGTCAAACACCTGGTGCGAGGGCGGGGATAGGCAGGAGCGCAATGAACGAATCGGAGTATCCCGACACTTTCGAGAGCCGGATGGAGGCGATGGAGAGTCAGGCGCTCGGGCACCGCGTGCATGAATGGATCGAAGAGTCCCACGCGAACTACCGGGAACTTGCCCAGGCGTATATGCACGGCATCGTGGACGCCCTGAATCAGGCAGCCGCGATCACCGAGTGGTACAACGACCGCGACCCCATAGACATCGCGGCGGCCCTCCGCGCCGTTGCAGGTCGGAAAGAGGACGGCCTGCCGGAGATGTTCAGGCAGCTCCGCTTCGGCGATGAGCGCCTCTACTCGCGGGATGTCATGTACAGGGTGGTCCCCGGCTTTACGCCGCAGAAGCTTGCGGCGATGACGCGGCGTCGCGCCATCGCACCGGACTTCGAACTGCCTGAGGACCCGCGTAGCGTGGGCTATCGCTGGCAGACTGTGCAAGCCGCCTTCGATCTCGATGAGGAATGGCGTCCTCGCTTCGACGAGGCGGCGGACGCCCTCGCGAAGGAGGGCGACAACCTGGCCTCATTCCGGCAGATGGACCTCGACGGCCACGTGCGCGAGAAGCGCTTGTCTACGCTTGACCTCGTCCGTCGTGCCATGCAGGAGCGGGCCTGACGCCATGGAGATCATCCCCGCCATAGACCTGCGCGGCGGAGCCGTTGTGCGACTGCTGCAGGGCAACTACGACCGCCAAACCACCTTCGGCGACGACCCCGTCGGCGTGGCTCAGGGCTTCGAGGCCGACGGCGCGCCCCGCATCCACGTCGTGGACCTGGACGGGGCACGCGAGGGACGGCGCACGCAGGCCGCAGAGGTGCGCGCCGTCGCCGCCGCTGTCGGCATACCCATCGAACTCGGAGGCGGCCTCCGCTCGGCGGACGTCATCGCCGAGGTGATAGCCGACGGCGTCGACCGCGTCGTCCTGGGCACCGCTGCCGTCGAGGAGCCCGATCTCATCGAGCGAGCGCTCGCAGCCCACGGAGCGGAGCGCGTCGTCGTCGGCATCGACGCCCGGGAGGGCATCGTCTCTGTCGCGGGTTGGACGGAGAGCGGCGCCATCCCCGCGGTCGACCTGCTGAACCGGATGGCCGACATGGGCGTGCGCCGCTTCATCTACACCGACATCACCCGCGACGGCACCCTCACCTCGCCGAACTTCGCCGCGGTCAGCGACATGGTGGAACGCGCCGACGCCGCGGGTGGAGCGCGCATCATCGCCTCCGGCGGCATCGCCGAGATAGACCACCTCCGCACTCTCGCCAACCTCGGCGCGGAAGGCGCCATAATCGGCGCCGCCATCTACCTCGGCACGCTCGACCTCGCAGCAGCCGTCGCCGAACTGGGTTAGCACAGTTCCGTCGTCCCCGCCCTTCCGCCATCATTCCCGCCTTACCCGTCAGTCCCGCCTTGCCCGTCAGTCCCGCGAAGGCGGGAATCAGGGCGCGGCGCGGAAGAGCCGCGCGAGGGTGCACAACATCTGACATCCGCCCCTTACCCCATCGCCCCCGCATCCGCTACGCTGGATACATGTGCGCGACGCCAACACTACCCATAGACAGAATCTATAGCTGCCATCTCAGGAATAGACAGGATCTATGGGAACACGGAGCAAAGTTTGAAATCGATGAGATTGTTGTTGCCTTGTTCGCGGGAAGCAGTCTACGGCCACGGAAATGCCTTCCAGCCAAGGAACAAGAATGTCAAAGCGGGGACTCCATCCACTCGTGGAATCCCGAACAAGGATGTCACGGCTGGGGGCCGATGAGATTCTTGTTCTCACTCTCGCCGCCTTACCCCACTCACGGCGCAACCCGCGCTGAGGCGTGATAATCTACGCCTATCCACACTCATACTGCGGAGGATGATTGCTCATGGCGGCACCCTTGGTTGATTCCACACCAGCATTCGTCGAGGAGGCATACCGGAAGATGGAGCAGCGGCTCCAGACCGTCCGAGACCGCCTCGGACGACCGCTCACCTACGGAGAGAAGGTCCTGCTCGGACACCTCGACGACCCCGGCGACGCCGACCTCCTCCCCGGCGAGAGCTACCTGAACCTCCGCCCCGACCGCGTCGGTCTCCAGGATGTGACCGGCCAGATGGCCATCCTCCAGTTCATGCAGGCGGGCAAACCCACCACCGCCGTCCCCACCACCGTCCACTGCGACCACCTCATCACCGCGTTCGAGGGCGCGCTCGCCGACACCAACCTCGCCAAGTCCGAGAGCCGTGAGGTCTACGACTTCCTCCGCTCCTCCGCCTCCAAGTACGGCCTCGGCTTCTGGGGTCCCGGCTCCGGCATCATCCACCAGGTCATCCTGGAGAACTACGCCTTCCCCGGCCTCATGATCATCGGCACCGACTCCCACACGCCCAACGCGGGCGGACTCGGAACGTTCGCCTCCGGCGTGGGCGGCGCTGACGCCGTCGACGTGATGGCGGGCTTCCCGTGGGAGGTGCTCTACCCGCGCCTCATCGGCGTCAAACTCACCGGTTCGATGAGCGGCTGGACCGCCCCCAAGGACGTCATCCTCAAGCTCGCAGGCATCCTCACCGTCTCCGGCGGCACCAACGCCGTCGTCGAATACTTCGGCCCCGGCGTCAACTCCATCAGCGCCACCGGCAAGGCCACCATCTGCAACATGGGAGCCGAGCTCGGCGCGACGACCTCCATCTTCCCTTACGACGGCCACGCAGCCGCCTACCTCCGCGCGACCGGTCGCCCCGAGCTCGCCGAACTCGCGGAGAAGTACGCCCACCTCCTCACCGCCGACGCCGAGGTCGAGGCGGAGCCGGAGAAGTACTTCGACCGCATCATCGAGATAGACCTCGACACGCTGGAGCCGCACGTCGTCGGGCCGCACACGCCGGACCTCGCGCGCCCCATCTCCGAGCTCGCCGACGCCGTCATCAAGGAGAACTACCCGGACAGGCTCTCTGCCACCCTCATCGGCTCCTGCACCAACTCCTCGTACGAGGACGTATCGCGCGCTGCCAACGTCGCCCGGCAGGCCGCCGAGCACGGCGTCGGGGCAGCGGTCGACTTCCTCGTCACGCCCGGCTCCGAAGCCGTCAACGCTACCATCAAGCGCGACGGGCAGATGGACGCGCTCGAATCCGTCGGCGCGAGCGTCATGGCCAACGCCTGCGGCCCTTGCATTGGCCAGTGGAAGCGCCCCACCATCAACCCCGGAGACGCGAACTCCATCGTCACGTCGTTCAACCGCAACTTCCCCGCCCGCAACGACGCCAACCCCTCCACGATGAACTTCATCGCGAGCCCGGAGATCGTCACCGCGTTCGCGCTGGCAGGCCGCCTCTCCTTCAACCCCATGACCGACACCCTCACCGGGGCAGACGGCCAGCCCTTCAAGTTAGACCCGCCCGGCGAGGCGCCCGAGGTGCCGGAGGACGGCTTCGCCGGACGCGGCTTCGGCTACGAGCCTCCCGCCGACGACGGCAGCGGCATCGTCGTGAGCGTCGACCCCACCTCGACGCGCCTGCAGGTGCTCTCGCCCTTCCCACGCTGGGACGGCAGCGACTTTGAGCGCGTGCAGGTGCTCGTGAAGGCCAAGGGCAAGTGCACGACCGACCATATCTCGCCCGCCGGGCCATGGCTGCGCTTCCGTGGCCACCTGGAGCGGCTGAGCGACAACGCATTCCTCGGCGCGGTCAACGCCTTCACCGACGAGCGCGGCGAGGGGCTGAACCAGATCACCGGCGAGCGCGCCCCCTTCCCGCAGGTCGCCCGCTACTACAAGGAGCACGGCCTCGGCTGGGTCGCCGTCGGCGACTTCAACTACGGCGAGGGCAGCTCCCGCGAGCACGCCGCGATGTCCCCGCGCCTGCTCGGCGCCAAGGCCGTCATCGTCCGCAGCTTCGCCCGCATCCACGAGACGAATCTCAAGAAGCAGGGCATCCTCCCCCTCACCTTCAGCGACCCGGACGACTACGACAAGATCTTCGAGGCCGACACCATCAGCATCACCGGCCTCGACGAGATCGCGCCCGGCAAACCCGTCCGCGCCGTCATCCACCACTTCGAGGGCGGCGACGAAGAGGTCGAGCTCACCCACACCATGAGCAACGAACAGCTCGAATGGTTCCGCGCCGGCGCCGCCCTCAACATCCTCGGGAAGTAGAGACAGACCGCACGTAGGGAGAGCACGCCATCATCGACCCCAACCTGCGTTTCGGCATCGCCATCCCCCAGCGGTTCCCCGGCGAGATTGACGTCAGCGTGCTGCCGCCCTTCTTCGCCGCTGTCGAGGAGTTGGGCTACCACAGCTGCTGGGTCGTCGAGCAGGCCATCAACGCCCATAGCGACCTCGCTCCCATCCCCCTGCTCTCCTACGCCGCCGCCCTCACCAACAAGGCTCGCCTCGGCAGTTCCGTCCTCATCAGCGTCCTGCGCAACCCCATCAACCTCGCCAAGAGCCTCGCCACGCTCGACCGCCTCTCGAATGGACGGCTCATCGCCGGAGTCGGCATGGGCAACGCCACAGGCGCGCCCTTCTCCGAAGCGTTCGGCGCTCCGGCAGCGGGCAAAGCGTCCCGCTTCGAGGAGGGGCTGGTCCTGATGCAGCGCCTCTGGACCGGCGAGCGCGTCACCTTCGAAGGCCGCTTCTGGCAATTGAACGACTCCTTCATCAGCCCCACCCCCACGCAGCCGTCCATCCCGCTCTGGTTCGGCGGCCACGCTCCTGCCGCCCTCGACCGCGCCGCCCGCCTCGGCGACGGATGGATGGGCGCGGGCGCCACGTCCACGGCCCGCTTCCGCGACGAGCAGGAGGCGATGCGTACACACCTCGAAACCCACGGACGCGACCCCGCCACCTTCACGACGTCGAAGCGCGTGTTCATCGGTGTGGAGGACGACCCACAAACAGCGCTCCAGCGGATGCAGCCCTGGTTCACGATGCACTCCGGCAGCGGCCAGCGCGCCGAGCGCGTCGGCGTCTACGGCACGCCCGAGCAATGCGCCGAGGGCCTCACAGAGATCGCCGACACCGGCCTCGGCCTCATCGCCCTCAACCCCCTGTACGACCACGAGCGCCAAGCCCGCCGCCTCGCGACCGAGGTGCTCCCCCTCATGGGCCTCAGTCTCTAGCTGAGGGGGCAACGTCGGTCTGGTCCCCTCTCCCTCCAGGGGTGAGGGTGAGGGTGAACCGGCGGGGTTGTATGGGGGATTGTCATGTTGAGCGCAGCCGAAGGCGGAGTCGAAACATCTCTCGGTGGTGCGTAGCTCTTCCCTACCGCGTCCCACCCAGCTTGTGCAATTCGTCCGGCAGCGCGGTCTTATCCCTTCCCCCCTTGATGGGGGAAGGTTAGGAAGGGGGTGATTCGGCGGCCCCCCTTCCCTACCGCGACCCGCCCAGCTTGTGCAGCTCGTCCGGCAGCGTGGGAAGTTGCACCGCGATGACGGAGGGAGAGCCGTTTCGCACCTCGGTAAGCCCTCGTCTGAGCGCAGGGCCGACCTCCGCAGGATTCGTCACCGACTCGCCGTAGCCGTTCGCCACCTCCGCAAGCTTCGCGAAGTCCGGCGGCGGGTCGAACAGCCCGCCCTCGTATCCCGCAGACGCCGCGAACCCGCCGGGGTACGCGCCGTCCACGCCCGCCGTGCCCGTGCTGTACGACTTGTTCACGAACACCACCGTGAGGAATGGCGTCTTGTAGTGCCCGGACGACCAGAGCGCCGCGAGCGGGCTGCCGAACATGAAATAGCCGTCGCCGGTCACGAGCACCACGTCCCGGTCCGGCGCAGCCGTCTTCGCGCCGAACGCGGCGCCGGTTCCCCAGCCGCCCGCGCTGCCGCCGCTCTTGAAGTACGAGCCCGGCTGGCTGCGCCCGTGGTACGGGCGGAACGCGGCTGTCGAGCTGAGCGTGTCGTCCAGCACGATGGCCTGCTCCTCCAGCACCTGCCCTATCTGGTAGCCGACCCACCGGGGACTGATGGGGTCGCGGGTCGCCACTCGCATCGCGGCGTCCTCGTCCTGCTTCCGGATCTCCTGCTTGCGCTGCGCCAGCCGCTCACGCCGCTCCTCGATCCGGCTCATGTCCGACGTCGTCAGCATACCGGCAGCCTGCTCGTAGACCGCCTCCGCGAACGGCCCCGCCAGCACCGGCAGCCACACGTCCGCGTGGAACTCCATCGTCTTGTAACGCGACTGCACCGGGTCCGGGTCCACCCACACGATCTTCGTGCCCGGACGCGGGGCGTTCGCCGGCATGTACGGCACCGGCGTCTCGATGACCACCACCACGTCTGCCTGCGCCGCAGTCGGCCCCGTACCGGAGAGCGGGTGCGTCGTCGGGAAGTTCATCGTCATCGTACGGTCGGAGTCCATCATCGGAAGCGCGAGCAGTTCCGCGAGCCGCACGAGCGGCGCGACCGACCCGCTGTTGCGCCCCGACTGCCCGAGGATAACGATCGGGTTCTGCGCCTTCACCAGCCACTCCGCCACGCGCTTCGCGTCCGATGGATCGGGCCAGACGGGACGTGCAACCCCCAGCTCGTCGCGGGTCGGGAAGCGCGTCTTGCCGGGCAGCGGCAGCATCGCAGCTTCCTGCGGCACGGTCATGTAGACCGGTCCGCGCGGCTCGCTCATCGCGACCTGCAGCAGACGGCTGACGATGAGGCCGGGGTTGTCCGTATGGTCGAGCCGGTGGTCGATCTTCGTGTACTGCCGCACGATCTCGCCCTGGTCGCGCGGCTCCTGCACCCACTGCACGCTGTTCGAGCGCGCGCCGCGCATCGAGCCGGGATAGGCGCGCGGCCCCGCTCCCGCCGTGATGAGAACGGGATAGCTGCCACGCCAAGCGGTGTGCAGCCCGGCGCCGTAGTTGAACGTGCCAACGTCGACGTGCGCGGCGGTCGCCGCCGGCTGCTCGCGCACCATCGCGCTGCCGAGCGCAGCGTTCAGCGCCGAGCCTTCGTGAGTAACGGTGAGGAGCTGCGGCGCGGGCCAGCCCTTCGCGGCGGCTCGCGCGACAGCCTCCTGGTAGAAACCGATCTCGGAGCCGGAAACGAAGAAGAAGTGCTCCACCCCGCCGAGCTTCATCGCTGTCGTGATGGCGTCCGCCCACTCGTCGGCGTCGTGCTCGCTCCAACTGGGGTCTGCTGCGATGGTGCGGTCTTCTACCATGTGGGGCCTCCTCGGGCGCGGGGCGCTGGATCGCTGCCGCCCGCAACGATACGGCGCGAGCGGGCGTGTGGCAACGCGCGATGGTAGAGTACGCGGGATGGCGACCGAGCGACATGGGGAGGAGCCGAGCGCCGAGGACGCCCCGCTGGGACGGTGGGGCGCGCTCGCTATCCGCGACTTCCAACTGTTCTGGGCTCAGGGGCTGTTGCAGGGGCTGGCGCGGAACATGCGCGAACTCCTTCTCGGCTTCCTGGTCTTCGACCTTACCGGTTCCAAGTTGGACCTCGGGATCACCGGGCTGTTCATGACGATGCCGGTGATCGTGCTCGGCCTCCTGGGCGGGGCGCTGGCGGATGCCGTGGACCGGAAGCGGCTGATCATCTACACGCAGGCCGCGAACTTCTTGGGGTTGGCCCTGCTGCCCGTGCTCATATTCTCGGGTGCCGTGCAGGTGTGGCACCTGTGGCTCCTCGCGAGCTTCTGGTCCGGCATGAGCATCCTGGGGCGTCCGGCAGAGCGGGCGTTCCTACCCCGCCTGGTGCCGAGGAGCCACGTCATGAACGGCATCACCTGGTTCGGCGCGCTGAGCCAGGGCACGTTGTTCGGTGGGCCGCTCGTCGGCGGAGTGCTCATCGCGATCGTAGGCGTGGGTTGGGCGTTCGCGGTCAACGCGGCGTTCCTGCTGCTGGCCGTCATCGCGACCATGGCGATCCGCACGTCCGGGGAGCAGTTGGGAGAGGCCCGGCGCGTGTCGTTCGCGGCGATATGGGAAGGGGCGCGCTACCTGAGAACCAAGGACGTGCTCTGGGGGGCGTACCTGATGGACTTCGGCGTCATGTCGTTCGGTTTCTTCCGCATCATCATGCCTGCCTTGGCAGAAGAGGTGTACGGCGTTGGCGCGGTTGGCCTGGGGATGCTCGTTGCGGCGCCTGCTGCTGGCTCCTTCCTCGGCACCGCCATCCTCCTCCGCATGGGCGACCCGCCGCGCAAGGGCGTCATGATCGTCCTCGCCAACGTGGGCTACTCGATCGGACTCGCTGCCCTTGGACTGGCCGCGCTGGCGTTGTCGTCCTGGTTCTACCTCGCGCTCGCCGTACTGGCGTTCCTCGGCCTGATGGACGTCGTCAGCTTCACCGCGAGGCAGGCGCTGATCCAACTCGTGGCGCCCGACTACTACCGGGGCCGCGTGGGCAGCTTCTCCTCGATCCTCGCCGGGCTGGGGAACGGCACGGGATCGACGGTCATAGGCGGGATGTCGACGCTCGCCGGGGTACCCGGAGCGTTCATCATCAACGGGTGCATCTGCCTGGGCATCACCGTAGCGTCAGGGCTGACGTGGCGGGGCATCTGGCGCCACGATCAGCGCACCGAGACCCCCGCCGACTGACCGGCTCCCTGCCCTACGTCGACGCCTTGCCCTGCGCGGCCACCGCCGCCATCGCCTGCTCGACCGCGGCCTGATCGCCGAGGTAGCGGCTGCCAAGCGGCGTGAGGTCGTCCGCGAGGTCGTAGACGAGCGGAACGCCGGTGGGGATGTTGAGGTCGATGATGTCGGCGTCCGAGATGTTGTCGAGGTGCTTCACGAGCGCGCGCAGGCTGTTGCCGTGGGCGACGATGAGGACGCTCTTGCCCGAGCGGATGTCCGGGGCGATGGTGCTCTCCCAGTACGGCACGAAGCGCGCGACCGTCTCCTTGAGCGCTTCGGTGAGCGGCATCTCACCCGCCGGGATGGCGCCGTAGCGGCGGTCGTGTCCGGGGTGGCGCTCGTCGTCCGGCGTGAGCGCGGGCGGCGGAACGTCGTAGCTCCTGCGCCAGAGGAGCACCTGCTCCTCGCCGTGCTCGGCGGCGGTCTCGGCCTTGTTCAACCCTTGCAGCGCGCCGTAGTGCCGTTCGTTCAGCCGCCAGTCGCGGATGACGGGGAGCCACATGAGGTCCATCTCGTCGAGGACGATCCATAGGGTGCGGATGGCGCGCTTAAGAACGGACGTGTACGCGATGTCGAAGGTGAACCCCTCTTCCAGCAGCAGTTGGCCGGAGCGGGCGGCCTCCTCGCGTCCGGTGTCGGTGAGATCGACGTCGGTCCATCCTGAGAAGCGGTTGGAGAGGTTCCAGTCGCTCTCGCCGTGTCGCAGGAGCACTACCTGAGGCATCGTTCATCCTCCGCGTGGTGTGTCGACTGCATTTTGCCACAAGGGCCGCGGCTGCGGGGTATAGTCAATCCGTAGTGTCGGGCAACACGCCCGGCCAGACCCCGCTTGAGGTCAGATACGTGCCCACGTACGGGAAGCCCCTCACACGATGATCAGCCCGCTCCGTAGTCAGAGCGATACGCCCCACGCTGCCGCACAACGCCGCAACCGTTCGCGTTCCAGGCTCAGGTGGCTCGCGCTTGCCGGCATCGTAGGCGTCGTCCTGGCGGTCTGGGGTCTGTGGGTCTCCGGCGTCATCTTCACCGGCCCCGTTCCCCTACCGGCGACGCAGACCAACGCGCCGGTTGATGCCGACGACTGGGCGATGGCCGGCCGCGACGCCGCGCATACGGCAGCCGCGCCACTCCACGGCGGTTTCCAGGGTGAGGAGCTCTGGAGGCTCGAAACGCAGCACCTCCTCCCCGCTGCGCCTGCCGTCTCCGACGGGCAGGTCTTCCTCCCTACGGGGGACAACCGGATCGTTGCGATGGACAGCGCCTCCGGCGATGTCCTCTGGGAACGCCAACTCGCCACCGTGGCGGTCACCACCCCCGTCGTAACGCCGGGCGCCGTCTACGTGACGGTGCGCGACGGACTGCTGCTCGCGATGGACCGGCACGATGGCACGGAACTGTGGAGCCTCCAGGCCGACAGCGCGTTCTTCGCATCGCCCGCCTTCTACAAAGGCGTTGTCTACGCAGGGTCATGGAACGGCACGCTCTACGCGATCGACGCACAGGATGGCAAGGAGCTCTGGACGTTCCAGGCAGACGGGAGCATCGTCGCTCCTCCGTCGTTCCAGGGAGACCTGATGGCGCTGGCGGCGGATGACGGCCTGGTCTACGTGATAGACCTCGCAACCGGCAGGAAGCGCCTCATCTTCGACACCGTCAATGCGCTCACACAGAGTCCCGTGTTCACCGGCGACCACATCCTCATCGGCACCGGCCGGGGAAGACTGGCGGCGGTTGACTGGACAAAACTGGAGTATCCGTTCGAGCGCGCACTGCGTTCATGGCGGCAGCAGTTCTTCATCTGGGGGCTGCAGGCGGAACCGCCACTCCCCAAGGGGCTGGCATGGGGTACGGTCCTGTCCCGCGACAGCGCTCTGAGCGGCCCGGCGGTCCTCGACGGAGCCGCCTACGCCGCCAGCAGGGATGGGAGGCTCCACGCGGTATCGCTCGCGGACGGCAGCACGCTCTGGGAGTACGACACTGGGGCGCTGTCCCGCTCTGCTCCTGCGGTTGCAGGCCGCTTCGTTTACATCGGCAATGACGCCGGGGAACTCCATGTCGTCGATCGGGTCACGGGCGAGCCGGTTCAGATCATCGAGACGAGCGTGGCAATCACCGGCCAGATCGTCGTAACCGCTCAAGGCCTCTACGTCACATCCGAGGCAGCCGGCACGCTCATCGCCCTGCGCTAGCCGGAGGCGCTACGCCGTCTTCTCAACCCGCTCGCCGTCGGAGAAACGCAGGGCGTGCGTCTGCGTCCCGGTCAGCATCTCGGTGTGGACCGACTTCGATACCGGCGCGAGTTGCGCGACCATGCTCCAATTCTCACCGCCGTCGCCCGTCCACCAGACCTCGCCGTCGGTCATGCCTGCGAACAACTGGACGCTCTCGCCCGCCTCTTCGAGGCACATCGCCTCGACGTTGCCGTGCAGGCGATCAGGCAGCCCGCCCGTGAGCACCCTCCAGGAGCGTCCGCCGTCGGTGCTCTTCGCGATCCGGCCGCCAGCGAACCCCTCGGTAGCGCCATCCCGCACCCATGAGCGCGGCCCCGTCTGCGAAGCGGACACATACATCGTGTCCGGGTTGCTCGGCAGGTGTACGAGCTGATCGGGGTATCCGCCGATCTCGCTCTCCTTGCCGAACAACTCCTGCCACGACCTCCCACCATCCTCACTGAGCAACAACCCGGCGCCGCCGGTCGTCCACAGAACTGAGGGATTGCGGTGATCGATGACCGTGCGATGCACGTCGGGGCTCGGCGCCTCGATGTCCGCCCACGTCTCGCCGCCGTCCGTGCTCTCCAGCAACCCGCCGACCTCGATGCTCACGTACATGTGCGCGGGATCATTCGGGTGGAAGTTGATGTGTTTGAGATGCGCCTCGAACGGGTCGGCAGCGAACCGCCACCGAGGCACCGACGCGACAGACCGGACCTCCGGCAACTCGGTCCACGTCATGCCCATGTCATCGCTGTAGTAGAGGTGTGCGGGCTCGGTTCCGGCGAACAGCCGCTTCCCTCCGTCTCTTTCGACCGCCGCAAGGCTGAACAGGCTTCGAACGTCGATGCCCGCATCGCGAGCCTCCCACGTCTCCCCGCCGTCCCAACTGGCGTACACGCCATCCCACCACGCTCCGGCGAAGACCGTGCCGTCCACGAACAGCAGCGCGTGGATGTGCTTCCCCGCAAGCGAGCGGCTGACCACCGGCCAGCGTTCGCCGTCGCGGCGCAGCTTGACCACGCCATCCGTAGTCCCCACCAGCGCCTCATCGCTTGGAAGGTCCGATGAGTAGATGGTTGTACCGCCGTGCGAAAGTCCGATCATGATGCCCTCCCTCCTTGTTGCCACGCGCAGGATACATCGTCTCTCGCCCGCGCATTGCTCCACTCGTGGCTGGCGATAGGAGTTCCTGTCAGACGAGGCTGCACGCTGACACGCGCCCCTGGCGCAGTCGGCCTGCGATTCCGTACGCTGGTTGCATGACCGTCCTGCTGACAGCACCTATAGACCGCGCCTATACCTCACGCCTCAGCTATAGACAGGATCTATGGCTCCGGCGCCCAACTGTTGAAATCGTTGAACACCTTGTTCAGTTGTCACCGGAAGCAGGCCGTGGCCTTGCGGAGAGCAACACAAGCAGCCGGCACGCTCATCGTCCTGCGCTGATACGCCACATCTCAGGCAGTAAGAACATCCGCTAACCCGCATCTAAAGTTCACTTAACTACAACACAGCTCTCTTCCTGTAGCTTTCAGGTGAACCAGTCCGAACAGGAGTGCATTCTATGGGCAACTCGGGGATGTATTTCGTCCACCTGAGCGATACACACATCCTGGCCGATGAAGACGAACGACTCTACGGCAACGACACCACCGCGAATCTCCGGGTGGTCATCGACCACATCTACATTGAGCAGATAAGGCCGTCCTTCGTTCTCATCACCGGAGATCTCACCGACCACGGAGAGTGGCCCAGCTACCGCAGATTGCGCAAACTCGTCCGAGAGACCGAGGCCCTGCTCGGGGCGCCGGTGCTCCTAGCGCTTGGCAACCACGACCGCCGTTCGTCATTCCGGCAGGCGATGCTCGACGAAGCCGAGGCCACCGATGCGGACGAGTACTACTATTCCACGACGATTGACGGGCTCCGCATCATCGTCCTCGACTCAACCATATCGGGGCGGGACGACGGAGAGATCGGCCCACGCCAGCTCGATTGGCTGGAGAACCAACTCGCGTTCGGCCCAGTGGGGCAGCCCACAGTGATAGCCCTGCACCACCCCCCACACCATGCTGTGAATGCCTATCTGGACGGGTTCACCCTGGGTGACCGGGAACGGTTGGAACGAGTGATAAGCCGACACAACGTGCTCGCGGTCCTGAGCGGACACACCCACCTGGCCACTCATGCCCGCCTCGGGAACGCAGTGTCGCTCACTGCGCCGTCCACTGCCTACCTGGCCAGCCCAGCCCCGGGCCGCGAGTTCTCCAGGACGTCAGGCATCGGCTTCAGCATCGTGAGCCTGAGGTCGGGAAGGATCGCCTCGCACCCGGTCATACTGCCAACTCCATTGGGATCGTTACTACCCGTCGGGCCGTTCATCGAGCCGGAGCTGCCGGTAACGGTCGCCTAGTACCCCATGGAAACCCTGACGCAGACAAGACATGTCGACATCCCCGGCGCGCACAACGTGCGCGACACCGGCGGCTACCCTGCGGCGGACGGCTGCACGACCCGCTGGCTCACGCTATTCCGCTCCGGCCGCCTCAACGCACCGGAGAGTGTTCGCAGGCTGGCCGATATGGGCGTGCGAACAGTGGTTGACCTTCGCGGCGATGGAGAGATCGCCAGGATGCCTGACGCTTGTGCGGAGTGGCCGGGCATCGCCTATCGGCACATACCTCTCACGCCTGCCCACATCCGAACGAACGGCGACCGTCCTGCCAATCTCGAGGGGCAGAACGAACGCTACCTCGAGGAGTCTTCCAGGCAGATCGCCAGGGTTCTGCAGGTACTCGCCCAGCCCAACGCATTCCCGGCGGTGGTGCACTGCACCGCGGGGAAGGACCGCACAGGCCTCATCATCGCGCTCCTGCTGGCGCTCGTTGGAGTCCCGGACAACGTCATCGCTGACGACTACGTGCTCAGCCTTCATCACGCCGCCCCGGTCCTGAAAGCACTGCGGATAGAAGGCACAGTGAGCGGCTGGGACATGGAACACCTCGAGCGGATGCTCGAATGCCGCCGGGAGGTGATGACGCACACCTTGGACGTGCTGCGTCGACGCCACGGCGGCGTGGAGCGCTACCTTTCGCAGGCAGGCGTATGGCTGGCCGACATCCGGGCGCTGCACGCCGCGCTGGCCGAGCCTGCCCGGTAACTCTGCCCTCCGACACATCTACTCCTGTGACACGCGCCCCTGGCGCGGTCGGCCTGCGATTCCGTACGCTGGTTGCATGACCATCCTGCCGACAGTGCCTATAGACCGCGTCTATACCTCACACCTCAGCTATAGACAGGATCTATGGCTCGGGCGCCCAACTCTTGAAATCGTTGAACACCTTGTTCAGTTGTCATCGGAAGCAGGCCGTGGCCTTGCGGAGAGCAACACAAGGTGCTCAAGGTGCTCAAACGGAGCCCTCGGTTTACTCGTAACGCCAGCAACAAGATGTGCAGGTTCATGGGCCGGTTGCACACCTTGTTCAAGGAGACGTTACCTCGGCCACTGGATGTCAGCCTCCGCTGGCATGACGGGGGCAGTCCCGCTTTGACGCGGTTGTGTGGGGGTGCTATACCGCGTCCGTACGCGCGAGGAGGTAACGCCATGACAAGCCGGTTGCAGGTCGTTGACGGAGACGGACACCTGGTGACGGACATCGCGGCGGTCGCCAGTCGCATGCCGCAGGAATTCCTGAATCGTGCCGGAGGAAGCAGCCTCGGGAATATCTTCCCGCCCATAGACCACCTCCACGCCGCTCAGCCGGTAGCGACGCCACCGGGGTCGTTCCCCAAGATCGGTGTCGAAGAGTGGCTCATGTTCATGGACGAGGTCGGCATCGACTGCGCGGCGCTCTTCCCCACCGGTGGGCTGTCCTACGGGCGCATCGTCAACAGGGACTGGGCCATCGCGGTGTGCCGGGCATACAACGACTGGCTGTACGACACGTACGTGAAGAGCAGCCCCCGGTTCGTGGGGCTTGCCCTCATCCCAATGCAGGAGCCTGAGGAGGCAGCGATCGAGCTGCGCCGTTCGGTGGAGGAACTCGGCATGGCCGGAGCGATGCTCCCCACCCGCGGGCTCCCGAACCACCTCGGCGCCAAGGAGTACTGGCCCGTCTACGAAGAGGCCGACCGGCTCGGCTGCTGCCTCGCCGTCCACGGCGGCTCGCACAGCGGCATGGGCTTCGACCACCTCAACGTCTACGCGCCCGTTCACGCCATGGGACACCCGGTGGGGCTGATGGCCGCCTTCGCGGGCGTCGTCTTCAACGGCATCCTGGACCGCTACCCCAACGCCCGCTGGGGCTTCCTGGAGGGCGGCGTCGCGTGGTTCATGCTCTGCATGGAGCGGTTCGACCGCTCCTACGAGACCCACATCGACCTCGACCCGCGAGGCGAACTGCTGCAACTGCGTGACGGTGAGCGCGTCAGCGACTACATCCTGCGCCACATCCACGACGGGCGGCTGTTCGTGGGGTGCGAGGGCACCGAGCCGCTCATCTCCGAGGCGCTGCGCCTGACGAGCGGCAAGTGCTTCGTGTTCTCGTCCGACTTCCCACACGAGGTCAATGCGGAGATCTGCAAGCACGAACTCAGTGAGATATACGAGAACTCGAAGATCACCGGCGAGGAGCGAACGGGCGTACTGTCGGAGAACGCACGCGCTCTCTACGGGCGTCCCGTCGCCGCTGGTCTCCAGGCTCGCTAGCCTTATCGCGTCTGCCGAACAGGACGGAGCGTTCCAAGGAGGCGCCCATGACAGTGATGGTTACAGGGGGATGCGGTCTCGGCGGGTCATTCGCCGTCCGCTACGCGCTCGATCAGGGTGAGGACGTGGTCGCGTTCGACATCGCGATCAAGACCGAGCTCCTCGACGACGTGAAGGACCGGGTGCGGTTCGTGAAGGGCGACATCTCCAACGCGTCCGAGGTCTTCGGCGCGGTGGTGGACAACGGCGTTCGCCGCATCCTGCACACGGCCAGCTTCCTGACCGGCCCGGCGTATGACCGCCCGCTGGCGGCGGCGCAGACGATGGTCATCGGCACGCTCAACGTGCTGGAGGCGGCGCGAGCGCTCAAGGTGGAACGCGTCGTGCACGTGAGCACCGGCAAAACCGTCCCGACCGCGCGCCAGTTTGCCGAAGCGGCGGGCTCCGGCAACGTGAAGCTCATGCCGGACCCGTACACCAGCCACAAGGTCGCCACGGAGCTGCTCTGCAACGACTACCGGGGCTTGTACGACATGGACATCGTCGTCATCTACCCGGGCCAGCTGTTCGGCCCGGGCTACGACTTCGCGGGAGGCTTCGGCCGCGCGCTCAAGCCCATCGTCGAGAAGTCGCTGCGCGGCGAGCCTGTGGTGCTCGACGGGTGGGACGCGGCTGCGGTGTCGACTCCACGCGAACTCAACCCCACGCCGCCCATCCGCACCGTGCCGGTGATGTACGCCTCCGACGCAGGGCGCGGCGAGATGATGGCGACGCTCGCAGACGACCTGCCCGCGAACATCTACCGGCTCCAGTCGAAAGAAGAGCTGACGATGTACGAGATCACGCAGGTCATCATGCGGCTCATACCCGGCTCGTCCATCGAGGCGCCTGAGCCGGAAGTACGCGGCGGGCCCGTCGACCCCGATTCTCCCGCCAACCGGGACTTCGGATTCGCCCCCGAGTACGACATGGAGGCAGGACTTCGCGAGTACATTCATTTCCTGCAGAACGGGAAGTACCGCCGACTCCTGAACGCATAGCCCAGCCGGGTGGGAACGCGGTGGCGTTTGGGGAGTAGTATTGAGGCTGTTCGGCAGAGGAGTTCGCGCAGAGGAGGCAGCCAATGGCAACACAGGTGATGACCAAGCGGATCGACGCCGACACGCATTTCAGCCTGACCATCGACCATAGGGAGCTGCGGGACATGATTCCGCGCTCCGGCAGCGCTCTCCTCGAGGAGATGATGTATCGCGACGCGCTCCAGGTCGTCGACCTGGACGTGGTCAAGGCAGCGATCGCAGGTGTCGAACCGTCGCTGGACGGGCACGTGGGCGACCCGACGTGGGACGCTGAGGCGCGGCTCTCCGAGATGGACAGGCTGGGCTTCGACATGCAGGTGCTCAATACCCAGCGTGCCATGCCCAACCTGCTGATGCCGCCCGACAGCCCCCTGTGGCTCCGCGCTGCCCTCGCGAGGCTCTACAACAACGCTGCCGCTGAGCTGCAGAACCGCTATCCGGACCGCTTCATCTGCCAGATCACGGTGCCGTGGGACGACATCGACGAGTCGGTCCGGGAGCTCGAACGCGCCGCGGCGATGGGGCTCCGCGCAGTGACCATCTGCGGAAGCTACCTCGAGGGGAACCTCGACGCCTACGAGCTCTACCCGTTCTGGGAGGCCGTAAGCGAACTCGACCTCGCGTGCATGGTGCACAACTTCACGCAGGGGCACCGTGGGAACTTCTACGACCATCGCACCTCGTACCCGATGGTCGGCACGGAACGCTACCACCGCATGCACATCGGAACGTACGTCGGGTTCGGTCTCGACTACACCATCGCGTGCGCGGCGCTGACCCTCGGCGGCGTGCTGGACCGGTTCCCGAAGCTGCGCTTCCTCTTCTTCGAGGCCGGAGCCTCGTGGATGGCCTATGCGATGCACGGGACGGACAGATCGTTCTACATCGAGCGCGCCTGCGCGCGAACCAACACTCGCCCGAGCGAGCTCATCAAACAGCACTGCCTGACCGCGGTCGAGAGCATCGAACCGCTGGAGCAGCTGGTGGAAGCCTACGGCGCCAACAACTTCGTCATCGGCACGGACTTCCCCCACCCCGAGTTCCAGCGCCTCCCGAACGCCACCACCGACATCAGCGGGAGCGGCATCTCCAGCGAGGACCAGGACAAGATACTCGGTGGCAACATGGCGCGCGCCCTGAGGCTCTAGCGGCGTCTGGACAGCGTGCCTTGACCCCGGTCGTTGACATCAACTCAGACGCCCTCTGGAGCGCGATCGAGACAGCGGGCCCGAGGCCATGGGCGCACGCGGGCTCAGAGTCCGCTGACTCGGACGAAGCCCTGCGCGAGGAGCACGCCCGCAGACGCACGTTCATCGCCTGGTACGGGTACGCCGTTCCGACACACGAGGCCGTCCGCGCCACGGCGGACTTCCTCGAAGGGTGCTCGGTGCTCGAGGTTTGTGCGGGGCTGGGCCTGTGGGCGAGGCTGCTCCGCGACGAGGGCGCAAGCGTGCTCGCGACCGACGCCGGCGAAGCGCAAGGCCCGCCTTACGTCCGCATCGAGCAGCAGGACGCGCCGGCTGCCATCGCCGCGCACGATACATGCGACGCATTGCTGCTCTGCTGGCCTCCCGACGGCCAGCCGCTGGCAGCGGAGGCGCTGCGGAGGTTCCGCGGCGCGCGGTTCGTCTCCATCGGAGACAGCCGGTTCACCGGAGACGCTGCCTTCCACGAGATGCTCAGCCGCGACTGGACCCTGGAACGACTGCTGCCGCTGCCATCCTGGCCGGGCCTCGAAGACTGCGTCCGCCTCTACACGCGGTAGCCGCCTGCGTGACCTTCGCGAGGCGCGCAGGAACGGTTACCGCACCTGCTCTGCCAGAGCCGCGATGCGTTCTTCGAGCGGCGTGTTGAAGAGGCGCATGCCCTCTTCCCTGTCCACGAAGGCCACCTGGCCCGGAACGGGGATAACCTGTTCCGATTCTGGACCGCGCACGATGCCGACCGGGTCGATGCCGTCCTGCACGCGCGCTATCTGCTCGTCCCAGAGCTTGTGCATGAGGAGCACGCCACGGTCGGAGCTGCCGAACGTCATCTTCTCGAAGTCGGGAAAGCCGCCGCGCTCTTCCCTGCCCTGCGTGCTCATGATCGCTTCGTCTTCCCAGATTGGCCCCTGCCGCAGCGGGTGGCCCGTGTTCCACCAGTAGCCAACATCCTCGAACCAGCCCTCGTAGAACGGTCCTCCGGCGTCGGCGGGAGTGTCGGCGTGGAACCTGCGGAGGGCGGCCTCCGATACCTGGCCGTCCGGTCCGAACGGCTCGAAACTCACGCCGAACCACCGCGTCGTGTGATCGTCCATCGGCACTGCCCAGTTGATGGTGTTGGTACGGGCGCGCTGGCAGGGAAAGACTGCGTGCGTCTCGTGATACTCATACACGCCCGGGTTCCTGGTGTTCTGGAGCGTAACGTAGCAGGCGCCCCAGGGAGTGGTCTCGAACCGGATGGGAGTAGCAGGGTCGCCGTTGTGGCCGTGATGGAGAGCGTGAACCGGCTCGCCACCCTTGAACCATCCGTGGGCAACCTCCCGGTGCCAGACGTCCAACACGTTGTCCAACGTCTGCAGGAGTGCATTCGACTTCTGGATGCGGTTGCCCTTTCCCGCCACGCGCAGCCCGTCCTCACGGAACAGCGCCGGGTACCGGGGGAATGGAGGCTGCAACTCAGGCGGGCCCATGTAGGCGAAGATGAGCCCACCGACCTCCACGCACGGGTACGACGGGTGCTTCACGGAGTTGCGGAAGCGCCGTCCTGGGGGCTCGCAGGGCATATCGAGGCAGTTGCCGTCTCGGTCGTAGAGCCACCCGTGGTAGAGGCAACGCAGTCCCTCGTCCTCAACGCGCCCGTACACGAGCGACGTCCCGCGGTGGGAGCAGTGCTCTTCCAACAGCCCCGGTTTGCCCGTGGCGTCCCGGAAGAGCACGAGGTTCTCGCCCAGCACCTTGACTCGCACGGGGTTCTTCGCGCTGGGGCGTACCGGCCCCCGGCCACCGTCGAGGTTCGCCGACGTCTCCACCGGCAGCCAGTACCTCCGGAACACCTCGCCCGAAGGCGTGCCCGGCCCGAGCTTGAATATCTCGTCCATCTCCCTGTTGTTCAAAGGCACGGCAAACCTCCTACCCGGAAACGCTAGATCGGCACCACCCTCAGGTCTGCGTCGTACTCAGGATGCACGGGCACCTGGTGGCTGAGCTCGACGACCTTGCCCGTCTGGGAGGACTCGACCATCGCGAAGATTGCCTCTGCCGTTGCCATGCCCCAGTGGCCCGAGTGGTAGACGGGCTTCCCGTTGACGACCGCGTCGTAGAGCTCGTGCACCTCTCCCCTGCTGTGGATGTTCGACTCGCCTGTGACCTCGCGGACACCGTTGTCGTCGTAGACGAGGACGCCCTGCGAACCGATGCGCATGTCGCCGCGCTCGCAGGTCACGAAGAGCGTGCCCGGGTCTCCGGTGTCGTTGAGCCCTGAGCGGTCGCCCGGTTCGCGGGAGACCTGGCGCCCGAAGTTGCCCCGGCCGCCGTCGGAGCGGAGCGCGTCAACGAACTGCTGTGCCTCGATCTTGCCGCCGATGCGCAGGTCCTGTTTGTCCTGCTCTTCGTTGCGTGTGCCGGTCTGCATCTCCTTGCGGATGCGTACGAGGTTCTCGATGGAGCTGCGCCCAGAGGCCGGCCCGTTGACCTCGCTCAACGTGAAGTAGCCGTAGCCGTTGTGGGTCGCCGTGGCCACTGTTCCGTCCTCGAACTCGAAGTGGGCGGTGTAGTAGCCGGGCATGGGCCGCTCCGGCATCCACTGGCCGACCTTGCCCCACACCCGCTTGATCATGCCACCGCCCAGCAGCCGGACGGTGTCGATCTGGTGCGGCCCCTGACGGTACGGCACGCCGCCGCCCTGGCTGAAGTCGAGTTCGTCGGGCGTCCGCGGCCGCAGCATCCAGTCCGTGTACGCGATGAGGTGGATAGCCCGCACAGCCCCAATCTCACCCGACTCGATAACCTTCCGCATCGTGCGGTAGGGAAGCGCGAAGCTGGCGGTGTGAGCGCAGACTAGGTGCACCCCGGCCTTGTCGCACTCCTCAACCATCTGCTCCGTCTCCTTCAGGGAGATGGCCATGGGCTTCTCGACCATGACATGCTTCCCGTTGCGCGCCGCCGTGATCGTGTGTTCGGCGTGGAAGCGGTTCGGCGAGGCGATGTAGACGGCGTCCACGTCGGGGTCCTTGCACATGTCCTCCGCGCTCTCGTACACCTTGACGTCGGGGAACCGCTCCTTGAAGCGCTCCCGGGTGACAGGGACCACGTCGCACCCGGCTGCCAGGTTGACGATGTCCGGTTGCTGCACCACCGACCTGAGGATCTCGAGTCCTCCGACGCCGATGCCGATGACACCGATATTGATGCGCTTGGTAGTGCTGGCGGTCTCTTCTGCCGTTGTAACCATAGCGACGACCTCCCCTTTGAATCGTGCCTGTTGACGTGAGCCGGATTGTGCGCCTTTTGCGCTCAACCGTCGAGTGGGCGTCGTCAGCGTGCGTCCGGGGCGCCTACGAAGCGGGAGAAGGCTTCATTGCCGAGGAGGCGCCCGTCTTCGGTGAGGCGAAGCGCGCCGTTGGCCCATTCCAGCAGGCCGAGGTCGATGCAATCGGCAGTCGCGGCGGGGAATGCGTCTGCGATGCCCTCGCCGAAACCCTCGCGGAACCCGGCATCGGCAACGCCGTCGTTCAGGCGCAGGCCCATCATCATCGTTTCGGCCATAGCATCGCGACGGCTCACGGGTTCGCAGTAACCGGTGGCTGCGGCGGTTGCTATGGCGTCAGCGTCGAGGGACCCGTCGGCAGCCCAGGCGTCGACGCGCTCGATGTAGACGCGCGGCGGGTTGACGTTGGCGAAGCGCACGCCAAATGCATCGAGCGTACCCATCCCGTAGAGGTAGCTGTGCGCGCCCGGACCGACGCCCAGGTACGGCAGACTGCGCCAGTAGGCGAGGTTATGCGTGCTCTCCCTGCCCGGCTTCGCCCAGTTGGATATCTCGTACTGCTGCATCCCAGATTCCGCGAGCATCGCCTGCGCAAGGAGGTACATCTCCGCGGCGAGATCAGGGTCGGGCTCCGGCGTCCTGCCGAGGCGCACGTCGGCTTCAAGCGGTGTGCCGGGTTCGAGCGTGAGAGCGTAGGCGGAGAGGTGGTCCGTGCCCAGTTGGATCGCCTGCTCGACGGAGCGCTCCCAAGTGGCGACGGGTTGCTCGGGCAGGCCGAACATGAGGTCGATACTCACGTTATCGAAGCCCGCCCTTCGAGCGTCTCGCACCGCCTGCGCGGCGCGTGCAGCATCGTGGCGGCGTCCGAGCATCGCGAGTTCCGCATCGTCGAACGACTGCACGCCGATGGATATGCGGTTGAACCCGGCATCGCGCATCGCGGCGAGACGCTCGAAGGAGCAATCGCCGGGGTTCGCCTCCAGTGTCGCTTCAGCCTTGTCCGGCAGGTCGAACGATGCGCGTATCGCGTCCATCAGACGTTGGAGGTCAGCGGTTGGGATGTAGGACGGCGTGCCGCCACCGAAGAAGACGCTCGCGAGCGTTGGCCGTCCGAGCCACGCGCCCCACTGCTCGATCTCCCGCGCGAGCGCGGCAACGTAGGGGGGCATGAGCGATTCGATGCCCGCGTAGGTGTTGAAGTCGCAGTAGGGGCACTTGGACTCGCAGAAGGGGATGTGGACGTAGAGCGCGATCCCGCCGCTCAGGGGCGGTTGCGTGTGGCCCGCTGCGCCCGCCTCATTCGTCATCCTGCCCTCCCGCTAGACGTTGAACAGGAAGTTGACGACGTCGCCGTCGCGCATCACGTAGGTCTTGCCCTCGGTGCGGAGGAGCGCCTGCTTGCGCGCCTCAGCGATGCTGCGCGTACGTGCGAGGTCCTCGTAGGCAACGACCTCCGCGCGGATAAAGCCGCGCTGGATGTCCGAGTGTATCTTGCCCGCCGCCTCCACCGCGCTCATGCCTTTCGTGATCGTCCATGCGCGGGTCTCGTCCTCGCCGGTCGTCAGGAACGAGAGGAGGCCGAGCAGGTCATAGGAGAGGTTGATCATGCGGTCGAGGCCAGGTTCGCCCGCACCGAGCGACTCGCGGAACTCGGCTTCGTCCTCCGGTTCCATCTGTGCGAGGTCTGCCTCCAGCTTGCCGCAGAGTGCCGCGGCTCCGACGCCGGGCCGCGCGAGCCGTTCGCGCATCTCCGCCTCCATCGCGTCCGCATCGTCTATGTCATCCTCGCCGATGTTGAAGACGACGATCAGCGGTTTCGCGGTGAGCAACTGGAAGTTCTCCAGGAAGGGTCTCGCCTCGACTGGCAGCTCCTGTTCGCGAACCGGGACCTCGTTCTCCAGTCCGGCGCGGATGAGGCCGAGGATGTGCTGCTCGCGAGTGAGCAGATCGCGTTCCGACTGTCGCGCCGAGCGCAGCTGCGAGGCGATGCGCTCCTGCCTGCGTTCGAGGATAGCGAGGTCGGAGAAGGTGAGTTCGAGTTGCATGGTGGCCGTGTCCCGGTAGGGGTCGACCGTCTCCTGCACGTGCGGCACGGAGGGATCGTTGAAGGCGCGCGCGACGAGCAGGAGGGCATCGCAGCGTTGGAGCAGGTTGAGATACTCGCCACCGATGCCCTTCGTTTTGCCGAAACCCTCCGGCGCGGCAGGGATGTCGATGTACTCGACCTCGGCGTGGACGATGCGCTTCGGTTTCGATATCTCAGCGAGCACGTTGAGGCGCGGGTCGGGCACCTTGGCGACGCCGATGTTGGGTTGCGACCCGCCGCTGCGGAAGGACGCGGTCTCGGCGTGGCCGCGCGTCACGGCGTTGAAGATAGTGGTCTTGCCGGAGAGCGGAAGGCCGAATATGCCGATGGCCAAGGGGCAGACCTCGCGAGAGAAAGATAGCGCCCCGCACCGGCGGGGCCACGCCTCCGATTCTATCCCACCCTACCCGCTCAGCGCCTGCGCAGCGAGCACCACGACAACGAACGTCAACAGGATGGCGGCGATAGCGATACCGACGGGCGGGCGTCCGAGGAACGCGAGCGCGTCGTCAGGCCCGCGCTCACGTGCGTAGGCGCTCAGCAGCAACAGGCGGGCCCAGCCTGTCGCCGGGGCAACTGCGAGGACGCTGGCGCGCCGGGCAAGCACTCCAACAAGGCGTTCGAAGAACGTGAACACGGCTTCCAGTGGCGTCTGTATCAGAACGCGGGCGACCGGCCCTGCCTTCCGGTAGATCCAGTCGGTGTCTATGGTGATCGTCGCCTCGCCCCCAAGCTTGCGCCGCAGCAACCAGAATCCGACCGCCGTGAAGCCGAGCATCTGGAGCGTTCGCACCACATGGTCGCTGTAGTACGGCTCGTAGGTGTTCGCGAAGGGCAGCTGGTCGTACAGAGCGGTGGGGTAGACGCCGATGCCGATGCATAGGGCTGCAGCGAATACCATCGCCACGATCATCCCGCGGGGCACCGGCCCGACGTGGATGTCTTCCCGCCTCGGCCCGAACCAGGTGAAGTACGGGAGCTTGAGGCCGGTGTGCAGGAATGTTCCCACCGATGCGAGGTAGAGGAGGGCAACCGCCCAGTAGATATGCTCTTTCTCCGCGGCATAGATGACCAGCGACTTGGACACGAAGCCGCTGAACAGCGGGAACGCCGAGATGGCGAAGGCACCGACCATGTAGAGCACGACCACCAGCCGCATGCGGTCGGATATGCCGCCGAGTGCCGTGAGCGTGCGGCGGCCGGTGGCATAGACCGCGGCGCCCGCGCCCATGAACAGCAGTCCCTTGTAGATGACGTGGGCGAACGCGTGTGAGACCGCCCCGTTGATAGCGATCTCGGTACCGATGCCCACGGCAGCCACCATGTACCCCACCTGGCTGATGATGTGGTAGGCAAGCAGGCGGCGGATGTCGTTCTCCAGCACAGCGAAGACGACGCCGTAAAGGGCCATGATCACGCCGAGGAAGATGAGGATCTCCCAGCCGGGGAAGCCCCGCGCCAGGACATAGACCGCCGTCTTGGTGGTGAAGGCGCTCAGGAACACGCTGCCAGTGACGCCAGCCTCCGGGTAGGCATCCGTGAGCCAGGCGTGCAGCGGAACGATCGCGGCGTTGATGGCGAAGCCCCCGAGAACGAGCCATCCGGCGACCGTGCCCTCGAAGAGTGTGAAGTCGAGCGAGCCGCCGGTGCCGAGGTGCCATAGGATGCCCGCCAGCAGCGTGCTGCCGCCAACCATGTGCACGAACAGGTAGCGCGTACCCGCGCTGCGGGAGCCGGGGTAGCCTCCTGCCCAGATCAGGTAGGCGGACGTGAGCGCCATCAACTCCCAGAAAAGCACCAGCGTCAGTAGATCGCCCGCGAACACGACCCCTATGGACGTGCCGGCGTAGCCGAGAGCCGCCGCCTGCTGGTAGCGGTCGTTGAGATGCCAGGCGTAGATGCCGCCCAGCGCTGCGGCGATCGCGAACACGTACCCGAACACGAGGCTCAAAGCGTCGGCGCGCAGCGGCTCGAGTTCGAGGAACAACCAGGTGAACGTCCACGAGTCGCCCGCATCGAGTCCCCATATCAACTGGGCGAGGACGAGCAGCGGTGCGCCGACCGCGATTGCCTTGCGGACGATGCTCACAGGGATCAGCGCGACGAGGACCGCCGCGACGACCATGATGGCAACGGGGGGGAAGCTAAACATCGCCGTGCTCCCCGGGTTCCGCCTCGACGTGCTCGCCGGTGTACGGGTCGTCGTGCTTCATCAGGAAGGTATGGCCGACCCATTTCGAGATGACAACGATGCCGATGCAGCCGGCGAGGCCAAAACCTACCCAGAACAGCAGTACGTCGCTGCCTGCGAAGAGGAACTCGCGATGGTCGACGAGGAACACTTCGAGCACAGCCGAGAGCACAACGCCAACCACGATCGCGATCACGATGGGGCGGTCGATGATCATGACGTCCCTCCGGCGAGCGCAACTGACTGCGGGAAGGCGGCATCAGCGACGGTCGACGCGAGTTCGAAGAAGCCAAGCGGCAGGTCCGGCGCGATGCCCCAGACGAGCGCGAGCACAGCCGTCACGGCGATGGGAGCGACCATACGAACGTCGGCCTCGCCGTACCGCGTGTGGTCAGGCGACGAGCGCAGGAAGGCCCGGATGACGATGGGGAAGAGATAGCCCGACGCGATCAGTCCACTGACGAGGTAGACCATGAGGAACGCCTGCTGGCCGACCTCCACCGCGCCCCACCCGAGGTACAGTTTGCTCGTGAAGAGGATGAACGGCGGGATGCCGACCATGCTGAGCGAGGCTAGGGCGAAGGAGCCCATCGTGATAGGCATCTGGCGCCCGATGCCGTCCAGCTCGCTCACGTTCTCCTTGTGCGTGCGCACGTGTATAGCGCCCGCCACGAAGAAGAGGGTGATCTTGGTGACCCCGTGCCCCACGATGTGGAGCAGAGCACCGGTGAGCGCGAGCGGGCCGATGAGCGCCACGCCAAGCACGATGTAGGAGAGGTGGCTGATTGTGGAGTAGGCGAGCCTGCGTTTCAGGTTGTCGTGCCGCAACGCGAGTATAGAGGCGATGAGGAGCGTTCCGGCGGACATGACGGCGAGCACCAGCCAGGCGCCCATGTCGTCTAGCAACGCCGCGCCGAACACGAACACCCCTACCCGCACCATCCCGAACACGCCCGCCTTGACGACGGCGACGGCGTGCAGCAACGCGGAGACCGGCGTCGGCGCGACCATCGCGCTCGGCAGCCAGCTGTGCAACGGCATCACGCCGGCCTTCACGCCCACGCCTCCGGCGAGCAGTACGAACAGCCCCCACTGCGTCGCGCTGTCCAACTCCACTCCGCCGAGGAACCCACCTGCGGTGAATGTAGCGTCGACACCCAGCACGTGCAGCCATGCCGTCGCACCGATGAGCATCAGGCCGCCGGAGAGGGTGTACGCCAGGTACTTGCGCCCGGCGACCAGCGCCGTCTCCGTCTCGCGGTGCGTCACCAGCGGATACGTGAAGAGCGAAAGCAGTTCGTAGAAGAGGACGAACGTGAGAAGGTTCTCTGCAAGCGCCACACCCGCGGCGGCAGCGATGCTCAGCGCGAACGCGGCAAAGAAGCGGGTCTGCTTCTGCTCGTGTTCGCCGCGCATATATCCAACGGCGTAGACACCCGCGAGCACCCAGAGCACGGAGACGAGCAGGCCGAAGATCATGCCCGCAGGGTCGGCGCGCAGGGCGACGTCGATACCGGGCGAAAGCTCCAGGAGCACCGTCCGGTGGATACGGCCGTCCAGCGTGTCCGTAAGCATCAGCACGGCAATGACCACCATCGCGATACCCGCGAGCGTCGCCCATGCGTCGCGCAGGTTCGGCCAGCGTCCCGTCGTGAGCGACGCGAGCAAGGCGGCACCCACCGGAACGAGGACGGCAGCGAGCGGCAGGGCGGATGCGGTGGTCTCGTTCACGACACCTCCACCCCCGGCAGCAGGACGTGTTCCATGATGACGACGTTGAGCACGCCGAGCACGACGGTTGCAGCACCAAGTAAGACGATCGGGAGCCAGACGTCAAGAGGAGCCTCGCGTGCCCGCTCCACCACGGGCCGCATCGCCTCTTGCTCGGCCGGCTGCACGGCACTGTCCGCAGGCGAGTCGTGCTCATCGTTGTGGTGCGCGGACGGCTCCGGTTTTGCAGGCCGCAGGTAGACCTGCTCCAGCACCTTGAACAGATAGACGGCGGTGAGCAGGCTGCTGAGCAGCACGACCGCCACGACGACCCACTGGCCCTCAGCGACGCCCGCCTGCACCATGTACCACTTGCTGAAGAAACCCGCCGTGGGCGGGATGCCGACCATCGCCACCGAGCCAACGGCGAATGCACCCATCGTCAGCGGCATGCGGGGGCCCAGCCCCGCAAGGTTGTGCGTGCGCTGCAGCCCGACACGGAAACGCACGGATGCCGTCGCCAGGAACAGGGTTGCCTTCATTGCGGCGTGGTTCACGACGTGCAGCAACGCCGCGGCCAACGCCAGCGGCGTGCCCAGCCCGATGCCGACGGCGATGAAGGCCAACTGGCTGATGCTGCTGTACGCCAGCATCCGGCGGATGTCCGTCTGCCCTGCTGCCGCGACGGAGCCGAACACGATGCCGACCAGGCCGAGTATGAGCAAGGCGTCGGCTATGGGGACGGTGCCGGAGAGGTATCCCGCAGGGAACACGCTCAGGAACATGCGGAGCATCGCGTAGGCGGCGACCTTGGTCATCACCGGCGCGATGAGCGAGTTCACGGAGGAGGGCGCATGCTCGTAGGCGTCCGGGAGCCAGAGGTGCATCGGAACGAGTGCCATCTTCAAACCGAGTCCGGTGAAGATGAACACGGCGCCCACCTGCACCGCCCTCACGCTCTCCGCCTCTTCCAGCAACTGGCGCGCCTCGATCATGTTCAGCGTGCCGGTCGCGAAGTAGATGAAACCGACGCCCAGCAGATAGAACGCGCCGCCGATGGAGCCGATGATGAGATAGCGGAAGCCTGCAAGCATCGCCCTGCGCCCGCCGATGAAAACAAGTCCGTAGGCGGCGAGTGACGCTATCTCCAGGAATACGAAGAGGTTGAACAGGTCGCCCGTGATGACGATGCCGGTGAGCCCCGCCAGGAGCAGCAGCACCAGACCGTAGAAGATGCCGGGACGGTCGCCCGCTTCCCGCTCGGCCCAACGCCGGGTCGAGATTACGACGAGCAGCGACACGCTCGTGACGACGAGGCTGACGACCGCCGACACCTCATCTATGACCCACTCGATACCCACGGGCGGCTCCCATCCGCCGAGGTAGTACCGGAACGTCCCATCACGCAGGACCCGCTCCAGCGAGAGCGCCGACGCTACGGCAGAGACAGCCACCGTCCCTACCGCAATGACGAACGCGCTCAGCCGCCACTTTCGCCCAAGGATGGGAACGATGACTGAGAACAGCAGGGGCGCGCCGACGATGAATACGGGGAGTTGCTGCTCCACGGCTATTTCCTCATCTCGTCCAGCATCTCGCGTTCGTCGAGCGTCCCGAACTCGCGGTAGATGGAGACGAGGAAGCTGAGCGCGACACCGGTGATCGCCACCCCAACGACGATGGCGGTGAGCATGAGCACGTGCGGCAAGGGGTTCACGTAGTCGTCCGGGTCCACATGTTCGGCTACGCCGTGCACGCTGTAGAGGATGGGGAGGGTCGCCCCTTCCAGCAGGGAACCGCTGACGAAGAACAGGATGATGGCCGACTGGAAGATGCTCAGGCCGATAACCTGCTTGACGAGGCTGCGCTTGCCGATCATGCCGTACAGGCCAACAACGATGAGTACCGCGGTCGCCCAGTACGGGAAGCGTGCTGCGACCTCGTCGATCATTGGCGCGAGCTGCCCGCAATGAGGTCGTAGATGAGCACCAGCACGGCCACCACACCGAGGAACACGCCAACCTCGATGATGAGGATGCCCATCGCGCGGGGGGTGCGGTGCTCGCCCGCGAACTGGTTGTACCACTCCACCGGGATCGGGGCGTAGTCGAGGAAGTTCGCGCCGAGGATGAGCGGCAGGATGCCCCCGAACATGTAGATGCCCAGGCCGATGCACGCCAGCCAGATGAGGAGTCCCTGCGGTATACGCAGCGCTGCCTGGCGGTTGCCCAGCGCCAGACGCACCAGCAGCAGTGCCGCTGCGACGATAGCCCCGGCCTGGAAGCCGCCGCCGGGGCTGAGCTCGCCGTGCAGCAGCACATAGAGACCAAACACGATGATGAGCGGGGCCATCACCACCCGCGCGATGAAATGGAGGATCACGCTGTCGTAGCGGTCATTCATCTCCATCCTCCTCAGGGACCCGGCGGCTGCGCTGCAGCACGAGCAGAACGGCCAGGCCGGCGGTGAAGATGACGAACGTCTCTCCCAGCGTGTCGTAACTCCGGAAGTCGGCCAGGATGGCGGAGACGAGGTTCGGGATCACGACCTCGGACTCCGTCATCCTGGTCAGTTCAGGAGAGAGATGCTGGTTCGCAGGCGCGTCGGGGTCCGCGCGGTCCGGCAGATCGGCCGACGCCCAGACGAGCAGGGCAACCAGCCCCGCTAGGAATGCCAGCATAAGTAGCTTCAATCCGGTGTTCTCCTGTCCACGACACTGATGGCACCCACCAGCAGGACGCCGGTCACGCCCGCTCCCAGCGCGGCTTCGGTGAGGGCAACGTCGACGGCGCCCATGAGCGCGAGCAACACGGCGGCCAGAAAGCTGTACACGGACAGCGTTGCCACCGCCGCGATCATGTCACGCACCGAAAGCGCAACGAGCGCAGCCACAACGAGCAGGCCGAACAGCGCCAGTTCCAGCCACCAGATCATCTGCGCTCCTCCTTCCGCCAGGGCAACTCCCCCGTGCGCAGCGCGGCGCGAGTGAGCAGGTGCGCGCCGACGGGGTTCGCTATCGCGACGAACACCAGGATGAGTGCGAACTTCAAGCTCAGCAGCGTGGCGCCCTCATGCAGGATGAGGCCCAGGAGCAGAAGGGCGATACCAAGCGTCTCCGACTTCGAAACGGCATGCACCCGGGAAAAGAAGTCCGGCAAGCGCACCAGCCCCAGGGCGGTGATGACCATGAATGCGAGCCCGAGGACTATCAACACGTCGCCCGCGATGTTCATGCGTCTTCCTCCTTCTCCTCCAACCCTTGCATCAGCGACCACAACTGGTGCTGGCGCGTTTCCAGGTACTTGCCAACGGCAACCGTCGCTATGAAGTTCAGCAGGGCGTAGCTCAGCGCGAGGTCGACGAACGAGTCAGGCCGCCCGAACACGAACCCGATCAGCACGAGCAGGACCACGGCATTCGTGCCGATCGCGCTGGCGGCCAACAGGCGGTCGAAAGGAGTTCGGCCCAGGAGGGGCCGGTTGAACAGTCCTGCGTTGTATTACACCGCGATGGTCAGCACTGCAATGTGGGGCAAGCTCACGGCAGCACCTGCTCGACAGCGACCACGTCCGTGAGTTGCACACTGTCAGGCGCTTCTTCGGCGAATATCCCCGCCACCTTGCGCTGGATGCTTCCGTCCTCCATGCCCTGCCTGCTCTTGGCAGAGAGGCAGTGCACCATGAACATCCCGTTCGAAACGTCTACGGTGACCGTGCCGGGCGTGAGAGTGATGGACTGCGCAAGCAGCACCTGCGCAGTTTCCGACTGTAGAGACGTCTCGAATTCCACGAGGCTCGGTTCCACCGGCAGCCGGGGATGCAGTACGAGATAGGCCACGTGGATATTGGAGAGCGCTATCTCCCAGAGCAACCACGGCGCGTAGAGGATGGCGCGGAATGTTGCAGGGATGAACCACGAAGGCGGGTATGGCTTATGCCTGAAGCGCGCTTCCTGGTCGCCCGCGAACAGCCAGTGCGTGAGCGCAGTCCCTGCCACTGCGGCAACCGCGCCCATGAAGAGGAACTCAATCTCCGTATGACCGGAGAACGCCAGCCACACGGCGAAGAGGGCCAGCGTCTGGACTGTCCACCTGAACGTCAGGCGTAACTTGGTGGGCCGGACATCCACCTGACGGGGTTCGTTGCTCATTCGACCAAGGTCCGCACTACGCTCATTTTATCGCTCGCCTGACGCGGATAGCAGGCTACGAACGGCGTATGAGGACTGTCAAGGAGAAAGATGGCCTGAAGCGCCTCAGCCGCAGCCTTGATGGCGGCAGGTTCATCCCGCAGGTCTCGCGTGGTGGAGGAGCGCATCCGCCGCGTGAGCGCCGAGCCAGGCACGCCGCCGGACTCGCCGTCTATCCGCACGGATGCGCATCCCACCGGTCTCCTGCGTGTATAGACCGGAGACATGGTTTACGGGTGTTCGGAGACATACTTTACACATCCGGGCACCTTGTGACCTGCGGTTCAGGGCCGCGCAGATCCACGTCGGCGATGGGGTGTGTCATGAACCAGACACCCCATATGCCGTCGTCTTCTGTTGGCCGGAGCGCTACCGGATACCCCCGGAGCGCCCGGCCCACCTTGAACGCGTAGCCCTTGAAGCTCACCCACCCTTCTGCCATCACCTTGCGCACCAGGTCGCCGTCTCCGTATTCGATCGG